>NZ_AP025170.1:3067554-3735108 GCF_003402535.2 Cupriavidus sp. P-10
GCGCGTCCTTGGTGATGCCGGCGTTGTTGATCAGGATGTCGATGCGGCCGTGCGCGGCCAGCACCGCCGCCACCATGGCATCGACTTCCTCGCGGCGGGTCACGTCGACCCGGTACGCCGACACGCCGGTGCCGGTGCCGGCGAGCTGGCCGGCGGCTTCGCGCACGCGCTCTTCGTTGAGGTCGCACAGCACGACGATGGCGCCCTCGGCAGCGAAGCGCTGCGCGGTGGCAAAGCCAATGCCAGCGGCGGCACCGGTGATGATGGCAACCCGACCCTGCAGTTTCATCTTGTTATCTCTTTGATTTCGGTAGTGTGTGAAGCGATGGGGCCGCGGTCTGTGGTGCGCCGGAACATTGGTAGCGCAATCGCCTTGGTCCCCGGGGCTGGCCGTGCCAGCAGGTCTGGCAGGAAGACTTCTGTCACGAGCATCACGCCGTCGCCGCGCCTGAATACCGAGCGGCGCGCCGGCAGCATGGGCAGCGGCGCCATCGCCGGCAGCACGCGCTGCAGCGCCTGGCGCAATGGATGGTGCGGCACCAGCCGCGCGAACTGGAACGGGTCGCGCGTCACTGCCGGATCGATGAACAGCCGCCCGCCCAGCGGACGCGCGCCCAGACCGCGCAGGAACGGCCAGTCGCGCCGCGCGTGGCGCAGGCGCACCACGGTGTGGGCAAAGACGGCGGGAATATCGTCGCAGATCAGCAGCACTTCGCGCGTCAGCGCCGGAACGCGGTCGTGCTGGCCCAGCACCTGCCACTCATCGGCCAGCGGCCGCAATGGGCGCTGCAGCAACTGCGCCACGCGGAAGCGCTCGGACGCGGCCACCAGCCGCGCGGTCAGCGAACCGTCGTCGCCGGTCACCCAGCGCCGCAGGTTGGGCGTGATTGCCGCATCGAAAGCCAGGTGCGAACTCCAGCCGCAGCGGCGCGCGGACTGCGCGCTCATGCCGCGCCTGCGCTTGCAGGCACCTTGCCGCCCGGGCCGTAGCCGCAGAAGGCGAGCACTTCGTCGACGTAGTCGGCAAATTCGCTGATGCCGTGGTCGCTGCCCTCGATCACGCGAATATTCGCGCCGGGACAGGCGGCCACCATTTCACGGTAGTCCAGCACCTCGTCGCCGGTGGCGGCGAGCAGGCAGTAGCGCTCGGGGCGGCTGATGTTTTCCACGCGCAGGTCGAGCAGTTCCTGCAGGTGGCGGCGCTCGACCGTGATCGCGCCACCGCCGTGCCACAGCGGCTGCTCACCCAGATATTGCTCCAGGTCGGTCCACGGATGGATCGCCGGGTTCAGCAGCACAGTCTTGCAGCCATGGCGCTCGCCGAGCCAGCGGGCATAGAACCCGCCCAGCGACGAGCCGACGATGGCAACTTCCTGGTCGCCGCCAGCCTGGGCGGCGCGGATGGCAGCCTCGGCCTGGGCGATCGCCAGCGCCGGCGAAACATTGAGCTCGGGGCAGGCGTAGTAGCGGCCCACGCCCCACTGGCGCATGCGCTCCTGCACCAGCCGGGCCTTGAACGACTGCGGCGAGGAGCGGAATCCGTGCAGGTACAGCAGCATGGCGGTCCCCTGCGGCTCAGGCCGCCGCGGCCAGCGCGGCCAGCAGCTTCTGGTGCACGCCGCCGAAGCCGCCGTTGCTCATCACCAGCACGTGGTCGCCCGGCTGCGCCACGGCGCGCACGGACTGCACCAGCGCGCCCAGGTCCTGGAACGCGGCAGCCTTGTCGCCCAGCGGCGCCAGTGACTCGGCCAGGTCCCAGCCCAGCGCGTCCTTGCCAGGGGGGGCGCCGTAGCCGAACACCAGGTCGGCCTGCTCCAGGCTGGCCGGCAGCTGGGCTTTCATCACGCCCAGCTTCATGGTGTTCGAGCGCGGCTCCAGCACAGCCAGGATGCGGGCACTGCCGACGCGGCGGCGCAGCCCTTCCAGGGTGGTCTGGATCGCGGTCGGGTGGTGGGCGAAGTCGTCGTAGACAGTCACGCCACCTACCTCGCCGCGCACCTCCATGCGGCGCTTGACGTTGGCGAAGCGCGACAGCGAAGCGATCGCCTGCTCCGCCGGCACGCCCACGTGACGTGCCGCGGCGATCGCCGCCAGCGCATTCATGCGGTTGTGCGTGCCCTGCAGGTCCCACACCACGGTGCCGGCCACGGCGTTGCCGAACCAGACGTCGAAGGCATCCTTGCCCGTCTGTGCGGAGTGCGCGGTGTGGGCGGCATCGCTCTCGCGCCAGTCGCCTACGCCGAACTGTTCGACCTCGCTCCAGCAGCCGCGCTCGAGCACGCGCGCCAGGCTTTCCTCGACGCCGTTGACGACCAGCCGGCCCTGCCCCGGCACGGTGCGCACCAGGTGGTGGAACTGCGTCTCGATCGCCGTGAGATCCGGGAAGATGTCGGCGTGATCGTATTCCAGGTTGTTCAGGATCGCGGTGCGCGGGCGGTAATGCACGAACTTGCTGCGCTTGTCGAAGAATGCGGTGTCGTACTCGTCGGCCTCGATCACGAAGAAATCGGATTCGGTCACTCGCGCCGAGATGCCGAAGTTCTGCGGCACGCCGCCTACCAGGAAGCCCGGGTTGTAGCCGGCATCCTCCAGGATCCAGGCCAGCATCGACGTGGTGGTGGTCTTGCCGTGCGTGCCGGCCACCGCCAGCACCCATTTGCGCGCCAGCACGTGCTCGCCCAGCCATTGCGGGCCAGACACATAAGGCAGGTTGCGGTCGAGGATGGCTTCCATCAGCGGATTGCCGCGCGAGACCACGTTGCCGATCACGAACAGATCGGGCTCCAGCGCCAGCTGGGCGGGGTCGAAGCCTTCGATCAGCTCGATGCCCTGCGCTTCCAGCTGGGTGCTCATCGGAGGATAGACATTGGCATCGCAGCCGGTGACGCGATGGCCGGCCTGCTTGGCCAGCACCGCCAGGCCGCCCATGAAGGTGCCGCAGATGCCAAGGATATGAATATGCATGGGTTCCCGGGAAGACATGAAGCCCGCAGGCTTGGGGACTCGGCACCCGGCGCTCGCGCGGCGGCAGCGTGGCCGCATGGTGATGGCAGGCCGGGCAGGAAGCCCTCGATTGTACCCGAGCGCGGGCGGCCTTCGCTGCACCGCGGCGCCCGGCTACGGTCCCGTGCAGCGCCCGGCGCGCGCTCCGGTATCATGGGGTAATGAGCCGACGTACCCCGCCCGACCCCACCCGCCTGCGCGAGGAGATCGCCCAGGCCGCCGCCCGCATGATCGCCGAGGACGGCGCCGACTACGCCACCGCCAAACGCAAGGCCGCGCGCCAGGTGCTGGGCGAGCAGCGCGTGCCCGGCGAGTGGCTGCCCGACAACGACCAGGTCGAGGCCGAAGTCCGCGCCTACCAGGCCCTGTTCCACGCCGACACCCAGCCGCGCGTGCTGGCCCTGATGCGCCGGGTGGCGCTGCTGGCCATGGAGGACCTGGCGCCGTTCCGGCCCTACCTGGTGGGTGCCGTGCTGAACGGCACCGCCACCGAGCACTCGGACATCTACCTGCAGTGCTTCTGCGACAGCGCCAAGGACGCCACGCTGCACCTGCTGAACGCCGGGGTCGACTTCGAAACCAGCGAAAGCCGTCACTTCGGCGGCCGCGCCGATGTCGAGACGCTCAGCTTCCTGTGGAAGGGCCAATGGCCTGACCGGCGCGAAGCGCGCCAGCTGGCCGGCGAGGTGCGCGCGGAACTTGGTGTGCCGGTCGGCATCCATATTGCACTGTATGATGCCATCGACGAACGCGGCGCCGTGCGCGCCGACGCCTCCGGACGGCCGGCCCGCGCGGACCTGCAGGCCGTACGCGCGCTGATCGGCGAAGATGCGGGCACCGGCCCGGCCGGAAGCCCGGCCTGAAACGCCGGCCGGCTAAGCTCGCCTACTAATACTCACCAGTCCAGCTTGCCCATGACTGACACCGTCTCCTCGCCCGTCCGCCGCTCCCGCCTCTGGCTGTGGATCGGCGTTGCCGTCGTCGCCTGCGTCGCGGGTGCCCTTGCCGGCCACTTCGTGTTCTCGCCCAAGCCGGCGAACGACCAGGCGGTGGAGGCGTTCTTCCAGGCGCGGCTGCCAGACCCTGCCGGCACCGAGCTGGACCTGGGCAAGCTGCGCGGCAAGACGCTGGTGGTGAACTTCTGGGCACCGTGGTGCGGCCCCTGCGTGGAAGAAATGCCCGAACTGACCGCGCTGCACGAGGAATACAAGAGCCGGCAAGTCGAGTTTGTCGGCATCGGTATTGATTCGGCCAGCAATATTCAGCAGTTCACCAAGAAGGTACCGGTCGCCTATCCGCTCGCGGTTGCCGGCTTCGCCGGCACGGAGCTGTCGCGCAACTTTGGCAACAGCGCCGGCGGCCTGCCCTATACCGTGGTCATCAACCCGGACGGCAGCGTAAAGTACCGCAAGATGGGCCGCGTTACCGCGGAAGAACTGCGCGCGGTGCTGCCGCGCACCTGAGTAAGTTCTTTCGGTATCTCCGGTCAATTTCGGATTTCTCTCGCGATTTGTTCCGTAATCGTACTTAGCGACCGCGAAAGTGCTGAAAGCGTCGCCGAATGGGGCCCAGCGTCGCCAAGCCTTGTATCCCGCGCTAGACAAATCCCTCTAAGCTACGGTAATCTCCGCGCAATTTCGTTGATCTGGTCGAGCCGCCGTGACTGCAACCCGCTCCATCCGTCGCTCTGCCCGCTACCGCAAGGTGCTGGTCCTGCATGGGCCCAACCTGAACCTGCTGGGCACGCGGGAACCGGAGACCTACGGGTACACCACCCTCGCCGATATCGACGCAGCGCTGGCCGACCAAGCGGCAAAGGCCGGCATTTCCCTGGCTTCGTTCCAGTCCAACCATGAGGGGGCACTGGTCGACCGCATCCACGCCGCGCGCGAGGAAGCCGTCGATTTCATCATCATCAACCCCGCTGCCTACACGCACACCAGCGTGGCCCTGCGTGACGCGCTGGCCGGCGTGGCGATCCCTTTCGTGGAGGTCCACCTGTCCAACGTGCATCGCCGCGAGAGCTTCCGTCACCATTCCTATTTCTCCGACGTGGCTGTCGGGGTGGTCTGTGGGCTGGGATGGCAGGGATACCTGCTGGCACTCGACTATGCGCTTGCCCAGGAACAGCCGCCGCCAGGGAGCCCGGGGCGCTGACCCCTGCCACAATTTTTTGACGAACCTGCGCGCGCCGCCCGGCGGTCCGCGCCCGTTGCGCGTGCTTCGGCACGGCGGGCGCGGCTCTGTGGTGGCCGCCATAACGATTTCTTCCGCCGCAGCCCAGCGGGCAGCGGACCGGACAACCTGATTCAGGAGGATAAGAAGATGGACCTGCGCAAGCTGAAGACGCTCATCGACCTGGTGGCCGAATCCGGCATCTCCGAGCTGGAAGTCACCGAAGGCGACGGCAAGGTACGCATCGTCAAGCAACCGCCGCAAATCGTCGCCGCGCCGATGGCCATGCCCCAGCTGCAGGCACTGCCGGTCGCGCCGGCCGCTGCCCCGGTCGGCACGGCCGCCCCGGCAGCCGACCCGGTTGCGCAGCTGCCCGCCGGCCACATTGTGACCTCGCCGATGGTGGGCACGTTCTACCGTGCGCCGTCGCCGGGTGCCGCCGCGTTCGTCAATGTCGGCGATTCGGTCAAGGAAGGCCAGACCGTCTGCATCATCGAAGCCATGAAGCTGCTCAACGAGATCGAGTGCGACAAGGCCGGCGTCATCAAGGAAATCCTGGTCGAGAACGGCCAGGCGGTGGAATACGGCCAGCCCCTGTTCGTCATCGGCTAAGCCTGAAAGGCATGCCGCGCACAGCGCCGCCAACGGCCGCCCATGCGGCCGCAAGCACAGCACCGGCGCCGCCCTCCAAGGCGTTTCGTGACGCCTGGGACGTTGTGGGCATCGCGGCCCGTTCCGTGCAGTTCCATGCAGTTCCGCGCTTTAGTGCGGCCCGGCGGCCCGCCTGATGGCCGCGCGCCCGATGTGCCGTAGCGGCACGCAGCGGGACCGCTCCCGTTCTCGCAGAGAGAGACCATGTTTGAAAAAATTCTGATCGCGAACCGCGGCGAAATCGCTCTTCGCATCCAGCGCGCCTGCCGCGAACTGGGCATCAAGACGGTGGTGGTGTACTCCGAGGCCGACAAGGAGGCCAAGTATGTGCGCCTGGCCGACGAAGCCGTCTGTATCGGCCCGGCCCCGTCGCCGCAGTCGTACCTGAACATGCCTGCCATCATCTCGGCCGCCGAAGTGACCGACGCGCAGGCCATCCACCCAGGCTACGGCTTCCTGTCGGAGAATTCCGACTTCGCCGAGCGCGTGGAGAAGTCCGGCTTCGTCTTCATCGGCCCGACCGCCGACAGCATCCGCCTGATGGGTGACAAGGTCTCGGCCAAGCAGGCCATGATCAAGGCCGGCGTGCCGTGCGTGCCGGGCTCGGACGGCGCCCTGCCCAGCGACCCGCAGGAGATCCTGGCGACCGCGCGTCGCGTGGGCTACCCGGTGATCATCAAGGCCGCCGGCGGCGGCGGTGGGCGCGGCATGCGCGTGGTGCACACCGAAGCCGCGCTGATCAACGCCGTCAACATGACGCGTGAAGAAGCCGGCCGTGCCTTCGGCAACCCCGAGGTCTACATGGAGAAGTTCCTGGAGAATCCGCGCCACGTGGAGATCCAGATCCTTGCCGACCAGCACAAGCAAGCCATCTGGCTGGGCGAGCGCGACTGCTCGATGCAGCGCCGCCACCAGAAGGTGATCGAGGAAGCCCCGGCGCCGCATATCCCGCGCCGCCTGATCGAGCGCATCGGCGATCGTTGCGCCGAGGCCTGCAAGAAGATGGGCTACCGCGGCGCCGGCACCTTCGAGTTCCTGTACGAGAACAACGAGTTCTACTTCATCGAGATGAACACGCGCGTGCAGGTCGAACACCCGGTCACCGAGATGATCACCGGCATCGACATCGTGCAGGAGCAGATCCGCATCGCCTTCGGCGAGAAGCTGCGTTTCCGCCAGAAGGACGTGCAGTTCCGCGGCCACTCGATCGAATGCCGCGTGAATGCCGAGGACCCGTTCAAGTTCACCCCGTCGCCGGGCCGCATCACCGCCTGGCACATGCCGGGCGGCCCCGGTGTACGCGTGGACTCGCACGCGTATGATGGCTACTTCGTGCCGCCCAACTACGACTCGATGATCGGCAAGATCATCACTTACGGCGCCACGCGCGAGCAGGCCATCGCCCGCATGCGCATCGCGCTGTCCGAAATGGTCGTGGACGGCATCCAGACCAATGTGCCGCTGCACCGAGAGCTGATGATGGACGCCAACTTCGTGGAAGGCGGCACCAGCATCCACTATCTGGAGCATCGGCTGGCGCAGCGCGAGAAGGCCGGCGGGGTCTGAGCGAACGCGCGCCGAACCAACCCGCAGTCAGCAAGGAAGCCCGTGGCATTTCAGGAATGTGTGATCGAAGTGGCGCAGGACCAGGCCGAAGCCTGGTCTGAAGCCCTGTTCGACCTCGGCGCGCTGTCGGTCTCGGTGGAAGACGCCGATGCCGATACGCCCGATGAGCAACCGCTTTTCGGCGAGCCCGGGCTCGAACCCAAGCAACTCGCGTGGAACCGCTCGCGCGTGGTGGCCCTGTTCGGCGACGATGCCGACCCCGCCGTGGTGGTGGCCGCAGCCGCCAACCAGCTTGGCATCGATCCGGTGCCGGCCTACGAACTGCGCGCGGTGGAAGACCAGGACTGGGTGCGCCTGACGCAATCGCAGTTCGAACCGATCCGCATAGGCGAGCGCATCTGGGTGGTGCCGTCGTGGCACGACGCGCCCGAGCCCGATGCGGTGGTGCTGGAACTGGATCCCGGCCTGGCCTTCGGCACCGGCAGCCATCCGACCACGCGGCTGTGCATGCAGTGGCTGGAGCAACACGTGGTGCCGGGCGAAACCGTGCTCGACTATGGCTGCGGCTCCGGCATCCTGGCGATCGTCGCACGCAAGCTCGGTGCAGGCGATACCGTCGGCATCGACATCGATCCCAACGCCGTGGAAGCGTCGCGCTACAACGCCGAGCGCAATCAGGTCGAGGCGTCGTTCGCGCTGCCTGAGTCGGTGTCCGAGGCCACTTATGACCTGGTGGTCGCCAATATCCTGTCCAATCCGCTCAAGCTGATGGCCGCGATGCTCAGCGCCCGCGTGCGCCAGGGCGGCCGGCTGGTGCTGTCCGGCGTGCTGGAGCGCCAGGCGGAAGAAGTTGCCGCCGCCTATGCGCCTTGGCTGCCGCTGACGGTATGGCGCGCCGAGGAAGGCTGGGTGTGCCTGCACGGCACCCGTCCCTGATCTGCGCCGATGGCCGCCGTCAAGCTTGTCACGCGCTGTCCGGCCTGCCGCACCGCCTTCCGGCTGGTCGCCGACCAGCTGCGCCTGCGCCAGGGCCTGGTGCGTTGCGGCCACTGCGAAACGGTGTTCGATGCGCGTGAGCACCTGATCGAGATTCCGTTGCCTGCGGGCAGCATCACGCCGCCGGCGCCCGCCGTAGCGCCGGCAACCACACCGCTTGCAGCCGCGCCAGCGTCCCCGCTGATAGCAGAGCCTTCCGGCCCAGGCGAGACCACCCCGGCACCGCAGCCGACACCGCAGCCGGCACCAACACCCTTCACTCCCACCATCGATCCCGGCTATGACGTGCCGGCGCTGGACGCGCCGACCATGCTCATGACCTCGCCCGAAGACCTGGACGTCCCTGCACCGGCAGAGATGGGCGAAGACGAGATCGAGCGTGCACTGCGCGAGGCCAACGAGGCCGTCGCCCAGCGCGATGCCCGCGAGGCGGAGCGGCAGGTCGATGTCGAGCCCGTGTCACAGCAGGCTGCGGCAGAGGCCGGACCAGAAGCGGAAACTGAGGCGGAAACTGAGGCGGAAGCTGAGGAGAAAGCTGAGGCGGAAGCTGAAGCAGAGCCTGCGGGGGAACCTGCAGCGCAACTTGAAGTGCAGCCCGAGCCCGCGGCCGAACCGGAAGCGCACCGGGAGGCGCAGCCGCCGGAACATGAGCCGGAACGCGAAGCGACGCCCGCCAGTGCAACCACTACGCCTGCGCCACCGCAGCCGGCCACGCCGGAAGCCGCTGCGCCGGCATGGCCCGCGCTGAACCACAACGCACTCGATCATCCCGCGCTCGACGAGTCGGCAGCGATCGGCAAGACCACGGAAGCAGCAACGCCAGCGTCCCAGCCAGCCGCCGTGCCCGCGCCCGCGGCCATCCCGAGCGCCAGCGAATTCCTGCGCGCGGCGTCAGCGGATATCGGCCCGCCACCGCAGGCCCAGCCGCCCAAGGCAGACGCGCCCATCGCCGAGTTGTCGGACAGCGAAGCAGCCGAGCGCACCGACACCCGCGATACCGGCTCCGCCCGCGACGCCGGGCCCGCCCCCGACACCAGCCTGCCCATCAGCACGACCGGCGAAGCCGTCGCACGCGAGCAGACCACGCGCCGCTGGACCCGCACCGAAGCCCCGGCCGGCCCGGTCTTCGCTCCCGACTTCCTGCGCCACACCCGCGAACGCGAAAGCGAGCGTGCCCCAGCGCGCAGCCGCGGGCCGGCCCCGCGCACGCTCTGGTACGTCGCGGCAGCGGTGCTCGCGCTGGGCGCCGCGGTGCAAGCGGTATATCTCGCGCGCAGCCCACTCGCCGGACAGTTCCCGATGCTCCGCCCGGCACTGGAAGCCGCATGCGCGCCGTTCGGCTGCGACGTGCCGCCGTGGCGCGACATCGACGCGCTGCGCATCGAGACCTCGCAGCTGCAGCGGCTCGACGAAGGCGGCGACGCCTACCTGCTCGCCGTCACGCTGCGCAACCTGGGCCGCGCCACCACCGCGCTGCCTGCGATCGAGCTGGTGATGACAGACCTGCAGGACCAACTGCTGCTGCGACGTGTGCTGCAACCGGCGGATTACCTGGACCCTTCGCAAAAGGCCTTCGCCACGGAGGGTCTTCGCGCCGGCATGGAGCTGCCGGTTCGGGTACGATTCCGGACGCAGCAGGCGCCGTCCAACTACCGCGTGCTGATTTTTTATCCCTGAATTCCGCAGCCTGCTGCCGAACCGAATCCGAGTCCGGCGGCAAGCGGCGCCCCCCACCGGGGCATTGGCCGGCCAGGCGCCGGAAACTGAACCGGAAACCATCAGACATCAAGGAGTAGACATGAGCAACGTCACCCTCGGCGGTAACCCGATCGAAGTCGCAGGCAAGTTCCCGCAGGCTGGCGACAAGGCGCCCGCCTTCTCGCTGGTCGGCAAGGACCTGAAGGATGTCACGCTTGCCGACTTCGCCGGCAAGCGCAAGGTGCTGAACATCGTCCCGAGCCTGGACACGCCGGTGTGCCAGGCTTCGACCCGCAAGTTCAATGAAGCCGCCAGCGGCCTCGCCAACACCGTGGTGCTGACCATCTCGGCTGACCTGCCGTTCGCGATGGGCCGCTTCTGCACCACCGAAGGCCTGGCCAACGTGGTAACGCTGTCGACGATGCGCGGTGCCGACTTCAAGGGCAACTACGGCGTGGACATCAAGAGCGGCCCGCTGGCCGGCGTGACCGCGCGCGCGGTGGTGGTGCTCGACGAGAACGACACCGTCAAGTACGCCCAGCTGGTCCCGGAAATCAAGACCGAGCCGGACTACGAAGCCGCCCTGGCCGCGCTGAAGTAATCCGCGCTGCCTGAGGACAGCGGCCGCCCGCGCAACCGGGGCGGCCGTTTTCGCTTCATGCCTGACCGATCAGAATCGTCCCGCAAGGGATCCACACAACTAACGACCTACCACCTGGAGAGAGCATGGCCAGCCTGATCTGCGGCTCCGTCGCCTACGACACCATCATGACGTTCGACGGACGCTTCCGCGAACACATCCTGCCGGACCAGATCCATATGCTGAACGTCTCGTTCCTGGTGCCCGGCATGCGCCGCGAGTTCGGCGGCTGCGCCGGCAACATCGCCTACACGCTGAAAATGCTCGGCGGCGACCCGGTGGTGATGGCCACCGTCGGCACCGATGCCGAGCCCTACCTGGAATACCTGCGCAAGCTGGAGATCCCCACCAGCCACATCCGCGTGCTGCCTGAGACCTTCACGGCGCAGGCCATGATCACCACCGACCTGGACAACAACCAGATCACCGCCTTCCACCCTGGCGCAATGAGCCAGTCGCAGCTGAACAACGTCAAGGACGCACTCGGCGGTGGCAAGGCGCCGGCGCTGGGCATCGTCGCGCCGGACAGCCGCGAAGGCATGCTGCACCACGCGCGCCAGTTCGCCGAGGCCGGTGTTCCGTTCATCTTTGACCTGGGTCAGGCCATGCCGCTGTTCAACGGCGAAGACCTGCGGGAGTTCGTTGAACTCGCCAGTTACGTGACAGTCAACGACTACGAGGCGCAAGTCCTGCTGTCCCGCACCGCATGGACCAGCGCCGAGGTCGCCGCAAAGGTCCGTGCCTTCATCGTCACGCACGGCGAGCGCGGCGCCAGCATCTATGCCGATGGCCAGCAGTACGCGATCCCGGCGGTACAGGCCGAGCGCATCGTGGACCCGACCGGCTGTGGCGACGCCTTCCGAGGCGGCCTGCTCTACGGCATTGAAAACGGTTTAGACTGGGAAACGACCGGCCGCCTGGCATCGCTGATGGGGTCGATCAAGATCGCGCAGCAGGGTCCGCAGAATCACTGGTTGTCGCGCGAAGACATTGGCAACCGGTTCCAGTCTGCATTCGGGTACCGCTACGCCTGACCTGCGGCCAGCGCGTGGCATTCTTCGGGATCTGACATGAACCAAATGCTCCGTGGCGGCGCCGTTGCCGTCATTGTCATCGCCGCCCTGGTCGCAGGATGTGCGACGGAATCCAATTCCAACAGCATCTACAGCACCGGCCAGGCGCAGCGCGAGCAGACCGTGCGCTACGGCGTGGTCGAGGGCGTACGCGAAGTCGCCATCCAGCGCAGCCAGACCGGCGCGGGCACGCTCGCCGGCGGAGCCATCGGCGGTATCGCGGCCGGCAGCACCATCGGCGGCGGCAACGGTGCAGTGGCGGCGGGCATCCTCGGCGCGATACTGGGCGGCATCGCCGGCAGCGCTGCCGAGAACAAGATCAACGAGCGGCGGGGCCTGGAGATCACCGTGCGCCTCGAAAACGGTGAGATGCGCGCAATCACGCAGGAGGCCGACGAAGTCTTTCGTCCGGGCGAGCGTGTGCGCCTGCTGTCCTCGGGCGGCGTCACCCGCGTCACGCACTGAACCGCTGCGCCCGGCCGGGCGCCAGCATGCAGCGCATACAGGCGCCGCACCCGAAAGGGCCGCGGCGCCTTTTTTTTTGATCAGGCACCAATGAAAAGACCCGCCGGGCCCGGGGCCATCGGCGGGTCTGCAAGACTGGCGTCTTGCTGACCGGATACGCGGTATCCGGTCATGCTGGCACGCACTGCGTGCCGTTGTGGTTCCGTACGGAACGCGTAAGGCCCACGCCGTGCGGCGCAGCTTACGGACGGTTGCCCGTCGGGAACGGCCAGGCAGCGGCCGGGTTCAACGCGGTCTTGGCAGCCGAAGCGGGAGCAACGGCAGGAGCAGCGGCAGGCTTCGCGGCAGCCTTCTTGGCAGCCGACTTCTTCGCAGCAGCCTTCTTTGCCGGAGCCTTCTTGGCAGCCGGCTTCTTGGCAGCTGCCTTCTTGGCCGGAGCCTTCTTGGCGGCGACCTTCTTGGTTGCAGCCTTCTTGGCCGGCGCGGCCTTCTTGGCGGCGACCTTCTTCACTGCGGCCTTCTTGGCCGGTGCTGCCTTCTTGGCGGCAACCTTCTTGGTTGCAACCTTCTTGGCGGCGACCTTCTTCACCGCGGCCTTCTTGGCAGGGGCCTTCTTGGCCGCAGCCTTCTTGGCCGGCGCTGCCTTCTTGGCGGCTACCTTCTTCACAGCGGCCTTCTTGGCCGGTGCCTTCTTGGCGGCCGGCGCCTTCTTGGCGGCTACCTTCTTGGCGGCTACCTTCTTGGTTGCGGCCTTCTTGGCCGGAGCGGCCTTCTTGGCGGCCGGCTTGGCGGCCTTCTTAGCCGCCGGCTTTTTCTTTGCAGCAGTTGCCATGGATAACTCCTTCACTAGAGAGTGAATATCGAATGACCTAAGTCTCAGGCGACCCGACCGACCCGAGACGCGATGCTACAGCGCAGCCCCAGTCGAGCGAGCGATTCATCGGCGCGCGGCCCGACTGCGGCTGCACGCTAATGAATTCGGTTGCAGGCGCACCGCCCATGGCGGTGACTTCGCGGCAGTTGCGGATCCGCAAGCGGGACCGGGGCACTTGCCGCGCCCTGGAATATTCGATCGGCCCGCACCGCCCGTTGGGTCGGCGCGCGGCCAGAAAAGAGGAGATATCGGACAGCAGGCCTGCGGTGCGGGCATGGCCTCGCGCACGGCAAGCGGCATTCATTCGGTGGTAGCTGGTCCAACCCGTCCATGGACCAAGGGAGACTGCACGCGTTCTAATAAGCCGGCTCGGCCAGGTCTGCGTCAAAGTTCTCGTGCTCCTCAGCTACAACCTCCATCACTGCATCGAAGCGCGCATCGCGCTCGTCGTTCCAATCTTGCTTCCTGCTTCTCTGCAATGAAGTGAGACTCTTGTCAAGGCGAATCATAATTCGTTTGCACGATGATGTTAAGAAAAAAGTGCAAAAAAACTTGCCTGCATGCAGCGCTCAAACTAGTTCTCTCGCACGTCGTCACGAAGACGTTGCCGATGGCATCGCGATGCATCGCTCGCACACTGGTTCGAAGGCGCGCTTCGCGTGTTCGCGCACGCGTCGCGACTCCCCTTCTCGGCCCACACACGCGCAGCTTTTACACACCCGCACGACACCCGGTTACAACCGCGCAGCGCGCATCGCACGAGCACGCGCGCGCTGCTGCGCGCGTCATCGCGCTTTCCGATAACGCGCATGGACAAAGGCTTTCCGGGCGATGCCCCGATACGCGCGCGCCCTGCGCGTCGTTGCGCGCGCGCGTGAGCGCGCGCCTTGGCAACGCCTGGCGCGCCTCGTCGCCTGCATGCGTTACACGGTCGTCAGCGCGCACGCGTGACGCGCGTCCGGCTGACTGCGACGGCTTGCGTCACCGACGTCGCGCGAGCACGCCGGACAAGCCGCCGAAGAGTGATGCGCGAACGCAACGGTTTGCATCGAAGCAACAGCGCGCGGACCGCAAAGCGTTGCGATTGAGCAAAGCGGCGATGCGCGCGAAGCATCGAGGCAACACTCCGAGCGCATGTCGGACACAGCTGCGCCGACATCATCGCCACCGCTGCGCTCATCCATTCGGATGACATTCTTCACGCACCATCGATCGCTGCGCGCATCGCGCGATGCCGACTGTCCTGCCACGCTGCGCAGCGCTTGCCACTGGCTTGCCGATCGCTTGCCGATCTCGCCGCGAGAGTCCGGCAGTGTGCCGCATGCCCGCTTAGAGGAATGCTTCGGCGACGCGCCCGGCAGCCCGAATTGCTGCAACACAAAAACCCGCAAACGACGGCTGCATGCGGCTTCGCGAGCAGCACGCCAGCCGTGCGCCGGGGCTGTCAGCGAGACCGGCGCGGCATGCCGTGCGATTGCGGCGCGGCGGCTACGACAGTAGATTGGCGTGCGCGCCCGCCGCCCGGACTGCGCTGCTTCGACGCAAGCGGCAGCACCGCGCGGCGCATCGCACCGGCACCTGCCGGTGGCAACGAACCTCAAAGGAGACATCATGCGCAACTCATCCCACCTGGCCGCTGTCCGTTCGCTGGTTCATCCGGCATTGCGTGCCGCGGTGCTCGCCGCCGCCCTGCTCGGCAGCGCCGCCGCGATGGCGCAGGCCACGCCCAGCGGCATGTGGAAGACCATCGACGACAGCACCGGCAAGCCGCGCGGGCTGGTAGAGATCAGCGAGAAGAACGGCGTCTACAGCGGACGCCTGGTGAAGACCTTCGTCGAAGGCGATGGCAAGCCCAGGATCTGCGACAAGTGCACCGATGCGCGCAAGGACCAGCCCCTGATCGGCATGACCATCCTGACCGGCCTGCGCAAGACCGGCGACAACGAGTGGAGCGGCGGCGAGATTCTCGACCCGGAGAACGGCAAGGTCTACAAGAGCAAGCTGTCGCTCGCCGAGGATGGCAACAAGCTCAACGTGCGCGGCTTCATCGGCATCAGCCTGATCGGCCGCACCCAGACCTGGGAACGCGACCACTGACCGGCGGCGGCTCATGTGACTCAGGGTTTCTCCGCGGTCGCCGGCAACGCGCAGCGACGCGGCCGGAAAAAAAAACCGGGCGGTTCTCACCGCCCGGTTTTTTTGTCCTCGATACTGCGCTTTACATCCGGTACCGCAGCGTCGCCATCACGCTGCGCGGGGCACCGGGCATGTTCAGGTTGGGACTGGTGCCGTGCGCCGACACGATGTAGCCCTTGTCGAACAGGTTGTAGACGTTCAGCTGCGCCTCGAACGCGCCGCGGCGGTACCAGGCCATGGCGTCGGCAGTGACGTAGCCGGGCAGGGTCACGGTGTTGAGCGGATCGGCATAACGCGCGCCCACCAGGTTGACGCCGGCGCCCACGCCGAAGCCGTGGCCCAGGTCCTTGGTCACCCAAGCGTTGCCCGAGTGGCGCGGCGTAATGGTGGCACGCTTGCCTTGCAGCGCGGCGGTGGACTTGGTGATGGTGGCATCCAGGTAGGCGTAGCCTGCCAGCATGCGCCAACCACCGCCCAGTTCGGCCGCGCCGGAGAGTTCGATGCCGTCGGTGCGCTGCTCGCCGATCGGCAGCAGTGCCGTGTTGGTGGCGTTGGCCACCTTGATATTGCTGCGCTCCAGTCGGAACACCGAGATCGTGGTGCTGGCCTTGCCGTTCAGCCAGTCATACTTGGCGCCGACTTCGGTGTTGTTGGTGGTCTCCGGCGCCAGGTCGGCGTTGTTGGCCGCCAGCGCAAAGGCCTCGCCCGACGGCTGGAACGACTTGCTCCACGACACGTAGTACGACTGCGTTTTCGACGGCTGCCACACCAGGCCGGCGCGCGGGCTCCAGGCGGTATCGGTGCGCGACAGGTCGCGCTGGCCGGCGATCCGGTTCTTGGTCTCCTGCTGGAAATTGTCGTAGCGCACCCCGATCAGCGCCTTCCACTGCTCGCTGAACTTGATCATGTCCTGGGTATAGAACGCCAGGGTGTCGAAGACGCCCAGGTTCGAGGTCGTCGGGTTGCCCGGCGCCAGGCGCGGCAGAGTCGGCAGCACCGGATTGAACAGGTCGAAAGTGCCCGGGACCGGCTTGGTGTTGTTGACCTGGTCCTTGTTCTGTTGCCCGATCTCCATGCCGTACAGGATCTCGTGCTCCATGCCCAGGAAGGTGGCCTTCTGGATCAGGTCGGTCTGGTTGAACCAGCCATGTTCCTCGCGGCGGACATTGCCGTGGTTCATGGTCAGCGTGCGTGCCGCTTCGTTGACCGCAGCGGTCAGCGTGTTATTGCGGTCCAGCGAGTAGTGGTAGTAGCGCGTGGCGTTGCGGATCGACCAGTTCTCATTGAAGCGATGGTTGATCGTGGCGGTGCCGGAGAACACGCGCGATTGCGAGTAGTCGGCATCGCGCGCGTTGGCCGCGCCGTAGTAGCGCGAGGCCGGCACGTCGACCGGGCGGCCCTGGTAGGCCGGGATGCCGAAGTCGGTGACGCGACGGTCTTCCAGGTAGTCGGCCTGGAACAGCACGGTGGTCTCGGGCGCCACGCGCAGCTCGAGCGACGGCGCAATCGCCTTGCGGTCCAGGAACTGCTGCGAGCGGTAGCTGTTGGCCTTCTCCACGGCGCCGGTGATGCGGAACGCGGCGGCGCCATCGGCGAACACGCGGCCGACGTCGGCCTCGGCGCGGCGATCGGCCCACATGCCGTAGCTCAGCGCGAAATCGGTGACGTCGAGGCCAGGCTTCTTGGTCACGCGGTTGATCAGGCCACCGGCCGAGCCGCGGCCGTACAGCACCGCCGCCGGGCCCTTGACCACTTCGACGCGGTCCACATTGGACAGGTCGCGGAAGTACAGCGCGTCGTCGCGGATGCCATCGACGAACTGGTCGGCGATCGCGGTGAAGCCGCGGATCGAGACCTGGTCGCGCTGGCCGTCGCCGTGCGAGAACGACACGCCCGGCACGTTCTTCAGCGCATCCTGCATCGACGTGGCGTGCTGGTCGCGCATCACCTCCGCGGTGACCACGTTGACGGTCTGCGGAACGTCGCGCAGCGGCGCTTCGGTCTTGGTCGCGCTGACCGCGTTGGGCGGGTTATAGCCGGCGCCCAGCTCGCGGCTGACGTCGGCCTTGACGGTGACCTCGGGCAACTGCGCCGCTGCCGGCGGCGTGGCCTGGGCCCATGCCGCCATCGGTTGCAACACGAAGCTCCCTGCCACTGCGGCGCAGATCGGGTGAAGTTTTATTCTCATTTCCCTGTGATCGACTGTAATAATTTTTAAAAATGCGACGCATTATCGATTACACGGAATGGAGGGGTCAACGAGATTGCGAATTATTCCTATTCACTTCGGTGCAGCGTTGTTTTGCGGTACGCGTTGACCGTGGGCAGTACGCTGGCGTTTGACTTGTGGGCTGACTCAGGCCAACTGCTCTACCAGCGCGTCGCGGGCTTCCGCAATGAACGGCGATTCGCTGCGGCGGGCGGGCAGCAGGAAGAACTCAGCTTCGGGAAGGCGCGGCAACCGGAGCCGAGCGACTGTGCCGCTGTCCAGCGGCGCGACGCCAGGCCCGATCGCCGACGCGTTCAGGCAGGACAACCCCAGTCCGGCTGCGAGCGCGAGATGCAAACCCGCCACGCCCGAGGCCGAGTGCGCGATCTCGAACGGCAGGCGCTTGCGCAGCAGCAGCTGCACCACGAACTGGTGCAGCGAGCAGGTGTCGGGCAGCAGCACCAGCGGTAGCGTGGCGGGCAAGGCGTCGGACTCGCCGGATGCCGCCACCCAGGCCAGCGGTTCGCGCCGCAACACGGTACCCCGCGTGCTCTTGCCCTGCGTGTCGCGGGCGCGCGGAAGGCGCATGCTCAGGCCGATATCGAAGGCATCCATCTCGGCGGCGGCATCAATCGCCGCGCTCTTCATCACCGTCACGTGCAGCCTCAGGTAGGGATAGCGTTCGCGCAGGCGCCGCAACATGCCGGCGATCTCGCCCGGACGGAAGTAGTCGGTGACGGCAAGCCGCAGCTCGCCCTCCAGCGCGTGCCCGCGCAGCTCCTGCAACGCCAGCTCGTTCAGCGCGAGGATGCGGCGCGCGTGCTCCAGCAGCCGCGCACCGGCCGGCGTCGGCACCGCGCCGTGCCGCCCGCGCGACAGCAGCGGCACGCCGGCGCGCTCTTCCAGCTTGCGCAACTGCTCGCTGACCGACGACTGCGACAGGAACAGCCGGGGCGCGGCGGCGGACAGGCTGCCGCTGTCGGCGACGGTGACGAAGGTGCGCAACTGGTCGGTTTCGAATCCACGCATGAGGGGGCTCCGGCAAGGGATGCAAAGGCAGCGAAGGTGCCATTGTTACTTCGGCAGATCCGATGGATCACATCGGATATTCCCGCTTTTCCGATATTACTCCGACTCCTAACATGGCATCACCTGCCCACGAAACAAGGAGTCCGCCATGCCCCACATCGTCCTGCATCTCTCTGGCGAGCCCGACGCCGCCCTCACCCGCCGCAGCGCCGCTGCCATCGCCGACCTGACCGCGAGCGTGCTCGGCAAGAAGCGCGACGTGATTGCCATCACCGTCCACTACGTGCCGCACGACAGCTGGATCATCGCCGGCGTGCCGCTGTCAGAGCAGGGCCGCAATGCCTTCCATCTCGATATCAGCGTCACCGATGAGACCAACACCAAGGCCGAGAAGGCACAGTTCATCCAGGCTGTGTTCGAGACCATGGCGGGCCTGCTCGGCAACCTGCATCCCGTCTCTTATGTGCACGTGATCGATGCCCGCGCGGCGGCGTACGGCTATGGCGGCCGCACGCAGGAGTATCGACACCAGCACGGATGAAGCGCGCGTCGGCTTCAGGCCTGCGCTATCGGCGCTGAAATCGGGCTGTATTTTGTGACCGGACTGGCCTGAAGCAATCGCGCGGCCCGCGGCTTGTACATTTAGTGCGTTGTTAACTAGTGTGGTTGGGTGCCGCCGGCACCCAACCCGGCCACCCTGGAATCCGACGCATGAAACACATCACCCTGCCCGACGGCGAGCGCATCCCCGCGCTCGGCATGGGAACGTGGAACATGGGCGAGACGCCCGCGGCGCGCGCCGAAGAGATCGCCACGCTGAGGCTGGGCCTGGACCTTGGCCTGCGGCTGGTCGATACCGCCGAGATGTACGGCGAGGGCCAGTCCGAGGAAATGACCGGCGAGGCCCTGGCCGGGCGGCGCGATGAAGCCTTCCTGGTCAGCAAGGTCTATCCGTTCAACGCCAGCCGCCGCGGCACCGTGCAGGCGTGCGAGCGCAGCCTGCACCGGCTGCGCACCGACCGCATCGACCTGTATCTGTTGCACTGGCGCGGCGGGGTGCCGCTGGAGGAGACCGTCGCCGCCATGCAAACGCTGCAGCGCGACGGCAAGATCCGCCACTGGGGCGTCAGCAACCTGGACCTGGCGGACCTGCAGGAGTTGTGGGACGCGCCCGGCGGCGAAGGCATGGCCACCAACCAGCTGCTATACAACCTGAGCCGGCGCGGCATCGAATGGGACCTGCTGCCGTGGCTGCGCCAGCGTGGCATCCCGGTGATGGCCTACTCGCCGATCGAGCAGTCACGGCTGCTGGGCAACCCGGGGCTGAAGCGCTTCGCGCGCGACCACGGCATGACCGCGGCGCAGGCGGCGCTGGCCTGGCTGCTGGCGCAGGACGGCGTCATCGCCATTCCCAAGACCGGCCAGCGCGAGCGCCTGCAGGAGAATATCGGCGCGCTGTCGCACCCGCTGTCGGCGGCCCAGCTGGCCGAACTCGACCGCATCTTCCCGCCGCCGGACGGGCCGGGGGCACTGGAGATGCTGTAAGCGCGCCCGCGGCGCGGCGTCAGTTCAGGCGCGACGCGTAGCGTTCGCGCTCGACGTAGCGCACCAGGTAGTTGCGCGCCTTGTCGCGAGTATCGGCAGTGACGCGCGCCGCTGCCTGGCGGGCGCTGCTCTTGCCGTGCGACGACGACATCTGACCGTCCAGGTAAGTGCGGAAAGCGTCGTGCATGGCGTTCAGGTCGGACTGGCATGCGGCCAGCGCCGCATTCGCCACGTCCTTCGACTGGCCCTTGGACGACAGGTTGTCGTCGGCCTTCTCCTTGACGCAGTCCATATATTTGGCGCGCAGCGCCTGCCAGCCGCTGCTGTCGGCGGTGGCGGCAGCGCTGGTGCTGTCGGCGGTGGGGCCGGGCGAGGGCGGGGAAGCGCACGCGGCGAGCAAGGCCAGCGGCAGGGCGGTAAGTAATTTTTTCATGCCTTGATGGTTCGATGCGGCGGTGCCGCATGGATGCGTGGTCGTTTCGGAAGCCGTCAAACTGCCACGAATGCCACGGTGAGGCTACCTCCGTCACAAATGGAAACGACTCGTCACCACGTGATCTTTTGTCCGAGTGCCTCTGGCGCCTATGCTTCAGAGACGACAACAACACCCAAGGAGAAAAGATGAAACGTCGAAACTTCCTGACCGCCGGTGCGGGCCTGGCCCTGGGCAGCCTGGCACTGGGTGCCTGCACCACCACGCCGCCCGACGCGCCGACCGACAAGGCGGCACGGCGGCGCGAGCTCGACTCCGGCACCGAGGCCACGCTGTCGCGCCTGTATGGCTCGGTCAACGGCTCGCGTGAACTTGCCAGCCGCGCCCGCGGCATCCTGGTCTTTCCCAAGACGCTGTCGGCGGGCTTTATCGTCGGCGGCGAATATGGCGACGGCACGCTGCGCTCGGGCGGCGCCACGCGCGGCTATTACCGCCTGGTCTCCGGCTCGGTCGGCTGGCAGATCGGCGCGCAATCCAAGTCCGTGATCCTGATGTTCATGACGCAGGACGCGTACGACAAGTTCGTGCGCAGTGCAGGCTGGACCGCCGGCGTCGATGCCACCGTCGCGCTGGCGACAATTGGCGCCAATGGCGTGCTCGACACCAATACCGCGCAGCAGCCGATCGTCGGTTTCGTGATGACCAACGCCGGGCTGATGGCAGGCCTGAGCCTCGAAGGCAGCAAGATCACCCGGCTCGACCTGTAAGCGTCTGTCGCGGACTTGCGCCGCACGGCAGGACCGCCGTGCGGCAGCAGTTTTCGCGGCCGCGCGCCGCGAAGGGATAGAATTCGTCCCTTTGGCCGAATTCTCATGTGGTTCAAGAACCTGCAGGTCCATCGTTTCTCCGCTCCGTGGACGTCCGGCGCCGACGAGGTCGAAGCCAGCCTGGCAAAGCACGCCTTCTACTCCGGCACCAGCCTCGAAATGCAGACGCAAGGCTGGGCCTCGCCCCGTGACAACGGTCAGCTGGTCCATACCGTTGGCCGCCAGATGCTGCTGACGCTGCGCACCGAGAAAAAGCTGCTGCCGACCACCGTGGTCAACCAGGTCACGCGCGCACGCGCCGCGGAGATCGAGGAACAGCAAGGCTACAAGCCGGGCCGCAAGCAGATGAAGGAACTGAAGGAGCAGGTCACCGAGGAACTGCTGCCGCGCGCCTTCAGCATCAGCCGCGACACGCGCGTGTGGATCGACCCGGACAACGGCTGGCTGGCGATCGATGCCGCCGCCGCGGCCAAGGCCGATGAAGTGCGCGGCATGCTCTTCAAGGCACTGGACCCGCTGCCGCTGGTCAACCTGCATGTCAACCAGTCGCCCGTGGCGGCCATGACCGAATGGCTGGCCGGCGACGCCGCGCCGGGCGGTTTCACCGTCGACCAGGAAATCGAGCTGCAGTCCGGCAGCGAAAGCAAGGCCACGGTGCGCTACGTGCGCCATCCGCTCGATCCCGAAGATCTGCGCCGCCATATTGCCGCCGGCAAGCGCTGCACGCGCCTGGCGATGACCTGGAACGACCGCGTTTCGTTCGTGCTGACCGACGGGCTGGTGGTGAAGAAGGTGGCGCCGCTGGACGTGATCAAGGAACAGGCCGACGGCACCACGCATGACGAAGACGAGCGCTTCGATGCCGATTTCGCCATGATGGCCGGCGAGCTGTCCGGCCTGCTGGGCGACCTGACCGAAGCGCTGGGTGGCGAGCGCAAGAGCTAAGGCAGGCGGGGCGCACGTACTGAAGCAGTCGCGCGCCCTTCCCCGTCATTCCATCCAGTTGACCTTGGGGAAGCGGCCGGCAAACCCGTCCGGCATCGCCACCACCTGCTTGTTCACATAGTCGAAGAAGACAAAGCCCGACTTGGCCATCGCGATCAGGGCGCCGTCGGCCGGCCGCGTGATGCGGAAGATGATGTCGCCGCCGTACTTGTTGAAGTCCATCACGCCGACTTCGAACTGCAGCTGGTCGCGCGCATGCGCCTCGTTGCGGTACATGGTGGCGAGGTCGGTGACGATGATGCCTACGCCTTCCTGCCGCACGTCCTCGCTGCCGAATTCGTACAGGAAGCGCGCCCTCGCCTCGGAGATCATCGAGATCATCGAGTCATTGGCGAGATGGTTGGCCGAGTTGATGTCGGTCACGCGCACGGTGAGGTGCGTGGCGTAGCAGAACTGGTCGGCGGGCAGGTCGAGTTTGAGGCGGGCCATGGCAGAACTTGCAAGGATGGATCGGACGCCACCCGGCCGGGGCCGGCGGCGAGGCGCCCATCATAAGGCAAGCGCGGGTTCGGATTCCTGTGCCGCGGCGCTCAGGGATTGAGCGGCGGCAGCGCGTGGGCCGCGAGGCGCTGCGGATGTGGCGCGGCCGTGGTGGCATGGCGGCGCACGGCTTCGGCCAGCGCCGAGCCGTCCCAGCGCCGCGAGGCGGCGTCCGCAGGGCCGTACAGGCGACGCTCCAGCCCGGCCACGGCGCCGGCCAGTGCCGCATCCCCGCAGGCTTCGGCCCATGCCGCCGGCGCCGTGCCATGTGTGGTCCGTACCCACGCTCCCAGCGCCCGGTAAGCCTCGACCGGGTCGCCGGCCTGGCAGGCCCCCAGCAACGCCTCCAGACGCGCACGGGCGCCTTCGGCGCGTGCCTGCCGGAGCGCGGCCAGCCGCTGCCGCCAGCGGTCCATGACGGGCCGCAGCCGGCGCCATGACACCGCCGCGGCCAGCATCCCGAGCAGCACTACCCCGGCCCACCCCAGCATGCGCCACGGCATGCCGCCCTCGCCCGGCAGCGCGCCGGCGGAAGGACCACCCGGCGCGAGTGCGCCGCCGCCGCGCGCTGCGGCGACCACCACCCTGATCGCCGGCACCTCGGAATGCGCAGGCTGCCGCGTGGCTGCATCGAACCAGTCCACCGTCACCGGCGGCAGCGTGTAGGTGCCGCTGCGCTCAAACACATAGGTGAAGGTATCCACCCGCGTGCCGCCCGGCCCGGTGGCATCGCTGGCACCGCCGGCGTGGTCGGACAGCCGCGGATCGGCGCTGAACAGGCGCACCCCACGCAACGCCGGCACATGCGGCGGGCGGATCATCATGGCCTGCGTCTGCGGCGCGAAAGTGGTTACGGTGCGCACCAGCGCGTCGCCCGCATGCAGGTACACGGCGCCATCCCTGGTGGCATGGTCGAGCGCCTGCGTCACCGTCAGCCGGGCCACGGGCAGCAGCGGCCGGGCAGCCCCGGCGCCCTGCCCCGCAGTGCCAATCGCCCCACCGGCACCGGCGCGGATCCGCGTGGCGGGGAAGGTCACGCTGCCCTGGCGCGGCGCGCCATCTTCGCCTGCATAGGTCAAACGCACGGTAGCCGC
Source organism: Cupriavidus sp. P-10 (assembly GCF_003402535.2). Taxonomy (NCBI): domain Bacteria; kingdom Pseudomonadati; phylum Pseudomonadota; class Betaproteobacteria; order Burkholderiales; family Burkholderiaceae; genus Cupriavidus; species Cupriavidus sp. P-10. Next base: position 3,091,454 of record NZ_AP025170.1, read on the forward strand.
CGGCAGCTCGAAATCGCCGTCCTGCTCGGCCGTGAACGCATAGCGCTTGCGGATGCCGGCATAGGTGATGCCGTCGATGGTCTCGGTCGAGTTCTGCGCGCGCTCATCGGGCATGGTGATCACCGCGCCCGGCACCTGCAGCACCGGGAACGCCGGTGCCGACATGAAGAAATTCGGCGCCAGGATCGTCACGTCGATGGCGACCTGCTGGCCCACCAGCACCGGCTGCCTGGCGCCGACTTCAACCCGCACGCGCGGCTCCGCCGCGGCGTGCGCCAACCACGGCAGCAGCAGAGCGCAAAGCAGCAGCCACCTCGCCAGCCGGGCCGTCATGGCTGCCCCTTCGATGCCGGCTGTGCCGGCGGTGCGTGCTGCAGCGCGAACTTGCGTTGCAGCAGGTCGGTCGGCGAGGTCCGGATCGCGCGCATCCACATCTCGGCGTCCTGCGTGCGGCCGACCTGCATGGTCTGTCCGCCCTGCTGGGGCGGCCTGCCGGCGTCGTACTTGATCTCGTCCGGGGGCACGTCCGGCGGCTCCTCCTGATCGTCCGGATCCTTCTCCTTCGCCGGCTTTTGCCGGGCCAGCAGCTTCTCCATCAGCGCCAGGTTGGCGGCCGCCGCCGGCCATTGCGGCTGCCGCTTCAGCGCCTGCCGGTAGCGCGCCGCGGCCTGCGTGTACTGGCCCTGCCGCGCCAGCGCATTGCCCTGGTTGTAGTCCGACTGCGGCGAATCGACCAGCGCGAAGCTCTGCACCGCCTGTGCATACTGGCTGGCGCGGTATTGCGCGATACCGCGCCACATCGGATCGTCGAACAGCACGGCGGCCCGGGCAAAGTCGCCTTGCCCGAAGGCACGCCGGCCTTGCTGGTCATGGGTCAGCCACAGGTCGGCAAAACGCCACGGCCGCGTGCTGTCCGATGGCTGCGCTGGCTGCGCCTGCACGCCTGGCGGCGCCGCCAGCGCCACTGCCACCAGCAGGCTGGCGATCCAGCGCACCGTCCAGCCCTTGCGGAACCACAACGCGGCCAGCACGGCTATCGGCAGCGTCAGCCACCAGCCCTCGTCCTGCCAGCGGGTGCGGTCGGTGGCCTGCATCCGCTCCAGGTGGGCCTGCACATGGCGCTGCACCCAGGCAACGTCGTCGTCGCTGCCCGGCGTGAAGGTGGCGACCGGCACGCCGCTGTCGTCGCCGAAGCGCCTGAGTGCCGCCACATCCAGGCGGGCGAACATGCGTGCGCCGTCCTGCTCGACGAAACCGCCTTCGGCGTTGCGCAGCGGCCCGCCCTGCTCCGTGCCGATGGCAAGCACTACTGGCTGGCTGCGGCCGCTGGCGGCCTGCGCGCGGAAGGCGGCGGAGGCGGCAGGCTCGACCGCATCGGTGATGAACAGGATGGTGCCGGGCACCGGTTCGCGGGCCAGGTCTTTGTCGATGGTGCGCAGCGCCAGCGCCATGTCGCGGCCCGGCACCGGCATGATGCGGGTCTGCAGCGCGTCGACAAAGGTCTGCAGCAGTTCGTTGTCGTCGGTCAGGGGCAGCACCAGGTGCGTCGACCCGGCGTACGCATAGATCGCGGTACGCCCGCCGTCGCGGCGCGCCAGCAGCGCCTTGACCTTGAGCTTCGCGCGCTCCAGCCGCGTCGGCGTGACATCGACCGCATCCATGCTGCGCGACAGGTCGATCGCGATGGCCAGCGGCGCCTTGTCGTCCAGGAACGGCGGCCGTTCCTGGCGCCAGGCCGGGCCCGCCAGCGCGATCGCGCCCAGCGCCAGCAGCAGCGCGGTCAGGTGCACGGGCCGCAGCGCCAGGTGGCGGCGCTCGCCCAGCATCAGCGCATCAAGCAGGTGCGGCGCGATGGCCTGGCGCCAGCGCCGGCGCACGTCGCCGCGGCGGCGCACCAGCCACACCAGCAGCACGGCGGGCAGCAGCACCAGCAGCCAGGCCGGCCGCAGGAAATGAAAATGGACGAGGCTGTCGGCCAGCGGCTGCATCAGCTGGCCTCCCCGGCATTGCCAGTCGGCCCGGCGGCGGCGGCATGGCGCGCGCGCGACAGCCACGCCACGTACGCCAGCATCAGCAGCTGATACCCCAGCACGATCGCCACGGCAGCGCCCAGCGGCCACATGAACAGCTCGCGCCGGGGTCGCCACGACAAGGTCTTGTGCTGGTGCGGGGTGATCCGGTCCAGCGTCGCGTAGATGCCTTCCAGCCCCGCCTGGTCGGCGCCGAAGAAATAGCGCCCGCCGGTCTGCGCGGCAATGCGCTGCAGCACGCCCAGGTCTACCTTCTCCTCGCCGGCGGCATTGGGGTCGCCAATGCCAATGGTATGCACCTTGACACCCCGTTCCCGGGCGATGCCCGCGGCGCGCTCGGGCGGCATGCGGCTGGCGGTGTCGTTGCCATCGGTCAGCACGATCAGCACCTTGTCGGCCGCTTCGCTGTGGTCGAACAGCTTGATGCCGAGGCCAATGGCATCACCCAGCGCGGTGCTCGGCCCGGCCTCGCCCGGCAGCATCCCATCGATCAGCGTCTGCACCAGCCGATGGTCGAGCGTGAACGGCGCCAGCGGATACGGCGCGTCACCGAACACGATCAGGCCGATGCGGTCGCCCGGTCGCTTCGCGACGAAACCGCTGACCACCTGCCGCACCGCCTGCACGCGCGGGATCAGCGTGCCGGACGGATCGCGGAAGTCGCGCGTGTCCATCGACTGCGACAGGTCCAGCGCGATCAGCAGGTCGCGCACCGGCTGCACCTTCTGCAACGGCGCTTCCAGGAACTGCGGCCTGGCCATGGCCGTCACCACCAGCGCCCAGGCCAGCGGCGCCAGCACGCGCTGCAGCCGGTTGCGGCGCGGCACCACGGCGCCCGGGGCAGGCGTCAGCCCGGCCGCGCTGGCGACCTCGCCAAAAAAGGGCAGGCGCACCGAGGCGCTTTCCTCGCGGTACGGCGGCAGCCACCACCACAGCAGCAGCGGCAATGGCAGCAGCACGAAAAGCCAGGGATATTCAAACTGGTACATGATGCCCGGCGATCCAGCGCCGGCACGCGCCGGCAACGGCCTCGACCTGCGTGTCGGGCCACTGCGCCAGCGCCGCATCGCCGCGGTACTCGGCGTCCTGCACCAGCGCGGCCAGCAGTGGCGCTGTGTCCTGCGCACGGCCCGCGTGCGCCTGCAGGAAGGCGGCCCACTCGGCACCGGCGAGGCTGGCCACCTGCGTTCGCGGCCACGCGGCCAGCGCGGTGCGCTTGAGCAGCGCCGCCATCGCCTGCAGTGCCGCGGCACGGCTCACCACGTCTTTGCCGGCGTCGGCGCGCAGGCGAGCCAGCTCGGCCAGCGCCTCGCGCCGGTAGCGGTTGGCCCGATGGCGCCGCCATGCGCGCCATCCGGCCCACGCGAGCGCCGCCAGCAGCACCGCGCCGAGGATCGGCCAACCAATCGTCTGTGGTGCCCATGACGGCGGCGGCGGCATGGCCAGGTCGGCCAACTGGTGCAAGGTGGCAGCGCTGCCGGTATCACCCGGCGCAGTGCTGTGGGTCAGGCTCATGGCGCAGCCCCCGCGCGCTGGCGCACCGGCGCCTGCTGCAACGGCCGGCCCAGCAGCCGGCGCAGCTGCAGCGCCGTGTCCTCGGCCGCCGACAGCGGCAGCAGGGGCACGCCAATCGCATGGTGCCAGTCCAGCAGCTCACGGCCATGGGTATCGGCAAATTCGGCGATGCTGCGCCGCACCGCCGCCTGCCCGAACCCCAGTTCGACCTGTAGTTCGCCATCGCTGACCACCAGCTGCCCGGATGCCGGCAGCTCGCTCAGGAAGGGGTCGTGGACCAGCATGGTCAGCACGTCATTGCGCGCGGCCAGCGACAGCATCAGGTCGCGGGTGCGTGCATCGTGACCGTCGAAGTCGCTGATGACGATGACCAGGCAGTCATGGCTCCCCAGCCGCACGGCGCGGTCCAGCGCCGCGTTGAGCTGGCCGGCGGCGCGCCGCGCGGGTGCGTCGGGGCGCAACGCCTGGTTCAGGGTCGCGATGCCGCCCAGCAGCTGCTGCACCGCCTGGCGGCTGCGGCGCGGCCGGAATTCAGCGATCTGCGTGTCGCCAAACACCACGCCGCCGACGCGGTCGCCCTCGGCCAGCACGCGCCACGCCGCCAGCGCTGCGGCCTCGGCAGCACTGACGGACTTCATCGCGCGCCGGCTGCCAAAGAACATATTGATGCGCTGGTCCACCACCAGCAGCACCGGACGGTCTTTCTCCTCGCTATAGACGCGCACATGCGGCTTGCCGGTGCGCGCGGTCACGCGCCAGTCCATGCTGCGGATATCGTCGCCCGGCAGGTACAGGCGCAGCTCTTCGAAACTTAGCCCGCGCCCGCGCACGCGCGAGGCATGGCGACCGGCCAGAACGCTGTGCACCGGCTGGCGCGGCAGGAAATGGAAGTCGCGCGCGGCCACTTCCAGCGCGGCCAGCGCTGCCGCATCGACGCTGACGCCGGGCGTAGCTTGTGACGACGGCGCCTGTACTTCAGCCGGCGCGGCACGGGCCAGGGCTCGGAATGGCAGTCGCATCGCTGGGATCCTCGCGGCGCTCAGGCCACCGCGACCTGCTGCACAAGGCGGTCGATCGCTGCGTCAGCGCCGATTCCGGCCGCATGCGCCTCATACGACAGGATCAGGCGATGGCGGAAGACATCATGCACCACCGCCTGCACGTCTTCCGGCGTGACAAAGTCACGGCCGTGCAGCCACGCGTGCGCGCGCGCCACCTTGTCCAGCCCGATCGAGCCGCGCGGGCTGACGCCGATCTGGATCCACTCCGCCAGGTCATCGTCCACCGCCTTGGGTGCGCGCGTGGCCTGCACCAGCGCCACCACGTAGCGTGCCACCGCATCGCTGACATGGATGCCGTGGATTTCGGCGCGGGCGTTGAAGATCGACGCCGGTGCAAGCCGGATGGCATGGGCGGCGGCTGAGGCACCCGCGGCACCGCCCTCTTCCTCGCGCGCCAGCCGCACGATGTCGGCCTCGGCATCCGCCTCGGGGTAGCCCACGCTGACATGCATCAGGAAACGGTCCATCTGCGCCTCGGGCAGCGGATAGGTGCCCTCCTGCTCGATCGGGTTCTGCGTGGCCATCACCAGGAACAGCGGCTCAAGCTTGTGCGTGGTGCCGCCGACGGTGACCTGGCGTTCTTCCATGGCCTCAAGCAAGGCCGCCTGCACCTTGGCGGGCGAACGGTTGACCTCGTCGGCCAGCACCAGGTTGGCGAAAACCGGGCCTGGCTGGAAGCGGAACTCACCCTTGCCGCCCTCGGTGAAATACAGCTCCGAACCCGTGATATCCGCGGGCAGCAGGTCCGGCGTGAACTGGATGCGCGACAGCCGCGCGTCGAGGTTGCGCGCCAGCATCTTGATGGCGCGGGTCTTGGCCAGCCCCGGCAGCCCTTCCACCAGCAGGTGGCCATCGGCGAGCAGGCCCAGCAGCAGGCGTTCGATCATGCGCTGCTGCCCGACAATGGATTCGCCCATGCGCTGCTGCAGGGCCAGTACGTCGTCGCGGGCGCTCATGGCACGGTCCTCGGCGCTGCCGGCGCGCCGCGAGTGGCGCCGCCACCGACGAACCAGGCGTAGTAGGGGTTGTCCGGGTCGGCGCGCATCACCTGCGCGATATGGCTGGCCCAGCCTTCGCGGTCGCCGCGGTAGGCGTCGAGCCCGGCGCGGTAGAAGGTATGCAGGATCCGGCGCTCGCGTTGCACGTCTTGCCACAGCGCCTCGTCGGCGCCGGTCAGCGGTGGTTCGCTCTGCAGCGAAAGCAGCTTCGCCAGCGTTTCCGGGAAGGCCTCGCGCCGCACCCAGCCGGCGTATTCGATGCGGGGCCGGTCGTCGGTCACGGCCGGCGCATCGGCGGCGTACCAGTCCAGTCCGGTGCGGTCTGTGACCCAGGTCGCCAGCAGCGCCGCCGGCGAGCGCACGCCCACGGCCTGCAGCGCGGCGGCCACCTCGGGCTGGGCAAAGCCGGCGCGGATGCGGGCCGCGTCCAGCGTCAGCGGCGACAGCGACCCGACCAGCATCATCTCGTGCAGCTCGGTGGTCCACAGCATCGCGTGCGGGAACACGTCGAGGAAGCTGCGCACCAGCATGCGTGTGTCCTCGTCGTTCTGCGTCGGCAGCGGCAGCCATTGCGCGACCAGCCCGCCGGGCTGCAGGCGCGCGGCCGCGAGCCGGTAGAAGTCGGTCGAGTACAGGCTGGCTACGCCCGCGGCGGACGGCGGCGGCGGCTCCAGCGTGATCAGGTCGTAGCGCTGCGGGCTCTGCAGCAGCTCGCGCCTGCCGTCGCGCAGGCGGACCTCCACGCGCCGGTCAGTCGCAACGCCGAAGTTGCCGGTGAACTTCGGCACTGCACGCGCCACCGGCGGCAGCAGCTCCGCCACCACGCGCCGCTCCAGCCCCGGCCAGGCCAGCGTCGCGCCTGCGGTGATGCCCGTGCCCAGCCCGATCACCAGCGTGGCCCTGGGCGTGCCGCCATGCACGATCAGCGGCAGCAGCGCCTGCAGCCGCATATAGCGCAGCGAAGTCATGGTATCGCCCGAATTGGAAACGCCCTGGATGTAGAGGCGCCGGAAGCGGTGGTGGGGCGAACTCTGCTCCACCACCGCCACAGTCGCGCCGCGCCCTTCCTCGTAGAACACCAGTTCGCCACCGCGCGCCCGTGCCAGCAGCGTGGCGAGCCGGTCCGCCGGCGCCAGCGCGGCGGCGATCACCGCCAGCACGCCGAGCATCGGCACGGCCCAGCGCGCCGCCGGCCGGACCCCGCTGCCAAGCGCCACGGCGATCACGCCGACCACGCCGGCGGCCACCGCCAGCATCGCCAGCGTATGCACCAGCCCGATAAAGGGGACCAGCACAAACCCGGCCAGCGCCGAGCCGGCAATGCCGCCCAGCGTATTTAGCGCCACCACGCTGCCCACGCCAGCGCCGACATGGCGGCTGTCGACGCCCACGCGCAACACGAACGGGAAGGCGGCGCCGAGCAGCAGCGTCGGCAAGAACACCACGCATAGCGAAGCCAGCGCAAAGGTGGCGCAGGCGGCGGCGAGCGGACTGGCGGTCTGCGCCTGCACCCATGCCGACAGCACGCCCTGCGCGCGCAGCAGCCATTCGCCCAGCAGCACCACTTCCAGCAGCGCCACCAGCCCGGCACCGGCCACCAGCAACCCGAATGCACCCCAGGGATCGCGAACCCGGTCGGCATACCGCGCGGCGAGCGCACTGCCAATGGCCAGCCCCGCCAGGTAAGTCGCAAGCACGACCGTGAAGGCGAAGCTGCGCGTGCTGATGAACTGCACGATCGCCTGCGACCACACCACTTCATAGCCGAGCGCGATGCCGCCGGCGGCTGCGTACAGCACCAGCGCCAGCCTGCCGTTGACAACGTCTCCCGCGACAGCGACGTCCCTCGGCCTGGCGGCTTGATCCGCTAGTGCAGCCGGCGTGCGCGAGGCCAGCCACCATGCCACCAGCGCAGCGGCACCGTTGAGCGCGCCCGCCACCATCGCGCTGCCCAGCATGCCAAGCAACGGGCCCAGCACGAAGCCCGCCAGCAACGTGCCGACGATGGCGCCCGCGGTATTGGCCGCATACAGGCGCCCGCCCTGCACCCCAACACGCCCCATCACCGGCGCCAGCGCGCGCATCAGCACCGGCAGTGTCCCGCCCATGGCGGCGGCCGGCAGCATCACCAGCACTAGCGGCAGCGCCCAAGCCAGCAAGCCAGCGCGCTGCTCCAGCCACGCGAACGGCGCCGCCGCATGGGCCAGCGCCACCGTCGCGCCGATGCCAAGCACCAGCACCGCCAGCTCCAGCCAGGCATACAAGCGCAGCGCATTGCCGTGGCGGTCCGCGATGCGGCCGAACAGCCAGCCGCCCAGCGCCAGCCCGGCAAAGAAAGCACTGACCGCAGTGGTGACCGCGTGTACGTCCACGCCCACCACCAGCGACAGCTGCCGGATCCAGACGATCTGGTAGATCAGCCCCGCGATGCCAGAGGCAAACAGCAAAACGGCCGCCCAGAGCCAGGTCTGTTCGGCCGCGCCGGATTGCCGCGGCATCGATGCGGCAGGCGTTCCGGTACCGGCGGCATTGTTGCCATGTCGCCGGTTGCCGCCCTGTGCGGCGTGTAGTCTGTCCATGCATTGCACCGGTGGAGCCAGCGCCACGTGGCAAGGGGCGCCGGCTTATCCCAATCCCGGGCGCAAGGCGCCCGGCGCCTACTTCTTCTGTTCGCGCTGCCGGAAGGACTCGTCGATCTTCTTGTCGACCCGCTCGCGCACCTGGTCAATGCTGAAGCTGGCAGGCCGCTGGCTGGGCGGATAGTTGACGAAGGTCTCCAGAAACACCGATGCCTTCATCGTACCGATCTCGGTCAGGTACGCGTTCTTGGTCAGCCAGTCGTTGTACTGGTCAGAGACTATGTCGGCGCGCTCGTACGGATCCATGCGCAGGTTGAAGACCTTCGGCACGCGCAGGCATTTGAACGGATCCTGCCAGACCTGAAAGCCTCCCGGCGACGTCTGCTCGCAGAAGACGATCTTCCAGTCGCCATAGCGCATGGCAACCAGCGCACCGTCATCGTTGAAGTAATAGAACTCGTTGCGCGCGCTCTTGTTGGTCTGCCCGGTCAGCAACGGCAATTGGTTGAAGCCGTCCAGGTGCACCTTGAAGTTCTTGCCGCCGAGCGATGCACCCTTGAGCAGCCGGTCCTTGACGTCGCCGTCACCGGCGGCCGCCATCAGCGTCGGGAACCAGTCCATCCCGGAGAACATCTCGTTGGTCACCGTGCCCGGCCTGACCTTGCCCGGCCACCGGATCATCGCCGGCACGCGGAACGCGCCTTCCCAGTTGGTGTCCTTCTCGCTGCGGAACGGCGTGGTTGCCGCGTCCGGCCAGGACCACTGGTTGGGGCCGTTGTCGGTCGTGTAGATCACGATGGTGTTGTCGGCCACCTTCAGGTCATCGAGCGTCTTGAGCAGCTTGCCGACGTCGCCGTCGTGCTCGATCATGCCGTCGGCATATTCGTTGCCGGGCATGCCGCTCTGCCCTTGCATGGAAGGCCGCACGTGCGTATAGGCGTGCATGCGCGTGGTGTTCATCCACACGAAAAAAGGCTTGCCCGCCTCGACCTGCTTGGTGATGAACTTCTGCGCGGCATCGGTGGTTTCGTCGTCGATGGTCTCCATGCGCTTGGTCGTAAGCGGACCGGTGTCCTCGATCTTGCCGTCGGCGGTGCTGTGCAACACCCCGCGCGGCGAGAAGTTCTTCACGAACGGGTCGTTCTTGTCCTTGGGCCAGTACGGGCGCTGCGGTTCCTCCTCGGCATTCAGGTGGTACAGGTTGCCGTAGAACTCGTCGAAGCCGTGCTTGGTCGGCAGGTATTCGTCGCGGTCGCCAAGGTGGTTCTTGCCGAACTGGCCGGTGGCGTAGCCCAGCGGCTTGAGCGCCTCGGCCAGCGTCACGTCGCGTGCCTGCAGGCCCACGGTTGCGCCCGGCGCGCCTACCTTGGACAAGCCAGTGCGCAAGGGCGTCTGTCCCGTGATAAATGACGAGCGCCCCGCCGTGCAGCTGTTCTCCGCGTAGTAGTCGGTGAACATCATCCCTTCACGCGCGATGCGGTCGATGTTGGGCGTGCGGTAGCCCAACACGCCCATGCTGTAGGCGCTGATATTGGTCTGCCCGACATCGTCGCCGAAGATGACCAGGATATTGGGCTTCTTGTCTGAAGTGCCACCAGTCGCGGCCACCGGTGCCGAGGCGGTGCCGACGGGTGCCGACGCATCCGCAGGGGCCGGCAGGTGCGATTCGGCGGTCGGCTGTGCCGGCGTGGCGGGCGGTGCAGTTGCCGTGGCTGGCGCCTGCGGCGCTGGCTGCTGCGTGGCCGGCGCCTGCTGCGTGGGCTCGTCCGCCTTCTTGCACCCGGCGATGGCGGCGATTGCCACCGCCACCGCCGCCATGGCAAAGCGCGCGCCGCGCCTTGCCGGTGCTGAGTCTCTCATTCGCTGCATTGAAGCCTCCGATCGTCAAAACCAGTGGATTGCCGCCTTACTTCCCGGCGCCCGCCGCCGGATAGATCTGCTGCCAGTCCTGCTTCATGCTGACCACCGTCCAGCCCCTCGCCTGCGCCGCGTCGAGCGCCTTGTCCAGCTTGCCGACCTTGGACTGGCGGTCGTAGGCGAACTCGCGCTCGGCGTCGTCATGGCGCACCAGCACCGCCATGCGCGGGCCGTCGCCGCCGGTGGTGTACTCGAGCATCTGCAGGTCGCCGTCGGAATTGCCGACAGCGAGGATTGGCCGGCGGCCGATATGGCGGTAGATGCCGACCGGCTTGCCGGGGCCGTCATCGATAAAGTCGAGTTTGGGATCGCGCATCAGCATGGGCTTGCCGTCGCGCACCATGTAGCGCACCGCCTGGGACGACCCGATTACCTGCTCGGGCGGGATGCCGTAGATCTGCTGGCTCCACGGCCGCATGAAATCGATGGTGCCGCCGGACACGATGTAGGTCTTGAAGCCGTTTGCGCGCAGGTAGGACAGCAGTTCGAGCTGCGGCTGGTAGACCAGCTCGGTATAGGGCCGGTTGAACTTGGGATGGCGCGCCTTGGACAACCAGTCGCGGATGGTGCGGTCGTACTCGTCCACGCTCATGCCGCTGTTGGCCGTGGCAATCAGCCCGAGCAGCTGCTTCTGGTTTGCCATCAGCGCGTCCATGTCGTTGGCCATCAGCGCCTTGAACGCGGCATTGCTGCGCCATTCCGGATGCTGAGGCGCGGCGGCCCGGACCTGGTCGAGCAGGAAGTAGAACTGGAAGTACAGCGGCTGCTCGCTCCACAGCGTGCCGTCGTTGTCGAACACGGCCACGCGCGCCTCGGGCGGCACGAAGCTGGGCGAGCCCGGGCTTGTCACGTCGGCCACGAACTTGAGCAGCGCCTGACGCGCAGCGCCATCGCGCCACGATGGCAAGGCCTGTTCGGCGGGCCGCGCCGCCTGAGTGGCAGTGGCCTGCGCCGTGGGTGCGGCCGGCGTGGCGGGCGTGGCGGGCGTGGTACACCCGGTAAGCTGCAGGCTGCCGAACGCCAGCGCGGCGCACAGTACGGCAATCGCCTTGCGCGAAGCGCCGGCGCCCGGCGCGGTATTAGCGGGCATGCTCATGATGCTTGCTCCTGTCTCGTGTCGCACCGGCCCGGCATCAGCGTGCCGCCGTCTGCGGCTGTCCGCCCATCGCCACCGGCGTCTCGCGGCGCATCTCGGCCCAGCGGCTGTCGTCCATCACCAGCCGGAAGCCAAGGTGCGACATGCTGTTGAAGGGATCCGTCCCGCGCCGGGCGCTGGGGCGGTAGCTCAAACAGAAGTCTTCGTTGCAGAGAAACGATCCCCCGCGCGTCACGCGCTTGGGGGCGTTGACAGGTACGCCGGGCTCGCTGGGATCCCACGAGGCCAGGGGGCCGACCGGGTTCTCGATCGGCTGCGCCTTGCCGGCTTCGCGCCGGAACTGGTCGGCGCGGTACCAGTCCGCGACCCATTGCCAGGCATTGCCGGTCATGTCGGACAGCCCGTAGCCGTTGGGTGGGAACGTGCCGACCGGGCTGGTGCCCAGCGCGCCGCCAGCCTTCGGGCTGACCACCTGGCTTACTACAGGGAACGGCTGGTTCTGCTGGCCCTGCCAGACGTTGGCCATCTGCTTGCCGGCGGGCGCGAACTGGTCGCCCCATGCGTAGGTGGCCTGCTCCAGCCCGCCACGCGCGGCAAATTCCCATTCCGCCTCGGTGGGCAGGCGCTTGCCCACCCATTTGGCGTAGGCCTGAGCGTCTTCGTACGACACCTGTACCACCGGATGATTGTCCTTGCCTTCGATCGAAGTACCGGGACCGGCCGGATGACGCCAGTCGGCGCCAGGCACGTAGCGCCACCAGCGCGAATAGTCCTGCAGCGGCACCGGACGCGGCGTGCCGACAAAGACCATGCCGCCGGCCACCATCGCGCTGTCGGGCGGACGCGGCGTACCGGGAGGCAGCTGTACCTTCAGGGTTTCCCAGTCCGGCACCCGCTCCGCCGTGGTGACGTAGCCCGTGGTCTCGATGAATCTGCGGAACTCGGCATTGGTGACGTGGTGCTTGTCCATCCAGAAGGCATGCACGCGCACCTTGTGCGCCGGCTTCTCGTTGGCCTGCGCCATCTTGCTGTCGCTGCCCATCAGGAATTCGCCGCCGGGTACATGGACCATGCCAGGCGGGCCGCTCTTGCCGTCGCCTTCCACCACCCCGGGTGCCTTGCCGGAGCGCGACTGCGCGTACCACCAGCTGCCGCCCGCACCCGCCGCGATACCGGCACAGGCGAGCACGGCAACCAGGAATCTGCGGCGTCGCTGCGGCGCCGCAGCAGGCGCAGGCAGCGCTTGCGCCGCGCCGTGCGCCGGGGCCTGAGAGTGCAGCCCGTTGCGCTTGCCGGTTGCCATAGGACGTCCTCCGCCAAAGACAAAAAGGTGCAATCGTGCACCTGCGGGTATCGTCACAGAATGGGTATTGAAAAGGAATTTAGATTTCTCGCCGCGCGAGTTGAAAGATTTCACTGCGGCGATGTCATCAGTGTTTGCTCCTCGGGGTAAATACCGTCCCACTGTCTCGTCCATAGCGCCGATGTGCCGCGCCGGCAGCGGCCCGTACGCTGCCGTTTGCCATGCGCGCGAGGCGCGACAAGACAACCAGGACGTCACAACCAGGAGGAAACACCATGCAAGCTGACCGACGCAAAGCCCTGCAATGGCTGGGTGCCGGCTCCATCGCCGCCACGGCTTCGGCACTTGGCCTTGGCCATGCCCGGGCCCAGTCAGCCCAGTCCGCCATGCCGAACTATCCGTCGAAGCCGGTTCGGCTGGTCGTGCCCTACCCCCCGGGGGGCGCCACCGACGTGCTGGCACGCGCGCTCGGCGATCCGTTGAGCAAGCTGTGGCAACGTCCCGTGATCGTCGAGAACCGCCCGGGCGTCGGCGGCATGATCGGCGCCGACGTGGTGGCCAAGGCGGCGCCGGACGGCTACACCCTGCTGCTGGCGCTGCCCAGCCTGGTGCAGACGCCGTACATGGTGGCCAAGCCCCCGTTCGATCCGTTGCGCGACCTGACCGCCATCGGCCAGCTGTGCACCTCCAGCCTGGTGCTGACGGCCAACAGCGCCATGCCTCGCACGCTGCCCGAGGTGATCAGCCTGGCCAAGGCGCAGCCGAACAAGGTTTCCTACGGCACTTATGGCATCGGCACCGGCGCCCATCTCTATATGCAGGTGTTCACAACCGGTGCCGGGGCCGAGCTGCTGCACGTCCCGTACAAGGGCGAAGCACCGATCGCCACCGACCTGATCGGCGGCCAGATCTCGCTGGGCACGCTGTCGCCGATGACCGTGCGCCAGCACGCGCGCAGCGGCAAGCTGCAACCGCTGGCCGTGACCGGCAACGCGCGCGCGCCGATGCTGCCCGACGTGCCCACCTTCCAGGAACTCGGCTACAAGGGGCTGGACGGCCCGGCCTGGCTGGGCCTGTTCACCACGGCCGGGACGCCGCAACCCATCGTCGAGAAGATTTCCGCGGATGTAGAGACGGTGATGGCTGCGGCCGATATCCGACAACGCATGGCCGACCTCGGGCTGATCGTCAGGACTTCGCGCCCGGCCGCGTTTGCAGCGGTGGCGAAGGCCGACCAGGCTTACTGGGGGAATGTGATCAAGGAGTACAACATCCGGCTGGATTGAGCCGGTACTGCCTCAGACGCCGGAGTCGCGCCACCAGCGTATGAGGGTGCCGACCTGCCATCAATCGTCTTTTTCGTCGCCCGTGGGGAAATGCACGCCGGCGCGCCGGGCCGCCAGCATGATGTGGCGTTCCATGGCGCGCTGGGCCTGTTCCGGCCGGCGCGCGGCGAGGGCTTCGATGATGGCGCTGTGCTCGGTGAAGGTGGCGTTGCGCGCGCCGCGCCGGTAGTACGGCAGGCGCTGGCTCTCGCGCATTACCTCGGCGCTTTCGCGCAGGATCTCGCGAATCACCTGGTTGCCGGATACCGTCACGATCAGCGTATGGAATTCGTAATCGAGTTGCGACGCTTCGTCGTACGCATCGGCTTCGATCGCGCGCTGCATGGTGGCGGCGTTCTGGCGCAGTTCCTCGATTTCATCGGTGGAGATGGCCAACGCTGCAAGGCGAGCCGTCAGGCCTTCCAGCGCAAAGCGCAGCTGATAGATGTCAATCAGCGAATGCGTGGCCGCGAAACGCCAGGGCGGCGTCGCCTGCGCTTCCGCAGTGGGCGATACGGCGGTCACGTACACGCCCTTGCCCGGCCGCGCCATCACCACGCCCATCCCTTGCAGCGTGGAAATGGCTTCGCGCAACGATGCGCGGCTGATGCCGACCTTTGCCGCCAGCTCCCGCTGCGCGGGCAGCAGCGTGCCCACCGGGAAGATGCCGTCGCGCACCCATTGCTGGATGAGGCTGACGGCCTGGTTGGCAACGGAAGAGGAAGATCCGGTCATACGTAACGTGGTGGCAAATCGGCGGCGCGGGAGCGGTTGCCGGGAATTCTAGCCGACAAACCTGCCCCGTCCGCCGCTCGCCACGCGTGCGGCCGCGGCCTTTATTTGTTGACCAGCTTGGCCGGCACGGAATACGTCAGCAGCGCCCCGCAAAGCAGCACCCCGGCCAGCACGAACATGGCTGCGTCGGTGCTCTGCGTCGCATCCTTGATCAGGCCGATCATGAAGGGGCTGAGAAAGCCGGCCAGGTTGGCAAAGGAATTGATCAGCGCGATCCCCGCCGCCGCGCCCACGCCGGACAGGATCGACGTGGGCAGGCTCCAGAACAGCGGCGACGTCGCCAGGCTGCCGCCCGCGGCCAGCGCCAGTGCAGCCAGCGACAGCGCGGTGTTGTGGCTGAACACTGCGCTCAGCACCAGACCCGTGGCGGCGCAGCAGAACGGCACGATCAGGTGCCAGCGGCGCTCGCGCATGCGGTCGGAACTGCGGCTGACCAGGATCATCGATACCACCGCGACGCCGAACGGAATCGCGGTCAGCAGGCCCACGTCGAGCACGCTCTTCACGCCAGTTTGCTTGATCAGCGTCGGCAGCCAGAAAGTCAGGCCGTACTGGCCCATCACCGTGCAGAAGCAGATCAGCGTCATCTTCAGCACGCGCGCGTCAGTCACCAGGGTGCGCAGCGACATATGGGCGGACTTCTGCGCGTTCTCGGCGGCGATATTGCGCGCCAGCAGCGCCTTCTCGTCCTCGGTCAGCCAGCGTGCCGACTGGATGTTGTTGTCGAGATACCAGAGCACCGCCACGCCGACCAGCATCGATGGCACCGCTTCGATCAGGAACATCCACTGCCACCCTCGCAGGCCGTTGACGCCGTGCATGGCCTCCATGACCCAACCGGACAACGGCCCGCCGAAGATGCCGGAAATGGGGATCGCCGCCATGAACAACGCCACCATGCGCGCGCGCCGGTGCGACGGGAACCAGTACGTCAGGTACAGGATCATGCCCGGATAGAAGCCTGCCTCCGCCGCGCCCAGCAGGAAGCGCAGCACGTAGAACTGCGTGGCGGTCTGCACGAACATCATGGCGGCGGAGATCAGGCTCCACAGGATCATGATGCGCGAGATGGTGGCCTTGGCGCCGATGCGGTGCATCAGCAGGTTGCTCGGCACCTCGAAGAAGAAGTAGCCGATGAAGAAGAGCCCCGCGCCCAGGCCATAGACGGCCTCGCTGAACTGCAGGTCAGCCAGCATGTTGAGCTTGGCAAAGCCGACATTTACGCGGTCCAGGTAGGCGACCACGTAGCACAGCATCAGGAACGGCAGCAGCCGCCAGGCCACCTTGCGGTACACCGCGTCCTCGCGGGCCTGCGCGTGGCCCTGCGGCAGGGCGAGCGCATCCGGCCCGGCCTGGGCGGTTTCGGTTGGGGTCATTGAGGGTCTCCTTGATTTATTGGGGTCGGCGTGGGGCACAGGGCTGGCCGGCCGGGATGGCTTCCCACCTAGTCATACCGGTCTGACCAGTGATGGCGGAATGGTAGGGAGCGGAGATATGGCTGTCAAGGCAAGAACGCGTTGGGGAAATCCCTTTGGCTGATTGAAAATTCCGCAAACGCTTCTGTGATGCCTGGCTCGGCAACGACGACGCCAAAAAATTGGGGGCGAAGGGCACAGCCCTTGCGCACGCAGACATCTTTCGCCACAATGCCTCAACTGGTCTGACCAGTCGCGGCACCGTACCGACGAGCCGCCACGCAAGGAGACTCATGCCATCCCAAAGCCCGCCCTCGATCGACCCGCCCGCGTTGGTACGTTTGCGCCCGGAGCCCCTCAGCGCGGATGCGTTCGCGCCGTTCGGCGACGTCATCGCACCGCGCCCCGCCGGAGATCCCGCCGCATTCCCGATCAACGGCGGCATGGTCACGCGCCATCACAACCTCGCCACGGTGGAACTGGGCGGCGGCCGTGCCCTGATCAACCTGTTCGAGGCGCGCCCCTACACCTTCCCGATGGAGATCTCGATGATGGAGCGCCATCCGCGGGGTAGCCAGGCGTTCATCCCGCTGTCGGAGCGTCCTTTTGTAGTCGTGGTGGCGCCGCCCGGCGACGCGCTGGAGCCGTCGTCATTGCGGGCCTTCATCACCAACGGGCGACAAGGCGTGAACTATCGCACCGGGGTGTGGCACCACATGCTGCTGGCGCTTGGGGAGCCGTCGCTCTTTGCCGTGGTGGACCGTGGCGGTGACGGCAACAATTGCGATGAACTGCGGTTGGCGCAGCCACTGCTGCTTGAATTGCCAAGGTCAGCGCAAGACGGCTGACCGGAACTGCGCACCAGCAAGATACGAAGCGCTTCAGATAACGCCCGCTTCCCGCAGTGCGCGCAACTCGTTTGCGTCCAGTCCCAACGTTCCATAGACCAGCGCATTGTGCTCGCCCACGGCCGGACCGCAGCGCGGCGCGGCCGGTGCGTAGCCGGAGAACCGCGGCACCACGCACGGTGCCGGCACTGACCCAAGTTCGGCGTCCGGCAGGCGCACGATCGCCTCGCGCGCCTGCATCTGCGGATCTTCGACAATGTCGGCGATGCTGAACACCTTGCTGAACGGCACCTGGCAAGCCTCAAGCGCCAAAGCCGCGTCCGCGTACGGCCTGGCAGCAAACCAGGCCGCGATCTGCGCGTCGAGCGCGTCGAGATTGCGCACGCGGCCGGCGTTGGTGGCGTAGTCGGCCGCGCGCGCGAGCTGCGGCGCAGCCATCGCCTCTGCCAGGCGGCGGAAGGTGGCATCGGACGAGGCCACCACCGAGACCCAGACGTCATCCGAGGTCCGGTACATATTGGACGGTGCCGCATAGGTAGTTCGATTGCCCGCGCGCTGGCGCACGCGGCCCAGTTGCTCGTACTCCACGGCCAGAGGCTCCAGCAGCCGGAACAGTGCTTCAGTGGCCGCTAGGTCGATCTCGCGGCCGGGCAGGTCCGGCCGCGCGCGCCGCTCCGCCACTGCGGTGGCGATGGCAAAGGCGCCGAACAAGCCAGCGACCATGTCGCCTACCGGGTAGTTCATGTGCATCGGCCCGCTCTCCGGCGAACCTGCCAGGTTGGTGAACCCGCTCATCGCCTCAAAGATCCGCGCAAACCCGGGCCGCTGCGCATAGGGTCCGGTCTGGCCGAAGCCGGTCAGCCGCAATACCACAAGGCCGGGGTTGGCCGCGCGCAGGGTCTCGATATCCAGTCCCCAGCGCGCCAGCGTGCCGGTGCGGAAGTTCTCGACCAGTACATCGAACTGCGGCAGCAGTTTCAGGAATATCTCCTTGCCGCGCGGTGTGCGCACGTCCAGCGAGATGCCGCGCTTGCCGCGGTTGGTCACTTTCCAGTACAGCGCGTGCGCGTCGGTGACGGGCTCGAGCGAGCGCAGCGGATCACTGCCATCGGGCAGTTCCAGCTTGACGACTTCGGCGCCCATGTCGCCGCACAGCGTGGCCGAGAACGGTGCCGCCACCACGGTGGCCATGTCCAGGATGTGCACGCCTGACAGCGGGCCGGCGCCGGCATCGGTGTGGGGGTTGCAAGGCGTTGCCGTCGGGGCGGCGTGGTCGGGTGACGCGTTCGGCATGGGATCTGTCTCTTCGTTTCGGGTTGGGCGCAGGTTGCTGCGATCCAAACTGACAGCCCCGCGCGCCAGGCGCAAGCACGGTTTCGCTGTGCGGAACCGTCGTGCTACAACATTGACGCACCCCCCTTACGGATCCGAGCATGAATGCCAACAGACCGCCGCCAGACATGGAACGCCCTCCACTGCCCGGCCTTGCCAGCGCCGACGAACTCTCTACCGATCGCCAGTTCGCCACCAACCTGGCACGCGGACTGGATGTGCTGCGGGCGTTCACGCCGGGCAGCCCGGTCCTGGGCAATCAGGACATCGTGGCGCGGACCGGACTGCCCAAGGCGACGGTGTCACGCCTGACGTACACGCTCAGCCTGCTTGGCTTCCTGAGCCGGGTGCCGGGCAACCAGAAGTACCGGCTCGGCGCGGGCGTGCTGGCGCTGGCATATCCGATGCTTGCCGGGCTGGCCATCCGCCAGATCGCGCGGCCATATATGGAAGCCATCGCCCGCGAAACCGGGTGCACGGTGAACCTGGGAATGCGCGAGCGGCTGACGGTGGTGTACGTGGACAGCTGCCGTGTCGATCCGGGCAACGTGTACCAGCCCGACATCGGCAGTACGCGGCCCTTGCTGTCCACGTCGATCGGCCGCGCCGTGCTGCTGGCGTGCGGGGCGGAAGAACGCGCCGCGGTGCTGAACCGGCTGCGCGTGGAAGATGCCGAGCGCTTTGCGCGGGAGAAGCCGATGTGGACCGCGGAGCAGGCGCACTTTGCGGCGCATGGCTATTGCCTGAGCCGCGGCGAATGGCGGACGGACATCCATGCGATTGCCGTGCCGATCCGGCAGTCGCTGCATGAAGACCCGTTCGCGCTGAATTGCACCGTCGCCGCCGCGCGCGACCGTGACGACATGCTTGCGCGCACGGTCGCGCAGAAGTTGCGCGAAGGCGTCAGGCAGATCGAGCTGGCGTGCGCGCGTTGAGGTGACGACAAGCGGTGACGACAAGCGATGACGACAAGCGGGTATCGAACGAGACAGTAGCGTTGACGACGCCGCGGCAGTTGTAGCAAGGAGGCACCAAGCGATCCGGCGAGACCGCGGCCTTATCGGGACTATCGGGGACATCCCCCAGACCAGGAGACAAGATGCAACCCACTCAAACAGCGCGCCGGCGCCTGCTGGCCGCCATGTTCGGCTGCGCCGCGCTCGCGCCGGCCGTGGCCTTTGGCGCCGCCGACAGCGCCGACAGGTTCCCCGGCCACCCTATTCGCATCATCGTGCCGTTCTCGGCCGGCGGCGTGGTCGACACCGTCACCCGCGTCACCGCCGAGCGCATGGCCCAGGTGCTGCGCCAGCCTGTCATCGTCGAGAACCGCACCGGCGCGGGCGGCGCCATCGGCACCGACGTCGCCGCCAAGGCCGCACCGGACGGCTATACGCTGCTCGCCGTCAGTCCCAGCCACGTGGTCGGGCCGCTGCTCAACGGCGCGACCGCCTGGAAAGGCGCACGCGACTTTCGCGCGGTTGCCGGCTTTGGCGTGGTGCCCAACGTGATCGTGGTCCCGGCATCGTCGCGCCTGCGCAGCCTGCCCGAATTGCTTGACGCCGCGCGCAGCCAGCCCGGTGTGCTGACCTACGCCAGCGCCGGCGTCGGTACCTCCAACCACCTCTCCGGCGAACTGCTCGCGCAAATGACCGAGGTCAAGCTGACCCATGTGCCATACAAGGGCCAGCCCGAGGCGCTGACGGACGTGCTGGGTGCGCGCGTGTCGATGATGGCGCTGACTGCGGCAATCGCCCGCCAGCAGGTCCAGAGCGGCAAGCTGCGTGCACTCGCCGTGACTTCCGCCAAACGGTCCGCAGCGTTGCCAGACGTTCCGACGGTTGCCGAAGTTGCGCGCCTGCCCGGCTATGAAGTAGGCGCGTGGTTCGGACTGGTCGCGCCTCACGCCACGCCCGATGCCGTCGTGCGCAAGCTGGCCGACGCCGCGGCGCAGGCCGCCAGCGATCCCGCCGTGGTCAGGCGCCTGGCCGACCTAGGCATGGACGTGGCCCCGCAATCCGCACCTGCCTTCGACCGCTATCTGGACAGCGAGTCGCAGAAGTGGACCCGCGTGCTGAAAACCGCCGGCATCACCGGCCAATAGCACCTGTCGCACCTGTCGCACCTGTCGCACCTGTCGCACCTGTCGCACCTGTCGCACCTGTCGTCCACAAGGCAAGACACATCCCGCTCCTTCCCAGACACCTACCCACCTGACGCTCCCATGATCCGCGACGCCGCCCGCATGCAAGCCCTGCTTGCCGACCTCCGCCAGTTCGTCCTCGACACCTGCATCCCGCTCGAATCCGACATCGACCGCGACGACGTCATCCCTGAAACAGTGGTCGACGCCATGCGACAACTCGGATTGTTCGGACACAGCATCCCCGAAGCCTACGGCGGCGCGGGGCTGACGTCCGAAGAACTGACGCTCATCAACATCGAAGTCTCGCAGGCCGCCACCGTCTTCCGAGCGCGCTTCGGTGGCAACACCGGCATCGCTTCCGAGTCGCTGGTCGTTGACGGCACCGAAGCGCAGAAGACGCGCTACCTGCCACGGCTTGCATCGGGCGAGCTGACCGGCTGCTTCGCGCTGACCGAGCCCGAGGCCGGATCCGACGCTACCGCGCTGCAGACGTCGGCCCGGCGCGACGGTGACCATTACGTGCTGAACGGCAGCAAATGCTTCATCACCAACGCACCGATCGCCGACCTGTTCACCGTGTTCGCCCGCACCGACTCCGATACCCCCGGCGCGCACGGCATCAGCGCCTTCCTGATCGAACGCGGCACGCCCGGCATCAGCACCGGCGAGCCGGAACGCAAGATGGGCCAGCACGGTTCCCCGGTGGGCGACGTCTACCTGCATGACTGTCGCGTGCCGGCTACCGCCATTGTCGGCGGCCAGCCTGGCGTCGGCTTCAAGACCGCGATGAAGGCGCTCAACAAGCAGCGCATCAACCTGGCTGGCCTGTGCATCGGCCCCGCTATCCGCCTGGTGGACGAGATGGTGCGCTACGCCAGCCAGCGGCGGCAGTTCGGCAAGCCGATCGCCGATTACCAGCTGGTTCAGCAAATGATTGCCGACAGCAACACCGACATCCACGCCGCGCGGGCGCTGGTACTGGAGACCGCCCGCCGCCGCGACAACGGCGAGGACGTGACCATGGAGGCATCGATGTGCAAGCTGTTCGCTTCTGAAATGTGCGGACGCGTGGCGGATCGCGCGGTGCAGATCTTTGGCGGGAGCGGCTATATGGCGCGTACCGTGGCGGAGCGGTTCTATCGCGACGTGCGGTTGTTCCGCTTGTATGAGGGAACCACGCAGATCCACCAGCTGAACATTGCCAAGCGGACGATGCAGGCGCGGGAGGGGGTGCTGGGACAGTGACTTTGCTTGCGGGCGACGCGCCTGATGGCTGGGTTGGACTCGGCGCTTTAGGTCATTACATGAAACGCACGGATCCGGCCTTCTCGCCCAAGGTGCCTGGCCACGCCAATCTTTCGGACATGATCCGTACCTATCCGGACCTGGTCCTGAACCAATTGAACGGTACGGGCTTCTGGGTCAGCCTGAGGTCGAAGCCTGATGGTCAGGAAGGCTAGACGGCAAACGAGCTGGCATGACAACTACAGGAACAATCTCGCAGGGGTCGCATGAAGACAATTTTCGTTCTGGCATTCATCGTCGCAATTCTTCTGATTGCGCTTCAAATATTGAGGGCAAGAGGCAACGACAGCTCCGCAAAGGGTTTCGCCTTTGCGCGCCGCTCGCCGTTCATGCGTCAAGACGAAATCCAGCTCTACGTGCGCTTGTCCACGGCATTGAAGGACGCCCATGTCTTTCCGCAGGTGGCAATGTCGGCCTTCGTGCAGCATCGTGGCAAGGAACGGGCGGGGAATATGTTCGCCCAAAAGTCAAGCGATACGACTCCAAGGATGTCGATTTCACCGTGGTCTTGCGGGACTATATGTCCGTGCTTGCAACGCCCTCTTCGGCACAAGGCAAGGCACAGGCGGAGAATTCGGGTGGCGTTGCTCGAGCCGGCAAGCTTGAGGCGTGACCCGAATTACCGTTGACCGCCGAAGTCCGGCGACAGCGCGATCATGATTGCCTCGTCTGCCGAATACAGATCAGGAATCACAGCCTTCGTTACCGCGCCCAACGTCGACGCATAGATCCGTTGCGCCACATTGTCCGTCCGCGTCGTGACCATCACGCCTTTGATCCTTGCTCCGCGCTTCTCAAGCTCACGAGCGACCTGTGGCAATGACTGCCCGATAAGCGCGTGCGCAATGCCCCTGCCTCTGTTCTCGGGAAGCACCGCCATTTGTTCCAGCTCGAGGACAACTTCCTCCCGGAAGCCGCTTTCTCAGTCCACTGGATGTAGCCGACGAGCCTCCCGTCTTCAACTGCGACAAAGTAACGGATACGTGGATAGGCGGCAGCGTTGCAGGATATCCAGAGCAGTGATTCCAGTTGCCGCGGAAATGCGGCTTGATGAATCGCTGCGACATGCTCGATATCGCTGGCGACCAAAGGACGGATGGAAGGGACGTGGCTCATAAGGCTTGGGATTGCGCCCTGGATGCACCAACGGCTTTCTCGATGGCTGCATAGGTGACGGTCCGATTGGAAATCGCTGTCGGCCAGCGACATCATGCCACCGCGCATCGCCGGCGTACACCGGCCGAACGGATTCCTGTGCGCAATAATGAAGGTGCCTGCCCCCTACCGAGACCGCCATGTCCGCACCATTGATCCACTCGGCACGCCTCGCGTTGATCCCCTTCTCCGGCGCCGATGCCGACGAAGCTTGGCGTTGCATCACGCCAACCCTGGCCCGCTATATGGAATGGGAACCCTCCCCATCTCCGGCAGCATTCCGCGACGTCTGGCAAGCGTGGCTGCCGGCCATGGACGACGGATCGGATTTTGTCTTTACCATCCGCCGCGCGAGTGACAGCCAATTCCTCGGACTGGCCGGGCTGCATCATGCTGATACCCCCGCGCCGGAATTCGGCATCTGGATCCGGGAAGACGCCCACGGCCACGGCTATGGAATGGAGGCCGTGCTGGCGGTGAAGGACTGGGCGATGGCTGCCCTGCAGCCGTCGCGGTTCATCTATCCGGTGGCGGAAGAGAATTGGGCAAGCCGGCGAATTCCGGAGGCGATGGGCGGCGTGGTAGTGGACAGCCAGCCTGCCCCGAAATATGTGCGGCTGATTTATGAAGTGCCAGTGCGGTAAAGCACACGCACAGCCGGATGCTGCCGAGGCCATGGAAGCCGCTTGATGGCAAACGACAATGGCCCGGTGCGAATCATTATTCGCACCGGGCCAGCCAGCACATTTAGCGCCCCTTCCAGTCCGGCTGGCGCCGGCCTACAAATGCCTCCACCCCTTCCCGGAAGTCTGCGCTCCCGTAGCACAAGCGCACAAGATCATCGGTATCGGCCACCGCCTCCACGGTCTGCCGCCGCAGTGCTTCCTTGACAACCGTTTGCGTAACAGGCGCCAGCGCGGCGAGCCGGTTGCATAGCGCAGCGACCTCGCTCTCCAGCGACTCGACAGCATAGACGCCTTCCAGGAATCCGCACGCCAACGCCGCATCGGCATCCAGGATCTGCGCCAGCAGCAGCATGCGCCGCACCGGTTGCAAGCCCCACGCCGCGCGCAGCTTGGCGAGGTTCAGCGCCGACAGCGTATTGCCGAGCGTCCTGGCAATCGGCACGCCGAACCGGGCCTTCGGCGTCGCCACGCGGAAATCACAGGCGGTCGCGATGGCCAGTCCGCCGCCCACCGCCCAGCCCTCGATGACGGCCACGGTCGGCATCGGCAGCTGTTCGACCAGGCGGATGCCTTCGTCGATGCGCGCTTCGTAGGCCACCCCGTCATCGCCACTCGAGAATTGCCGGAACTGCGCGATGTCAGTGCCCGCGACAAAGGCCTCCCCGCCTTCGCCGCGCAACACCACCACGCGCACGCCCGCGCTGCCATCGGCTGCGAGCGCGCGGCAGTGCGTGGCGAGTTGCTCGTACATCGCCCACGTCATCGCATTGCGCGCGGCCGGGCGGTCGAACGTCAGCGTCGCGACCTGCCCCTGCACCGTGAGTCGGACTTGCCCGTCACTGCCAGCGCCGTCTTCCCGCTGGCTCGACCCGGATTGACCGCCTCCCGGCGGCTGCGCGGCACTCATGCGCCGAACGCGCCGGCCGCGGCCAGCGACTGCTGTTCGTCCTTCGACAGGCCCAGCTCGGCCAGGATCTCTTCCGTATGCTGGCCCAGCAACGGCGGCGGACGGCGTACCTGCTGCGGCGTGCCGCCCATCTTCACCGCGAAGCCGATATTGGGCACCTTGCCCTCGATCGGATGATCGATCTCGATACGCATCTGGCGGTGACGGCCATGCTCGCTGTCGAAGGCCTGCGGATAGGTCAGGATGGGACCAGCCGGGATACCGACTTCGAGCAGCTGTTCAATCCAGTAGTCTGCGGTCTGCATCGCGAAACTCTCTTCCAGCGTGGCAATCAATGGCTGCCGGTTGGCCAGCCGCAGCGCCACGGTGGCAAAGCGCTCATCCGCCAGCAGGTCTTGCCGGTCGAGCGTGTTGCACAACAGCTGCCACAGCTTCTGGTTGGTGGCGCCCATCACAAAGTAGCCGTCGGCGGCCTTCATCGCCTGGTAAGGCGCGCTCATGCGGTTGGCCGTGCCCAGCGGCTCGGGCTCGCGGCCGGTGCCCCAGTACTCGCAGGTGTCCCATACCGAGAACGCCAGCGCGGAATCGAACAGCGAAGCATCGACATACTGCCCCTTCCCTGTCTCCTTGGCACCGATATAGGCCGACAGCATGCCGTAGGTCGCGAACAGCGCGCAGCCGATATCGGCCACCGGCACGCCAGCCTTCACCGGCGCGCCGCCGGGGTAGCCGGTGACGCTCATCACGCCCGACATCGCCTGCGCCATCAGGTCGAAGCCCGGCCGCCCGGCCCACGGCCCGCTCTGGCCGAAGCCCGAGATGCTGCAGTAGACCAGCTTCGGATTGATCTTGGCGAGCGTCTCGTAGTCGATCCCCAGGCGCTTCATCACGCCGGGGCGGTAGTTCTCCACCAGGATGTCAGCCGTTTCCGCCATGCGATAGAGCACCTGCCGGCCGGACTCGGTCTTCAGGTCCAGCGTGACGCTGCGCTTGTTGCGGTTCATGTTGAGGAAGCCCATGCTGTCCGGGCCCTTCATCTTGAACCCCATCGAGCCACGCGTCTGGTCGCCGCCCTGGGGCGGTTCGATCTTGATCACGTCGGCGCCGAGGTCGGCCAGCAACATGCAGGCATAGGGCCCGGCCATGACCTGGCTGACGTCGAGCACGCGCACGCCGGACAGCGGCAGTTTGGTGGCAGGCGCTTGCGCGCGGGAATCGGTGAAATCGGTCATCGGGTGCTTCCTGGGAAATTCGATAATTCAGCGTACGTGGGCGCGACGGCTCTGCGCCATCAGCTCTCGGCCTTCACGCCGGCGTCCTTCACGACCTTGGCCCACTTGGTGGACTCGGACGCGATGAAGGCGCCGAACTGCTGGTTCGTGCCGCCGGAATCCTCGGCGCCAAAGCTCTTGAGCCGCTCGGCCACGTCGGGCATCGCCAGCACGCGGTTGACGTCCGCGTTCATGCGCTGCACCAGCGCCGGCGGCATGCCCTTGGGCCCCACCAGGCCGTACCACGACGCGGCGTCCAGGCCGGGGAAGCCCGACTCCGCCAGCGTCGGCACATTGGGATGGCTGGCCGCGCGCTTGAGCCGCGTCTGCGCGATCGCGATCACCTTGCCCTGCTGGATAAAGGGCGTGGCGGCCGTCATGGTGTCGAACGCATAGTCGATCTGGCCGCCGATCAGGTCCGCCACCAGCGGACCCGAGCCCTTGTACGGGACGTGCACCACATCGATCTTGGCCTGCATCCGGAACATCTCCAGCGCCAGGTGCTGCGCCGAGCCGATGCCGGACGAACCGAAGGAAATCTTCCCGGGCTTCTGCCGGCACAGGGCCACGATGTCCGAAACGGTCCGCACCTTCTGTTCCGGACGGCAGGTGAGCATATTGGGCGTGACGCCCACCATCGAAATCGGGGTGAAATCTGTGCGCGGGTCGTACTTGACGTCCAGCAGCGCCGGGGCGATCGCATGGCTGTTGACGTGCGCCATCAGCAATGTGGTGCCGTCAGCCGGCTGCTTGGCCACATACGCGGCGGCGATCGCGCCGGTCGCGCCGGGCTTGTTTTCCACCAGCACGCTGGTATTCCACATGACCCCGAGCTTCTGCCCGATCACGCGCGCCAGCACGTCAGTGCCGCCACCGGGGGCAAAACCCACCACGATGCGCACCGGCCCATGCACGTCAGCGGCGGCGCGCGCCAGGCCGGGCATCGCCAGTCCGGCCGCTGCGGCCAGGATGAATTGTCTGCGCTGCATTGCGTGTCTCCGTAGTACTAATCGTTATGGAGCCATCATCCGCAATGCGCCCGCCGCGGGCTATCGCTATTTTTGGGATTCTGGTTTCGCGTTTTGCGCAAGCACTTGCAGAACGCTGAGCGCGGCGGAGGAAAGTGCGCCATGGGGCCGGTGGCACAGGACGAATTGGCGTTGCGCCCAGTCTTCCGCAATCGGTAGCCGCACGAAGCGGCTGCCCCCTGCCACCTCGCGCGCAATCGCCTCCGGCATCACGCCGCCGCCCAGGTTCTGGGCCACCAGCGCGGCGATGCTGTCGAAGCCGCCGACGCGCATGCGCATATGCAGCACGCGGCCGGCTTCCTCGGCCAGACGTTCAAGGCCGATGGAAATGGCCGAACTTTCGCCGAGGACGATCAGGTCGCAGTCGAGCACGTCTTCCGAGGTGACCTGCTTGCGTTTGGCCAGCGCATGGCCGCGCGCAACCACCAGCACCAGCTTGTCGGTCCGGTAGGGCTTGGTCGGCAGGTCGACTACGCCGAGGCTGCCTTCGTAGATGCCGATATCCACGGTGCCGCGGCGCAGCGATTGCTGGACTTCCAGGCTGTTCATTTCCTGCAGGTCGATGCGGACGCCGGGGCAGTCGGTGGCACAGCGTTGGATGTCGAAGGGGAGAAACTGGATGACGGCGGATTTGGGGGCGGCTACGCGGACTACGCCGAGATCGCCGCCGATGAAGGAGGCGGCGTCGTCCTGCATGCGCTGGACGGTGTGGGTGATGCCGCGGGCATGGGCTAACAGTGCGCGGCCGGCTTCGGTCAGGGCCATGCCGTGAGGGAGGCGTTCGAACAGGGAGACACCAAGTTGCGATTCCAGTTCGAGGATCCGGCGCGATGCCGCTGCCGCAGCCAGATGCAGGCGCTCCGCCCCTCGGGTAATGCTGCCCTGGTCAGCTACGGCGATGAAGAGTTGGATGGTGGTCAGGTCGAAGTGGAGGCGGGGTGTGCGCAAAGGGGCGGTGGACGTCACGATGGTCGGCGCTCAGGTGAGCGCGTTGCGGGGGCGATGCCGATTCTCCGACTATCGAATGGCGCAGACAATATAAATCTCCCACGTAGCCTCGCAAGCGTCGATGGCAATCAGATCGATGCCCCGCCTGCCCTTACAGCCATAGGGGTCCTGCGGCGCGATGAAAGCGGTTTGCGCAATCCTCGGCAGACACAGTCGCCTCGACCGCGGCGCCCAATTGCGACTTGCCGTTGCCACCATCTTCTGGAATTCGGCCATGACCAAGCTGGCAAACTGGGAGACGGCTGTCGAACTCTTCCGGCAGGAATACCGGGTGCCACTGGTACCGCCGGAACTGGCCGCCTACCTGTCAGTGTCCATCGAACTGGTGGCGCCTGTCCTGCTGGTGCTGGGCCTGGCAACCCGGCCCGTGGCGCTGATACTGCTCGGCATGACGACGGTGATCGAGATATTCGTCTATCCGCAGGCATGGCCCACGCATCTCCAGTGGGCGGCAATGCTGCTGGTCCTGCTGGCGCGCAGCGCGGGCAGGTTCTCGATTGACTGGCTGATTCGGCGGCGTGTCATGGGCTTGTCGGATCGTTGATCGGCGCGGGCCACACTCTCGGGCAACCCGGCTGCCTTTCGGCGGGGATACGCGATGCGCGACGTCAGCCTCGAATCCGTCCTGAGCTGCCCGCAGTGCTCAAAAGTCTGTCAGATGCACATCCATCCCACGGTGCCTGATCTGTGCCGCCGCTGCTGCAGGACTTGCGGCCAGCCTGACTGGCGCACCAACCCGGACAGGGCGCTTGATGCCGGGTGAACCGGCGCGGCCCAGTGCCACGCTCGCGCCGCGCCCGGACGTGCGGTACCAACGGCTTCAGAGCAGTTTGCATGCCTCGTCGAATTCCAGGCGGGGGCTGCGCGGAAACAGTTTGGCAGGGTCGCCATAACCCAGATTGCACAGAAAGTTCGATTTCACATGGCTGTCCGGGAAATATTCGAGCTGGAAGGCATTCTCCTTGGGGTCCGCGGGAAAGAATTCATGATCGACTTTGGTGCTGTCGAAGCCGGACATCGGCCCGCAGTCGAGCCCCAGCGAGCGGGCCGCAATCATAAAGTACGCGCCCTGCAGGGAACTGTTCCGCCTTGCGGTGGTGAGCGCGAGTTCCGGCGTGTCGGTGAACCATGAGCGTGCGTCCGCATGCGGAAACAGCTTCGGCAGGAGTTCGTAGAACTTGATGTCATAGGCGATGATGGCGGTGACAGGCGCGGCCATGGTCTTTTCCACATTGCCCGGCGCCAGCGCAGGCAGCAGGCGCTGCTTGGCCTCGGGGGTACGCAGGAACAGAATGCGTGCGGGACAGCAGTTGGCGCTGGTCGGCCCCCATTTCATCAAGTCATAGAGCTGCCGCAGGGTCTCGTCGCTCACGGGCTTGTTCAGCCACGCGCTGTGCGTGCGAGCCTCCCGAAAGATCAGATCCATGCCTTCTTCACTCAAGCGCTTGTCCACGGTTGTCTCCTTGAAGTGGGATGGAACCACGCGGCTGCCCGACCGGATCGCCGCTTCTGTCCAGCATAGGTAACGCCTCGCGCCGCTGCGATGTCGCGGCGCCGGATGCTGCATAGACCCGAAGGACTTGCGGTAAGCGCCGGCTGGCGCAGGGCTCCGGTGTCTGAGGCGCCACTCCCGGGCAAGACCCGC
Source organism: Cupriavidus sp. P-10 (assembly GCF_003402535.2). NCBI lineage: Bacteria > Pseudomonadati > Pseudomonadota > Betaproteobacteria > Burkholderiales > Burkholderiaceae > Cupriavidus > Cupriavidus sp. P-10. Next base: position 3,120,816 of record NZ_AP025170.1, read on the forward strand.
CGCGATCCGCTCCAGGTGGCGATTGCCGGCCCTGATACGCAGGGCGATACTGGCGAACAGTTGGCGTCCCTGTGCCACGACAGATTGGGGGAGCAAATGGGCGAGAACGCAAAAGCACCAGCCGCCAGCCCCGCGCATGCTGGGAGCGCCGTTCGCGGAACTACCGGGCCAGGTCGTGCTGGTACTGCAAGGCGGTGGCGCACTCGGCGCCTACCAGGTGGGCGTCTATCAGGCCCTGCATGAGGCGGGTCTCGAGCCGGAATGGGTGATCGGCACCTCGATCGGGGCAATCAACGGGGCCATCATCGCCGGCAATCCGCCGGAGCAGCGGCTCTCCCGGCTCAAGCAATTCTGGGACGGCGTTGCCTATCGCGGCGCTGCCGAAGGGAGCGCCGGCTTTCGACAGATCGAGGACTGGCTGCGGGTGCTGTCGGTCACAACCCGGGGCATTCCCTCGTTCTTCACCCCAAGCCCCGATGCGTGGTGGCTCGGCGTACGCGCCACTGTCGGCCTCGGCAGGGCGGCGTTCTACTCGACTTCGCCACTGCGCGCAACCTTGGCGCGGCTGATCGACTTTGACTACCTGAATGCCAGGCAGACAAGGCTGACGGTCGGCACGGTCAGTGTCCGCAGCGGTCGCATGCGCTACTTCACCAACCGCGACACGCCGCTGAATATTGATCACGTGATGGCTTCGGCGGCATTCCCTCCCGGCTTCCCTTCCGTACAGGTCGAGGGCGAACACTGGGACGGCGGCATCTATTCGAACACGCCGCTGGAAGCGATTCTCGATGACCGCCCGCGCCACAGCTCGCTGATCTTCGCCGTGCAGCTTTGGCCCGCCAGCGGCCCGGAGCCCGACTCCATCTGGCAGGTGATGAGCCGGCTGCGGGATATCCAGTATTCCAGCCGGGCGGAATCCCACCTGGAGCGGCAGCGGCAGATCCACCGCCTGCGGCATGTGAGCCGCGAACTGGGCAAGCACATCCCCGAAAGCGAACGCATGCATGCCGACGTGCAGGAACTGCTCGGCTGGGGGTGTGGAACGACCATGCATGTGGTCGAGCTCGACGCGCCGCAACTTGACGGCAATGACATGCACCGCGATATCGACTTCTCCACTTGCGGGATCGAGCGCCGCTGGATGGCCGGATACCAGGACACGCAACGCGCACTGGAGCGTGCCCCATGGCGCGAGCCGCTGGATCCGATCGAGGGGATTGCCGTGCATCGGGTCAGCACGGAGATGCCGGATGGGTGTGGTTGAACAGCATCGCGCCGGCCAGCCCGCAGACGAACGCCGCGAACATCAGGACGTAGCCGAGCGTGGCAGCGCGGCTCGCTGCTGCCGCCGTCTGCGCCGACACGGCCGCAGTGTCCGCTGCGATCAGGCGCGCGGCTTCCTCCAGCAGGCGCGCTGGCTCCCGGTCGCCTGCGGCCGGATCGAAATCTGCCACCTTGAACGCCTCGAAACCGTTTGTACCGTTCTGTATCGCGCCGCGGCGATGACACTTGACCCGACAAACCGGGCAGGCAAGCTTTACAGGCGAGATACACCAGTTTCCTTTAATGCTTTCCAAGGCCAGGCGGCGAGTTGCAACTCCGCCGGACCTCAAACCTACTCATTGCTAAAGGAAATCGATCATGACTACCAACATCACCAAGCGCTTTGTTCTCGCTATCGCCCTGGTTGCCGCTGCCGCCGGTGCACAAGCCGCAGGCCTGTCGCACATCGGCGCACGCGACCCGTTCACCGATGGCGCCCGTTCGGTCAGCGATGCACGTGACCCGTACACAGAAGGTGCCCGTTCGGTGCAGGAGCCGCGCAGCCCGTATGTCGACGGTGCGCGCAATGTGGATCCGTATTACGACGGCGCCCGCTTTGTGGCTGGCCTGGACCAGAAGTGGCCTTCGGACGCGCCTGCTCGCAACGTCGATCCCTATCTTGATGGCGCGCTGGTGTAACGCGCTGCTCATCAGTCGGATCACAATGATGCCCGCCTCCAGCAGTACGGCGGGCATCAAGGTTTTGCCGCAGGCGTGCCCCCGTCGCTACGCGCAGCACAACGTAACGCCTGCTGCGGATCGACGGGTCTCGAATCAACGCCCCTTGCTGGCCCCCCGCGATACCTCGTTCATCAAAAGCAACTCCATCCTCGCAGCATCAAAGCGCGCACACTCCGCCTTGAGCCACGTCGAGAATATGGCCGTGCGCCGATCCTCAGGATTACGAGAAAGCAGCATGTACCGCGCCGGCGCGCGTACGCGCTGGCCGAAGACATTCACCAGCCGTCCGCTCCTGATCTCGTCATAGACCAGCGCCGTACGCCCCATTGCCACCCCCTGGTGGTTCAACGCCGCGCTGATGGCAAGGCTCGACAGATTGAACTGCGGCCCCTCCAGATGCGCAATCCATGCCGGGTGAAACGCTTCAAGCCATGTGCGCCATTCCACGAACTCGGCTGCGCCGACCCATGGTGATGCGTCATGCAGCAACACGACGCCGTCGAGCGAAGCGCCATCAGATAACCCAGGATGCCGGGCGAGGTACTCGGGCGTGGCTACAGGAATCAGGTACTCATCCAGCAAGACGTCAGCGTGCAACTGGCTGTAGCGGACCGGGTCGTAACGCACTGCCACGTCAATGTCTTCCGCGTCCATTGATTGCCTGTCCAGCGACTGGAACTCGGCTTTCAGGCGCACGGACACATCCGGCTGCTCGCGGTGAAAGTCGGTCAGGCGCGGCATCAGCCATTGCAGCGCAAACGACGGCAGGCAATTGACCTGCAAAGGCGCGTTTGGCAGGCCGAGTCGCTGGATCGTCTGCTGGATCTCATGCAGCGCACGTGTCGTCGTCTCGAACAGCGCCTCGCCCTTTGGCGTCAGTTTCAGGTTGCGCGGCTGGCGCACGAAAAGAACGTAGCCGAGACGGTCTTCCAGATGGCGGATCTGCTGGCTCACCGCGCTTTGGGTGAGGCTCAGCGATTCGGCGGCCTTGGTGAAGCTCAGCAGGCGCCCCGCGGCTTCGAAACACCGCAGCGCCCCGAGAACAGAGGAATCGAGCTGCATACGTATTAGCCTGACTAATGCATGCGTTAGAAACGATCGCTATTTTTGCACGACTGCCGCGGCTACGATCACTGTCCATAGAGAAACTCCTTGGAGAAGGACGTGATGGCCTCCACGCCGTTCAACTGCGATCTATTAGCAAGACTTCAATCGAGACAGGCGCTGCTTTGGCTGAATCCGGGGTTGGGGCAACCCCTGCCGGCTTCCGCCCCATCGACGGATCTCATTGCATCGGCCGAGGCGCGTCTTGCGCGCTGTGCGCCGCTCATGGCGACGCTGTTTCCAGAACTGGCGCCAGGTGATGGCCAGGTGGAATCGCAACTGATGCCCGCCACCGCACTTCAAGACGCGATTGCCGGCAACGATGGCGCAGAGGGCGCATGGTTCATCAAGCGTGACGACGAGTTGCCGATTGCCGGCTCCATCAAGGCGCGCGGCGGCTTCCATGAAGTGCTGGCAATAGCCGAATCAATCGCGATCGAACACGGCATCCTCGAACCCGACGGTGATCGCCGTGTGCTGGCGACGGGGGCGGCGCGCGCGCTGTTCTCGCAATACTCGGTGACGGTCGGCAGCACCGGCAACCTAGGCCTGAGCATCGGCGTGATGGCGGCTGCGCTCGGGTTCGATGCGGTTGTGCATATGTCCGCGGACGCCAAGGCGTGGAAGAAGGACCGCCTGCGCAAACGCGGCGTGCGCGTGGTGGAACATGAAGGCGACTACGCGCAAGCCGTGGCAGCGGGCCGAGAGCAGGCGCTGGCGGCGCCACGCTGCCATTTTGTGGATGACGAGCGCTCCGCCATGCTCTTCTTCGGATATGCCGCCGCAGCACGCCACCTGGCGCGCCAACTTGCCGAAGCCGGCCGCCCCGTCGATGCCGCGCATCCGCTCTTCGTCTATCTGCCCTGCGGTGTCGGCGGCGCACCCGGTGGTATCACTTACGGGCTCAAGGCATTGTTCGGCGAACATGTGCACTGCTTCTTCGCCGAGCCCGTGGCCTCGCCGTGCGTACTGGTGCAGTTGGCCTCAGGTGCGCAAACACCCGTATCCGTCTACGACATCGGCCTGGATAACCGGACCGACGCCGATGGCCTCGCCGTCGGCCAGGCGTCCCATCTGGTCAGCCCGTTGATGGCCTCCCAACTCGCCGGCGTGTTCACCGTCCCCGACGATCGACTCTACGTTCAGTTGCTCGCGCTCAAGACGTCGATGGGCGTGGAAGTCGAACCTTCAGCGGCGGCCGGCATCGGAGGCCCGGGCTGGCTGCGTGGCTCACCCGAAGGCCAAGCATATGTGCGGGATCACGGATTGGACATGCGCGACGCCACGCATGTGATCTGGGCCACCGGTGGCTCGCTTGTCCCGCCCGAGGAGCTTCGCCGGTTCCAGGATTACGCCGCAGCGCTGGCCGGACATGCTTCTGGCGCAATGCAACAGGCAGCCTGACCCTCTTGTCGTCGCCCCCAACAATAAAAGGAGACACTTCCATGGACCAGCACGCCATGCTATCGCCCGATGTTCGGGGGCAGACTGAGACTTACGCATTTGAAGACGCCACCTACCGCAAGGTCGCCATGCGCTTCATCCCGTTCCTGATGCTGTGCTACGTCGTCGCGTATCTCGATCGCGTGAATATCGGCATCGCCAAGCTCAACATGCTGGCCGACCTGCAATTCAGCGAGGCAGCTTATGGGCTCGGCGCGGGGCTGTTCTTTATCGGCTACATGCTGTTCGAGGTGCCGAGCAACCTCATCATGCATCGTGTCGGGGCCCGACTCTGGATTGCCCGCATCATGATCTCCTGGGGCTTGCTCTCCGGACTCATGGCATTTGTCGCTACACCGTGGCAGTTCTACACGGTTCGCTTCCTGCTCGGCGTCGCCGAAGCCGGCTTCTACCCAGGCGTGATCCTCTATCTGACGTACTGGTTTCCGAATCGCCGCCGCGCCAAGGTCACGGCCATATTCCAGGCGGGCATTCCAATCGCCGGCTTGCTCGGCAGCCCTTTGTCGGGCTGGATCCTGGAGCGCTTTCACCTGGTCGGTGGTCACGCCGGCTGGCAATGGGTGTTTGTGCTCGAAGCCCTGCCGACGATCCCGCTGGCCATCGGCGTGCTGTGGATCCTGACGGATCGCGTCAAGGACGCCAAATGGCTGACACCCGCGCAACGGCAGTTGATCGAGAACGATATCGCGCAGGATGATCATGGCCGGGAACACATGCCACTGACCGGCATCCTGCGCGACATGCGGATCTGCAAGATCATCCTGATGACGTTTCCCGCGATGATGGCGTTGTACACACTCGGCTTCTACCTGCCCACGCTGATCAAGGATGCAGGGGCGGTCAGTGGCGTGCAGATCGGCCTGCTCAGCGCGATTCCGTATTGCGTGGCCGTGGTGGCCATGGTGCTGGTGGGGCGGAGTTCGGATCGGCATGGAGAGCGTCGCTGGCACCTTGCCGGCATCATGCTGGTGGGCGCTTTCGGGCTCGTGGCAAGCGTTTTCGCGGGGCAGAATCTCGTACTCGCCGTGATCTCGCTGTCGATCGCGGCGGCAGGGATCATCAGCTTCTCGCCGATCATGTGGACCTTGCCGACGGCATTCCTCGGCGGGGCAACGGCAGCGGCGTGCATCGGCGCGATCAACAGCCTGGCGAACCTTGGCGGCTTCGTCAGCCCGTACCTGATCGGCTGGATCCGCGACACATACCACAGCACCGCGCCGGCCATCTTTATCATCGCCGGCGCGCTTGTAGTCAGCGCCCTGATCGCCCTAAGCTTTGATCCAAAGAAGGTCAATCGCTGAGCGCACGCAAAACAATCTTTCCGGAGGCATTCCCGTGACTTCAGACCAATTGCCCGTCCGCCTGGCCGTTGCCGGACTCATCCACGAGACCAACACTTACGCCGCCGAATTCGCGGGCATGACGCCGCTGCGCGCGTTCGAGCAGTATCGGGGCGACGAAATCCTGGCGGCGTTCGACAAATCGAATCATCAGGTGGGCGGCTTTATCGAAGGCGCGCGCAGGACCGGCGCCACGCTCATTCCCACCTATGTCGGGCAGGCGACGCCCTCGGGCACGATCGAAGCCGGCGCGTATGCCGCCATAAAGCAAGACATCCTCGAAGGCATTCGCGCTGCGCTGCCGGTTGATGGCGTGCTGCTGGCCCTGCATGGCGCCGGTGTCGCCGACGGCACTGAAGACGTCGAAGGCGATCTGGCGCTTGCCGTTCGTGCGCTGGTCGGGCCGGGTGTCCCGATTGCCGCGATCTACGATTTGCACGGCAACATGACGGACGCGATGCGCGACGCTTGCGACCTGACGTTGCCGTGCAAGCTGTATCCGCATACCGACTTCCATGACCGGGGCGTCGAAGCCGTCGAGCTGCTGCTTGAGATGATTCGGGGCGGGCTCACACCGGTCACCGCAATGCGACGCCTGCCGATGCTGCCGTACATCGTGACGACACAAGACGGGTTCATCCCGGCGGAAGTCAACGACGTTTGCCGGAAGCTGGCCGCACAGCCCGGCGTCATCGACTGCTCGTGGTTCCACGGTTTCCCCTACGCGGATATCGCGGCCCCCTGCCCGGCGGTCGTGTGCACCACAACCGGAGACGCCGCGCTTGCGCAGCGTTGCGTCGACGAAGTCGCGCAATGGATCTGGTCGCATCGCGAGGCATTCCGTCCGATGTTTCCGACCCCCGCACAGGGCGTCGCCCTTGCCTTGTCGGCGGCAGAGGGGCCCGTCGTTGTCAACGAGTACGCAGACAACCCGGGCGGCGGCACACCCGGAGACGGCACACATCTGCTGCGCGCGTTACTGGACGCCAATCCGCCCGCCGGCACGTGCTGCTTCGCGTCGATCAACGACGCTGCCGTGGTCGCACAAGCACAGCGCGCGGGTGTCGGGGCCACGATCAGGGTCTCACTGGGCGGCAAGCAAGGCCGCTTCCAGGGCGCGCCGATCGAGGCCGATGCCTATGTGAAATGCATCACGGACGGTCGGTTCGTGAATCGCGCCGGCGCGATGTTCGAAGGCCTTCGCTTCGACCTGGGCGCGATGTGTCGCCTGATCATCAATGGTGTCGATGTCATCGTGGCTTCGCGTGCGGAGCAGATCTTTGATGTCGAGCCGTTTGCACTGCATGGGGTGGATGTCACGGGGTACAAGATCGTTGCGATCAAGGGGGCCAACCACTTCCGTGCTGGATATCGGACGGTGGCTAAGCAAATCATTTCTGTCGACAGCGAGGGCTTGAGTACGGCTGCGATTGCGTCGTTTCCGCGTGAAAGGCTCGTCGGGGAATTCTGGCCTTTGTCGGACGAGGTTCAGTTCGATATCGGTGCCGATGTCGCATGAAAGAAGCAGGACGTCATCAACGAGTTGGGCGCCACCCCTGCGCAGCTGCTGCGGCTGCAGCGACGATCCGATGAGCAGGGCCACGCGCATGTGCGGCACGCGCCCGGCCTCCTCCGCCAGCCGACTGCGTAATCCTTCCGTGGATGTTTGACGTCTTGGCGTCCTAGCCGATGGAGCAGGCCATAGCGGTCGCGTATGGCGTGTCCTTATAGGTGATTGCCAGCGACAACGGTCCTGAGTAGCCTATTTCATCGTCAAGTGCTGAACACACTCTCGCAGCGGCCTTACCGCACCCGGACAGCTTGCGGTCATCCTCTCAGGAGCCGCCATGAAAATCAGATCCGCTGGCACACACGTTCGGACTATCAAGATTAGTCGGACACAATTCCCGGTTGTTCCAGGTAAAAGCAATAACTTCACTGGTCTACGGACGATCCCTTGGATTCGATTGCGAGGTGTTTGGTTGGAGCGGGCAGGATTCAGCGTCGGCCAATCCCTGAAGGTTAGAGTTCAGCGTCAGCGCATAGTTATTTGGGTGGGGTAATGTAGACAGTCAAATTGGTGGGCGCCGGCGACGGCCCCTACCCTTAGTCGCCATTTTTGAATCGCCGCGATCGACATCGCTCATACGCCGGGCCGCTACGTCCAGCAAAGAAAGTATCGTTATCGGAGAGGGGCGATGGCGGGATCTATCTTGCCGAAGCGGATCTCGACCCAATCGTCATTATCCTCCTCGTCCGTCTTGATTACCTCAATCGACTCTGGCAGGCGCCCTTCCATAAGATTGCGCAACACAACGGCCTGCAAGTGGTTCGGCTCCTGAGGCAATTTCCGCGCGGCTTCGATATGCTTGGCGCCGTTGTCCTGAAGTGACCGCAGACCCGCGAAGATCTCCGTAAATTCGCGCAGGCCGAGGCGCACTACATTTGATCCAGACATAGAATAGCCCCCGTGATGGCCTAAATCGTAACTATCTTCGCGAGCTCGACGCGCTCCGTTGACGGGCATCATCGCGGGCGTCGGGAAGTGCTTGATCATCTCCTGGAACAGACTAGTCAACTCGGGCTGGACGCCGCAGCCCTCGCGAACAAACAGGCTCGCGTCATTCTGCCGCACCGGCGGTGGGTAGGGTATAACGCCGTGCCGACTTTCATTGACGCTCAGGAGCAGCACGAAATCGACGGAAGAAAATTGCCGGAAGAACTCGGCGACGATCTGTTCGGTCGACACTCTGTCCCAGTTCGCCGATCGACTCGAGAGCGAGACGCAATCTCCGTCGCCGACGATGACTCCAGTGATACCGTCTGCGCCACGGAGCTGCACGGCCTTAGCCTTGAGCGCGCTATAGAGCGGATTCCGATCCTTGATCTTGGGCACATCATAGGTGGCAAAGCCGGCCGAGCTATAGGGCGACTTGGTCGGATCGATGGTGATGTCGAGACCGACATCGTCATCGTCGATCGAAATGCGCAGCGGATACTTCCCAGCGGTCATCTGCTCGCGAAGCTGCGGCACGATCGTCTGACTGACGAACTCCTGCAATTTCCCCCGAGGCGGAAGCAGCAGCACTGTGCGGACTCCGCGCTGCGTGCTCTCGTGCTTGGATCGAACGCGCAAATCGAGCCCCCCAATGGGCAACTTGAGTTTGTTCTTGGCGGCTTCGATCAGTTGACTTAGTTCATCATAGGGGTTGTCCTTGTCAAGACCTTCGTCCGAAGCCGCCGTCACATCGGCGATCATCCGCAGCGTGCCCCGTTTGAACAGGATGTCCGGCCGCCGTTGGGACGCCAGAGCCACCTCATTCTGGAGGTGACCGCATTTCGACAGGCCATGAAGCACTACCAACTCCCACATAGCCGCCACCCGATCCTTGCCGGCCCGGTTGAGACGCTCCGCCAGTTTATCGACCGCTTCACCATCCAGCACCCCGCGAATCTCATCGAGGCGGCGCTGAAGAGCCCGTCTCCGGTAGATCATGTCGACGGTCCCGATCCGAACGCGTAGCGATCGGCCAGTTCCCCCACGATCCGCTCCGCCTCCTGTGGATTTGCGTAGATGACCTGCTGCTCCAGCGGGCGAAGCCGTTGGTCCAGGATGACCCAACGGGATTGCTCCATGGATTGCTGCGTCAGGATCTCGGAGATGGAAGCGATGGCCGCGAGGGGCACAAGCGCGGTGACAAAAGCCCCATTCATGATGTCGCGCGTGCGGCGGTTCTGCAGGAAGTAATCGAGCGCCCATTGGAGCTTGCCGCGCTCGGGTTGCGTCGGATCATAGACGAAGGCCAGGATAGCGCGATTGCGGCGGCCGGCTTCCTCCGCAGCCGCTTCGAGCGATCCGAATGGCCTGTTCTCGCGGAAGATGTCTGCCTCAGGTGGCAGCGCATTGGGGTCGGTGAGCACTGTGCGGAGCCGCGCTGCCAGCCAAGTCAGGACCGCGTTCTGGAAATCATCACCATAGACCGGCTCGGCAAGTTCGGTACGATAGACGGTCTCCCCCGACAAGCGCAGGAGAAGCTCGTCTCCAGCGGGCACGATCTCATAGGTGACCGACAAGAGACGATCGGTGGACCCTGGGAGCGACCAGTACAGCGTGTTTTGACCGCCTTCGCCGGTGACGGCCCAGCCGGTCTGACTAATCGCCAGATTTCCGCCGACGGATTGCCGCACCTGATTGAAGACCTGCTGCACCTTACCGAGTGCGTCACTGAGCTTCGCGATCGTTGCCGTCAAGCGGCGGTTGGCGTTGGTGTCGAGCACTTCGCGGAGCGCGGCCAGGTCCTCGTCCGCTGATGAGCCGGGTGGTTGATCTTGCATCATCCTTTCCATTCGTTCGCGCATTGCTTGCACGCTGGCGAAGCGGTTCACCATGCGGGTGGCAAATGCATCATCGAAGAGAGCGAGGAGCCAAGCCAGTCGGGGTGATGCGCAGTGCTGGAGCTTTACCATCGCGCCCGTTCGCTGGTGCGGTAATCGGCCCTCGCTATCTTCAAGTACATCAGGATGGTCGCCGGTCAGCAAATAGAAGAGGATGCCCGCAGCAAAGCAGATGTCCGACCTGGGATCTTGTTTCGATACGCTGCCGGCCGACAACTCGGGAAGGCGCAGGAACCGGTTGCCGACCTCTTGCCAGTGCTCGGTCTGGAAGTCGATGTCGGCAAGATTGTGATAGCTGATCCCGAAATCGAGCAACCAGACGCGCGCCGAAGTACCGCCCTCGAGGATGATGTTGTCGGGCTTTACGTCGCGATGGACGCACCCCTGCGCATGGCAGGCCTGAAGGATATCGAGAAGGCGCGATGTGATCGTCACCGCCGTCTCGATTGATACCGACGCCTGCGACTCGCGCCACGATCGTAGCGTCGTTCCCACGATAAACTCGGTCACGATGAAAGGTGTGACGCTGTCATCTGCGTGTCGATGCGCGTTGCTCTCTATGAGCCTCGGGATGCGGTCGATGCCGAAGCTGTCATAGGCGGTCGCCTCACGGAAGAAACGAGCCCGACGCTCAGCAACATTCTTCGATTTGATGATCTTGAGAAAGCCGATTTTTCCGTCGGACCGACGTCGCGCGCGATAGGCTTCGCCTTGACCTCCGCCATCGAGCTCCTCAATCTTCTCCCAACGAGTTTTCCACGTTTGGTCATCGACCCACGATGATTGTTTCTCGATCATGCTCTGCCGCTACTTTCAGCTACGTTGGTAACTCGACCGATTCTGATGCATTTCCAAGCCAGTGACCAGTCTCTAGCGGGCTTCGTCTTGTGCTTCAACTCCAGCCTCGGTGAGATCAGATTGGACTTCGAAATTCAGAAATACAGAGCGCCGGGAGATAGCACCCATTCAGGGCAGGAGTAAGTCGCGACTGGTCGATACGCGTTGCTTACCATACCCCCAGATCGAGGGCAACCACGATGACCGTTCGTAAGCAGGTGTGGGACATTCGCCGAGTGCTGCCTTAACGTCCGCAAAGACCGACGGCCCGACGTTGGTCCCCTACGAAAGGATGACTGCTTGCTGAGTCGAACGTGCGTCTCACTGTCCGAACGAAGGGCCGGGAAAAGGTCGCTTGCTGGCCGATTGCAGCCACTTTTTATCTGGGTCGAGGCCATAAAAAATGGGAGCCATCAGCTCCCATTTTGCATCATTAGAAAAACTCAATCCCAGCTCAAAGCCCCGCCCGTCTGATACTCAATAACCCGAGTCTCAAAGAAGTTCCTCTCCTTCTTCAGATCGATCATCTCAGACATCCACGGGAACGGATTCTCCTCATTCGGGAACAGCTGATCCAGCCCAATCTGCTGGCAACGACGATTGCAGATGAACCGCAGATACGACTTGAACATCGGAGCATTCAGACCCAGCACGCCGCGCGGCATGGTGTCCTCCGCATAGCGATACTCCAGATCCACCGCCTTCTTGAACAGCTCCGTGATTTCGGCCTTGAATTCCGCCGTCCAAAGATGCGGATTCTCCAGCTTGATCTGATTAATCAAATCAATCCCAAAATTGCAGTGCAGTGACTCATCCCGCAGGATGTACTGATACTGCTCCGCAGCCCCAGTCATCTTGTTCTGCCGCCCCATCGCCAGGATCTGCGTGAAGCCCACATAGAAGAACAGCCCTTCCATGATGCAGGCAAACACGATCAGCGACTTCAGCAGCTTCTGGTCGTTTTCCGGCGTGCCGGTCTTGAACGACGGGTCGGTCAGCGTGTCGATGAACGGGATCAGGAACTCGTCCTTGTCGCGGATCGACTGCACTTCGTGGTACGCGTTGAAGATCTCGGCTTCGTTCAGGCCCAGCGATTCAACGATGTACTGGTAGGCGTGCGTGTGGATGGCCTCTTCAAAGGCCTGGCGCAGCAGGTACTGGCGGCATTCCGGCGCGGTGATCTGGCGGTAGGTGCCCAGCACGATGTTGTTGGCGGCCAGCGAGTCGGCCGTCACGAAGAAGCCCAGGTTGCGCTTGATGATGCGGCGCTCGTCTTCGGTCAGGCCGTTGGGGTCTTTCCACGTCGCAATATCGCGCGACATGTTGATTTCCTGCGGCATCCAGTGGTTGGCGCAGCCGGCCAGGTACTTTTCCCACGCCCACTTGTACTTGAACGGGACGAGCTGGTTGACGTCGGTCGAGCCGTTGATCACGCGCTTGTCGGCGGCGTTGACGCGGCGGTTGCTTTGCGCGGCGGCGGCGTTGGGATTGTTGCCCAGGATGCCGGCTTGCGTGGCGCTCGACGGCAGCACGCCTTGCTGGTCAGCGGTGGCAGCCGATGCAGCGGGTTGCAGGGCAGGCTGCGGTGCGGCCTGCGGGGTGGCTTGAACATCGTCGTCCCAGCTCAGCATGATGTGGTTCTCCGTGATTCGATTGGGGGCGCGGTGGTCAGAAATGACGGCTCACGTTGTGGTGGCGCCGGCCCTCTCCCCCGGCCCCTCTCCCGCTGGCGGGAGAGGGGTGCAAACCCCGGGGGTGGTTGGTTACTGCGTTAAGTCTCTACTGCCTGATTACTGGCAGGCTTCGCACTCTTCAAACCCAGGGTCACCCGGGCGCATCGTGCAGACCGCGCCTTCGGCTTCCGGCATGGCCGGGGCCGATGCAGCTGCGGCGTCCAGGCCGGAGCCGCTGTCGCTGCCCGACGACACCGCGTTCAGCGAACCGCGCGACACGGTGGACTTCTCCACGTGCGTGGCAGCCATGGTGCGCAGGTAGTACGTGGTCTTCAGGCCGCGCACCCATGCCAGCTTGTAGGTGTCGTCCAGCTTCTTGCCCGACGCGCCGGCCATGTAGATGTTCAGCGACTGGGCCTGGTCGATCCACTTCTGGCGGCGGCTGGCAGCTTCCACCAGCCAGGTCGGCTCGACTTCAAACGCCGTGGCGTAGATGTCGCGCAGGTCTTGCGGGATGCGGTCGATGCGCGACAGGGAGCCGTCGAAGTACTTCAGGTCGGCAACCATCACCTCGTCCCACAGGCCGCGTTCCTTCAGGTCGCGCACCAGGTAGTCGTTGACCACGGTGAACTCGCCCGACAGGTTGGATTTGACGTACAGGTTCTGGAAGGTCGGCTCGATGCAAGCGGACACGCCGATGATGTTCGAAATGGTCGCGGTCGGGGCGATCGCGATGCAGTTCGAGTTGCGCATGCCGTGCTGCTTGATGCGGGCGCGCAGGCTGTCCCAGTCCATGGTGCTGGACATGTCGACTTCCAGGTAGCCGCCGCGCTCTTCGGCCAGCAGCTTGAGCGAGTCCTGCGGCAGGATGCCGCGATCCCACAGCGAGCCGGTGTAGGTCTCGTAGCGGCCACGCTCTTCGGCCAGTTCGGTGGAGGCCTGGTAGGCGTAGTAGCACACGGCTTCCATCGAGGTGTCGGCGAACTTCACCGCGGCGTCGCTGGAGTACGGCGTGCGCAGCACGTGCAGGCAGTCCTGGAAGCCCATGATGCCCATGCCGACCGGACGGTGGCGCAGGTTGGAGTTGCGGGCCTTCTCGACAGCGTAGTAGTTGATGTCGATGACGTTGTCGAGCATGCGCATCGCGGTGCGCACGGTCTTCTGCAGCTTGGCGTGATCCAGCGCGTAGGTGCCGTCGGCCTGCCTGGCCAGGTGGGCGACCAGGTTGACCGAGCCCAGGTTGCAGACGGCGATCTCGCTCTCGTTGGTGTTGAGCGTGATTTCCGTGCACAGGTTGGAGCTGTGGACGACGCCGACGTGCTGCTGCGGGCTGCGGATGTTGCACGGATCCTTGAAGGTGATCCACGGGTGGCCGGTTTCGAACAGCATGCCCAGCATCTTGCGCCACAGTTGCAGCGCCGGAACCTTTTTGAACAGCTTCAGTTCGCCATTGGCAGCCTTGGCTTCATAGCCCAGGTAGGCGCGCTCGAATTCCTTGCCGACCTTGTCGTGCAGGTCCGGGCAGGTGGCGGGCGAGAACAGCGTCCATTCGCCGGCTTCCATCACGCGCTTCATGAACAGGTCCGGGATCCAGTTGGCCGTGTTCATGTCGTGGGTGCGGCGGCGGTCGTCGCCCGTGTTCTTGCGCAGCTCCAGGAATTCTTCGATGTCCAGGTGCCACGTTTCCAGGTAGGCGCAGACGGCGCCCTTGCGCTTGCCGCCCTGGTTCACGGCGACAGCGGTGTCGTTCACTACCTTCAGGAACGGGACCACGCCTTGCGACTTGCCGTTGGTGCCCTTGATGTGCGAGCCGAGTGCGCGCACGTTGGTCCAGTCATTGCCCAGTCCGCCCGCGAACTTGGACAGCAGCGCGTTTTCCTTCAGCGCTTCATAGATGCCTTCCAGGTCGTCCGACACGGTGGTCAGGTAGCACGACGACAGCTGCGAGCGGCGGGTGCCCGAGTTGAACAGGGTCGGCGTGGACGACATGAAGTCGAACGACGACAGCAGCTGGTAGAACTCGATGGCGCGCGCTTCGCGGTCCTTCTCGTTCAGCGCCAGGCCCATGGCCACGCGCATGAAGAAGGCCTGCGGCATTTCGATGCGGGCTTCATCGATATGCAGGAAGTAGCGGTCGTACAGGGTCTGCAGGCCCAGGTAGTTGAACTGGAAGTCGCGGCCGGCGTCCAGCGCGGCGCCCAGGCGGGCCAGGTCATAGGTGGCCAGCTTTTCGTCCAGCAGCTCGGCTTCGATGCCGCGGGCGATGAACTTCGGGAAGTACTCGGCGTAGCGGGCCGACATCTCCGTCTGGGTCACTTCGGCGCCCAGGATTTCCTTGCGGATGGTGTGCAGCAGGATACGGGCGGTGACCTGGCTGTAGGCCGGGTCCTTTTCGATCAAGGTACGCGCGGCCAGGATGGCGGAGTCGTACACCTGCGTCATCGGCACGCCTTCGTACAGGTTCTTCAGCGTTTCCTTCAGGATCGGCTCGGCGCTGACGGAATCGCCAAGGCCGGAGCAGGCGTTGTCGATCAGTGCATGCAGCGCGCCAATGTCCAGCGGCTTGGTCACGCCGGCATCGGTCACGTTGACCGAGAAGCCGCCTTCCTGCACGCGGGCCACGGCCTGGGCGCTGGCGCTGGCACGCTCCTGGGCGCGCTTCTCGCGGTACAGCACGTAGGCACGGGCCACTTCATGCTCGCCCGAGCGCATCAGGGCCAGCTCGACGTGGTCCTGCACGTCTTCGATATGGATGGCGCCACCGCTCGGGCGGCTGCGCACGAGGGCGCGCACCACGCTGTCGGTCAGCTGCTCGACGATCTCGCGCACGCGCGCGCTGGCAGCGCCCTGCCCGCCGTTGACGGCGAGGAAGGCCTTGGTCATGGCGACGTTGATCTTGGACGGCTCGAACGCCACCACGGCGCCATTACGACGGATGATCTTGTGATCCGGGTAGCTGGTGGAAGCGGCGCTGGAGGTCTGCTGTGCGTTCGATGCCTGGCTGGCAGCGCCGGCGGCGGCGCCACCCGTGGTGAGTTCGTTCTGGGCCGTTTGCATGTGAAGTCCTGTTTTTAGCCTGGATATAAGAGACAAAAGAGTCCCTGGCGAAATGCTGCGGAAAGAAGGATCCGTTTCGGTGTGACCGCGCACGGACAAACTGCCTTTGCGAGAACATTTCGCCAGGGACTCTCTGTGATTCGCCAGCCTTGCGGAGGTTTCCGGACGGGTTGCACACACTGTGCAACCGCCACCTCACACTTGGGCCAGCCCCCGGTTTGACTACTAGATATAGTGGGTGCTGCTGAAAACTGGGCTAAGTATAGTGAAACGAATCCGAATGACCAGTCTTGACAACCGCTATTTCGGGGTCGATCCGCGGTCGGGCTGGCGGGTGCGGCAGCGCCACATGCCCGGGAGCCTAGAACACACAAGGGTTTCAGAGAAACCGTTCGCAACTGCACATTTCACAAAAATTTTTTTGATTGTTGCGAGCATGCGATAGCCCCTTACCCGCTTGGGGTATGTGTGCCCAAAAAGGGGCGCACGACCACTGGGAACGACGTTACGAATTCATCACCCTGTGGTATGCCGATAGGGCAACATGCCTGGCGGCACGGCTGCACCGGCGGCGAAGCGGTCCCAGTCGAAATGCGGGCCGGGATCGGTCTTGCGTCCCGGGGCGATGTCGCTGTGGCCGGCGATCGCCCGCACCGGATAGGTTGCCATCAGAGCCGGCACCAGCGCGGCCACGGTGTCGTACTGGGCGGGGGTGAATGGCAGGTCGTCGCAGCCCTCGATCTCGATGCCGATCGAAAAGTCGTTGCAGCGCGTGCGGCCGAAGAAGTCGGACTGGCCGGCATGCCAGGCGCGCTGCGTGCACGGCACGAACTGCACCAGTTCGCCCTGCCGCGTCACCAGGAAGTGCGCGGACACCTGGACCTGGTGGATGGTGGCGAAGAACGGGTGCTTGTCCGGGTCGAGCCGGTTCTGGAAGAACGCCTCGATGTCGCCGCTGCCGAACTGGCCGGGCGGCAGGCTGATGTTGTGCAGCACCACCAGGTCCACCGGCATGCCGGGCGGGCGCTGGTCGAAATTGGGCGATGGCACGCGGCGGGCGGCGGGCACCCAGCCGTCTGCGTCGGGCAGGAAGGCTCGCGAGGGCGCGGGCGGGTTGGGCTGGCTCGGCCTGATCATGGCGTGCCCTCGCCCGCGCCGTCACCGGCGTTCTCTGCCACGCCGCGGTCGGCGGCGTCCATGGCTTCGCGGATGCCCAGCTGCTGGATGCGGTAGCGCAGCTGGCGCAGGTTCAGGCCCAGCAGCGGCGCGGCGGCGGTGCGGTTGAAATTGGTCTGCGCCAGCGCCTGCAGGATCAGTTCGCGCTCCACGGCTTCGAGCCGGGCGGTCAGGTCGATCGGGAAGACGATGCCGCGGCAGGCGCGCTCGGTGGCGTCGCCCGCGGGTTCGGGCTGGGCGGTGGACGGTGCGGCGGCCTGTGGTGCGGCAGCGGGTTCGGCCACCACTGCGGGCGTGGGCGCCGCCGCGGGCGGCATCGGCGCCCACATGCCCGGCGCGCCCCAGGGCGCGTACTGGGTCGCAGGCACCGGGGACGCCATCGTGGGCGCGGGCGCCATCAGCCCGGCGCCGGGCGCGCCGGCATCCAGCGGGCCGAGGTCGGCCACTTCGATCTGATCGCTCTCGGCAAAGGCGTAGGCGCGCTCGAGCAGGTTCTCCAGTTCGCGGACATTGCCCGGGAAGCGGTACGCGGCCAATTGCTCCAGCGCCGCGGGCGCCAGGCGCTTGGGATGCGGGTCGCCGTAGCGCACTGCCAGATGGTCCAGGATGGCGCGCGCCAGCACCGGGATGTCTTCGCCGCGCTCGCGCAGCGTGGGCATGCGCAGCGCCAGCACGTTCAGGCGGTAATACAAGTCCTGGCGGAACTGGCCGGCGGCGACCATTGCGGCCAGGTCCTTGTGGCTGGCGCACATCACGCGCACGTCGACGGCGTCTTCACGGCTGGCGCCGATCTTGCGCACGCGACGCTCCTGCAGCGCGCGCAGCAGCTTGACCTGCATCGCCAGCGGCAGGTCGGCCACCTCGTCGAGCAGCAGCGTGCCGCCGTTGGCGGCGTGAAAGAAGCCGCCGCGCTCGCCGTCGGCGCCGGTGAAGGCGCCTTTGACGTGGCCGAAGAACTCCGACTCCATCAGCGTCTCAGGGATGGCGCCGCAGTTGACCGCGATAAACGGGTGCGAGGCGCGCGCGCTGATTGCGTGGATGGCGCGCGCGGCGCGCTCCTTGCCGCTGCCGGATTCGCCGCTGATGACCACCGGCGCCATGCTGCGCGCCAGCCGCGACAGCGAGCGGCGCACCTCCTGCATGGCGGCGGAGTGGCCGGGCAGCAAGGCCGCGGCACGGTCGGCGGCGGCGTCCGCGCCGGCGCTGCCGCCGGCATCGGCTTCGGTGCTGTCGCGCTGCTGGCGGCCGAGCGCGTTGAGCACCAGGCTGCGCAGCTGCTCCAGCGAGACCGGCTTGGCGATGTAGTCGAAAGCGCCGGCCTTGAGCGCCTCGACGGCGTTGTCGGCGCTGCCGTAGGCGGTGATGACCGCCACCGGGATGCGCTCGGGCGCGGCCGACAGCTGCCGCACGATCTCGATGCCCAGGCCGTCGCCCAGCCGCATGTCGGTCAGCACCAGGCTGTAGCGGCCCTGCTCCAGCTTCTGCCGCGCCTCGGCCAGCGATCCGGCCAGCACCACGTCATGGCCCATGCGCCGGATGGAGATGTCGAGCAACTCGCGCAGGTCGGCCTCGTCGTCGATGACGAGGATGGGATCGGGCGTTCGGGATGGCATGGCGGTGGGTGTGGATGGACGGACGCCGCTCATGCGACGGCCGCGTCGGCGGTCTCGATGCGCAGCGTCAGCACGAAGGCCTTGGCCGGCAGTGTATCGCGCGCGGCCGCTGCCAGCACGCCGGTGCGCTCCACCAGCGCCGGTACCGAAACGGCGCCGTAGCGCACCTGCGCGTCGTTGGCGCCGCACAGCTCGCGCGCCATGAACAGGCCGAGGCCGGTGCCCTGCGCGTTGCTGGTGAAGAAAGGTTCGAACAGGCTGCGCTGGTGCTCGCGCGAGACCTCGGCGCCGTCGTTCCAGACGATCAGCTCGGCGTGGTGCTGGTCCAGCGCGTGCGCCAGCAGCCGGATCGAGCCGGGCAGCCGGCTGCAGTAGCGCCAGGCATTGTCGAGCAGGTTGCCCAGCACCTGTTGCAGCTGTGCGGCGTCGAACACCACTGGCTGGGCCACGTCCACGGTCAGGCGGATGGCGTTGGCATTGACGTCGGCGCGGCCGGCCGGGCGGGTCTCGCCGGCGCGCGGGCGGCGCGAACGCATTTCCAGGCGCCAGCGCTCGACGATCTCGGGCAGCGCCTGCGCCAGGTGCACGGTGCTGCGGCCGGTGCGCGGACGGCGCGACATCTGCAGCACGTCGGACACCACCTGGTCGAGCCGGCGCACGTTGTCGTTGATGATGCGCAGCAGGCGGGCGTCGATATCGACGTCGGCGCCGCCGGTGTTATCTGACCGCTCCGTGGCAACAGGCTCCTGCCGCGCGGAGTCGGCCAGCAGCTCGCTGGCCTGGCTGATGGCCGCCAGCGGGTTGCGGATCTGGTGTGCGATGCTGGCCACCAGGCGGCCCATCGCGGCCAGCTTTTCCTGCTGCACCTGTTCCGCGATGCGTTCCCAGCTTTCAATATGGACCAGCACGGTATCGCGCATCTCGCTGCGCAGCAGGGCTTCGTCTTCCTGCGACCAGGCCATGGCCTCGTTCTGCGCGATCGCCAGGCGCAGGCGGGCGGCGGCCTCGGGCGAGAGCTCGTTCCAGGCGGCGGTATCGAGTTGCGACGGCACCGTGCGCCCGTGCGCCAGCGTCGAGCGCAAACCCGCCAGCCCCGGCAGCACAAAGCGCAGCCGCAGCCGGGTGTGCTGCATGGTGCCGTCGGCCAGCGCGGCGCCGGTCGCCATCGGCAGCAGTTGCAGGATGCGCGGCACGTCGTCATTCCTGCGCAGCCAGTCGCGCAGCATTTCCATCAGCGGCTGCAGGCGCGGGATGCGGCGCAGGTCGAACAGCACGGCATCGCTGCCGCCGCCGCTGCCCTGCTCCGCCGACGCCCCAAGCCGGCGCGAATAGATCCGCTCATGCGCCTGCACGCCCAGCAGCACCACCGCCGCCGGGTTGGCCGCCACCACCGAGCCGTTGGCGCGCACCAGCATCACGCCATCCTGCATGTCATTGACCATCAGCCGGTTGACCAGCTGCTGCATGCGCAATTCCTGCTCGCGCGCCAGCGCCAGCCGCTCCTGCGCGATCTGGCGGTTGGCCAGCATATACATCAGCAGCGCCGCGATCATAAACACCAGGCCGAACAGGCCCGAGCCGAGCAGCCCGGCATCGGCCTGGCGCAGCAGGATGGTGTGCATGAAAGGGCCACCCATCACCACCAGCGCGGAGATCGACGCGGCAAAGAGCGCGAACGGCAGGCTGGTGAGCGCGCCAGCTTGGAGGGCGGGCAGCAGGAAGATCATGGCGAGCCCGTCGGCCTGGCCCTGGCTGGCGGGGTGGCCGATGGCGTGGAAGACCAGCGCCAGCAACGCCAGGTCGGCCAGCACCTGCACGCGCACCCGCAGGTGGAAATGGCGGCGCCACAGCGTGCCGGCGAGCATCGCCAGCGCAATGCCGAGGTAAGGCACGGCGACGGTCATGGCCGCCGCATGCTCGATGCCGGCCAACCCGAAGGACAGATCCGGCAGCAGCGAAGGCGGCAATGACGTGGGGGCAGGTTCGCCGCGCCGCATCAGCGCGTAGCCGAGCAGCAGCAGGCCCACGGCCACGCGGGTCCAGCAGAAATAGCGCAGCAGGCGCCAGTGGAATTCGGGCGGTTCGTCCTGGCGCCACAGGTGGGCCAGGCCGCGCCAGGCGTTCAGCCGCTGCCAGCCTGACAGCGCCGGTTCGGTCATGGACGC
Source organism: Cupriavidus sp. P-10 (assembly GCF_003402535.2). NCBI lineage: Bacteria > Pseudomonadati > Pseudomonadota > Betaproteobacteria > Burkholderiales > Burkholderiaceae > Cupriavidus > Cupriavidus sp. P-10. Next base: position 3,141,647 of record NZ_AP025170.1, read on the forward strand.
GCGCCGCCGTCGTCGGTGTGGCTGGCCTCGTCAGGCAGGTGGCTGCGGCGGCAGTAGTGCAAGCCGCGCCAGGCGATGGCGTCACCCATCGGCAGGTGTACGCCGCACTGGGCGCACTGGACCATCGGTTCGGCGTCGGCGGGCTGGCCGGCATTGGCATTGGCGTTGGCGCGGGCTGCGGCTTCGCTGGCTTGCTGCCGGGCCCGTTGCTGCGCCAGCCGCGCTTCGGCGCGGGCGCGCAGCCACCAGAAGACGCCCAGCACCACGGCCAGCAGGATCAGGATACGTGCCATGGGGTCTCAGAGACGGTGCAGGACCACTTCAATCACAAAGCGGCTGCCGACATAGGCCAGCAGCAGGATGCCGAACGAGGCGATGACCCAGCGCAGCGCCACCTTGCCGCGCCAGCCGCGGAAGATGCGCCCGGCCAGGATGCCGCCGAACATGGCCCACGAGATCAGCGCGAACACGGTCTTGTGGTCCATCCGGAAGGCGCGGCCGAACAGCTCTTCGGAGAACAGCAGGCCCGAGCCGATCGTCAGCGTCAGCAGCACGAAGCCGGCGCCGATCAGGCGGAACAGCAGCTTCTCCAGCGTCAGCAGCGGCGGCAGCAAATCCAGCCAGCGGCCCAGCCACTGGCTGGGTTGCGTGGCCTTGCCATCGGCCGGGCGCGCCGGCGCGTGGCGGAAACCGTGCAGCCGGCGCTCGGCCAGCAGCATCAGGAAGGCATGGAACGCCGCCAGTGTGAACAGCCCGTACGCCACGTTGGCGATGACGAAGTGCAGCTTGAACAGCGGCTGCGCCGCATAGCCCAGGATCTGCGAGCCGGGGAAGGCCAGCGGCATCAGGCTGGCGACCAGCGCGACGGGGATCACGATCAGCCCCAGCCCGGCCAGCGAGAAGAAGAAGCTCTCGATCCAGTAGATGCCCACGCCCAGCCACAGCATGGCCGACAGCGCGAAGGCAAAGCCGAACACCATGCGCTCGGCCGGGAAGATGGTTTCGTGCAGCAGCATGCCGTGGCTGGCCAGCGCCGCCAGCATCAGCACGTGCCACCACGCGGGCCGGCCCTCGCCGTGCGCGCCGCCCGCCGGTGGCAGGGCGTTGCCGGGGCCGCCGGCGACCAGCACGGCCGAGGCCGCGCCACCGGCTGGGCCGGCCTTGGCGGCAGTGGAGGCAACGCCGGCATGGCGCGTGGCCCAGCCGTGCCAGGCCAGGCCGCAATAGAGAAGTGCCGTCAGGGCATACAGTACAATGACCATTTGCGCAGTTTACCTTAGTGCCCACGGACGGTGGCGGCCGGTTGAACCGGTGCTCCAGCCCTGCAACAGGCACGGGCCTGCCCCGATTTCAGACCGAGCTCCTGCTCCGATATCTCCCCCGATTCCTGCCATGCTGGACAATCTCACTCAACGCCTGGCGCGTGTGGTCAAGACCATGCGCGGCGAGGCGCGCCTGACCGAGGCCAACACCGCCGAGATGCTGCGCGAAGTGCGCCTTGCCATGCTCGAAGCCGACGTGGCGCTGCCGGTCGTGCGCGAATTCATCGCCCGCGTCAAGGAAAAGGCGCTGGGCGAGGATGTGATCACCAGCCTGACGCCGGGCCAGGCGCTGGTCGGCGTGGTCCAGCGCGAGCTGACCTCGGTCATCGGCGGCGCCGAGGCCGCCGGCGGCAACAATAAGGAAGCCGAGCTGAACCTGGCCGTGCAGCCACCCGCCATCATCCTGATGGCCGGCCTGCAAGGTGCCGGCAAGACCACAACCGTCGGCAAGCTGGCCAAGTGGCTCAAGGAAAACAAGAAGAAGAAGGTGCTGACGGTCTCTTGCGACGTCTACCGCCCCGCCGCTATCGCCCAGCTGAAGACCGTTTCCGAGCAGGTCGGCGCTGATTTCTTCCCGTCGCAGCCGGACCAGAAGCCGGTCGATATCGCCCGCGCGGCGGTGGACTGGGCGCGCAAGCACTACCACGACGTGCTGATCGTCGATACGGCCGGCCGTCTGGGTATCGACGAGTTGATGATGCAGGAAATCGCCGCCCTGCACGCCGAGCTGAAGCCGGCCGAGACCCTGTTCGTGGTCGACGCCATGCTCGGCCAGGACGCGGTCAATACCGCCAAGGCCTTCAACGATACCCTGCCGCTGACCGGCGTGGTGCTGACCAAGCTGGACGGCGATGCGCGCGGCGGTGCCGCGCTGTCGGTGCGCCATATCACCGGCCGCCCGATCAAGTTCGTCGGCGTCGGCGAAAAGCTGGACGGGCTGGAGCCGTTCTACCCGGACCGCATGGCCCAGCGCATCCTGGGCATGGGCGACATCATGGCGCTGGTCGAGGAAGCCCAGCGCGGTGTCGACATGGAAGCGGCCGAGAAGCTGGCCAAGAAGATCAAGAAGACCGGCGATTTCGACCTGGAAGACTTCAAGGCGCAGATCGGCCAGATGAAGAAGATGGGCGGCATGGCCAGCCTGGTCGACAAGCTGCCGGCGCAGTTCGCCCAGCAGGCGCAGGGCGCCAACATGGACCAGGCCGAGAAACAGGTGGCCCGCATGGAAGGCATCATCAACAGCATGACGCCGGCCGAGCGCGCCAAGCCCGACCTGATCAAGGCCAGCCGCAAGCGCCGCATTGCCGCGGGCGCCGGCGTGCCGGTACAGGAGGTCAACCGCCTGCTGAACCAGTTCGACCAGATGCAATCCATGATGAAAAAGCTCAAGGGCGGCGGCATGATGAAGATGATGCGCCAGATGGGCGCGATGAAGGGCGGCATGAAGGGCCTCTTCAATCGTTGAGCCCGGGCTGCACTGCGATCCGCCTACCCCGCAAAGAACAGGAAAGACATCATGATGAGCGCCGTACAGGCCCGCGAACTGTGGGCCAACTCCGAAGAAATCGTCTCGGCCGAGGAAGTCCAGGCATCGCTGGACCGCATGGCCGCCGAGATCACCGCCAAGATGGGCGATGCCTTCCCGCTGGTGCTGTCCGTGATGGGCGGCGCGGTGGTGTTCACCGGCATGCTGCTGCCCAAGCTGGCGTTCCCGCTGGAGTTCGACTACATCCACCTCTCGCGCTACAACAACAAGACCGTTGGCGGCGAGATGCAGTGGCGCGTGGCCCCGCGCGAATCGGTCAAGGACCGCGTGGTGCTGGTGCTGGACGACATCCTGGATGAAGGCGAAACCATGGCCGCAATCCGGCAGCGCATCATGGACATGGGCGCCAGGGAATTCCACGCCGCGGTGCTGTGCGAGAAGACGCTGACCAAGCTCAAGCCGATGCACCCGGACTTCTGTGGTTTTACCGTGCCGGATCGCTATGTGTTCGGGTGCGGGATGGATGCCAAGGGATACTGGCGGAACCTGGGCGCGATTCGGGCGATGATCTGATCTTGCTGCACTGACGATTGCTCCCCTCTCCCGCGCGCGGGAGAGGGGTTGGGGGAGAGGGCCGGCGCTTGCAAGAGCGACGGCCCTCGCTTCGTGGAGAATCCCGCCCTCTCCCCCTGCCCCTCTCCCGCAAGCGGGCCGCAAGCGGGCGAGGGGAGCAAAGCCATCGGTCAGCTTTGGTGCGACGCCAGGATCGGCCACAGGGAAGCCAGCAACAACACCGCCATCCCGATATTGAACGCCCGCAGCACCTTCGGCCGCGCCAGCCAGCGCCGCAGCGCCGAGCCACACAACGCCCACATCGCCACGCTGGGCAGGTTCACCACCCCGAAGATCCCGGCCAGCAGCAGCACGTTGAGCCACAGGTTGCCGTGCAGCACATAGGTGCTGCACGCGCCCACGGCCATCACCCACGCCTTGGGATTGACCCACTGGAACGCCGCCGCGGCCCAGAAGCCCATCGGCCGTGCCACCTGCTGGTCCTGCACGCCGCCAGCCGTGGCGAGCTTCCATGCCAGCCAGACCAGGTAGACAGTGGCCACCACGCGCAGCATCTGCCAGGTCCACGGGAAGGCGTGGAACAGCGACCCCAGCCCCAGCCCGACCAGCGCCACCATCAGCGCAAAGCCAATGCTGACGCCGAGCAGGTGCGGCACCGTGCGCAAGAACCCGAAGTTCACGCCGGAAGCCAGCAGCATCGTGTTATTCGGACCGGGGGTGATCGACGATACCAGCGCAAAGCCGGCAAAAGCGGCAAAGACACCGGTGCCGGCGGCGAGTTGGGATACTTCCATGACTGACTCCAGGGCGTTCAGGGAATCAGTCTACGGTCAGTCAGCGGTACAGTACCGGTACACTTTTTCAGCAAATTGCCAATACAGGATCGGCTGGGCATTCCACCGGCAAGGTCCCGATCGACGCGGTCATGCCTCGCTGCGATACGGCCGCTCGCGCAGCCACTTGGTCGCAATCCACTTTTCGCCTTCCGCGACCGGCAGGCCGGCGTGCAGCGTGCGCCCGTCCAGTGCGCCGTCGGGCAGCAGGTAGCTGAAGTAGACCGCGTTGCCCTTTACCGGCGCCACTTCCAGCCCGACGCGCGGGAACGCAGTGGCGCCGCCAGCCTCGGGCGTGTTCAGGTAGATCACAAGCGTGGCGATACGCTGGCCGCCTACGGTCAGCTGGCGGGCCTCGCCCGGCCGCTGCGGGTTGAAGTAGTCGAAGTGCGGCTGGTATTCGCCGCCGGGCTTGTAGTTGAGGATCTGCAGGCCTTCGCCGTGCTCGGCAGGCACGCCGGTGACCGCCGCGATGCGCGCCTCGATACGTTCGATCAGCGCATGCTCGCCCACCTGGAACATGGCGCCCATGCTGGTGCGGGCGTCGATCAGGTTCTCGTCGCCGGTGTCGGGATTGACCACCGGCGAGCGTGCCAGCCGGCCGCGCGACAGCGCCACCAGCGCGTCGCATTCGTCGGCGCTCAGCAATTGCTGGTACAGCCGGATCTGGGGCGAGGCGAGCCGGAACAGGATCGGCACCTGGCGATCGCCGCCGTCGGCCACGTAAGCCGTCGGGCGTGCAGCGGGGCCGGACGCGGCGCTTGCCACGGGCTTGGCCTGCGGGGCCGCAGCGCGTGCCGGCGCCTGCTTGTCCGGGTTGGCCGGCGCGATGTCGCCACCGAACGCCGCCGCCACGGCCCGGCGGGCAAAGGCGTCGTCATAGCCCGAACGCAGCATCGACAGCACCAGCGCATCGGCGCCGAAGCCCTGCGCGATATGCCGCGCCAGCCATTGCTCCAGCTCGGGCGAGGATTCGGTATAGCCGGTCTTGCCGGCCTTGCCGCCGGCAGCGGCTGCTTCGCGGATCATGACGGGTTGGCGACGCGGCGCGGCGAAAAAGGATTGCGCTCCGGTGGATCGGAGGGCAGCGCACGGGGGGCGCGCGCCGGCGCATTCTCCGGTTCGCCTGCGACAGTGACGGAAGCTTCGGAATACTGCCAGCGCTTCCACGCCGCCAGTACCGCATTGGGATATTCGGGGCGGCCGCGGCTGCCGTTGTAGCGGCCCAGCGCCAGATACAGATCGCCCTGCTCACGGTCCAGGTAGTGGCGCAGGATGGTGCAGCCGTAGCGCAGGTTGCTCTGCAGATGGAACAGCTTGCGCGGGTCGTTGTCGCCGATGGTGCGGACCCAGAACGGCATCACCTGCATCAGCCCGCGCGCGCCGGCCGAGCTGATCGCGTACTTGCGGAAATTGCTCTCGACCTGGACCAGGCCCAGCACCAGCGCTGGCTCCAGCCCGGCGCGCTTGGCCTCGTAGTAGGCGGTCTCGATCAATTCCACGCGCATATGCGGCTCAGGGATGCGCGAGGCCAGGCGCGAGGACATTTCGCCCAGCCATTTCAGGTAAGCCAGGCGCTCGCCGCCGGAAGCAAAGACCGGCCGCGTGGGCCGGTCGTCGGCAATCGCGGCGGCCAGCGCGCCGCGCACGGAATCGGCCAGGTCTTCTTCCTTCTGCGCGCCGGCATGCGCGGCCGCCGCGGCCAGCGCCAGCAGCAACCCGCCGGCAAGGCGGCGGGCGGCGGGCAGTGCGCGTGCGGCGCGCATCGGGCTCAGTTCGCCAGCTGGCTGCGCACGTGGCTGACCACGTCGGCCACACTGACGGGGGTGGCCTGTGCGTCACGCCGGGCCTGGTACTCGACCTTGCCTTCCTTCAGGCCGCGGTCGCCCACCACCACGCGGTGCGGCACGCCGATCAGTTCCCAGTCGGCGAACATCACGCCCGGGCGCTCGCCGCGGTTGTCGATGATGACGTCAACGCCGGCGGCCAGCAGTTCGGCGTGGATGCGGTCGGCCTCGGCCTTCACGGCTTCGGAGCGGTCGTAGCCCACCGGGCAGATCACCACCTCGAACGGCGCGATCGCGGCCGGCCAGATGATGCCGCGCTCGTCGAAATTCTGCTCGATCGCGGCGCCCAGGATGCGGGTGACGCCAATGCCGTAGCAGCCCATCTGCATCGGCTGGGTCTTGCCGTTCTCGTCCAGGAAGGTGGCGTTCATTGATTCCGAGTAACGCGTTCCCAGCATGAACACGTGGCCCACCTCGATGCCGCGGCAGATTTCCAGCTTGCCCTGGCCGTCCGGCGAGGCATCGCCCGCGACCACGTTGCGCAGGTCGGCGACGATCGGCTCGGGCAGGTCGCGGCCCCAGTTGACGCCGGTGAAGTGGTAGTCGCGGTAGTTGGCGCCGCAGACAAAGTCGCTCATGTTGGCGACGGTGCGGTCGGCCACCACCTTGACCGGCTTCTTCATGTCGATCGGACCGAGGTAGCCCGGGGGCGAGCCGAAGGCGTCGACGATCTCGTTCTCGGTGGCAAAGCGGAACTCGGCCAGCCCCGGCACCTTGGACGCCTTGACCTCGTTCAGCTCATGGTCGGCGCGGATCAGCAGCAGCCAGATCTGGGCGCCGGCTTCAGTGTCCGTGGCCAGCACGATCGACTTGACGTTGCGCTCCAGCGGAATGTTCAGGAATTCCGCCACCTGCTCGCACTTGACCTTCTCAGGCGTGAAGGTCTTGACCAGGTCTTCCTTCGGTGCGGCGCGCTCGGCCACCAGCGGCAGCGCCTCGGCGGCCTCCATGTTGGCGGCGTAGTCCGAGGTCGGGCAGTAGACGATGGCGTCTTCGCCGGTGTCGGCGATCACGTGGAATTCATGCGAGCCCGAGCCGCCGATGGCGCCGTTGTCGGCGGCCACGGCGCGGAATTCCAGCCCGAAGCGGCGGAAGATGCGCACATAGGCGTCGTACATGTTCTCGTACGACTTGCGCAGGCCGTCGGTGTCGCGGTCGAAGGAGTAGGCGTCCTTCATGGTGAACTCGCGCCCGCGCATGATGCCGAAGCGCGGCCGGCGCTCGTCGCGGAACTTGGTCTGGATCTGGTAGAAATTGAGCGGCAGCTGCTTGTAGCTGCGGATCTCGCTGCGGGCGATGTCGGTCACCACCTCTTCCGAGGTGGGCTGCACGGCGAAGTCGCGTTCGTGGCGATCCTTCAGGCGCAGCAGTTCGGGGCCCATCTTGTCCCAGCGGCCGGTCTCCTGCCACAGCTCGGCCGGCTGGATCACCGGCATGGCCAGCTCCACCGCGCCGGCGCGGTTCATTTCCTCGCGCACAATGTTCTCTACCTTGCGGATCACGCGCAGCCCGATCGGCATGTAGCTGTAGATGCCTGCGCCCAGCTTCTTGATCATGCCGGCGCGCATCATCAGTTTGTGCGACACGATTTCCGCGTCGGCGGGCGCTTCCTTGAGGGTGGAAATGAAGAATTGCGAGGCTTTCATCCGTAGCTTTCTCTCGAGGCCGCAACGCCGGCCCGGCCAATTCCGGGAGCGGCGGCACTGATTTGTCGCGCACGCGCCTGAAACTGCCCTTCTGCTCGGGGAAAACCACCATCCCCCCACAAGAGCCCAGCTGCGCGCTTCCTTTATAATCAGCGTAATTCTAAAGGATTCGAGGTGCAGTCATGCTCGATCGTGAAGGCTTTCGCCCGAACGTCGGCATCATCCTCCTCAACGCACGCAACGAGGTTTTCTGGGGCAAGCGAATCGGCGAACACTCCTGGCAGTTTCCGCAGGGTGGCATCAAGTACGGCGAGACGCCGGAACAGGCCATGTACCGCGAACTGCATGAGGAAACCGGCCTGCTTCCGGAGCACGTCAGGATCGTAGGTCGCACACGCGACTGGCTGCGTTACGAGGTGCCGGACAAGTTCATCCGCCGCGAAATCCGCGGCCATTACAGGGGCCAGAAACAAATCTGGTTCCTGCTCCGCATGGCGGGCAGGGACTGCGACATTCATCTTCGGGCAACCGACCATCCGGAGTTCGACGCCTGGCGCTGGAGCCACTACTGGGTGCCGCTGGATGCGGTGATCGAGTTCAAGCGCGATGTCTACCAGATGGCGCTGACGGAGTTGTCGCGCTTCCTGAACCGGCATCCGCGCGTGCCGCTCAGCCCCTATGGCACGCATGCGCACGGCCGCCATGGCGGCGTACATCGCGGCATTCCACCCGTGGTCGCCGGCCAGCCGGCAAATACTGCCGGTGCCGAAGTCGGCAACGCGGCAGCGCAAGAGACTGTTTCGCCGGCTGCGCCGGTTACCAACTCACGGAGTACTGATGACTAGTTGCACCGGCCCGGGCCGCCGCGGCGGCCTGACCGCTGCCGGATTGCTGCTTGCCGCCGCCACGCTGGCGCTGGCGGGCTGCAAGACCACCGGCAAGGAAATGGCGGAAGAAGAAAGTACCTGGCTCAATCCCTTCGCGCCCAAGACCTTCGAGGAAGCCAAGGCGATGCTGCCGGCGCCGCCGCAGGATGCCAACCTGGTGCCGTTCTCGGTATCCGGCACCGGAACGTTGTCGTTTGCTGTGGACAGCAAGTCGGTCTCGGTCGGCAAGGACAACGTGGTGCGCTACACCGTGGTCACCACCAGCCAGAGCGGCGCCCGCAACGTGACTTTCGAAGGCATGCGCTGCGATGCCTTCGAGCGCAAGCTCTACGCCACGCTGCCCAAGGGGGCCACCGAGTGGGTGCCCAACACCAGCGGCTACGGCGAGACCTGGCACCGCATGGAAGCCGGCGTGCGCAACGCCTATGCGGCCACGCTGGCCATCGAGTTCTTCTGCGAAGGCCGCACGGTGGCCGGCAAGCCGGAAGACATGGTGCGCGAACTGCAATCGCGGGCGCCCAGCCGGCGCTGAAGCGGGCGGCATCGGGATAAAAAAACGGCGGGACTGCCTGGCAGTTCCGCCGTTTTTCTTTGGCCGTTCCCGTAGCCGATCAGACCAGCACGAGGTTGTCGCGGTGGATCAGCTCGGGCTCGTTCAGGTGGCCGAGCACCGATTCGATCTCGGACGAAGGCTTGCGCGCGATCAGTCGCGCTTCCGCGCTGGAATAGTTGGTGATGCCGCGCGCCACTTCCTTGCCCTTCGGGTCGACGCAGGCGATCACCTCGCCGCGGGCGAATTCGCCCTGCACTTCCACCACGCCGATCGGCAGCAGCGACTTGCCGCCGCCGGTCAGCTTTTCGACCGCGCCGTTGTCGATCACCACGCGCCCGCGCAGCTGCAGGTGGTCGGCCATCCATTGCTTGCGCGCGGTCAGGCGGCCAGTCGGCGCCAGCAGCTGGGTGCCGATGCCCTCGCCCGCTGCCAGGCGCTCCAGCACGTTGGCCTCGCGCCCGGAGGCGATGGTGGTGTGCGCGCCGGACTTGGCGGCGCGCTTGGCCGCCAGGATCTTGGTCAGCATGCCGCCGCGCCCGATCGACGTGCCAGCGCCGCCGGCCATCGCTTCCAGCTCGGGCGTACCGGCCATGGCCTCGTCGACGAACTGAGCCGCCGGGTTCTTGCGCGGATCGGCGGTGTACAGGCCGCGCTGGTCGGTCAGGATCACCAGCGCGTCGCCCTCGATCAGGTTCGTCACCAGTGCGCCGAGCGTGTCGTTGTCGCCGAACTTGATTTCGTCGGTGACCACGGTGTCGTTCTCGTTGATGATCGGCACCACGCCGAGCGACAGCAGCGTCAGCAGCGTGGAACGCGCGTTCAGGTAGCGCTCGCGGTCGGCCAGGTCGGCGTGGGTCAGCAGCACTTGCGCGGTGCGGATGCCGTAGCGCGTGAACTGGCTCTCGTAGACCTGCGCCAGGCCCATCTGGCCGACGGCCGCAGCCGCCTGCAACTCGTGGATTTCCTTCGGCCGGCGCACCCAGCCCAGGCGCTGCATGCCTTCGGCGATGGCGCCGGAGCTGACCAGCACCACTTCCTTGCCCGCCACGCGCAGCCTGGCGATCTGCGATGCCCAGCGGGCGATGGCGTCGTAATCCAGTCCCTTGCCATCGTTGGTGACCAGGCTGGAGCCGACTTTGACGACGATGCGCTTTGCCTGCGCGATGACCGATTGCATGGCGGAATCCTGTCTCCGGAATTCGTTTCAGACCGTTGGTTTTGTTTATGCCTCGCGCTCGTCCTGGTCGACGTTATGCAGCCGATCGTCGAGCCGGATGTCCGGTTCGGCCAGCGCCGCGGCCTCTTCGGCCTTGATCGCCGCCAGATGGTCCTTGATCGCGTAGATCAGCTCGCGGCAACCTTCGCCGGTCAGCGCCGAGATCTGGAACACCGGACCCTTCCACTTGTAGCGCTTGAGGAAGTCCTTCACCTTCGTGGCGCGCTCTTCATCGGGCACCACGTCGAGCTTGTTCAGCACCAGCCAGCGCGGCTTGTCGTACAAGGTCTCGTCGTACTTCTTCAGCTCGTTGACGATGGCCTTGGCCTCGGCGACCGGGTCGACCGCCTCGTCGAACGGCGCCAGGTCGACAATATGCAGCAGCAGGCCGGTGCGCTGCAGGTGGCGCAGGAACTGGTGGCCCAGGCCCGCACCCTCGGCGGCGCCTTCGATCAGGCCGGGAATGTCGGCGACCACGAACGACTGCTCATGGTCCACGCGCACCACGCCCAGGTTGGGATGCAGCGTGGTGAACGGATAGTCCGCCACCTTGGGGCGCGCGTTGGAAATATGCGAAATAAACGTCGACTTGCCGGCATTGGGCATGCCCAGCAGACCGACGTCGGCCAGCACCTTCAGCTCGAGCCTGAGCATGCGGCGCTCGCCCGGCCTGCCGTCCACCTGCTGGCGCGGCGCGCGGTTGGTACTGGACTTGAAATGCAGGTTGCCCCAGCCGCCCATGCCGCCTTCGGCCAGGCACACGCGCTGGCCGTGCTCGGTCAGGTCGGCGATGACCTCGCCGCTGTCCATGTCGGTGATCAGCGTGCCGACCGGCATGCGCAGCGTGATGTCTTCGCCGGCCGCGCCGTAGCAGTCGGAGCCACGGCCGTTTTCGCCGTTCCTGGCCACGTGCTTTTTGGCGTAGCGGAAGTCGATCAGGGTATTGATATTGCGGTCCGCCTGCGCGAACACGCTGCCGCCCCGACCGCCGTCGCCACCATCCGGGCCGCCGAAGGGCACAAACTTCTCGCGCCGGAACGAGGCGCTGCCATTGCCGCCGTTGCCGGCGATGGCTTCGATTCGGGCTTCGTCGATGAACTTCATGATGGGTTTTCCGTGATGGATTGGCGGGTCCGCGGGACCGGCAGGCTCAGCGCGACGTGCGGCAAGACGCCGCATCATCCTGACTGGCCAAATGTTATTGTCGCCAGAAAAGAAAAAGCCCCGCAAGCGTTGCGGGGCCTTTCATCCTGCAAAGGCTGTTATCAGGCCGCCGGAACGACGCTGACTTGCTGCTTCTTGGCAGGGCCCTTGACGGCGAACTGCACGTGGCCGTCAACCAGGGCGAACAGCGTGTGGTCCTTGCCCACGCCGACGTTGTCGCCGGCATGCACGCGGGTACCGCGTTGGCGGATGATGATGCCGCCGGCGTTGATGGCCTGGCCACCAAACACCTTCACGCCCAGACGCTTCGATTCGGAATCACGGCCGTTCCGCGTGGAACCGCCGCCTTTTTTCTGTGCCATGTCTTACTCCTGTCGCTTTACCGGGTTACGCTCGATCGATCAGGCAACGATCGCTTCGATGCGCAGTTCGGTGTAATTCTGACGATGGCCCTGACGCTTCTGGTAGTGCTTGCGACGGCGCATCTTGAAGATCTTCACCTTGTCGTGACGACCTTGGGAGATAACGGTAGCTTTGACGGAAGCCCCGCTAACCAGCGGCGTACCAAACTTGATTTGGTCGCCGGCGCCCACTGCGAGCACCTGGTCGAGCGTGATTTCTGCGCCAATGTCTGCCGGTATCTGTTCTACTTTCAGTTTTTCGCCAGCAGCAACCTTGTATTGCTTGCCGCCGGTTTTTACGACCGCGTACATTGTCGAACCTCTCGGATGTGAATAAAACGCCGAATCCGCGCGATGCGGCCCCGGTTATCTCCCGCCGGCACTGACCCGCAAGGCGAGCGACTACCGGAGGAAACCGGGAATTGTAAACGAGATCAGGGAAAACCGCAAAGAAAACAGGCACATAGCCTGTGAGCGGCGCCACCGGCACAATCCGGCTGTCGCTGCGTCAGGTGAGATCGGCGAGGAGGAATCCCGCCAGTGCGGCAAACGCCACCCACCACGCGGTGCGGCGCAGCTGACGACGGGATACGGGCTTGTCCATGTCCGCATTATAGTGACGCCGGTCGCCGACGGGCTGCGCGCATACCCTGAGCCGCCGCCCGGCAAGAATGCGGGGCATGCGTAGAACGCCGCGTGCATCGCATATAATCGTCCGGTTTTGCGTAACGGTGATCATCTTGTCCCAGCCTTCCGCCACTGCCTTGCTTGCCCCGGTCGCTGCAGACATGCGCGCGGTTGATGCTGTCATCCGCCAGCGGCTGTCTTCAGAAGTCCCCCTGATCGAACAGATCGGTGAATACATCATCGGTGCCGGCGGCAAGCGCCTGCGCCCGGTGATCCTGCTGCTGACGGCGCGCGCGCTGGGCTATGACGGCAACCGGCACCACGAGCTGGCCGCCGTCGTGGAGTTCATCCACACCGCCACGCTGCTGCACGACGACGTCGTCGACGAATCCGAGCTGCGCCGCGGCCGCGACACCGCCAACGCGGTGTTCGGCAATGCCGCCAGCGTGCTGGTCGGCGACTTCCTCTACTCGCGCGCGTTCCAGATGATGGTCGATGCCGGCAGCATGCGCATCATGGAAATCCTGTCCAACGCGACCAACGTGATCGCCGAGGGCGAGGTGCTGCAACTGCTGAACATGCACGACCCCGAAGTCACCGTCGAGCGCTACCTGCAGGTGATCCGCTACAAGACCGCCAAGCTGTTCGAGGCCGCCGCCCAACTGGGCGCGGTGCTGGCCGGCGCCGAAGCACAGATGGAAGAAGCCGCCGCCGAATACGGCCGCCGCATCGGCACCGCCTTCCAGCTGATCGACGACATGCTGGACTACACCGCCAGCGCGGAGCAGATGGGCAAGAACGCCGGCGACGACCTGCGCGAAGGCAAACCCACCCTGCCGCTGCTGCACCTGCTGGAGCACGGCACCGCGGAGCAGCGCCAGCTGGCGCGCGACGCCATCGTGCAGGGCGGCACCGAGCACTTCGACGCGGTCTTCGCGGCGATCCACGCCAGCGGCGCGCTCGAGGTCACCTTCGAGGCCGCGCGCCAGGAAGCGGAAGCCGCCGAGCGGGCCGCACAGCAGTTCCCGGATTCCTCACTGAAGGAAACGCTGATCCAGCTCTGCGCGTTCTCGCTGCAACGGCAGTCTTAAGGGATTCTCCACCCCTCTTCCATTTCAGCAAAAACGCTGTTATAGTTATCTTCTTTGCTGCTGACGCCCAGCGCCGGTAGGCAAAAACAAATCGGGGTGTAGCTTAGCCTGGTAGAGCGCTACGTTCGGGACGTAGAGGCCGGAGGTTCGAATCCTCTCACCCCGACCAGATTTAAAAAGCCGAATCAACGAAAGTTGATTCGGCTTTTTGTCTTTCAGATCAGCAATTCCTCACGGCTATCCTGCCCCCGCGCAAGTAGGGTTGCGCCCGTGTCGCGCAAACGCCAACACGTCCCGCCGTCGCCTTTACAAAAAGTGACCCCAGCGGCAAACTGGCCCGATCCCAAGACGTGGAACCGTCTCGTCCATCCCTGGCGGGCGGCCACTGCCCAACCACTGCGCACCTGTCATGACACTCGGTCTTGCCCTGACCCAGAGCCGGCGTATCGCGCCCGCCCTGCTTGCTCAGCTGGAGCAGGCCGCCCGTGAAAAGCAGTCCCAGTTGATCGACGAGATCGTCGGCAGCGGCACCATGAGCGCGCACGACCTCGCGCTGTTCGCGGCGGACAAATACCAGCTGCCGCTGCTGGACCTGAACCAGTACAACCTGACCAAGGTGCCGCCGGGCCTGGCGGGCAACCGGGAATTCCATGCGCACCGCCTGCTGCCGCTGGGCCGGCGCGAGAACCGGCTGGTGCTGGCGATGTCCGATCCGTCCAACCAGGCCGGGCTGGACGCGATCAAGGAAAAGTACAAGCTGCCGGTCGAAGCGGTGGTGGTCGAGCACGACAAGCTGATGAAGCACGTGCGCTCCGCCGGCGAGGCGCTGGGCACACTGAAGAACATCTCGCCGGTGCAGACCGAGCGCAAGATGATCGAGTACGACCCGGTGGCGGCCGCCAGCGCGCAGCGCAACCGCACTGCCGCCGATGCCATCGATGACGCCCCCGTGGTGCGCTTCCTGCAGAAGCTGCTGACCGAAGCCTTCCACCGCGGCGCGTCCGACCTGCATTTCGAGCCGTTCGAGACCTTCTACCGGATCCGCTTCCGCGTGGACGGCGTGCTGCAGGAGGTGGCAAGGCCGCCGCTGGATATCCGCGACAAGATCGCCACGCGCATCAAGGTGCTGTCCCGGCTGGATATTTCTGAAAAGCGCGTGCCGCAGGACGGGCGCATGAAGCTGCTGATCGCGCTGCCCAAGGACAACAAGGACAGCAAGGACGCGAAGGATTCCAAGGACAAGGACGTCAAGGAAACGGTCGAGAAGGCCGTCGATTTCCGCGTCTCGACGCTGCCGACGCTGTTCGGCGAGAAGATCGTGATGCGGATCCTGGAATCGTCGAGCGACAAGCTCGACATCGACCAGCTCGGCTACGAACCGCAGCAGAAGGCGCTGCTGCTGGACGTGATCAAGCGCCCGTACGGCATGGTACTGGTGACAGGCCCCACCGGCAGCGGCAAGACGGTGTCGCTGTACACCTTCCTGAACCTGCTGAACCAGGGCGACATCAATATCTCGACCGCCGAGGATCCGGCTGAAATCCAGCTGCCCGGCATCAACCAGGTCAACGTCAACGACAAGGCCGGCCTCACCTTCGCCGCGGCGCTGCGCTCGTTCCTGCGGCAGGATCCGGACATCATCATGGTCGGCGAAATCCGTGACCTGGAAACCGCCGATATCTCGATCAAGGCCGCGCAGACCGGCCACCTGGTGCTGTCGACGCTGCACACCAACGACGCGCCCACCACGCTGACGCGGCTGATGAACATGGGCGTGGCGCCGTTCAACATCGCCTCCAGCGTGCTGATGATCACCGCGCAGCGGCTGGCGCGGCGGCTGTGCACCTGCAAGCGCCCCGGCGAGCTGCCGCGCGAGACGCTGCGGGATGCGGGCTTCCGCGAACAGGACCTGGACGGCAGCTGGCAGCCCTACCACCCGGTCGGTTGCGAGCGCTGCAACGGCAGCGGCTACAAAGGCCGCTGCGGCATTTACCAGGTCATGCCGATCACCGAGGCGATGCAGCAGATCATCCTGTCGCACGGCACCGCCCTGCAGATCGCCGAGCAGGCGCGCAAGGACGGCGTGCTATCGTTGCGCGAGGCTGGGCTGCTGAAGGTCAGGCAGGGCGTCACGTCACTCGAAGAGGTGCTGGCGACCACGAATACGTAGCAAGGCAGTCCAGTCACGACGCAAAACAACGTAAATACAAGACGTACCAGAAACGTCATTTACACCGGGGGTCAACAACATGGCGACGCGCGCACCAGCGGCGGGCGCCCGGACGGCAACACCGTCGCGGGCGAAATCAGGTAAGGGGCGCAAGGCCCCCACCCAGTACATCTTCGAATGGGAAGGCAAGGACCGCAAAGGCAAGACCTTCACCGGCGAGCTGCGCGCGGAGAGCCAGGCCGAGGTCACCGCCACGCTGCGCAAGCAGGGCCTGACCATCGTCAAGCTCAAGAAGCGCAAGGCCGCGCGCGGGCGCAAGATCACCGAGAAGGACATCGCCTATTTCACCCGGCAGCTGTCGACCATGCTGAAGGCGGGGATTCCGCTGCTGCAGTCGATCGACATCATCGCGCGCGGGCACGCCAATCCCAACTTCACCCAGCTACTCTCCGAGATCCGCTTCGATATCGAATCGGGCAGCAGCATGGCGGCGGCGTTCCGGCGACAGCCCAAGTACTTCGACACGCTCTACTGCAACCTGATCGATGCCGGCGAACAGGGCGGTATCCTGGATGCGCTGCTGGAGCGCCTGTCGCTCTACATGGAAAAGACCATCGCGCTGAAGGGCCAGATCAAGTCGGCGATGATCTACCCGATCGCGGTGCTGACCGTGGCCTTCGCCGTCACCGTGATCCTGATGCTGTTCGTGATCCCGGCGTTCAAGGGCGTGTTCTCCAGCTTCGGCGCCAACCTGCCCGCGCCGACGCTGCTGGTAATCGCCATCTCGGACTTTTTCGTGCAGTACTGGTACCTGGTCATCGGTGCGCCGGTGGCCGGCATCACGTTCTACCTGCGGGCGCGCAAGAAGTCAGAGAAAGTGCAGCGCTGGTCCGACCGCGCACTGCTGAAGCTGCCGATTTTCGGCAGCCTGTTCCGCAAGGCGGTGATCGCGCGCTGGACGCGTACGCTGGCGACCATGTTCGCCGCCGGTACGCCGCTGGTGGAATCGATGGAGTCGGTGGCGGGCGCCGCCGGCAACTGGGTCTACTACGACGCCACGCGCGAGATCGAACAATCGGTGCGCATCGGTACCAGCCTGACCAACGCCATGCAGGCCACCCACGTGTTCGACAACATGGTGCTGCAGATGACGCAGATCGGTGAAGAGTCCGGCGCGCTCGACAACATGCTGCTGAAGGTGGCCGAGTTCTACGAGCGCGAGGTCGACGACGCCGTGGCCGCCATCTCCAGCCTGATCGAGCCGATCATCATCGTGGTGCTGGGCGTGCTGATCGGCGGCATGGTGGTGGCGATGTACCTGCCGATCTTCAAGCTGGGACAGGTGGTGTAAGCGATGGCGCTGGCGTATTCCGTTTCGCCGTTTCCCGCCGGTAGCGGGCAATTGCTGCAGGCGCTGGCGGCGCTGCCGCCTGCCTTCATGGTGGCGGTGACGGCCGTGCTGGGCCTGGTGGTGGGCAGTTTCCTCAATGTGGTGATCCACCGGCTGCCGCGCATGATGGAGCGCGACGAAGCCAACTATATCGCCGAGCTGCGCGGCGACCCGCTGCCCTACCCCGCCCGCTACAACCTGATGGTGCCGCGCTCGGCCTGTCCGCATTGCGGCCACGCGATCGCGCCCTGGGAAAACGTGCCGGTGCTGAGCTGGCTGGCGCTGCGCGGGCGCTGCTCGGCCTGCAAGACACGGATCAGCGTGCGCTATCCGCTGGTGGAACTGGCCTGCGGCGTGCTGAGCGCGCTGGTGGCGTGGCGCTTCGGCCCTGGCGCGCAGGCGTTGGCGGCGCTGGTGCTGGTCTGGGCACTGCTGGCGCTGACCCTGATCGATGCCGACACCCAGTTGCTGCCGGACCAGATCACGCTGCCGCTGCTGTGGCTGGGACTGGTGCTGAACCTGGGCGGGTGGTTCGTGCCACTGGCCGACGCTGTCATCGGCGCCGCCGCCGGCTACCTGGTGCTGTGGACGGCGTACTGGCTGTTCCGGCTGGTGCGCGGCAAGGAAGGCATGGGTTTCGGCGATTTCAAGCTGATGGCGGCCCTTGGAGCGTGGTTCGGCTGGCAGGCACTGCCGGCGCTGGTGCTGCTGTCGTCGGTGGCCGGCGTGGCGTTCGGGCTGGCCAGCATCGCGCTGCGCCGGCAGGATCGCGACACGCCCTTCCCCTTCGGCCCCTTCATCGCGCTGGCGGGGCTGGTGGTGCTGGTGTTCGGTCCCGGCGTGCTGCCGCTGACCTTGCTGCCTTGAAGCTGGTATCGTGACGGCAACATCGACAACTGGCCTTCACGGCATCCCCACATGCTGGAAATCGGACTGACCGGCGGCATCGGCAGCGGCAAGACCCGCGTGGCCGACATGTTCGCCGCGCGCGGCGCCGCGATCGTCGACACCGACCTGCTCGCCCACCAGATCACAGCCCCGGGCGGGCGCGCCATCCCGGCGCTGGTCGAAGCCTTTGGGCCTGAATGCCTGCGCGCTGACGGCGCCATGGATCGCGACGCGATGCGCGCGCTGGTGTTCGCCGACCCGGCCGCCAAGGCGCGCCTCGAAGGCATCACCCATCCGCTGATCCGCGCGCTGACCAACGAGCATGCCCAGGCAGTCCGCGACGCCGGCGAACATCCTTACCTGATCTATGTGGTGCCGCTGCTGGTCGAGTCCGGCTCATGGCGCGAGCGCGTGGGCCGCGTGCTGGTGGTCGACTGCACCGAAGCCACCCAGGTGGCGCGAGTGATGGCGCGCAACGGCTTCAGCCGCGAACAGGTGCAGGCGATCATGGCCAGGCAGGCCACGCGGCGCGCGCGGCTGGCATGTGCCGACGACGTCATCGACAACGACGGCCCGGTGGATGCGCTGGTTGCGCAGGTGGACCGGCTCGACCGCTATTACCGCGAACTGTCGGCGTCCGGAAAGGTCCATCCCGAAGCCGGCGCATGATGCGCAGGCCCGGCACGGCGGCACGCGGCGAACGCGCGTCCGACATTGTCCTCGGCCCGGGTCTCGCATAGAATGCGCTGGAACATGCCGGGAAATCGCCGCATACTGCGGGCATTGGACACCGCGGATCACTCCGACACGGTCCACCCAGCCCCTTCCGGCGTTCCCCGGGCCACATTCCGCACCGGGCCTGCTCATCTCACGGGGCCCGCCCGGCGCCCTGCACGGACATAGCTCTTGATTCTGTACGAATACCCTTTCAACGAACGCATCAGGACACTCCTGCGCCTGGAGGACCTGTTCGATCGGCTGGAATACTTCCTCGGCCAGGATCATCCCCAGCAGCACCATGTCGCGCTGACTACGCTGTTCGAGATCATTGAGGTGGCCGGCCGTGCCGACCTCAAGACCGACCTGATCAAGGAACTGGAACGCCAGCGCCAGGCGCTGGCGCCGCTGCGCGCCAACCCCCAGATCGACCAGGAAGCGCTGGACAGCGTGATCGGCGAAATCGAGCAGGGCATCGCCCTGCTCAACCAGACCGTGGGCAAGGCCGGGCAGCTGCTGACCGACAACGAGTGGCTGACCAGCATCCGCAGCCGCGCCATCATTCCCGGCGGCACCTGCGAGTTCGACCTGCCGGCCTACTACGCGTGGCAGCATCGTCCCGCGGAGGAGCGCCGCGCCGATATCCTGAAGTGGGCGCGCCCGCTGGTGTCGCTGCGCATGGGCACCACCATCGTGCTGCGCCTGCTGCGCGAAGCCGGCCAGAGCGGCAAGGTGATCGCCACCGGCGGCAGCTACCAGCAGATGCTGTCGGGCCGCAGCTACCAGCTGATGCAGGTGTGGCTGGATGATTCGCTGCTGGCCTTCATCCCTGAAATGAGCGCCAACAAGTACATGCTGTGGGTGCGCTTCACCCAGCAGGATGGTGACCTGCGGCCCCGTTCGGTCGACGCGGATATCCCGTTCTTGCTGAAACTCTGTAATTTCTGAAGCCTGCGTCTTAAGCCATGCCCGCTGTCGTCAAATGTCCCACCTGTGGCACCGATGTGCCTTGGGTGACCGACAACAAATTCCGCCCGTTCTGTTCCGAGCGTTGCAAGCAAATCGATCTCGGTGCCTGGGCGTCCGAAAAGTACGTGATTGGCGGCAAGCCAGGCGAGACCCCCTCGCCTGACCTGCCTGGCGACGAGGACGACTGAGCCCCGCCTCGCCGTTGTATTCAGTGCGCCGCCGCCAGCACGCGGCGGTAGAACCCCAGGCACACCAGCACGAAGACCACCAGGCCCAGCCACTGCGCCGTCGCTTCAAAACCTGCGCCCACCAACGCCAGCAACGGTGTCCACGGCAAGCACGGCGGACGTCGTGAAGATGGCCAGCGCGATGGCGGACTTGCCGCCTTCCGGCGTATCCAGCAGGCCGTCCGCGGTGCCGAGCGCCAGGATCAGCAGCGAGACCAGGATCACCGCAATGATGCCGATGCCCGAGATCGGGCTGGCCGACGAACCGACCAGTCCTGCCAGGTGCCGGCCCAGGGTCTGAGCCCTAGGCTTCCTCGCCCAGCCATTGGACCACCGGAATGGTGGCCGGCAACAGCGGCGCGACCGTCACGGGCACCGTCTGCCAGGAAAAGGCCTGGCCTTCGCGGCCGACCGGGTCACCGCGCCAGGCAGTGACCTTGCAGAAATGCAGCCGCACATAGGCGTGCGGGTAGTCGTGCTCGAGCACATGCCAGCGCTCGCACGCGGTGATATCCAGTCCCAGCTCCTCATGCAGCTCGCGGGCGAGCGCGGCTTCCACGGTCTCGCCTGGCTCGAGCTTGCCGCCGGGGAATTCCCAGTAGCCTTCGTACGGCTTGCCCGCCGGGCGCTGCGCCAGCAGGAAGCGGCCATCCGGCTGCACCAGCACGCCGACCGCGACTTCGGTGACCTTGCGCGGCGGGTTGCCGGCGGTCCCTGCAGGCTTGTCCATCGGCGCGCTCATGCCTTTTCGTTGCCCGGCACGTCAGCGATATAGGGCTGGCCATGCTTGCCGCCCCAGTCGCGCGCGAACTGCCACGCCACCCGGCCCGAGCGCGAGCCGCGCTCCAGCGCCCACACCAGCGCGTCGCCGCGCGCCGCCGCGATGTCCTCTTCCGTGCAGCCGAAGTGCCTGAGCCAGTGGCCCACGATCGCCAGGTACTCATCCTGCTTGGGCGGGTAGAACGACAGCCACAGGCCGAAGCGCTCGGACAGCGAGATCTTCTCCTCGACCACTTCACCAGGATGGATTTCGCCGTCGTCGGTGTGGCGATAGGTCTCGTTGTCCTTCATGTACTCCGGCAGCAGGTGCCGGCGGTTGGACGTGGCGTAGATCAGCACATTGTCCGACTGCGCCGCGACCGAGCCGTCCAGCGCCGACTTCAGCGACTTGTAGCCCGATTCGCCCTCCTCGAACGACAGGTCGTCGCAGAAGATGACGAAGCGCTCGGGGCGCTGCGAGACCAGTTCGACGATATCGCCGAGGTCGCCCAGGTCATCCTTGTCGACTTCCACCAACCGCAGCCCGTCCTTGACGAAGGCATTCAGGCAAGCCTTGATCAGCGACGACTTGCCGGTGCCGCGCGCTCCGGTCAGCAGCACGTTGTTGGCCGGCAGCTTGCTCACGAACTGGCGCGTATTGGCAACGATGGCGTCTTTCTGGCGCTCGATGTTCTTCAGGTCGTCCAGGTGGATCGGCGGCAGCTGGCGCACCGGCTGCAGGTAGCCGATATTGCCGAACAGGCTCTGGCGCTTGCGCCAGCGGAACGCTACCGCCTCCTGCCAGTCCGCATCGTTCAGTTGCGGCGGCAGCCATTGTTCGAGGCGGGAGAGGAAGTTGTCGAGGCGGGCGGCGAGGTCGGACATGGCGAGGGCGTGGAATGTTTCATGCGCCCTGCCCGCGGTCGCGGGCAGGAGAGTTGCAGCTCAGGAACGATAATCGGCGTTGATCGACACGTAGTCGTGCGACAGGTCGCAGGTCCACACCGTGGCTTCGGCATTGCCACGGCCCAGCGCGATGCGCACCGTGATCTCGGCCTGCTTCATCACGCGCTGGCCGTCTTCCTCGCGGTAGTCGGGGTTGCGGCCGCCGTCGCGGGCGACCCAGACATCGTCCAGCCACAGGTTGACGCGGCCGACGTCCAGGTCATTGACGCCGGCGTAGCCCACTGCGGCCAGGATACGGCCCAGGTTGGGGTCCGAGGCATAGAACGCGGTCTTGACCAGCGGCGAATGCGCGACCGCATAGGCGATCTGGCGGCATTCGGCCACGTCCTTGCCGCCTTCCACGCGGATGGTCATCAGCTTGGTCGCGCCTTCGCCGTCGCGCACGATCATCTGCGCCAGTTCCTGGGCCAGGCCCGTCACCGCGTCGCGCAGCGCTTCAAAGGCCTGGCCTTCGGCACGGTCGACCGCGGCACCGGACTTGCCCGACGCGATCAGCACGAACGAATCGTTGGTCGAGGTATCGCCATCGATGGTGATGCTGTTGAACGAGTGGTCGGCCGCGTGCGCCACCAGCCCCTGCAGCACCGGCTGCGCCACCGCGGCGTCCATGGCGATAAAGCCCAGCATGGTCGCCATGTTCGGGCGGATCATGCCGGCGCCCTTGCTGATACCCGACAGCGTCACGGTCTTGCCGTCGATCTGCACGGTGCGCGACGCGACCTTGGGCTGCGTGTCAGTGGTCATGATCGCTTCCGCCGCACCCAGCCAGTTGTCAGCCTTGGCATTGGCGATGGCGGCGGGCAGCCCGGCCAACAGGCGGTCCATCGGCAACTGCTCGAGGATCACGCCGGTCGAGAACGGCAGCACCTGGTCGGCATCGATGCCCAGCTGCGCAGCCAGCGCATCGCAGGTGGCGCGGGCGTTGGTCAGACCCTGCTCGCCGGTACCGGCGTTGGCATTGCCGGTGTTGACCACCAGCGCGCGGATGCCCTTGCCCGACTTGTTCACGGCAGCAAGATGCTCCCGGCAGACCTGCACCGGCGCGGCGCAGAAGCGGTTGCTGGTGAAGACGCCGGCCACAGTGCTGCCTTCGGCCACGCGCACCACCAGCACGTCCTTGCGGTTGGGCTTGCGGATGCCCGCCTCGGCCCAGCCGAGCTCCACGCCGGCGACGGATTTCAGGTTCTCTGCCTGGGGCAGCGGAAGATTGACGGGCATGTAGGACTCCTCGATGTTCCTGCTCGCGACTTGCTTGTCTCAGACGAACATGCCCGCGAAGGGCGGGCATGTTCGTTTCCTCTTGCGCCACTCCCCGTGCTGCGGAAGCGGCGTCATACCGGGTACCCGGCGCGGCTCAGCTCAGCTGAGCTTGCCGTGGCACTGCTTGAACTTCTTGCCCGAGCCGCACGGGCACGGATCGTTGCGGCCGACCTTGGGCATGCCAGCCAGCGCCAGCTCGGCGGCGGCCATCGCGGCACCGGTGCGCGGCGACGGCGCTTCCTCGACCGGCTCGCGGCCTTCGGCGAACTCGTCGTGCTTGTACTGCACGTTCTCCAGGTGCGACAGGCCTTCCTCGATCTGCTCGGAAGCCTGTTCCAGTTCTTCCGGCGACTGGATCTGCACGTTGAAGGTGACGCGGGTGACTTCGTCCTTGATCACGTCCAGCAGGCGCGCGAACAGCTCGAACGACTCGCGCTTGTACTCCTGCTTGGGATCCTTCTGCGCATAGCCGCGCAGGTGGATGCCCTGGCGCAGGTGGTCCAGCGCGGCCAGGTGCTCGCGCCAGTGCGTGTCGATGCTCTGCAGCATGACCGAGCGCTCGAAGCCGGCGAACGACTCGCGGCCGACCATCGCGACCTTGCCGTCGTAGCGCTCGGTTGCCGCCTTCATGATCTGGTCGAGCAGCTCTTCATCCTCGATGCTCTGCGCGCCCTCGATGGTCTGCGCCAGCGGCACTTCCATGCCCCAGTCCTCGCGCAGGCGCGTTTCCAGGCCGGCAATGTTCCACTGCTCTTCCATGGTGTCGGCCGGCACGTGATCGCGGAACAGCTCGATCAGCACGCCCTCGCGCAGGTTGGTGACCATCTCGCCGACGTCGTTGGCCTCAAGCACGTCGTTGCGCAGCTTGTAGATTTCCTTGCGCTGGTCGTTGGCAACGTCGTCGTATTGCAGCAGCTGCTTGCGGATGTCGAAGTTGCGGCCTTCCACCTTGCGCTGCGCCGATTCGATCGAGCGCGTGACAATGCCGGCTTCGATCGGCTCGCCTTCGGGCATCTTCAGGCGCTCCATGATCGCGCGCACGCGGTCGCCGGCGAAGATGCGCAGCAGCTGGTCGTCCAGCGACAGGTAGAAGCGCGACGAACCCGGGTCGCCCTGGCGGCCGGCGCGGCCGCGCAGCTGGTTGTCGATACGTCGCGACTCGTGGCGCTCGGTGCCGACGATATGCAGGCCGCCGGCAGCCTTGACCTGCTCGTGCAGCGACTGCCATTCATCCTTGAGCTGCTGGATGCGCGCGGCCTTGTCGGCGTCGGACAGGTTCGGGTCCGCGTCGATAAAGCCCGACTGCTTCTCCACGTTGCCGCCCAGCACGATGTCGGTACCGCGGCCCGCCATGTTGGTGGCGATGGTGATCATCTTGGGACGACCGGCCTGCGCCACGATCTCGGCTTCACGCGCGTGCTGCTTGGCGTTAAGCACCTGGTGCGGCAACTGTTCGCGGTCGAGCAGGCCCGACAGGTATTCCGAGGTCTCGATGGAGGTAGTGCCCACCAGCACCGGCTGGCCACGCTCGTAGCAGTCGCGGATATCGCGCACCACGGCGTCGTAGCGCTCCTTGCCGGTCTTGTAGATCTGGTCCTGCTGATCCTTGCGCTGGGCCGGGCGGTTGGTCGGGATCACCACCACTTCCAGGCCGTAGATTTCCTGGAATTCGTACGCTTCGGTGTCAGCCGTACCGGTCATGCCGGCCAGCTTGGTGTACATGCGGAAGTAGTTCTGGAAGGTGATGGTCGCCAGCGTCTGGTTCTCTTGCTGGACGGTCACGCCTTCCTTGGCTTCGACGGCCTGGTGCAGGCCATCGGACCAGCGGCGGCCGGTCATCAGGCGGCCGGTGAATTCGTCGACGATCACGACTTCGTCGTTCTGCACCACGTAGTGCTGGTCACGGTGGAACAGGCTGTGCGCGCGCAGGGCGGCGTACAGGTGGTGCATCAGCGTGATGTTCTGCGGCGCGTACAGCGACTCGCCTTCACCGATCAGGCCCTGCTGCGACAGGATCTCTTCGGCCTTCTCGTGGCCGGCTTCGGTCAGGTAGACCTGGTGGCCCTTCTCGTCGACGTAGTAATCGCCCGGCTTCTCGACGCCGGTGCCGTCGGCCTTTTCCTCGCCGATCTGGCGCTCGAGCAGCTTGGGGATGCCGTTCATGCGCTGGTACAGGTCGGTCTGGTTCTCGGCTTGACCGGAGATGATCAGCGGGGTGCGAGCCTCGTCGATCAGGATCGAATCCACTTCATCGACGATGGCGTAGTTCAGCGGCCGCTGCACCCGTTGCGACGGGTCGTAGACCATGTTGTCGCGCAGGTAGTCGAAGCCGAACTCGTTGTTGGTGCCGTAGGTGATGTCGGAGTTGTACGCCGCCTGCTTCTCGTCATGCGCCATCTGCGACAGGTTCACACCCACCGACAGACCCAGGAAGTTGTACAGCCGGCCCATCCACTCGGCATCGCGCTGGGCGAGGTAGTCGTTCACCGTCACCACGTGCACGCCCTTGCCGGTGATGGCGTTCAGGTACACGGCCAGCGTCGCGGTCAGCGTCTTGCCTTCGCCGGTGCGCATTTCGGCGATCTTGTTGTCGTTCAGCACCATGCCGCCGATCAGCTGCACGTCGAAGTGGCGCATCTTCATGACGCGCTTGCTGGCCTCGCGGCACACGGCAAAGGCCTCTGGCAGCAGGGCATCAAGCGACTCGCCGCCGGCGTGGCGCTGCCGGAAGGTCTCGGTCATGCCACGCAGCTCGTCGTCCGAGAGTTGCTCGAACTTCGGCTCCAGCGCATTGATCTGCGCCACCGTGCGGCGATATTGTTTGATCAGCCGCTCATTGCGGCTGCCGAAGACTTTCTTGAGAAGGCCCGTGATCATCGATTGCTTTCACCTGCGCGGGTCCGGGCTGACGCCCCTGGTAAGCGGGCTGCACCGGCGGCCGGGCGAGGAATGGATAGATTGGCGCAAAACGCCGAGTTTATCATGTGCCGGGGTCACGGCCGGAACGCGCCGGGCCTTGCCGTGCAAGGCTGCCAATGCCAGACACAGGCCAACGCAGGCCGACCCCGGCCCTCTGCTTGCAACAGTTTGGGGCAGGAGCGCCAGCTTCAATCCGCACCCGCCCCGGGCAGCCCCGCCGCCCCTTGCTAGAATGCAGCCATGCGCCGCTTCACCCACCACGCCCTGCAGACTGCTGCCGCCAAGCCGCTCAATGACTGGCTGGCCAAGTCCGGCCCGGTTTCCGGGCTGATGCAGACCGCGCGCCAGCTGGCCGTACTGGAGGCAGAAGTGCTGTCGCTGCTCCCGCCCGGCATGCGCGCCGGCATTGCCGTGGCCGGGGTCAAGCGCGACGCCGTCGACGCGAACGGCCAGGTGCTGCTGTTGCTGGCGGCACATGGCGCGGCCGCGGCGCGGGTGCGGCAGGTAGTGCCGACGCTGCTGGGACGGCTGCAGCAGCGCGGCTCGCAGATCACCTCCATCAGGGTGCGCGTACAGCCCGAGGTGCAGCGCCATGCGGACTGGGACACCGGTCCGGTCGAGCGCAAGCGCACCTGCGGACAGATGACGCCGACCGGACTCGCCAGCCTGGACCAGCTCGCCCGTAACCTGCCCGATTCGCCGCTGCGCGACGCGCTCAAGACACTGCTCTCGCATCACCGCTGAGCGTCCGACAGCAATTCCCGGACAAACAAGAAAGCCGACCCTCGGGTCGGCTTTTCGTTGCGTGGCGGGCAGGCAGCGCGGCTCAGGCAAGCGGCTCAGGCAAAGGCCGGCTGTGCCTGCGGCAGGAAGGCGGCGGGCGCTTCCTCGACGCGATCGAACGTGACCAGTTCGTAGGCCTCCTGATCCGCCAGCAGCGCGCGCAGCAGCTGGTTGTTCAATCCATGCCCCGACTTGTGCGCCACATAGGCCCCGATCAGCGGGTGCCCGACCACATACAGGTCGCCGATGGCATCGAGGATCTTGTGGCGCACGAATTCGTCGCCGTAGCGCAGTTCCTCGTTGTTCAGCATGCGGTGCTCGTCCAGCACGATGGCATTGTCCAGGCTGCCGCCGCGCGCCAGGCCCATCTCGCGCAGCGCCTCCACCTCATGGGCAAAGCCGAAGGTGCGGGCCCGGGCGATCTCGCGCACGTAGCTGGTATCGCCAAAATCGATCGAGAAGGTCTGGCCGGTCTTGTCGACCGCCGGATGACGGAAGTCGATGGTGAACGCCAGCTTGAAGCCGAAAAACGGCTCCAGCCGCGCGAACTTGTCGCCCTCGCGCACTTCCACCGGCTTCTTGACGCGGATGAAGGTCTTCAGCGCGTTCTGCTCTTCGATGCCGGCCGATTGCAGCAGGAACACGAAGGACGCGGCGCTGCCGTCCATGATCGGGATTTCCTCTGCGTCGACATCGACATAGAGGTTGTCGATGCCCAGGCCGGCGCAGGCCGACATCAGGTGCTCGACGGTCGAAACGCGCGCGCCATCCTTCTGCAGCACCGACGCCAGGCGCGTGTCGCCGATGGCCGACGCGGCCACGGGAATCTCGACGGCCTCGGGCAGGTCGACGCGGGTAAAGACGATGCCGGTGTCGGCCGCCGCGGGACGCAGGGTCAGCGTGACCTTGCGGCCCGAGTGCAGCCCGATGCCAACCGTCTTCACCAGGGATTTGATCGTGCGCTGTTTGAGCATGACAGCCTCAACTATTATAAAAATCTATCGTGGTGCTTTTTCTGATTAAGCGATTTTACCACCGCCGGGAAAGTGGTGCAGCCGGGTTTTGTTTCCGGCTGTTAACGCCGCGCCAAGATGTTGCGAATTATCCACGTTTACCCAGGCGACTGTATCAGCCGCGCAACGCAGCCAGCACGGCCTCGGCGCTGCTGACGCGGAATTCGCCGGGCGCTTCCACATCGAGCCGGGTCACAACACCATCGTCGATCACCATGGCGTAGCGCTTGGAGCGCACACCCATGCCGCGCGCCCCCAGGTCCTGGTCCAGACCCAGCGCACGCGTCCATTCCGCGCTGCCGTCAGCCATCATGCGCACTGTGCCGGCGACCTGCTGTTCGCGGCCCCACGCGCCCATGACAAAGGCGTCGTTGACCGACACGCACCACACTTCATCGACGCCCGCGGCACGCAGGTCCGCGGCGTGCGTCACGAAGCCCGGCACATGCTTGGCCGAGCAGGTCGGCGTGAACGCGCCGGGCAGCCCGAACACCACGATCTTGCGCCCGCGCACCAGGTCGGCGACGCGGAAGGCGTTGGGGCCGAGCGCACAGCCATTGCTCTCGGTATCAAAGAATTCCTGCAGGGTGGCGTCCGGGACGCGGGAACCGACGGTAATCATGGGGCGTGGTCTTCCTGGGTTTTCTGAAGGATAGGACGGATGCGAATCGGCTGCCCTGACGATTGTTGCATCGCACAGTCAGCAGGCAATCCCAAGATCATAGGCGCGGCGCCGGCGATGCAAAAGCCGGGTCACATCCGGTCGCATTCGATACACCTTGCTACAAAGACGTCCGCGCGACGCACCTTGTGGGTGCGCCGCGCGGACGGCGAGACATCCCGACCGGGGAGGCGGGAAACCAGTCCGGGGAGGCGGCCAGCGGCACGCCCTGCCCGGCGACGGGATGCGGGTTGTGGCGAACGATACGCCGATGCGGCAGGCGGCGCGGCGCCGCCGGCTGCCTGCCGGGTCACGTCAGTCCATGCAAGGCACGCGCGGATAGGGAGCGCGCGTGCATCGCGACAAGGCGACGCGATCCGTCAGGCGGCCGGTGGAGGCACCGATGCCGCGCCGTCCGGCGCTCAGTCTGCCTGCTTGCGCAGGAAGGCCGGAATATCGTACGTGTCCACACCCTTCTCCTGCAGCGCCGCCACGTGGGCAGACGCCGACTCGCGCGAGCTGCGCCACACCGCCGGCGTGTCCAGGTTGCTGTAGTCCGGCGAGCTGTGCTGCGCGGCAGTGGCGGCCATGTTGGCCATCATCTGCACCGGCATGTTGTCCGTGCCAGTCTTCAGCAGCGTCATCGGCTGCTGCTTCTTGGCCGAGCGGCCCAGGCCGGTCGCGACCACGGTCACGCGCAGCGCATCGCTCATCGAATCGTCGTACACCGTACCGAAGATCACGGTCGCATCTTCCGCGGCATAGCTGCGGATGGTGTTCATGACTTCCTTGGTTTCCGACAGCTTCAGCGAACGGCTGGCAGTGATGTTGACCAGCACGCCGCGCGCGCCGGACAGGTCCACGCCTTCCAGCAGCGGACTGGCAACGGCCTGCTCGGCCGCCAGGCGGGCGCGGTCCACGCCCGACACGGTAGCCGTCCCCATCATGGCCTTGCCCTGCTCGCCCATCACCGTCTTCACGTCTTCGAAGTCGACGTTCACCAGGCCGTCAACGTTGATGATCTCGGCAATGCCGGCCACCGCGTTGTGCAGCACGTCGTCGGCGCACTGGAAGCATGCGTCCATCTCGGCGTCGTCGCCCATCACTTCGAACAGCTTTTCGTTGAGCACCACGATCAGCGAGTCGACGCTCGACTCCAGCTCGCTGGAGCCATGTTCGGCCACCTTGGCGCGGCGCGCTCCTTCGAACTCGAACGGCTTGCTGACCACGCCCACGGTCAGGATGCCCATCTCCTTGGCCACCTGCGCCACGATCGGCGCGGCACCGGTACCGGTACCGCCGCCCATGCCGGCAGTGATGAAGACCATGTGCGCGCCGCGCAGCGAGTCGGCGATCTGATCACGGGCCTGCTCGGCGCAGTTGCGGCCGACTTCCGGCTTGGCGCCAGCGCCCAGGCCCGTATTGCCGAGTTGCAGCACGCGCGAAGCGCTGGAACGCTTGAGCGCCTGGGCGTCGGTGTTCATGCAGATGAATTCGACGCCTTGCACGCCGCGGCTGATCATGTGCTGCACGGCGTTACCGCCCGCGCCGCCCACGCCAACCACTTTGATGACGGTGCCGTCCTGCACTTCCGTTTCGATCATGTCAAAGTCCATCACTGCCTCCGAGAAGAATCAGTCCCCATACGCTGCAGCCTCCCCGCCGCAACCCATGGTTCCTGAACAAAAAACCGTTAAGAAAAGAACCAGGAAACTTCACTCAACGCGCCAGCGCATGTCCGGTAGACAAAGCCACCAGCGCGTCGTTGCAACTTCAGCCGACAATTTCCGCATTCATCAGAAATTGCCGACGAACCATTCCTTCATGCGGGTCCACACTTGCTTGACCGACCCGCTCTGCACCGCCACCTTGCGCCCGCGCATCCGTTGCACGCGGCCTTCCAGCAGCAGGCCCATCACCGTTGCGTAGCGCGGGCTCTTCACCACCTCGTGCAGGTTGCCGCGATACTCCGGCACGCCTACGCGCACGGGCTTGAGGAAGATGTCCTCGCCCAGCTCGACCATGCCCGGCATCATCGCGGTACCGCCCGTGATGACCACGCCGGACGACAACAGTTCTTCATAGCCCGACTCGCGCACCACCTGGTGCACCAGCGAGTACAGCTCTTCGATGCGCGGCTCGATCACCGCGGCCAGCGCCTGGCGGCTGAGCGTGCGGGTGCCGCGGTCGCCTACGCCTGGCACCTCGATCATGTCTTCCGGGTCGGCGATGGCCTGCTTGGCGATGCCGTACTGCATCTTGATGTCCTCGGCATCGGGCGTCGGCGTACGCAGCGCCATGGCGATGTCGTTGGTGATCTGGTCGCCGGCGATGGGAATCACGGCCGTATGGCGGATCGCGCCTTCGCTGAAGATGGCGATGTCGGTGGTGCCGCCGCCGATGTCGACCAGCACCACGCCCAGTTCTTTCTCGTCCTCGGTCAGCACCGCCAGGCTTGACGCCAGCGGCTGCAGGATCAGGTCGTGCACTTCCAGGCCGCAGCGGCGCACGCACTTGACGATGTTTTGCGCGGCGCTGACGGCGCCGGTGACAATATGCACCTTCACTTCCAGGCGGATGCCGCTCATGCCGATGGGCTCGCGCACGTCTTCCTGGCCGTCGATGATGAATTCCTGCGTCAGGATGTGCAGGATCTGCTGGTCGGTCGGGATATTGACCGCCTTGGCGGTCTCGATCACGCGCGCCACGTCGGTCTGGGTGACCTCCTTGTCCTTGATCGCCACCATGCCGCTGGAGTTGAAGCTGCGGATATGGCTGCCGGCAATGCCGGTAAAGACCTCCGAGATCTTGCAGTCGGCCATCAGCTCAGCCTCTTCCAGTGCTTTCTGGATCGACTGCACGGTGGCCTCGATATTGACCACGACCCCTTTCTTCAGACCCTTGGACTCCGACTGGCCCATCCCGATCACCTCGTAGCTGCCGTCGGGGCGCAGTTCTGCAACCACCGCCGCCACCTTCGAGGTGCCGATATCGAGACCGACCAACAGGTCCTTGTATTCCTTGCTCATCGGGTTTTCTCCGCGTTCTTGCTCTTCAGTCGCGTCGGATTGTTGTTGGAAGTGCCGGAAACCGCTGCGCCTGCCTGCGTAGCCCGGGCCGCCTTCGCTGCCCGCTCCGCCTTCTCGGCCCGCACCGCCGCGGCGATCTGCGCCTCGGTCAGGAAGCGGGCGTTGGCGGCGCGGATGGCAAAACCGTTGGGATAACGCAGGTCGGCGTAGTCGATCTGCTTGCCCCACTGCTCGGTGACCTGCGGCCACGCAGCGACGAAACGCCTGACCCGCTGGTCCATCGCAGCGCGGTCCTCATCGTTCTGCTCGCGGCCAAGCTCGACCACCATGCCGTTGGACAGCTTGGCTCGCCAGGCATAGCGGCCCGACAGCGTCACTGCCAGCGGCTCGGTCTGCAGCGGCTTGAACCACTGGCGCATGACTTCGAGCTTCTCGATCACGTCGCCCTCGCTGTCCGGCGGCCCGTCCAGCGCCAGCAGCTGTGCGTCTTCTTCCGCCTCGGCGGTGTTGGCCACGAAGATCTCGCCGTAGGTATTGAGCAGGCGCCCGCTCTCCGCCGAACCCCAGGTCCCGAGCGCCTCGTGTTCTTCGACCTCCACGGCCAGGCCGTTAGGCCACTCGCGCCGGACGCTGGCGCGCCGCACCCACGGCACCGACTCGAACGCCTGCCGTGCCGCGTTCAGGTCCAGCGTGAAGAAGTTGCCCGACAGCTTGCCCAACGCGCTGGAGCGCACGCTGGGGGCGTTCACGTGGCGCAGCGCGCCGCCGTCCATCGGCGCGATCTCGACATGGGTGATGGCAAACACCGGCCGCTGCGCCAGCCATAGCAGGCCGGCCGCGAGCGCCATCAGCGCCACCACGGCGTACAGCGTGGTGGCGATCAGGTTGAGCAGGCGTGCGTTATGCCACATGGTTCAGGCGGGTTCCGGTCAGTTGCTGTGCTTGATTGCAGCGTTAATTTCGTTATTCAGGCTTCCAGTGCTCGTTCGGGTGCAGGTCCAGCGTCGCGGCGGCCACCACCTGCAGCACGAAATCCTCGTAGCTGATGCCGACCGCGCGCGCCGCCATCGGCACCAGCGAATGGCCGGTCATGCCGGGCGAGGTATTCATCTCGAGCAGGAAAGGCTTGCCGTCGGCGCGCAGCATCACGTCGGCACGCGCCCACCCACGACAGCCCAGTACGCGGTAAGACTGCACCGCCAGCGCCTGGACTTCTTTCTCGACTTCGGGGTCCAGCCCTGACGGACACAAGTATTGGGTATCGTCAGTAAAGTACTTATTTTGATAGTCGTAGTTGGCTTCGGGCGCGACGATGCGGATCACCGGCAGCGCTTCGGCGGTGTCGCCCTCGCCCACGATCGGGCAGGTCAGCTCGGCGCCATCGACGAAAGTCTCGGCAATGACGTCGTTGTCCAGCGCCTCGGCCTTCTCGAACGCCTCCCGCATCTGGTCGGCCGCCGTCACCTTGGTCAGGCCGATCGACGAGCCTTCGCGCGCCGGCTTGACGATCAGCGGCAGGCCCAGCTCGGCAACCACGGCGTCGAAATCCGTATCGGCATGCAGCATGGCAAAGCGCGGCGTGGGCAGGTCATGCGTGGTCCACAGGCGCTTGGTGGCCTGCTTGTCCATCGCCAGCGCCGAGGCCAGCACGCCGCTGCCGGTGTAGGGCACGCCCAGTTGTTCCAGCAGGCCCTGGATGGTGCCGTCTTCGCCGTAGCGGCCGTGCAGCGCGATAAAGACGCGGTCGAATTTGGCCGCGGCCAGCTCGGCCACGCCTTGCAGGCCGGGGTCGAAGCCGTGCGCGTCGACGCCGCGCGACTTCAGCGCGGCCAGCACGCCGTTGCCGGACATCAGCGAGACCTCGCGCTCGGCCGAGCGGCCGCCGAACAGCACGCCGACTTTGCCCAGCGACCTGGGATCGATATTGGGATGGGCGACGAAGCTCATTGCTGGCCTCCCGCCTGTTGCGTCTGCTGGTGCGACACCAGTTGCCCCGGCACGCCGCCGATCGAACCGGCGCCCATTGTCACGACCACATCGCCGGGCCGGACAGCATTCAGGATGGCCTGCGGCATCTCTTCCATCTGCTCCACGAAAACAGGTTCTACCTTGCCGGCCACGCGCAACGCGCGGGTCAGCGCACGGCCGTCGGCGGCCACGATCGGGGTCTCGCCGGCGGCATAGACCTCGGACAGCAGCAGGGCATCGACAGTGCCCAGCACTTTGACGAAGTCTTCAAAACAATCCCGCGTGCGGGTGAAACGGTGCGGCTGGAACGCCAGCACCAGGCGGCGGCCGGGGAACGCGCCGCGCGCGGCAGCCAGCGTGGCGGCCATTTCCACCGGGTGGTGGCCGTAGTCGTCCACCAGCGTGAAGGTGCCGGCACCGTCGGTGGTCGCCACTTCGCCATAGCGCTGGAAGCGGCGGCCCACGCCGTGGAACTCGCGCAACGCCTTCACGATGGCGGCGTCGGGCACTTCCAGCTCGGTGGCGATGGCGATCGCGGCCAGCGCGTTCTGCACGTTGTGCATGCCGGGCAGGTTCAGCACGATTTCCAGCGGCGGCTCGGTATGGCCGTTGAGCTGGCGCAGCACGGTGAAGTGCATCTGGCCGTCGACGGCGCGGGCATCCACCGCGCGGATCTGCGCGTCTTCGGCAAACCCGTAGCGCACCACCGGCTTGGACACCAGCGGCAGGATCTCGCGCACATTGGGGTCGTCCACGCAAAGCACGGCGATGCCGTAGAACGGCAGGCGCTGCGTGAATTCGATGAACGCCTGCTTGAGCCGGGCAAAATCGTGCCCGTAGGTGTCCATGTGGTCGGCATCGATATTGGTGATGACCTCGATGACCGGGAACAGGTTCAGGAACGACGCGTCGGACTCATCCGCCTCGGCCACGATAAAGTCGCCGGTGCCCAAACGCGCGTTGGCGCCGGCGGAGTTGAGCCGGCCGCCGATGACGAAGGTGGGATCCAGCCCGCCTTCGGCCAGCACCGATGCCACCAGGCTGGTGGTGGTGGTCTTGCCATGCGTGCCGGCGATGGCCACGCCCTGCTTCAGGCGCATCAGCTCGGCCAGCATCACCGCGCGCGGCACCACCGGGATGCGCTTGCTGCGCGCGGCCAGCACCTCGGGGTTGTCGCCGCTGACCGCGGTCGACACCACCACGGCATTGGCGCCGGTCACGTTGGCCGCGTCATGCCCGTGCATGACCGTGGCACCCAGCGAGGCCAGGCGCCGCGTGGCGGCATTGCTGCCCACGTCGGAACCCGACACCTTGTAGCCCAGGTTCAGCAGGACCTCGGCGATGCCGCTCATGCCGGCCCCGCCGATGCCCACGAAGTGGATGTTTTTGACGATATGCTTCATTAGATTGCTGCTTCGCTCACTTCAGTCCCTGGCCAGCTGGCTGCACACCTCGGCGACGCGCCGGGTTGCCTCAGGCTTGGCCAGTCCGCGCGCCAGGCGCGCCATGTCTTTCAGCTGCGGCCGGGTCAGGCTGGCGATGGTTTGCGCCAGGCCCTCGGCCGTCAGGTCTTGCTGCTGCACCAGCAGGGCCGCACCCTGGCTGGACAAAAACTTTGCGTTGGTGGTCTGGTGGTCGTCCACCGCGTGCGGGAACGGCACGAACAGCGCCGCCACGCCCGCCGCGGCCACTTCCGAAACCGTCATCGCGCCGGCGCGGCAGATCACCAGGTCGGCATCGGCATAGGCCCGCGCCATGTCGTCGATGAACGGCAGCGTCTGCGCCGGCACCTGCGCCGCCGCGTAGTTGGCGCGCAGCGTGTCGATCTGCTTGGCGCCCGCCTGGTGCGTCACCACCGGACGGTCGCTTTGCGGCAACAGCGCGATCGCCTTCGGCACCACCTCGTTCAGCGCCGCGGCACCCAGGCTGCCGCCCACCACCAGGATGCGCAGCGGGCCGGTGCGCTGGTCGTAGCGCGACTCGGGCGCATCCAGGTGGGCCAGTTCCTCGCGCACCGGGTTGCCGGTCCATTCACCGCCGGGCAGCGTGTCCGGGAACGCGCACAGCACGCGGTCGGCCACCTTGGCCAGCACCTTGTTGGCCAGCCCGGCGATCGAGTTCTGCTCGTGCAGCACCAGCGGCCGTCCCAGCAGCGAGGCCATCATCCCGGCCGGGAAGGTGATATACCCGCCCATGCCCAGCACCACGTTCGGCCGCACCCGGCGCAGCGCGACGATGCTCTGCCAGAACGCGCGCAGCAGGTTCAGCGGCAGCAGGAACTTGGTCACGAGCCCCTTGCCACGCAGCCCGCCGAACTGGATGAATTCCATCGGGATGTCGTGCTTGGGCACCAGCGTGGCTTCCATTCCGCTGCGGTTGCCCAGCCAGACGATGTTCCAGCCCTGCTCGCGCAACGCATGCGCGACCGCCAGCCCCGGGAACACGTGTCCCCCGGTGCCGCCGGCCATCACGAGCAGGGTGCGCGGTGCGGTCATGCCTTGCCTCCGCGCGCCAGCACGCGATTGTGGCCGCGCTCGCCGCGCGTGGCTTCACCCACTTGCGGCATATTGTTTGTGAATCGCTGCGCGATGGTCATACCTTCCCTCCACGCATCAGCACGCGATTTTGGCTTCGGCCGCTGCGCTTAACTTCCTGCTGACGCAGGAAGTTAGCCTTCGCCGAAACCGTGTATTGCTGCGCTCCGGTCATACCTTCCCTCCGCGCATCAATACACGGTTTTCATAATCAATGCGCAGCAGGATCGCCAACGCCACGCAGTTCATCAAAATCCCCGAGCCGCCATAGCTCACCAGCGGCAGCGTCAGCCCCTTGGTCGGCAACAGGCCCAGGTTCACGCCCATGTTGATAAAGGTCTGCCAGCCGACCCACACGCCGATGCCCTTGGCCACCAGCCCGGCAAAGGTGCGGTCGAGTTGCAGCGCGGTGCGGCCGATATTGAAGGCACGGCGCACCAGCCAGTAGAACAGCACGATCACTACCAGCACACCGATAAAGCCGAATTCCTCGCCGATCACGGCGAGGATGAAGTCGGTATGCGCTTCGGGCAGGTAGTGCAGCTTCTCGATGCTGCCGCCCAGCCCCACCCCGGTCCACTCGCCGCGGCCGAAGGCAATCAGCGAGTGCGTCAGCTGGTAAGCCTTGCCCAGCGCATTGCTCTCTTCCCAGGGGTTCAGGTAGGCGAAGATCCGCTCTCGCCGCCACGGCGACGCCGTGATCAGCAGCGCGAACGCGCCCACCGCCACGCCGACCAGCCCGGCAAACAGCTTGCCGTTGATGCCGCCCAGGAACAGGATGCCCATCGCCACCGCCGCGATCACCAGGAAAGCGCCCATGTCGGGCTCCAGCAGCAGCAGCATGCCCACCACCACCACCGCCACGCCCATCGGCAGGAAGCCCTTGGCCACGGTCTGCATCCACTCCTGCTTGCGCACCGTATAGTTGGCCGCGTACAGCACCACCGCCAGCTTCATCAGCTCGGACGGCTGGAAATTCATCACGCCCAGCGGGATCCATCGGCGCGCGCCATTCACGCCCTTGCCGACAAAAGGCACCAGCACGATCACCAGCAGGATCAGCGCGACGATAAAAAGCTTGGGCGCATAGCGGTCCCACACCTTGACTGGAATCTGGAACGCCGCCAGCCCGACCGACAAGCCGATAAACAGCGCAAACGCATGCCGCATGAGGAAGTGGCTTTCGCGGTAATTGGCGTAGCGCGGCGAGTCCGGCAGCGCGATCGAGGCCGAAAAGACCATCACCAGGCCGAGCGCGAGCAGTACGATCGACACCCACAGCAGGGGCTGGTCGTACTCCATCATGCGCGAGCGCGTGGGCTTGACGCCCGATACCGCGTCACGCAGGCCACCCCAGGCATTGCCGATGGTGGCGCCGATAAAACCGCTGCGCTTGACC
Source organism: Cupriavidus sp. P-10 (assembly GCF_003402535.2). Lineage (NCBI taxonomy): Bacteria > Pseudomonadati > Pseudomonadota > Betaproteobacteria > Burkholderiales > Burkholderiaceae > Cupriavidus > Cupriavidus sp. P-10. The sequence continues at coordinate 3,178,945 of NZ_AP025170.1, forward strand.
TGTGCGTCGCTCATGGCAGGATCCCCCGGGACAGGGCCAGTTCTTCCACCGCGGCGCGGAATACTTCGGCGCGGTGCACGTAGTTGCGGAACATATCCAGGCTGGCGCACGCGGGCGAGAGCAGCACCACGTCGCCGGATTCAGCCAGTTCAGCGGCCTTCGTTACCGCCTCTTCCAGCGTGGCGGCATCGACCAGGCTGGCGCCGCTGCCCTGCAGCGCATCGCGCAGCTCGGCGGCGGCGCGGCCGATCAGCACGACCGCGCGCGCGTACTGCGCCACCGGCGCGGCCAGCGGCGAGAAATCCTGGCCCTTGCCTTCACCGCCGGCGATCAGCACCACGCGCTTGTCCAGCCCCGACAGCGCGGCCACGGTCGCGCCGACGTTGGTGCCCTTGCTGTCGTCGAAGTACTCGACGTCGTCGATGGTGGCGACCCACTCCACCCGGTGCGGCTCGCCGCGGTACTCGCGCAGGCCGTGCAGCAATGCGTTCAGCGGCAGCTCGATGGCACGGCACAGCGCCAGCGCCGCCATGGCGTTGGTGGCGTTGTGCATGCCGCGGATATGCAGCGCGTCGGCCGGCATCAGGCGCTTGTGGCGCACGGGCACGGCTTCGTCGGTCGCTTCGACGGCCTTGCGGCGGCGCGGCTTGCCCTCCCCTTCCGCTTCCGAATCGGGCTCTGCCAGCACCAGCCAGGGCATGCCGCCCTCGCGCAGGATGCCGAAGCTGCCCGGCACTTCCGGCAGGTCGACGCCGAAGGTCACCGGCTTGCGGCCCGGGCGCGCCATGTCCAGCGTCAGGCGGTCATTGCGGTTCAGCACCTGCACGCACTGGCTGTCGGCCGGCCCGAAGATGCGCGCCTTGGACGCGGCGTAGGCTTCCATCGAACCGTGCCAGTCCAGGTGGTCCTGGGTCACGTTGAGTACGGTGGCCGCATGCGGCGCCAGGGTATGCGTGGTTTCCAGCTGGAAGCTCGACAGCTCCAGCACCCAGACGTCCGGCAGCGTGGCCGAGGCGATGCACGCCGACAGCTTGTCCAGCGCCGACGGGCTGATATTTCCCGCCACCGCCACGGTCTTGCCCGCGCGTTCGATCAGCCGGCCGGTCAGCGCGGTCGTGGTGGTCTTGCCATTGGTGCCGGTGATCGCCAGGAGCTTCGGGGCGTAGCCCGACCCGGCTTCCAGGTGCTTCAGCGCGCGCGCAAACAGCTCGATCTCGCCCCACACCGGGATGCCGCGCGCCTGCGCGGCGGCCAGCAATGCGCCGTTTCCGGCCTCCAGCGGCGACAGGCCCGGGCTGATCGCCACCAGTCCGATATCGTCGAGCAGCCCTTCGGTGAACGGGCCGCCCACGAACTCGGCCGAAGTCAGCTCGGCCTGCAGGAAGACAAGGTTGGCGGGCGCCTCGCGTGTGTCGGCCACGCGCACCGCGCAGCCGTTCAGGCCACACCAGCGCGCCATGGCCAGCCCCGACTCGCCGAGGCCCAGTACCAGCACATGAGGTTTTTGCAGCTCGCCAAACACTTCGATTCCTGCCTTTGAATTCCTGTATCTATATAGAGAGCGCCGCGGCCATCGCCATCGGCGCAACCATTAGCGCAACTTCAGCGTCGACAACCCGATCAGCACCAGCAGCATGGTGATGATCCAGAAGCGCACCGTGACCTGCGTTTCCTTCCAGCCGCTCAGCTCGAAATGGTGGTGCAGCGGCGCCATCCGGAACAGCCGCCTGCCCTCGCCGTAACGGCGCTTGGTGATCTTGAACCACGTCACCTGCGCCATCACCGACAGCGTTTCCACCACGAAGATGCCGCCCATCACGAACAGCACGATCTCCTGGCGCACGATCACCGCCACCGTGCCCAGCGCGCCGCCCAGTGCCAGCGCGCCCACGTCGCCCATGAACACCTGCGCCGGGTGCGCGTTGAACCAGAGGAAGGCCAGCCCCGCGCCGGCCAGCGCCGAGCAGAAGATCAGCAGTTCGCCCGCGCCCGGGATGTGCGGGAACAGCAGGTACTTGCTGTAGACCGAGCTGCCCATCACGTAGGCAAATACGCCCAGGCCGCCGCCGACCAGCACCACCGGCATGATCACCAGCCCGTCCAGCCCGTCGGTCAGGTTCACGGCGTTGCTCGAGCCCACGATCACCAGGTAGGTCAGCACGATGAAACCGGCCACGCCCAGCGGGTAGCTGATCTCCTTGAAGAAAGGCACGATCAGGTTGGACTTGTACGGCATGTCCAGCGACAGCCCGCCCTCGACCCAGTTCAGGAACAGCTCCCACACCCGCACGTTGCTGCTTTCCGACACCGAGAACGCCAGGTAGACGGCGGCCACCAGGCCGATCAGCGTCTGCCAGAAAAACTTTTCGCGGCTCGACATGCCGCGCGGGTCGCGATAGACCACCTTGCGGTAGTCGTCGACCCAGCCGATGGCGCCGTAGCCGAAGGTGACCAGCATCACCACCCAGATAAAGCGGTTGCCCCAGTCGCACCACAGCAGCGTCGAGACGGCGATCGATACGAGCACCAGCACGCCACCCATGGTCGGCGTGCCGGACTTGACCAGGTGCGTCTGCGGACCGATGGTGCGCACCGCCTGGCCGACCTTGAGTTCGGTCAGCTTGCGGATCACCCACGGGCCGAACGCGAGGCCGATCAGCAGCGCGGTGAGGTTGGCCATCACCGCGCGGAAAGTCAGGTAGTTGACGACCCGGAGGAAGCTGTAGTCGTTTTGCAGCCACTGGGCCAGAGCCAATAACATCGTGTTGTCTTCGTTAATGTGCGGAAGTGTCTGCGACCAGCGCGGCGACCATCCGTTCCATGCGCATGAAGCGCGATCCCTTCACCAGCACGGCGCCGGCTTGCGCCACCATGCCCCCGCTGTCTTCCTCCAAGGCCTTTGCCAGGTCTTCCGCGCTGCCGAAATGGCGTCCGTTGGCGCCGAACGCCCGCACCGCGTGCACGGCCAGTTCGCCGGTGGCCCACAGCGTGTCGATGCCGCGTGCCTGCGCGTAGGCGCCGATCTCTTCGTGGAAAGCCGGCCCCTGGTCGCCGACCTCGCCCATGTCGCCCAGCACCAGCACGCGCGGCGCGGCAAAGCCGGCCAGCACGTCGATGGCGGCGCGCATGGAATCTGGGTTGGCGTTGTAGGTGTCATCGATGACCACCGTGCCGCCCGGCGTGTACTTCACCTGCAGCCGGCCCTTGACCGCCTGGAAGCCGGCCAGGCCCGCCTGGATCGCCGGCACGCGTACGCCAGCGGCCAGCGCGCAGGCGATCGCCGCGAGCGCATTGCGCACGTTGTGCTCGCCCAGCAGTGCAAGCCTGACTTCAAACGCATGACCGGGCGCACGCACCTGCATCACCTGCGCGCCGTCGACCAGTGCCATGGTGGCGTGCACATCCGCACGCTGCGAGGTGCCGAACGACAGCGCACGGCGCGCACCGGCGGCCTCGCGCCACACCGGCGCATAGGCACCGCCGCTTTCCTCGTCGAGCGGGAACACCGCCACGCCGTCCGCCGGCAAAGCAGCGATCGCGGCCGCGTGCTCTTGCGCCACGGCTTCCACGCTGACCATGAATTCCTGGTGCTCGCGCTGCGCGTTGGTGATGACCGCCACGGTGGGCTGGGCGATGCCGGCCAGGTAGACGGTCTCGCCCGGATGGTTCATGCCGAGCTCCAGCACCGCCAGCTTGTGGGTGGCGCGCAGGCGCAGAACCGTCAGCGGCAGGCCGATGTCGTTGTTCAGGTTGCCGCCGGTGGCCAGGCGATGGCCCTCGCCCACCGCCGCGGCGAAGATCGCCGCGATCATTTCCTTGACCGTGGTCTTGCCGTTGCTGCCGGTCACCGCCACCGCGGGCAGCGTGAACCGGCGGCGCCAGCCGGCGCCCAGTTCACCCAGCGCGATGCGGGTGTCGGGGGCGATGATGGCCGGAACGTGGGCGTAGTTGCCGGCATCCGCTTCGCGGCTGACCAGCACGGCGGCGGCGCCCCTGGCCACCACGTCGGCGATGAAATCATGCGCGTCGAAGCGCTCACCCCTGAGCGCGACGAACAGGTCGCCGGGCTCGACGGTACGGCTGTCGGTCTGCACGCGCGAGAACGCAACGGCGCCGTCGCCGGAAACGCGCGCGCCGGCGATCCAGCCGGCGGCGTCCTGCAAGGTGGTCATGGTGGTCTGGCTCATGCCGATACTCCACGGGTGGCAAGGGCCAGGCGGACATGCTCGCGGTCGGAGAACGGGCGCTTGCGCCCCTGGATTTCCTGGGTGGCCTCGTGGCCCTTGCCCGCCACCAGCACCACGTCGGCCGGAGCCGCGTGCCGGATGGCGTAAAGGATGGCAGCGGCGCGATCCTCGATCTGGCGGCCGCGCGCGCGGTCGGCCATGCCGTCGGCGATGGCGTCCAGGATCTCCTGCGGATCCTCGCCGCGCGGGTTGTCGCTGGTCAGGATGACGTCGTCGGCCAGGCGCTCGGCCACCGCGCCCATCAGCGGGCGCTTGATCGGGTCGCGGTCGCCGCCGCAGCCGAACACGCACCACAGGCGGCCATGGCGCGCCTGCGCCACCGGGCGCAGCGCGGCCAGCGTCTGTTCCAGCGCGTCGGGGGTGTGGGCGTAGTCGACCACGGCAAGCGGAGCCAGCGCGGCATCGCCACCATTGGCACCGAACAGTTCCATGCGGCCCTCGACCGGCGTCAGCGCGCGCAGCGCGGCCAGCGCCGCATCCCACGCCACGCCGTTGGCGAGCGCCGCGCCCAGCACCGCCAGCAGGTTGCTGACGTTGAAGGCGCCGATCATGGGCGTGGCCATCTCGGCGCTGCCGAAGCTGCCATCGATATGGAAAGCGGTGCCGTTGGGCGTGGCGCGCACGTTGGTGGCCCGCAGCCATTCGCCGCGCGGGCGGCGCACCGTGGCGGCGCCGGGGCCGTCGATGCCGTATTCGATCACGTGCGGCGCGGCGATCGCGGCCGCATTCGCCGCCAGCAGGCGCTGGCCCATGCCGTCGTCGCGGTTGACCACCGCGGTGCGCAGGCCGTCCCACTGGAACAGGCGCTGCTTTGCCGCCTCGTACTCGGCCATCGAGCCGTGGTAGTCGAGGTGGTCCTGCGTCAGGTTGGTCAGCACCGTTACCGAGAAATGCGTGCCGGCCACGCGCTCCTGCTCCAGGCCGTGCGAGGACACTTCCATCGCCACGGCACGGGCGCCGGCATCGTGCAGCCCCGCCAGGCTGGCCTGCAGCTGCACCGCGTCGGGCGTGGTAAAGCCGGTCGCCTGCAGTGCGCCGGGGAAGCCGGTACCGAGCGTGCCGACGGTCGCGCAAGGCGTGCCCGCGGCTTGCAGCACACGCGCCAGCCACTGGCTGCACGAGGTCTTGCCGTTGGTGCCGGTGATGCCGGTCACGGCCAGGCCGCGCACCGGGTTGCCGTGCCAGCCGGCGGCGATCGGGCCGGCGAGCTGGTGCAGGTTGCTGACCGCCAGGTGCGGCACGGTGTCGCCAAACGGCCAGTCGAAGCCGTCGGCCTCATAGACGATGGCGCCGGCACCGGCGGCGATGGCTTGCTGGATGTAGGGCCGGCCATCAGTAGCCAGGCGCTCGTTGCCGAGTACGTAGGCGAAGAACACATCGCCACGCGCCAGCCGCCGGGTATCGCCGGTCAGCTGCGCCGAAGCGGCCACATTGGTACGCAGCCAGGCCAGCGCGTTGCTGGCCTGGGTTGTTACCTCGAGCGGGAGCAAAGGCTTGGCCGTCATTGGGTCGCGCTCCACGGTTCGCTTTCCGGCACCTTGTCGCTGACCACCAGCTGGCGGATCGGCGAATCGGGCTGGACATTCAGTGCGCGCAGCGTGCCGCCGGTGATGGCGGCGAACGCCGGGCCGGCCACCAGGCCGCCGTAGTGGCTGCCGGCGGTGGGCTCGTCGACGCTGACGGCGACGATGATGCGCGGGTTGGACATCGGCGCCAGGCCGATGAACGAGGCGCGGTACTTGCTGCGGTTGTAGCCGCGGCCTTCATGCTTGTAGGCGGTGCCGGTCTTGCCACCGACGCGGTAGCCCATCACCTGGGCCTCGGGCGCGGTGCCGCCGGGCGCGGTCACGGTCTCCATCATGGCGCGCACATCGCGCGCCACCTGCGGCGTCAGGATGCGCTCGCCGGTGGCCGGTCCGTTGGTGCGGAACATGGTGACCGGGATCAGCTCGCCGTCATGCGCGAAGATGGTGTATGCATGCGCCATCTGGAACAACGACACCGACAGGCCGTAGCCGTACGACATGGTGGCCTGCTCGATCGGACGCCAGCTCTTGTACGGGCGCACGCGCCCCGCCACCGCTCCGGGAAAGCCGATCTTGGGCGCCTGGCCTAGGCCGATGCTGGTGTACATGTCCCACATCTCCTGCGGCTTCATCATCATCGCGATCTTGGTCGTGCCGATGTTGGACGACTTCTGGATCACGCCGCTGACGGTGAGGGCACCATAGTTGTGGGTATCGCTGATGGTGGCGCCTTCGAACTGGTACTTGCCGGTGGTGGTGATCACCGTAGACGGCGTCACGCGCTTGAGCTGCAGCGCCAGCCCTACCGTGATCGGCTTCATCATCGAGCCGGGCTCGAAGGTGTCGGTCAGCACGCGGTTGCGCAGCTGCTCGCCCGACAGCCGGGTGCGGTCGTTGGGGTTGTAGGTGGGCCAGTTGGCCAGCGCCAGCACCTCGCCGGTCTGGGCATCAAGCACCACCGCGCTGGCGGCCTTGGCCTTGTGCTTGTCGACCACGGCCTTGAGTTCGTTGTAGGCCAGGTACTGGATCTTGGCGTCGATCGACAGCTGGATATCCTCGCCGTCGCGCGGGGTCTTCAGGATGCCGATGTCCTCGACCACGCGGCCCAGGCGGTCCTTGATCACCTGGCGCGCGCCGGGGCGGCCGGCCAGGCCGGTCTCGCGCGCCAGTTCCACGCCTTCCTGGCCGCGGTCCTCGACGTTGGTGAAGCCGACGATATGCGCCATCGCCTCCCCTTCCGGGTAGAAGCGCTTGTACTCGCGGGTCTGGTGGATGCCCTCGATCTTGAGCGCGGCGATCTTGTCGGCGACATCGGGCAGCACCTGGCGCTTCAGGTAGACAAAGCCCTTGTCCTCCGACAGCTTCTTGCCGAGGTCCTTCTCGGACATCCCGAGCAGCTTGGCCAACTGGCGGATCTTGGCCAGCTCGACCTGGTTGGGAACGTCCTCGGGCACCGCCCAGATCGCCTTGACCGGCAGGCTGGTGGCCAGCACCAGGCCGTTGCGGTCGAGGATCTTGCCGCGCGTCGCCGGCAGCTCCAGCGTGCGCTGGAAGCGCTTCTTGCCCTCGGCCTCGTAGAACTGGTTGCCCGGACCCTGGATCCATGCGGCGCGCACCGCCAGCGCGGCAAAGGCCGCGAACATCAGGAACACCACCAGCTTGGAGCGCCACATCGGCAGGCGCAGCCCCAGCACCGGGCTGGCCGAGAACTGGCCGCTGCGCGGGCGCGACGGGGTGCCGTTGCCATTGCGGTTGCGGCCGGGCGGGTTGGGGCGGGCCATGCTCATCGGCGCGCCTCCGCGTCACTGGCCGCGGCCGGGGATTGCGCCGTGGCCGGTGGCAGCACGATGCCGGACAGGTACTGGGTCTTGCCGGGGTTGACCGGCGCCATCTTCAGTTGCGCGCGGGCCGCGTCGGCAATGCGCGCGCTCTTGCCCAGCGCGCTCTGCTGGTACTGCAGGCGCGACCAGTCGACGTCGAGCTGGCGCTCCTCGGACTGCGCCCGCTCCAGCGCCACGAACAGCGTGCGCGCCTGGTGCTGCGCGCTGACCAGCGACAGCGCGCACAGGATCAGCGCGGCCAGCAGGAAGAAGGTCAGGCGGTTCATGCAGCCCCGCCCTTGCCGGCGGCGGGCGCCAGCTTCTCTGCCACGCGCATCACGGCCGAGCGCGCGCGCGGGTTGGCGGCAACTTCCTCGGTGCCGGGCTTGAAACGGCCAAGCAGGCGCAGCGTGGGTTGCGGCAGGTCGGCCGCGCGCAGCGGCGCGCGGCGCAGGGCCGGGTCGGCATCCTGCTGGGGACGGGCGTGCGCCGCCATGAACCGCTTGACGATGCGGTCCTCCAGCGAATGGAAGCTGATCACCACCAGGCGTCCCCCTACCTGCAACAGGTCATAAGCCGCCTTCAGCCCTCTTTCGAGGTCCTCAAGCTCTTGATTGACGTGAATCCGTAGAGCCTGAAAGGTGCGGGTCGCAGGGTCCTGGCCCTTCTCGCGTGTTTTGACGGCTTTCGCCACGAGCGCGGCAAGGTCGGCAGTAGTGGCGATAGGTCCGCCATCGCCGGGTTCGCGCCGGCGAGCAACAATCGCCTTTGCAATCTGTACAGCAAACCGTTCTTCCCCATAGTCTCGTATCACCCTGGCAATGTCCTGCTCATCCGCCTGCGCCAGCCACTGCGCGGCGGTGATGCCGCGCGTGGTGTCCATGCGCATGTCCAGCGGGCCCTCGAAACGAAAGGAAAACCCCCTCGCCGCCTCATCGATCTGGGGCGAGCTGATCCCCAGGTCGAGCAGCACGCCAGCCACGTGGCCGCGCCCGGCAAGGCGCTCTGCCATGTCCGCAAAGCTGGCGTGCTCAATGGAGAAGCGGGCATCCCCGATGGTGCCCGCTTCTGCGATTGCTGCTGGGTCCTTGTCGAACGCGACCAGGGCCCCTTCTGGCCCCAGCCGGGCCAGTACCGCCCGGCTGTGCCCTCCCCTGCCGAAGGTGCCGTCCACGTAGACGCCGTCCGGGCGCCAGACCAGGGCGTCGACGGCCTCGTCCAGCAGCACGGTGCGATGGCGCAAGGCGGGGGTTGCCGGCGTTCCGGTAGGACTCATGACCTCTTCAGAAAGAGAAATTTTTCAATGCTTCGGGCATGCCTTGCGCCATCGCCTGCTGTTCCTTGGCGGCGTATGTCGCGGCATCCCATACTTCGAAATGGCTGCCCATGCCGAGCAGCATGACTTCTTTGTCGAGCATGGCGGCACTGCGCAGCTCCGGTGCGATCAGCACCCGGCCTGCGCCGTCCATTTCCACGTCGGCGGCGTTGCCCAGGAAGATGCGCTTCCACCAGTGCGCATCCATCGGCAGCGCTGCAATGCGCGTGCGGAAGGTTTCCCACTCGGGCCTCGGAAACAGCAGCAGGCAGCCATCCGGGTGCTTGGTCAGCGTCACCCGGCCCTCGGCCTGCTGTTGCAGCGCCTCGCGGTGCCTGGACGGAATGGACATCCGCCCCTTGGCATCCAGCGACAGCGCCGATGCTCCCTGAAACACGCTCGCTCCCGGTCCCTGCCCCCCGCCGATGACCCCTGGCAGATGGCAATCGCGTGAATCCCTCTGTTTCCGACTGTGACGAAATGATCCCACGGTCGGTTCGCAATTTCACACAAAAATACACTTCCTCACACTATTTCCCACTTTAGAGGAAGCGATTTGGGCGGTCAAGGCTGGTTGCAGGGCAGCAAAAGAGATTTTTTGAATCAGAACAATGACTTAGCGCGCACAGCTCACGCACCGTGCAAGTGAATCCTTAATGAAATGAAGATCTTAGGGAGGAAAGCAGAGAAACCACCTGAGAACTGCGGGAGGAGGACTGCCGGCGGGGGCGGGAAAGACTATCCCGCCGCCCGAGGGAAGGATACAACAATCGCCCGCCAGCGCCGGAAAATCAAGGGGCGGCAGGCAACCGCGAGCGCGGGGCGATGAGGCCGGGCGCGCAGACGCCGCGCTTCAGATGCGGTAGGCCGCGGTGGTCATCACGCGCGAGGCGCCGCGCATCAGCGCGCGCACCGGTGCGGGCAGCGGGATGCCGCCGGCATCGCGGGCGGCATCCCCATGGCGGATCTCGTCGTCGCGCATCTGCTGGAGGATGGCGCGCGAGCGGCCGTCCGTTGCAGGTAATCGATCCAGGTGGCCGCCGAGATGGTGCTCGACCTGGCGCTCGGTCTCGGCGACAAAGCCGAGGCTGACCTTGTCGCCGGCGCGGCCAGCGACCCAGCCGATCGCGAACGCTCCGGCATACCACAGCGGGTTGAGCAGGCTCGGGCGCGAGCCCAGTTCGCGCAGCCGCTCGGCGCACCACGCCAGATGGTCTTCTTCCTCGCGCGCGGCGGCGTCCATCTGCGCGCGCACGGTCGCGTTGCGCGCGGTCAGTTTCTGCGCCTGGTACAGGGCCTGGGCGCAAACCTCGCCGACATGGTTGATGCGCATCAGTCCGGCCACGTGGCGGCGCTCGTCGGCGCTCATCTGCTCGGTGTCCGGCACCAGTTGGTCGGCCGGGTTGGCGCGCGCGGAGCGGGTTGCCCCGGCAATGGCGCGCAGTGCCACGTCGAATTCTTTGATCAGGGTGTCCATGTCGCGGATGCGGATTGATCTTCTGGCTCCCGAGGCCCTGCCATGGCGGGGTACGCGCTGGCGGCGCGGCCCGCTACGACCGCCATCGGGATTACCCGCATTGTAGCTTGCCTCTAATTCGCGCCATCCCGCGCCACGCCTTGCATTGATGCGGCCCGCTAGTCAGAAACCCTGAGTTGTTAAAACCAGACAAGGGGGTTGCGCCCGAATGGTGAACGAAAAGTTGTTTGTTACAGTACTTCGCAACTTCTAAGGAAGTTTGACGCATGGGGGATGGAGACCAACAGGAGGTTCCCCCGGCCCGTCACCAATAATTCTTACAGTGGAGAACAACGAGCATGAAGAAATCGCTTCTGGCGCTGGCAGCGCTTGGCGCATTTACCGGGGCGGCGCAGGCCCAATCGAGCGTCACGCTCTACGGTGTGGTGGATGCCAACATCGAGTACGTGAGCAATATGTCGAGCGTCATCCCGTCGTCCGCCAACGGCTTTGCCACCGGCCCGGCTGAGAACCTCTTCCGCATGTCGTCGGGCGGCCTGTCCGGTTCGCGTTGGGGCCTGCGCGGCGTGGAAGACCTCGGCAGCGGCCTGAAGGCGCTGTTCGTGCTGGAAAGCGGTTTCGGCCTCGACAATGGCGGTCTGCAGCAAGGCGGCCGCCTCTTCGGCCGTCAGGCATATGTCGGCCTGGAAAGCGACCAGGTCGGCCGCTTCACCTTCGGTCGCCAGTACACCTCGCTGTTCGACATGATGGCCAATTTCTCGCCGGCCGGCTATGCCACCCAGTACGAACCGGTGGTCGCGCAGCTGGGCCTGAACTTCCGTTCGGACAACACCGCCAAGTACACCGGCAAGTTCGGCCCGGTGACCGCGGTCGCGCATTGGTCGTTCGGCAATGGCATCACCGCAGCGAACACTGGCGAAGTCCCCGGCCAGTTCCGCCGCGACACCGGCTACGGTGCCGGCGTGGCGTGGGCAGCCGGCCCGTTCGGCATCAGCGGCGCCTATGACCAGTACAACCCGACCCTGAACGCCGCCGGCGGCACCGGCGAAGTCAAGAAGGCCGCGGTCGCTGCCAGCTATTCCTTTGGCCCGGCCAAGCTGATGGCCGGCTATCGCTGGGGCATGAGCAAGGCGCCGAACGACAATACGATTCTGAAGGACAACTACTACTGGGTCGGCGGCAACTACCAGGTCACCCCGGCACTGGGCCTGACGCTCGCGTACTACTACGACGACGTCAAGAACTTCAACCCGGCCGCCACCGGTGCCACCAACAACATCAAGAACCCCTGGCAGATCTCGTTCATCGCCGACTACAACCTGTCCAAGCGCACCGACGTGTACCTGACCACGGCCTTCTCGAAAAACGCCGGCCTGAACTTCGACACCTCGGCGATCAGCTTCGCCAACGGTTACTTCCTGGGTACCGGCGAAGACAAGATGATTGGCGCCGCCGTAGGTATCCGCCACAAGTTCTAAGCAAATCCCGCTTGAACTGGGAAGGCACCTCCGGGTGCCTTTTTTCATTGGCGGCCCCGCACCTACCCCATAGGGCATCACCTCATCGGCACCGCCGCGGGTGCCGACTAGAATGCACTGACCCACGCCGGCGCAAGGCGCGGCGCACAACACCAGGAGACCACGCATGCAACCCAATCGCCGGCGCGTCGTCGCGCTGCTGCTGTCTGCCAGCCTCGGCGCCATCGCCGCGCCGGCGGCGCTGGCCGCGGATCCGTATCCGTCCAAGCCGATCCGCCTGGTCGTGCCATTCGCCGCCGGCGGCACCACCGACATCCTGGCTCGCGCCGTCGCCGCGGAGCTGGCCAAGCTGCCGGGATGGAACGTGGTGGTGGACAACAAGCCCGGCGCGGGCGGCAATATCGGTGCCGATATCGTCGCCAAGGCGGCGCCGGACGGCTATACGCTGCTGATGGGCACGGTCGGTACCCACGGCATCAACCAGTCGCTGTACGGCAAGCTGCCATTCGACCCCATCAAGGACTTTGCGCCCATCACCGAAGTGGCGGCAGTGCCAAACGTGCTGGTGGTCAACCCGGCGTTCGCGCAGCAGAACAAGATCGACAGCGTCAAGGACCTGATCGCCTACGCGCGTGCCCACCCCGGCAAGCTGAACATGGCCTCCAGCGGCAACGGCACGTCGATCCACCTGGCGGGCGAGCTGTTCAAGACGCAGACCAAGACCTTCATGGTCCATTTCCCGTACAAGGGCAGCGGGCCGGCGCTGACCGACCTGACCGGCGGCACCATGCAGGTGATGTTCGACAACCTGCCCTCGTCGATGGCGCTGATCAAGGCCGGCAAGCTCAAGGCGCTGGCCGTGACCAGCGCCAAGCCCTCGCCGGCGCTGCCGGGCGTGCCGACCATCGCGCAGGCGGCGGGCCTGCCGCAGTACGAGGCCAGCTCCTGGTTCGGCATGCTGGCGCCCGCCGGCACGCCGCCGGAGATCGTGCACCGCATCCAGCAGGAAGTGGCCAAGGCGCTCGGCGCGCCCGCGGTGCGCGAACGCCTGCAGGCACAGGGTGCCGAACCGGTCGGCAACACACCCGAGCAGTTCGCCGCGCTGATCCGCGCCGAGACCACCAAATGGGCCAAGGTGGTCAAGGATTCCGGCGCCAAGGTGGATTGACGCCGATTTGATCGCCGGCAGGGCGACCGTCCGCATCGCGCATATACTTGAGGCATCAAATGTTGGCTGCCGGCCCGATCCGGCAACCGCTGGCGGCGTTCGCCGCACACCTGCGCACCGTTGCACTGAAGATGCCAAACCTGTCTCCTGCCACCGGCGCCGAGAGCGCGCCGGTCGACCTTGAAACCCGTGCCGACCAGACCGAGCACGAAGACCTGCGCCTGTGGCTGCGGCTGCTGACCTGCACCAACCTGATCGAGGGCGACATCCGCTCGCGGCTGCGGCAGGAATTCGCCTGCACGCTGCCGCGCTTCGACCTGATGGCCCAGCTCGACCGCCACCCCGAAGGGCTGAAGATGGGTGAGCTGTCGCGCCGCATGATGGTCACGGGCGGCAACGTCACAGGCATTACCGACCAGCTGCAGCAGGAGGGGCTGGTTTCCCGCGAGGCGCTGCCCACCGACCGCCGCGCCTACCTGATCCGCCTGACGCCGGCCGGACGCGCGGCGTTCTCGCGCATGGCGCGCGCGCACGAGGCATGGATCGGGCAATTGTTCTCGGGGCTGGCCGAAACCGACCGGCGCGCGCTGTTCCGACTACTCGGCAGGCTCAAGAACGGCCTGATCTCGCCATGAAGACGCTACGCTACCTCACGCTGTGTGGCCTGCTGCCGCTCCTGGCTGCATGCAGCAGCACGCCGCAATCGCCGCAGGTGACCCCGGTGAATGCCACCATCAAGCTCGGCCGCGTGACCGAGCGGACCTTCCTGACACGGATGGACGTCGCGCAGGCGCCTGCCTACTATGGCAGCGGCACCAGTGTCGGCGTGGGTGCCGCGGGCGGTGGCGGTGGCGGCGGAGTGGGCGTGGGCTTTGCCTTCGACCTGAGCCGGCTGTTCAACCGCCCGGCGCCGGTGCAGCAGATCGACCTGTTCCAGTACAAGGTGCGGACCATGGATGGCGCGATGGTGTCGGCCAATGCGCCGGCGGCTCCGGGACTGGAGCCCGGCGCGTGCGTGCGGGTGATCTACCTGGACGGCAGTACGGATCCAAGGCTGGCGCCGTCGAACGAGTGCTGAGGCGCTGAAGCGGCAAAACAAACGGCCTCCGTTGCGGAGGCCGTTGTTGTTTGCGCAGGGACTGGCGCTCAGGCCGCCTTGCGGCTGTCGCGCAGTTCGCGGCGCAGGATCTTGCCGACGTTGGTCTTGGGCAGCTCGGTGCGGAACTCCACGTACTTCGGCCGCTTGTAGCCGGTCAGCCGCTCCTTGCAGAACTCGATCACGTCGGCTTCGGTCAGCGCCGGATCCTGCTTCACCACGAACAGCTTGACCACCTCGCCCGAGTGCGTGTCGGGCACGCCCACCGCGGCCACTTCCAGCACGCCCGGGCATTCGGCCACCACGCCTTCGACTTCGTTCGGGTACACGTTGAAGCCCGACACCAGGATCATGTCCTTCTTGCGGTCGACGATCTTGGTGTAGCCGCGCTCGTCCATCACGCCGATATCGCCGGTCTTGAAGAAGCCGTCCGGGGCCATGACCTTGGCGGTCTCGTCCGGACGGTTCCAGTAGCCTGCCATCACTTGCGGGCCGCGGATGCAGATCTCGCCCGGCTGGCCCAGCGGCAGGTCCTTGCCGTCGTCGTCGCGGATCACCACTTCGGTGGAAGGCAGCGGCATACCGATGGTGCCGGAGAAGGCGTTGCTGTCGGTCGGGTTGCAGGTAGCCGACGGCGAGGTCTCGGACAGGCCGTAGCCCTCGATGATCGGGCAGCCGGTCTTGTCCAGCCACTTCTTTGCCACCGCTTCCTGCACCGCCATGCCGCCGCCGTTGGCCACGCGCAGGCCGGAGAAGTCAACCTTGGCGATCTCCGGGTTGTTGATCAGCGCGTTGTACAGCGTGTTCACCGCCGGGAACATGTGGAACTTGTACTTCTGCAGTTCCTTGATAAAGCCGGGGATATCGCGCGGATTGGGGATCAGCACGCTCATGCCGCCGCTGCGCATGCCCAGCAGGCAGCAGACCGTCAGCGCAAAGATGTGGTACAGCGGCAGCGCGGTAATGGTGACGACCTGGTCGATATGGCCGCCCTTGGCCAGCGCCGGCTGCATCCAGGCTTCGGACTGCAGCACGTTGGCGACCACGTTACGGTGCAGCAGCACGGCGCCCTTGCTCACGCCGGTGGTGCCGCCGGTGTATTGCAGGAAGGCGACATCGTCAGGTCCGGTGGTCGCCGGCTGCAACGTCAGCTTGCTGCCTTCGGCCAGCACGCTGTTGAAGCGCACGCAGTTGGGCAGCTCCCACTCCGGCACCATCTTCTTGACGTTGCGCACGACAAAATTGACGATCGCGCCTTTCAGCCCGCCCAGCATGTCGCCCATGCTCGCGACCACGACGTGCTTGACCGGCGTGCGGCCCAGCACCTGCTGCAGCGTGGCGGCGAAGTTCTCCAGGATGACGATGGCCTCGGCGCCGCTGTCCTTGAGCTGGTGCTCCAGCTCGCGCGGGGTGTACAGCGGGTTGACGTTGACCACGACAAAGCCGGCACGCAGCACCGCGGCCAGCACCACCGGGTATTGCAGCACATTGGGCATCATGATCGCCACGCGCGCGCCGGGGCGCAGCCCGCGCGACTGCAGCCACGCGGCAAAGCGCGACGACATCTGGTCGAGCTCGCCGTAGGTGATGGCCTTGTCCATGCAGACGAAGGCCTTGCGGTCGGCGTAGGTGCGGAAAGACGCTTCGAGCAGCTGGGCAAGCGTGCGGAACTGGCTGGCATCGATCTCGGCAGGGACGCCGGCCGGGTAGTGTTTCAGCCAAATTCTTTCCATAGCGCCGTCTCCTGATTTTCTGAATGGTCGTTCGATTTTTCCGAGATGCTAAACGGGCGCCCCGGTTAAAACAACAACTTAGACGAAGTCCTCGGGGCCATCGCACGACGCAATGCGCCCCTGACGGGCATTATGCGCCACCGGTGTCCCAGCGGCAGCGGGATAACCCCTAGGCCCGTGGGCTCATCTGCCTCAGGGCAAGACCAGTTTCATCATGTTGGTGGCGAGCTCGTGCGCAAGCGCCTCGTCATCCATGCGGCCTGGCTGGTGCCACGTGTACATGAAGCCGACCACGCTGCCGATCGCATGCGCCGTCACGCGCGCATCGCCAAAGGCAAAGACGCCTTCGCGCTTGCCTTCTTCCAGCAGCGCGTAAAGGTCGCGGTAGAAGCCGCGCGCCATGCTGTCGAGCCAGGCCACGGTATCCGGGCGCAGGTACTGGTTGTCGCGGAAGCTGAGCGTCGCGGGCACGTGGCAGGCAACGCAACGGCGCGCCATTTCCAGCAGGCAGGCATGCAGCCGCTCCCGCACCGGCAGCGCCGGGTCGGCGGTCTCGCGGATCACGGGCAGGCAGGTCTGCGCCGACTCGCGGCACAGGATATCGAAGATCTCGTACTTGTCGGTGAAGTAGTAGTAGACCGCCGGCTTGGTCACGCCCAACGCGCGGCACAGGTCGTTCATGGTCATGCCGGGATAGCCCTTCGTATAGAAGAGCTGCGCGGCGGTATCGAGGATCTGGCGGCGGCGCGCCTCCTGGCGTTCGGCGATTTGCATGCGCGCCGGCACGGGCTCGGGCGTATCTTCAGGTGGGGCGGGGCTCTGTACGGTCGACATGATCGCAATTCTCGCATGGCGCAATGGACCGGAATGGGCCAGCTATCCGGCGCATTGGCGCCAGCGTGGGTCGCCATAGCATCATACCCATCGGTATATAAAGCAACGGGTACATACCCGGGCGGCGGCCGGGCGCGCCGGCATCGATCACTGCGAGAAGATCCTCACGCATGGACCGCAACGCATGCCGCTGCCCGCGGGCGTGCACCTCCGCGCCGACCTCCCAGGCTGACGATCTTGCAAGCAGGATCTGGGTGGCTCAGTTGGTCTCGGCCGCCTTGCCGCTCGCGGTCAGCGTATCGACGCGGGTCGCGGGCGGCGCCAGCCGGCGCAGCGCGGCCTCGCGCTCGGCGGCGGGCAGCGCGCCGATGCGGCCGGCTTCGGCATAGAAGCGGCGCCAGTCGCCATCGCACTGCACCAGCAGCGCGGTAAAGGCCGGCACCCATTGCTGGTAGGTCGCCACCGCCGCCAGGTGGGCATTGGTCAGCGACTGGTCGAACCAGCGGTCATAGCCGCTGTAGTTGCCCCACTCCACCTTGAGCCGCGCGTATTGGTCACGCATGTCGGCGAAGATCCTGGCCTTGCCCTCGCGCTTGGCTTCGTCGTCCAGCGGCGTCTGGTACAGCGCCGCCAGCCGGTCGCGCGTGCCGAGCAGCAGCGCGCGGAACTGCTGGCGGCGTGCGTCGTACTGGCGATAGCTGGCGCGCGCGTCCTCCGAGGCATCCTCGGCCAGCCAGCGCTCCACGCCGGCGGCTTCGACCGCGGTGGCAAAGGACTCGTTGAAGGCGGTGTCGTTGCGCACGTAGACCACCTGGTGCGCCAGCTCGTGGAAGATCAGCCGCGCCAGCTCGCCCTCCGGCAGGTAGACGAAGGTATTGAGCAGCGGGTCGTCGAAATAGCCCAGCGTCGAATAGGCGGGAATGCCCGCCACGTAGGCTTCCAGGCCGTCGCGGCGCAGGGCCTGCGCGTACTGCTCGGCATCGGCCTGCGCGTAGTAGCCCCGGTAGCTGATGCAGCCGACGATCGGGAAGCACCACTTGCGCAGCTCCATCGACAACTCGGGCGTGGCAAACACGCTCCACACCACGTAGGGCCGATGCAGGTTGGCGTAGCGGCGGTAGCTGCCGTTGTCGGGCAGCTGCAACTCGCGCGACGCATAGTCGCGGATGCGGCCGGCCAGCGCCAGCCGCTGCGCCAGGCGCGCGTCGTTGGCGTCGCGCGCGCTGGCAATGGCATCGTTGAGCGGCTGCGCCTGCGCCATCACGCCGAGGTGGCCACCGATCGACTGCGCGTAATATCCGACCGTGTCGCACCCGGCCGTCAGCAGAGCCAGTGCCGCCAGGCCCGTCGCCGCCAGGATTGCCGCCCCGCGCCGGCGGCCGGGCCGCTGCTTCATGCGGGAGCGACCGCCCCTTCGGCGCAGGCTTCCACCTGCACCAGGCAGTCGTAGAACACCGGCGCGCGGCCCAGGTCGGTCAGGCGCTGGCTGGTCAGCTCGTTGGCGTTCTTGCCGTCCGAGGCCAGCTTCTTCCACCAGATCGACAGTCCCACCACCAGTCCGCGCCGCGCGCGCTCGGTGACGCGGGCGCGCGCCACCATGCTGCCGCGGTCATTGAAGACGCGCACCATCGTGCCGTGCACGATGCCGCGCTCGGCGGCGTCGGCCGGATGGATGTCGAGGTGCGGCTCGCCTTCGGTGGCGCGCAGGCTGTCGACGTTGACGAAAGAGCTGTTGAGGAAATTGCGCGCCGGCGGCGAGATCATCGCCAGCGGATAGCGCGCCGCCAGTTCCGGCGCGGTCGACGGCGACTCGTACTGCGGCACGTAGGCAGGCAGCGGGTCGAAACCGTCGCGCGCCATCGGCTCGGAATAGAACTGGCATTTGCCGGATGCAGTCGGGAAGCCGCCGTCGGCAAACGGCGCCGGAGCCAGTGGCAGCTTCTGCCAGCCCTGCTCCTTCAGCGTGGCCCAGCTGATGCCGGCGGCGCGCGCATCGCCCGGCAGGATCGCCTGCGCGGCGATGTCCTCGTCGCTGTCCGTAAAGCACGGCTCGGTGAAGCCCATGCGCTGCGCCAGGCGGCGGAAGATCTCGGTATTGGGCAGCGCCTCGCCCATCGGGGCGATCGCGGCGTTGTTGGCGAGGAAATAGGTGTGGCCGTAGGCCTTGTGCACATCGGTGTGCTCAAGCTGCGTGGTGGCTGGCAGCAGGATGTCGGCATAGTCGGCGGTGTCGGTGCGGAAGTGCTCCAGCACGACGGTGAACAGGTCCTCGCGCGCAAAACCGGCCGCGACCCTGGACGACTCCGGCGCCACCGCGACCGGGTTGCTGTTGTAGACCATGACCGCCTCGATGCGCGGCGCGCCGGGCGCGGGGTCGGCCAACAGGGCATCGCCGATGGTGCTCATGTTGACCATGCGAGGCAACGTTTCCGGCCAGCCCGGCAGCAGGTCTGGCCGCTGCAGCGCAGCGTCGTCGATCGGGAAAAAGCCCGAGGTCGACAACTGCAGCCCGCCGGCCGCATGGCGCCACGCGCCCACCAGCGACGGCAGGCACGCCACCGCTCGCACCGCCTGGCCGCCGCCGTGCACGCGCTGCATGCCGTAGTTGAGGCGGATCGCCACCGGCTGGCGCTCGCGCACCGCCAGCTGGCCGTAGAGGCCTGCCAGCCACTCGATGTCTTCCACCGGGGTGCCGCAGATCTCGGCCACACGCGCCGGCGGATAGGCCTGGGCGCGCTCGCGCAGCGCCTCGAAGCCCACCGTGTGGCGTTCGATGTAGTCATGGTCGAGCAGCCCATCGCGGACCAGAATATGGATCATCCCCAGTGCCAGCGCGCCGTCGGTACCGGGCATCGGCGCGATATGGCGATGGCATTTCTCGGCACTCAGCGATCGGTAGGGATCAATCGCCACCAGGGTCGCGCCGCGCCGCTTGGCTTCCTGCGCACGCGTCCAGAAATGCAGGTTGGAAGCAATCGGGTTGCCGCCCCAGATGATCACCAGCTTCGCATCGACCACGTGCTCCATGTCCATGCCGACGCTGGCGCCATAGGTGTAGCGCAACGCGGTGGCACCGGCGCTGGCGCAGATGGTGCGGTCCAGCCGCGACGCGCCCAGCTTGTGGAAGAAGCGCGCCGCCATGCTCTCGCCCTGCACCAGACCCATGGTGCCGGCATAGCTGTACGGGACGATGGCCTGCGGATCGCGCGCGGCGATGGCCTGCAGGCGCGTGGCGATGGTGTCGAGCGCTTCGTCCCAGGAGATCGGCGCGAACTTGCCCTGGCCCTTCCTGCCGATGCGCTTCATCGGCGTCAGCAGCCGGTCGGGGTGGTAGGTGCGTTCGGTGTAGCGCGATACCTTGGTGCACAGCACGCCCTGCGTGCCGGGGTGGTCCGGGTCGCCGGCCACCTTGATGGCGCGGCCGTCCTCTACGGTGACGAGCAAGGCACAGGTGTCGGGGCAGTCATGCGGGCAGGCGGCGCGGACGATGCGGGAAGCCATGGGATCTCCGGGGGCTGGCGGTCTGTCGTTATCTTTCGTTCGTTCGGAACGTGAGGTTTATGGCGCAGGCGCCCGGGTCGCGGGCCGGCGCCGCGCCGGCGCTGCGGCGCGTCCCCTCCGTGCGGGCGTGCGGGGCCAGGGCGGGGAGTATCTCGATCGGATTGTATTCGATATGATGTGCCGGCGCGCGGCCGGCACCACGCTGGCGGCGCGCTTGCCGCCCAATGCCGGCGCAGACCGGCCCATGGCGGCGAACGGGTAACCGAACCACTTTTTGCGGGGGTTTATGTTTTTCCGATCCGGGGTCAATGGCCGGCTTGCCGGCCTGCTGGTGGCGTGCGCCATCGGCACGGGCGGCGCATCCGGCGCTGCCATCGCCAACACCGCGGCAAGCGCCGCCACATCCGAGCACGGCGTCACCGCCGACTCCATCCTGCTGGGGCAGTCGGCCGCGCTGACCGGCCCCGCCGCGTCGCTTGGCAAGCAGATGAACGCGGGTGCACGGCTGTATTTCGACCACATCAACCAGCAGGGCGGCATTTATGGCCGCAAGATCCGGCTCGAGGCGCTGGACGACTACTACGAGCCCGAGCCGGCCGCCAAGAATACCCGGAAGCTGATCGAGGAAGACCGCGTCTTCGCGCTGTTCGGCTATGTCGGCACGCCCACCAGCCAGGCCGCGCTGCCGCTGGCGATCCAGGCCAGGGTGCCGTTCTTCGGCCCGTACACCGGCGCGCGCTCGGTGCGCGAGCCGCGCAGCCGCTACGTCTTCCACGTTCGCGCCGGCTACGGCGACGAAGCCATGGCGATCCTGCGCCAGATCCAGACCACCGGCCTGAAGCGCGTGGCCGTGGTCTACAACGACGATGCCTACGGCAAGGCCGAGCTGGAGGAGCTGGAACGCGCACTGAAGAGCGCCGCCGACAGCGGCGTGCAGCTGGTCGCGCGCGAAGCCGTGGTCCGCAATACGATGGAAATCGGTGACGCCATGCAGGGCGTGCTCAAGGCCAGCCCTGACACCGTGGTGATGATCAGCGCGTATCGCACCGCCGGCGCCTTCGTCAAGGAAGCGCTGCGCCGCGGCTACAACGGGCAGTTCTATAACGTCTCGTTCGTCGGCACGCAGGCGCTGGCCAACGAGGTCGGCGCGAAAGGCAGCGGTGTGATCATCTCGCAGGTGATGCCGCATCCGGGCAACGCGACGCTGCCGGTGGTGCGCGAATACCTGCGCCTGCTGCAGGCCGCGGGCAAGCCGAATGAGTTCGACTACGCCAGCATCGAGGGCTACATCGCCGCCAAGGCCTTTACCGACGGGCTGCGCCGCGCGGGCAAGGACCTGACGCGCGAGAAGCTGGTGACGGCGCTGGAATCGATGCGCAGCGTTGACCTGGGCGGGTTCGTCGTCAACTTCACGCCGGAGAACCATGTGGGATCGCGGTTCGTGGAGATGACGGTGATTAATTCGAAGGGGCAGGTGATCCGGTGAGGTGAGTTGTCCGGGCGCCTTGGTGTTCTCCCCTCTCCAGCAAGAGTAGCAAGAGGGAGAGGGGAGAAAAGCAACGGGATCGCACGTTCCCTCGCCCTACTTCATGTCATTCAAATGACAAGCCGAAAACCGCAGCGGCGCAATCTCCTTCAATACCGGCTGCTCCTCCTTGCAACGTGGCATCGCATACGGACAGCGCGGATGAAAGTGGCACCCCGGCGGCGGATTCAACGGTGATGGAATCTCGCCCTTGATCGCCACATAAGTCTTCTTGCCGACCTCCAGCTTCGGCGCTTCCGCCAGCAGTGCCTGCGTGTACGGATGGTTCGGCGCGGCGAACACATCCTCGGTCGGGGCCGACTCCACCACCCGTCCCAGGTACATGATCACCACGCGGTCGCTGATGTGCTTGACCACGCCAAGGTCGTGGCTGATGAACAGGTAGGTCAGGTTCAGCTCTTCGCGCAGCCGCATGAACAGGTTCAGCACCTGCGCCTGGATCGATACATCGAGCGCAGCCACCGATTCATCGCAGACCAGGAACTCCGGCTTCACCGCCAGCGCGCGCGCAATGCCGATGCGCGCGCGCTGCCCGCCCGAGAACTGGTGCGGGAAGCGGCGCAGCACGGTCGGGTCCATACCCACGCGCACCAGCATGTCCTCGACATAGCCTTTCTGCCTGCCACGGTCGACCATGCCGTGGACCACCGGCGCCTCGCCGACGATATCCAGCACGCGCAGCCGCGGATTGAGCGAGGCGTACGGGTCCTGGAAGATCATCTGGATCGCCAGCTGCTTCTCGCGGCGCTTGTCCGGCGGCAGGTGGTCGAGGTTGGTGCCGCGCCACAGCCGCTCGCCCTCGGTCAGCGTATGCAGCCCCACGGCCATGCGGCCCAGCGTGGACTTGCCGCAGCCGGATTCGCCGACCAGGCCCACGACTTCACCGGTGCGGATGCTCAGGTCAACCCGGTCGACCGCATGCACCACCTCTTCGCGGGCATGAGCGCCGAACAGGTTGGCGATGCGCGCCGCGGTGTCGAGCGACTTGACGAAGCGCTTGGACACGCCGCGCAACTCCAGCAGCGGAGCCGCCGGCGTCGGGTCGGCCGCGGCGTTCGCCATCGGTCGGGATTGCAGTTCAGTCGTGGTCATGCCGCCTCCTGGTTGGCCAGCACCGGATGGAAGCAGCGCAAGCGGCGGCCGTCGGCGGCAGTCTCCAGCGGCGGCTCGGTCTTGCACGCGGCGGTCGCGTACGGGCAGCGCTCGCGGAACGCGCAGCCGCCCGGCAGGTTCAGCAGCGATGGCGTCATCCCCGGGATCTGCCGCAGCGGCGCGCCGCGCGGGTTGCGCGACGGCGCCGAACCGATCAGGCCATGCGTGTACGGATGCTCGGGATGCTCCAGCACCTGGCGCACATCGCCGGCCTCCACGATCCTGCCGGCGTACATCACGCACACGGTGTCGGCCAGCCCGGCAACCACCGACAGGTCGTGCGTGATCCAGATCAGCGCCGTGCCGGATTCGCGGCACAGGGTCTGCATCTCGTACAGGATCTGGCCCTGGATGGTGACGTCGAGCGCCGTGGTCGGTTCGTCGGCAATGATCAGGTCGGGCTTGTTCAGCAGCGCGATCGCGATCGCCACGCGCTGGCGCATGCCGCCCGAGAACTGGTGCGGATAAGCCAGCAGGCGTTCGTCCGGCGAAGGGATGCCGACCCGCGCCAGCGCATTGCGCGCGCGCTCGCGCGCCACCGCCTTGCCGACGTTTTCGTGCGCCAGCACCGCCTCGATCATCTGCGTGTCGATGCGCAAGACCGGGTTGAGCGTCATCATCGGATCCTGGAAGATCATCGCGATGCGGTTGCCGCGCACGTCGCGCTGCTGCGCCGGCGTGAGCGCGCGCAGGTCGCGCGTGATGCCGTCGCGGCTCGTCAGTGCGATGCGTCCGTCGACGACCTTCCCGGGCGGGTCGATCAGGCCCATGATCGAGTAGCCGGTCATCGACTTGCCCGAACCGGACTCGCCCACCAGCCCCATGATCTCGCCGCGGCCCACGGAAAAGGACACGTCGTCGACGGCCTTGGCAATGCCGCCGCGCGTGTAGAAATGCGTCTTCAGGTTCTCTACGACCAGCGTAGGTTGTGCCATGTCGGTCTCCCGCGGGTTATTGCGTCTGCAGGCGCGGGTTGAGCACGTCGCGCAACTGGTCGGCGACCAGGTTCATCGCCACGATGGTGACCACCAGCGCGATGCCCGGGAAGAAGCTGATCCAGTACTTGCCCGACAGCATGTACTGCTGGCCGTTGGAGATCAGCGAGCCCAGCGACGGCTCGGTGACCGGCACGCCCAGTCCGAGGAATGACAGCGTCGCCTCCAGCGTGATCGCCGACGCCACCTGCAGCGCCGCGATCACGATCAGCGGCGGCAGGCAGTTGGGCAGCAGGTGGCGGAACATGATGCGGCGCGGCGGCAGGCCCAGGCAGGTGGCCGCCTCGATATACTCCTTGCGGCGCTCCACCAGCGCGGCGCTGCGCGTGGTGCGCGCGTAGTAGGCCCACTGCACGGCCACCAGCGCGATCACGATATTGCCGAGGCCCGGGCGCAGGAACGCCAGCAGGATCAGTGCCAGCAGGATCGGCGGGAACGACAGCTGCAGGTCGGCCACGCGCATGATGAAGGCCTCGGTGCGCCCGCCCAGGAAGCCTGCCAGCAGCCCCAGCGTGGCGCCCAGCAACAGCGCGATCACGGTGCTGACCACGCCCACGCCAATGCTGATGCGCAGCCCGTACATCACCGCGGACAGGATGTCGCGCCCCTGCTCGTCGGAGCCGAGCAGGAAGGTCATGCCGGTGCCGGCCTTCTCGCCCGGCGCCAGGCGCGCATCGAGCACGTCGAGCGTGGCCAGGTCATACGGGTTTTGCGGCGCCAGCCACGGCGCGAGGATCGCGATCAGGATGATGATGACCAGCGTGGCCAGCCCCGCCACCGCGATCTTGCTGGAGAAGAACTCCGCGGCAAAGCGGCGCCACGGCGACTGTTCGCGCGCAGCCGGCGGCGTGCCCGGCGGCGTCTTGTCTTGGGGTTCGGCGGTTACGGCACTCATGGCTCAGCCCTTGTTGTCGGCAATACGCACGCGCGGATCGAGCATGCTGTAGACGATGTCCACCAACAGGTTGATCAGGATGAACAGCGTCACGATCACCATCAGGTAGGCCACGATCACCGGCCGGTCCAGCAGCTGGATCGAGTCGATGATCAGCTTGCCCATGCCGGGCCAGGCAAAGATCGATTCAGTCACGATCGCGAACGCGATGATCGAGCCGAACTGCAGCGCGATCACCGTGACGATCGGGATGAGGATGTTCTTCAGCACATGCACGCCGACGATGCGCGTGTTGGACAGGCCCTTGGCGCGCGCGAACTTGACGTAGTCCTGCAGCATCGCCTCCTGCGTCCCGGCGCGCGTGAGCCGGATCACCATGGCGATATTCAGCAGCGACAGCGTCACCGCGGGCAGCACCAGGTGGCGGATGCCGTCGACGGTCAGGAAGCTGAGCGGGATGCCGAGCACGCGCACGGTCTCGCCGCGCCCGTTGGAAGGCAGCCAGCCGAGCTGCACCGCGAACACCATGATCAGCATCAGGCCGACCCAGAAGGTGGGCAGCGAGAAGCCCAGGATCGACACCGTCATGATCGACTTGCCCGCCACGCCGTTGGGCCGCAACCCGGCCCACAGCCCCAGCGGAATGCCCAGCACGATCGCCAGCAGGATCGCGCACACGGCCAGCTCCATGGTGGCCGGCATGCGCTCGAAGATCAGCTTGAGCGCCGGCGTGCCATGCGCGAACGAGGTACCCAGGTTGCCTTGCAACGCGTTCTGCAGGAACACCCAGTATTGCTCCCACAGCGGCTTGTCCAGGCCAAGCGCCGCGATGGTGCGCTTGATGTCCTCCTGGTCGGCCTGCGGGTTGATCAGGATGTCGACGGGATTGCCGATGGCAAAGACGCCGAGGAAAACCAGCAGCGACATGACGAAGAGCACCACTACGCTCTGCATCAGGCGCCGGATGATGAAGACCAGCATATTCAGACCACTATCCTTTCGCGCGTGAATGCGCACGCCGCCCGGGAGCGCCATGCGCTTCCAGGCGGCGCGGCAGCCATGCGCGGCACCGCGAACTCAGCAGCAGGCAGCCTGCTTGCCGGGGCTTGACTTACTGGGGCTTGAAGTTATGCGCGTAGGTGCGCTCGTCGGTACGCGGCGTGTAGACGATGCCCTTCTGCGTGGCCCAGGTGGTGACCTGCTGGTGGATCGGGATGATACCGCCATCGTTGATCGCGATCGCGGTCGCCTCCTGCAGCATCTTGGAACGTTCGCCGTCATTGACGGTGGACAGGGCCTCCTCCAGCACTACGTCCATCTTCGGATTGCAGTACTCGCCCCAGTTGGTGGTGCCGAAGCCCTTCTTGCTGTCCTCGCACGCCAGCAGCGCACGCAACGGCGAGCTGACCTCGCCGGTCTGCGCACCCCAGCCGAGCAGGCCGAACGACCACTCATGCTTGATGCCCTTGGACGAATACGTCGCCATCGGCATGCCTTCCACCTTGGTGGCGATGCCGATGCGGGTCAGGTTCTGGGCGATGGTCTGCGCGATCTTCTCGTCGTTGACGTAGCGGTTGTTGGGCGTGTGCAGCGTCACGCCGAAGCCGTTCGGGTAGCCCGCCTGGGCCAGCAGCTTCTTGGCGCCCTCGGGGTCGTACTTGACCGTCTTCAGGTTGGGGTTGTAGCCGAACAGTGTGGGCGGCACCAGGTTGTTGGTCGGCTCGGACAGGCCTTCCATCAGCCGGTCCTTGATGCCCTGCCGGTTGATCGCCATGCTGATGGCGTTGCGCACGCGCGCATCCTTCAGCGGGTTCTTGTCCAGCGGCGCGCCTTCCTTGGTGGTGACGTAAGGCGACTTGTCGCGCTTGGTATCGAAGTACAGGTAGATCACGCGGTGCGAGATCTTGGAGAAGAACGACAGCTTGGGATCCTGCCGAACCTTGGGCAGGTCAGGCGTGGGCACGTTCTCGATCGCCTGCACGTCGCCCGACAGCAGCGCGGCCAGGCGCGTGGCCGGGTTGGGGATGAAGCGCAGCGTGGCCTTGTCCCATGCCGGCTTGGCGCCCCAATAGCTGTCATTGCGCACCAGTTCGACCCGGTCGTCACGCGCATAGCTGACGAACTTGAACGGGCCGGTGCCGATCATGCCCTTGCCCTGCGCGAAGTCATCCGAACCGAGCCCCTGCGTCGCCTTCTTCTGCACGATGAAGATCGACGTCAGGTCGTTCAGCATCAGCGGGTACGGCTTGTTCGTGGTCAGCTGGATCGTGTACTTGTCGATCACCTTCTTGTTGATGATCGCCTTGGTGTAGACGTCGAACTTGCCCGGGCTGTTCTGGATCGTCGCCGGGCGGTCCAGCGACCAGACGATGTCGTCCGTGGTCAGTTCGCTGCCATCATGGAACTTCACGCCCTTGCGGATGTTGAATTCCCAGGTCAGGTTGTTGACCAGCTTCCATGACTCGGCCAGGCCCGGGATGATGCGGCTGTCCGGGTCCATCTTCACCAGCGAGTCGAAGATGTGCTCCGATACGTTTATATTCGAGAACAGGTTGTAGAAGTGCGGATCCATCGAGGTCGGCGGCGAACTCATGGCCAGTTTGAGGTCCGCGGCCTGGGCGCTGCCGGACCATGCCAGGCCAAGGGCCCCGGCTACGGCGACAACACCGATTGCCTTCTTGAAAGTGCGAAGGGACATCGCGCAATTCTCCCTGTAGGAAGTGAAGCAGACGTTTAGGATCGGCAATGCGCGCGCGCCGCGGGTCACGCGGTCAGTCGCGCGCCGGCGCTGCTTTTTGGTGCGCTTGTTGGTCAGGTTACGCAGCGGAAAGCGGCAAATTGCCGGCCGGGCACTTCAAGCATGAACTGTTCCAGCAGTCGACATACGTCGGCAATGCGGGGAAACCCACAGCGTTTGGCATATTGCACCGCGCCATTCGCTCGATGGGGCACGAACCGGCGCATTTTGGCGCTTTTCCGATAGGCATCGTATGATCGGGGGTATCCGACGCCTACCCGGCTCGCCACGCCCAGACTCCGGCACCATGAAGCTCATCCCCGAAATCCTGCAGGCACAAGCCGAAATCCGCGAGATCCGCCGCGATATCCATGCCCATCCGGAACTCTGCTTCGAAGAACAGCGCACCGCCGATGTGGTTGCGCGCAACCTGGAATCGTGGGGCATCGAAGTGCATCGCGGCCTTGGCACCACCGGCCTGGTCGGCGTGATCCGCAACGGCAGCAGCGCGCGCACCATCGGCCTGCGCGCCGACATGGACGCCCTGCCGCTGCAAGAGGCCAACACCTTCGGCCACCGTTCGCAGCATGCCGGCAAGATGCATGCGTGCGGCCACGATGGCCATACCGCGATGCTGTTGGGTGCGGCACGTTACCTGGCGCAGCACAAGCCCTTCGATGGCACCGTGCATCTGATCTTCCAGCCGGCAGAGGAAGGCGGCGGCGGTGCGCGCGAGATGATCAAGGACGGATTGTTCTCGCGTTTCCCGTGCGATGCGGTATTCGGCGTGCACAACTGGCCGGGCATGCCAGTCGGCGCTTTCGGCACGCGCGCAGGCCCGCTGATGGCATCCAGCAATGAATTCCGCATCGTCGTGCGCGGCAAGGGCGCGCATGCGGCCATGCCGCACAATGGCAACGACCCGGTCTTCACCGCCGCGCAGATCGTCTCGGCGCTGCAAGGGATCATCACCCGCAACAAGCGCCCCATCGATACCGCTGTGATCTCGGTCACGCAGTTCCATGCCGGCGATGCGACCAATATCGTGCCGAACGAAGCCTGGATCGGCGGCACGGTGCGCACGTTCACCGTGCCGGTGCTCGACCTGATCGAGCGCCGCATGGAGGAAGTCTCCCGCGCCGTCGCGAGCGCGTTCGACTGCACCATCGACTACGAATTCCACCGCAACTATCCGCCCACGATCAACACCGAAGCCGAGACCGGCTTCGCCACCAAGGTGGCGGCCGAACTGGTGGGTGAGGCAAATGTCGACAGCAACGTCGAGCCGACCATGGGCGCCGAGGATTTTTCCTTCATGCTGCAGGAAAAGCCGGGCTGCTACCTGTTCCTCGGCAACGGCGACGGCGCGCACCGCGAAAGCGGGCATGGCATGGGGCCGTGCATGCTGCATAACCCCAGCTACGATTTCAACGACGAACTGCTGCCGGTCGGCTCGACCTTCTTCGTACGGCTGGTGGAGAAGTGGCTGGCACCTGCGTAAGAACAAGATCTCAAGGCGCAGCCTGCAGGCAAAATCGGTAACAGCGCATTCGCGCAAGACAGGGGGAGCATCTGCAATGGGCCGCTCGGCGCTCGATCGGGGGACGGCGCGCAGCTTTGCGCGCGTGGCGCTGGACAATATCCTGCGCCGCTATCCGTACAAGGTCGATCACATGATGTCCGCCGCCGGTGACGTGGCCGAGCCGGCGACCTGGCACCCGGCCTTCTGCGGCAGCTACGACTGGCATTCGAGCGTGCACATGCACTGGCTGCTGGTGCGGCTGCTGGCGCAGTACCCGGACCTGGAGGATGCAGCCGAGGTCTGCGATACCCTCGACGCACAACTGCGGCCGCAGCATATCGCGGTCGAACTGGACTATTTCCATCGGCCCGGTTCCCGGACCTTCGAACGCCCATATGGCTGGGGCTGGGTGCTGAAGCTGCAGGCCGAATTGCTGGCGCTGGCGCAGCAGGATCCGCGCGCCGCAGCATGGGCCGAGGCCTGCGCCCCGCTCGCCGCGCACCTGTCACGGCAACTGGCCGAGTTTCTCGACGCGGCCGATTTCCCGGTGCGTACCGGCACCCACTTCAACAGCGCCTTTGCCTGCGTGATGGCGCTGGCCTACGCTCGCGCGGCGCAGGACACAAACTTGCGCCGCGCCATCGTGCGGCGCGCGCACCGCTGGTTCGGCCATGACCGCAGCTATCCGGCGCGCTATGAACCCGGAGGCGACGAATTCCTGTCTGGCGGGATGACCGAAGCCGTGCTGATGCATGCCGTCATGGACGACGGCGCGTTTGGGCAGTGGTGGGAGATGTTCGTACCAGGTCCGGCCGAACTGGCCAACTGGCTGACGCCGGTGGAAGTCGGCAACCGCAGCGACCCCAAGACATCACACCTGGACGGACTCAACCTGTCGCGCGCATGGTGCTGGCGCTTGCTTGAGCCAGTATTGCCGGCCCCGCTGCGGCCGCAGGCCGTACGGGCGTGGTCAGACCATATCGAGGCGTCGTTGCCATATGCCATTGGCGGTGAGTACGTTTCTACGCACTGGCTGGCCTCGTTCGCGGTGCTGGCGATGGCCGAGCCGGTCGGCGGCTGACGCCGCCGGCGTTGGCGTCAGTCCAGCGCAATATCCCCGTACCAGGATTCCGCCTTGCTCTTGGTGTTGTCGGTATCAGTCATGATGCCTACCGCGACCACCCGCCCGGGGTCGGTGCCGAATGCCTTGCGATAGTCGGCACGCAGGTCGCGCTCATGGCATCGCCACTCATTAGCGTGCTTAGTGCCGCTATCTACCACGATCATGCGCACACGGTCGGTATGCGGATTGGCCACCACCGCGCCCTCCGGACGCTTGCCGCCCCAGATGTACATCAGCGTGGCGTATGGCATTTCGCGGCCTGTGGTGAGCCGCGCCATCTCGTACATCAGCTGGTCTTTCAGCGGCAGGCTGCCCTTGTCGCCATCGAAGGCGACGAACAAGCGCAGCGGAGCGTCCTCCCTCGGACCGTGGCTGTTGTCAGCATTGCGGATGATGCCGCTGGTCTTCCAGCTCCACCGTACCATGCCGGGATCACGGTCGTGCAGCGGCACATAGAGGCCAGACGCCGAACTCTCGGCCTGCGCATGGACAACGACGCGCTGGTCGATTTCGGCCATCGCATAGCGGGTGGGAATCTTGTTGCGGTTGATGGTCCACGGCTGCCAGCCGACTGGCAGCTGGCCCGCGCGTTGCGCCGCTGAGAATAGCGGCAGCGTGGCGAGGGTCGGCGGCACGGCGTCGGTCTCTTCGCCGTCTTCGCCTGCATCTGCTTCGGCGGCTCGGGCCTTGGCCGCTGCAAGGGGATCTGCCGGCGTGGCCGCAGCCAGCGCGCGCTGCTCGGTAGCGCGCTGCGCCTCGGCGTACGACGCCATGCGCTTGGCAAAAGCCTGGCAATCGACCGCCGAGATGCCGGCAGCCCGGGCCGAATCAGTTTCGGCAGTGGCCAAGCCTGTGGAACCAGGGGGATTGGATGCGCATCCTGCCAGCATCAGCGCGCTGGCGGCGCCAGTAAAAACCAGCCGAAACACCTTGGCCGTCATGTAACCCCTCGAATCCCGGAACCGGCCCTGCTTCCTGGGCAAGGACCTGTCAATTGCTCACTGCTTGCTGCTTGCTGCAAACGACTTCATGCCGTATGTGGGCACTTGGGAATCGAACATAGCAGAAGGCGTGTGGAGCAGGAATGCTGGGGTACCCGCGATGAAGCGGGAAAACAACGGGTATTTTTGCGCGGGTGCTGCTGCAGACATGTTGTCACCGGCAGCACTCGTTGCAAAACTCAAAACCCCCAAAGCAAAAACCCCTCGCAGCACACGCTGTCGAGGGGTTTTGCATTGTAAGAGCCTGGCGATGACCTACTTTCACACGGGTAATCCGCACTATCATCGGCGCGGAGTCGTTTCACGGACCTGTTCGGGATGGGAAGGGGTGGTTCCAACTCGCTATGGTCACCAGGCATAAGGGGGTGCAGCGCTGAGGTTGAGGCCAACGCTGCGAATCGGGATGTAGTCTTGGGTTGTGCGTATTGTGCCAACCGAGGGCACAGACACGATCACACACACCAGGTGAAACACACTGGTTATAGGATCAAGCCTTACGGGCAATTAGTACTGGTTAGCTTAACGCATTACTGCGCTTCCACACCCAGCCTATCAACGTCCTGGTCTCGAACGACCCTTCAAGGAGGTCAAGCCTCCAGGGAATCCTCATCTTCAGGCGAGTTTCCCGCTTAGATGCTTTCAGCGGTTATCTCTTCCGTACATAGCTACCCTGCGATGCCTCTGGCGAGACAACAGGTACACCAGCGGTACGTCCACTCCGGTCCTCTCGTACTAGGAGCAGCCCCCGTCAAGATTCCAACGCCCACGGCAGATAGGGACCAAACTGTCTCACGACGTTTTAAACCCAGCTCACGTACCTCTTTAAATGGCGAACAGCCATACCCTTGGGACCGGCTACAGCCCCAGGATGAGATGAGCCGACATCGAGGTGCCAAACACCGCCGTCGATATGAACTCTTGGGCGGTATCAGCCTGTTATCCCCAGAGTACCTTTTATCCGTTGAGCGATGGCCCTTCCATTCAGAACCACCGGATCACTATGTCCTGCTTTCGCACCTGCTCGACTTGTCGGTCTCGCAGTTAAGCACGCTTTTGCCATTGCACTTTAGGTACGATGTCCGACCGTACCAAGCGTACCTTCGAACTCCTCCGTTACACTTTGGGAGGAGACCGCCCCAGTCAAACTGCCTACCATGCACTGTCCCCGACCCGGATTCACGGGCCAAGGTTAGAACCTCAAACAAACCAGGGTGGTATTTCAAGGACGGCTCCACGTGAACTAGCGTCCACGCTTCAAAGCCTCCCACCTATCCTACACAGATCGGTTCAAAGTCCAATGCAAAGCTACAGTAAAGGTTCATGGGGTCTTTCCGTCTAGCCGCGGGGAGATTGCATCATCACAAACACTTCAACTTCGCTGAGTCTCGGGAGGAGACAGTGTGGCCATCGTTACGCCATTCGTGCAGGTCGGAACTTACCCGACAAGGAATTTCGCTACCTTAGGACCGTTATAGTTACGGCCGCCGTTTACCGGGACTTCAATCAAGAGCTTGCACCCCATCATTTAATCTTCCGGCACCGGGCAGGCGTCACACCCTATACGTCCACTTTCGTGTTTGCAGAGTGCTGTGTTTTTATTAAACAGTCGCAGCCACCATTTTATTGCAACCCCTTCACCCTTCTGGCGCAGGCCAGTCAAGCTACCAGGGCGTACCTTATCCCGAAGTTACGGTACCAATTTGCCGAGTTCCTTCTCCCGAGTTCTCTCAAGCGCCTTAGAATACTCATCTCGCCCACCTGTGTCGGTTTGCGGTACGGTCTCGTATGACTGAAGCTTAGAGGCTTTTCTTGGAACCACTTCCAATTGCTTCGCAGCACTAGGCCGCTCGCCCCACATCCTTGAATTCCGCGCCCGGATTTGCCTAAGCGCCTTCTCCAATGCAGGGACCGGGACTTCCAACACCCGGACAACCTTCCGCGATCCGTCCCCCCATCGCATCATACGACGGTGCAGGAATATTAACCTGCTTCCCATCAGCTACGCATCTCTGCCTCGCCTTAGGGGCCGACTCACCCTACGCCGATGAACGTTGCGTAGGAAACCTTGGGCTTACGGCGAGGGGGCCTTTCACCCCCTTTATCGCTACTCATGTCAGCATTCGCACTTCTGATACCTCCAGCATCCTTTACAAGACACCTTCACAGGCTTACAGAACGCTCTCCTACCACGCACATTGCTGTGCGTCCGCAGCTTCGGTGACTGGCTTAGCCCCGTTACATCTTCCGCGCAGGACGACTCGATCAGTGAGCTATTACGCTTTCTTTAAAGGGTGGCTGCTTCTAAGCCAACCTCCTGACTGTTTTAGCCTTCCCACTTCGTTTCCCACTTAGCCAATCTTGGGGACCTTAGCTGGCGGTCTGGGTTGTTTCCCTCTTGACACCGGACGTTAGCACCCGATGTCTGTCTCCCGTGATTGCACTCTTCGGTATTCGGAGTTTGCTATGGCGGGGTAATCAGCAATAGACCCCCCAACCATGACAGTGCTCTACCCCCGAAGGTGACACACGAGGCACTACCTAAATAGTTTTCGGAGAGAACCAGCTATTTCCAGATTTGTTTAGCCTTTCACCCCTATCCACAGCTCATCCCCTAACTTTTCAACGTTAGTGGGTTCGGTCCTCCAGTACGTGTTACCGCACCTTCAACCTGGCCATGGATAGATCATCTGGTTTCGGGTCTACACCCAGCGACTCAACGCCCTGTTCGGACTCGCTTTCGCTACGCCTGCCCTAATCGGTTAAGCTTGCCACTGAATGTAAGTCGCTGACCCATTATACAAAAGGTACGCCGTCACCCGTTGCCAGGCTCCGACTGTTTGTATGCATGCGGTTTCAGGATCTATTTCACTCCCCTCCCGGGGTTCTTTTCGCCTTTCCCTCACGGTACTGGTTCACTATCGGTCGATCACGAGTATTTAGCCTTGGAGGATGGTCCCCCCATCTTCAGACAGGATTTCACGTGTCCCGCCCTACTTGTCGTACACCTAGTTCCACAACGCTGTTTTCGCATACAGGGCTATCACCTGCTACGGCCGGGCTTTCCATCCCGTTCTGCTAACAATGCTGCTAAAGAGTACAAGGCTGTTCCCATTTCGTTCGCCACTACTCTGGGAATCTCGGTTGATTTCTGTTCCTGCAGCTACTTAGATGTTTCAGTTCGCCGCGTTCGCTTCCCACACCTATGAATTCAGTGTGGGATGACCCATTCGGGCCGGGTTTCCCCATTCGGACATCTCCGGATCAAAGCTTGTTTGCCAGCTCCCCGAAGCTTTTCGCAGGCTACCGCGTCCTTCATCGCCTGTGATCGCCAAGGCATCCACCACATGCACTTGTTCGCTTGACCCTATAACAAGTGTGTCTCAAGCTTGCGCTCTATGACACCGCTCACTACAGGTTGAGTTCTCGCATTTGTGCCGTATTCCAAGTCATCTTTCGATCACTTAAATACATTTTGGTTGATACAATCACAACCCGGTATCGCGTTGGTACTGCAGCGTCTCATCAACGCTCGCGCGACACCTTTACTACATCCCATATTGTTAAAGAACAGCCGATCGTTCCGATCGCTTGGCAATGCCAAATGCAAACGCTCAATCCTAAGCGCTTGCATTTGACCACCAATCCAAGGTAACCAGGCCCATCGAAGCGATGGTGGAGGATGACGGGATCGAACCGACGACCCCCTGCTTGCAAAGCAGGTGCTCTCCCAGCTGAGCTAATCCCCCGCATGGATAACTTGGTGGGTCTGGTAGGACTTGAACCTACGACCCCCGCCTTATCAAGACGGTGCTCTAACCACCTGAGCTACAGACCCTTGGCTGTAACAGCAAACAAACCGATAAGTGTGAACGCTAGGCTTGAGACACAAGCCTCTAGAAAGGAGGTGATCCAGCCGCACCTTCCGATACGGCTACCTTGTTACGACTTCACCCCAGTCATGAACCCTGCCGTGGTAATCGCCCTCCTTGCGGTTAGGCTAACTACTTCTGGCAAAACCCACTCCCATGGTGTGACGGGCGGTGTGTACAAGACCCGGGAACGTATTCACCGCGGCATGCTGATCCGCGATTACTAGCGATTCCAGCTTCACGTAGTCGAGTTGCAGACTACGATCCGGACTACGATGCGTTTTCTGGGATTAGCTCCCCCTCGCGGGTTGGCAACCCTCTGTACGCACCATTGTATGACGTGTGAAGCCCTACCCATAAGGGCCATGAGGACTTGACGTCATCCCCACCTTCCTCCGGTTTGTCACCGGCAGTCTCTCTAGAGTGCTCTTGCGTAGCAACTAGAGACAAGGGTTGCGCTCGTTGCGGGACTTAACCCAACATCTCACGACACGAGCTGACGACAGCCATGCAGCACCTGTGTCCACTTTCCCTTTCGGGCACCTGATGCATCTCTGCTTCGTTAGTGGCATGTCAAGGGTAGGTAAGGTTTTTCGCGTTGCATCGAATTAATCCACATCATCCACCGCTTGTGCGGGTCCCCGTCAATTCCTTTGAGTTTTAATCTTGCGACCGTACTCCCCAGGCGGTCAACTTCACGCGTTAGCTACGTTACTGAAGAAATGAATCCCCAACAACTAGTTGACATCGTTTAGGGCGTGGACTACCAGGGTATCTAATCCTGTTTGCTCCCCACGCTTTCGTGCATGAGCGTCAGTGACGTCCCAGGGGGCTGCCTTCGCCATCGGTATTCCTCCACATCTCTACGCATTTCACTGCTACACGTGGAATTCTACCCCCCTCTGACATACTCTAGCCTGACAGTCACAAGCGCCATTCCCAAGTTAAGCTCGGGGATTTCACGCCTGTCTTATCAAACCGCCTGCGCACGCTTTACGCCCAGTAATTCCGATTAACGCTCGCACCCTACGTATTACCGCGGCTGCTGGCACGTAGTTAGCCGGTGCTTATTCTTCCGGTACCGTCATCGACCCCGGGTATTAACCAGAGCCATTTCTTTCCGGACAAAAGTGCTTTACAACCCGAAGGCCTTCTTCACACACGCGGCATTGCTGGATCAGGGTTGCCCCCATTGTCCAAAATTCCCCACTGCTGCCTCCCGTAGGAGTCTGGGCCGTGTCTCAGTCCCAGTGTGGCTGATCGTCCTCTCAGACCAGCTACTGATCGTCGCCTTGGTAGGCTCTTACCCCACCAACTAGCTAATCAGACATCGGCCGCTCCTGTCGCGCGAGGCCGTTACCGGTCCCCCGCTTTCACCCTCAGGTCGTATGCGGTATTAGCTAATCTTTCGACTAGTTATCCCCCACGACAGGGCACGTTCCGATGTATTACTCACCCGTTCGCCACTCGCCACCAGGCCGAAGCCCGTGCTGCCGTTCGACTTGCATGTGTAAGGCATGCCGCCAGCGTTCAATCTGAGCCAGGATCAAACTCTTCAGTTCAATCTCTGTGTGGAAGCCTCGCGGCTCCCTCGCTCTTTCGAGCGGTCGCTCACTCTCAGAAAACTGACTGACCAGATCCGAAGACCCAGTCACGTTTTGCTGTGCGAGCACTGTATAACTTGTGAAGCAGCACCGTCCGAAGACAGTGGCGTCCGCTACCCAGCGCCCACACTTATCGGTTGTTTGTTTGTTAAAGAACTTCGCTCACCGGCTTTGCCGTTCAGCGCGCTGCGTTGTCTGCAGCAGAGAAACGAGATTATGCAGAGCTTTCTTCGTTTCGTCAACCGTTTCAGCAAGCTTTTTTTGCTGCGGTCAGCGCTGCAAACTTCGCTGCGCCAACCTCCCGGTCGACCCCGCAACCCTTGCCAGTGCTGCCTTGCAGCGCCGCGTTGTGTGTTGCGAGGGGGCGAATATTAGGCCGGTTTCGTGGAGCTTGCAACCTCTTTGTCACAGCACTCAGCTAGGGGTTCGCGTGATTATGTCGTAACCCCTTGAGCGACAAAGGAAAACCTCAAAATGGCCAGCGCGGCGGCGCTTGAATACCCCCGCGCGGCCGTCGGGTATTCCCCTATCAAGTTTTCAGCGATGCTGGAAATTGGGGGCGCGCTTCTCTACGAAAGCTGCCATGCCTTCCTTTTGGTCTTCACTGGCAAAGGTGGCATGGAACAGCCTGCGCTCGAAGTGCACGCCTTCGGCCAGCGTGGTCTCGTAGGCGGCGTTGACCGACTCCTTGATCATCATGACCACCGGCAAGGAGAACCCGGCGATGGTTTCGGCGGCGGCCAGCACTTCATCCAGCAGCTTGTCGGCCGGCACCACTCGCGACACCAGGCCCGAGCGCTCGGCTTCGGCGGCGTCCATCATGCGCGAGGTCAGGCACAGGTCCATGGCCTTGGCCTTGGACACCGCGCGCGGCAGCCGCTGGGTGCCGCCGGCGCCGGGCATGGTGCCGAGCTTCACTTCCGGCTGGCCGAACTTGGCCGAGTCCGCCGCGATGATGATGTCGCACATCATCGCCAGTTCGCAGCCGCCGCCCAGCGCGTAGCCGGCCACGCCGGCGATCACCGGCTTGCGGATCTTGCGGATGGTTTCCCAGTTGCGGGTGATGTAGTCGCCTTTGTAGACATCCATGAAGGAGTACTTGGCCATCATGCCGATATCGGCGCCGGCGGCGAAGGCGCGGTCGCTGCCGGTAATGACGATGGCGCCGATGCCCTCGTCCTGGTCGAATGCCGTCAGCGCGGCACCCAGTTCATCCATCAGCGCGTCGTTGAGCGCGTTCAGCGCCTTGGGGCGGTTCAGCGTAACCAGACCAACGCGGCCGCGCGTCTCGACCAGGATGTTTTCGTACGGCATGTCTTCTCCTATGTATTGGCAATCAAATGGCAGCGTCGCCACCGGCTGCGGGCTATTCTGCCACCTGTCGTGGCGTGGCGGCGCCAGGCCCGGCTTAAAGCATGTGCGCCAGGAATTCCCGGGTACGCGCATGGCCAGGCGCGCCGAACACCTCGGCGGGCGCGCCTTCCTCGAGGATCCTGCCCTCGTCCATGAACACGACGTGGTTGGCCACTTCGCGCGCAAACCCCATCTCATGCGTGACGA
Organism: Cupriavidus sp. P-10; assembly: GCF_003402535.2. Taxonomy (NCBI): domain Bacteria; kingdom Pseudomonadati; phylum Pseudomonadota; class Betaproteobacteria; order Burkholderiales; family Burkholderiaceae; genus Cupriavidus; species Cupriavidus sp. P-10. The sequence continues at coordinate 3,217,144 of NZ_AP025170.1, forward strand.
CGAGCATGGTCATATGCTCTTCCGCCAGTTGCCGCATGGTGCGCAGGACTTCCCCGGTCAGTTCCGGATCGAGCGCGGAGGTCGGCTCGTCGAACAGCATGATGTCGGGCTCCATCGCCAGCGCGCGCGCAATCGCCACGCGCTGCTTCTGGCCGCCGGACAGGCGCGCCGGATAGTTGTCACGCTTGGCCAGCAGGCCGACCTTGCGCAGCAGTTCCTCGGCCTTGGGCACCGCCGCATCGCGCGACAGCCCCTTGACGGTCATGGGCGCCTCGATGATGTTCTGCAGCACCGTCATGTGCGGAAAAAGGTTGAACGACTGGAACACCATGCCCATCTTCCGGCAGATGCGGCGGACTTCCGTCTCCGGCACATATTTGGAGGCACCGTCGGGGCCAGCGGCCGCCAGCGACTCGCCTTCAATCTCGATGGTGCCGCGGTCGATCACCTCGAGATGGTTCAGGCAACGCAGCAATGTGCTCTTGCCCGAACCCGAGGGCCCGATCACCGCGGTGACATCGCCCTTGCGCAGCGTCAGCGAGACACCGCGCAGGACCTGCAGCGATCCGAACGACTTGAAGATGTCCCGCGCCGCGATCATGTTGCCGGGCGCGTGGTCAGGGATGGCGCCGTTCGGGCTAGTCATCATGTTTGGCATAGCGTTTTTCGAGATTCTGGAAGAACCAGGTCAGAATCAGCGTCATCACCAGGTAAAACAGCGCGGCGACCAGGAAAGGCGTGGTCGTGAAATCGCGCTGCACGATGCCACGCGCGGTGCGCAGGATATCGTTGAGGGCCAGCACGTAGATCAGCGACGTGTCCTTGATCAGCGTAATGGTTTCGTTGCTGACCGGCGGCAGGACGCGGCTGACCATCTGCGGCAGCACGACCCGCCGCATGGTCTGGAAGTACGTCATGCCCAGCGCCTTGCTGGCTTCATACTGGCCACGGTCGACGGATTTGATCCCGGCGCGGAAGATTTCCGCGAAGTACGCGGCGTAGTTGAGCGCAAACGCCACCACGGCGGCGGGAAAATCGGGCAGCCTCACGCCGATGACCGGCACGAACGGCAGCGCGAAATAGATAAACAGCATCTGCAGCATCAGCGGCGTACCGCGCATCAGCCAGATGTAGCCATTGACCGCACCGCTCAGCAGCGGCCAGGACGAGATGCGCGCCAGCGCCAGCGCAAGCCCCAGCGGCACCGAGAGGGCGAGCGTGATGACAAACAGGGTGAGCGTGACTTTCGCACCCTGCGCCAATGGCCCCAGAAGAGATAAGACGTAATCCATGTTCGCGCGAACAGAAGGAGGAAGGATTCGAGGCAGCGGACCGTCGCGCGGCCAGCGCCCGAGTCCGGAAAGAAGCCGGCGCCCTGCCTGAACCGCGCGGGGCGCCGCGCAGCGCCTGGATTACTTGGTGATATCGGCGCCGAACCACTGGGTGGCGATGCGGGCGGCCGTGCCGTCCTGCTTCATCGAGGCTAGGGTCTTGTCCAGCTTGCCGAGCAGATCGGCGTCATCCTTGCGGACGCCGACGCCGTAGTCCTCGGTACCGAAGTTTTCTTCCAGCACGCGGTATTCGCCGGCACGCTTGCTGATCAGGTAGCGGCCCACCACTTCATCGACCACGATCGCGTCGAGGCGGCCGGCGGACAGGTCCATCAGCGCCGTCACGTTGTCGCCGAAGGTCTTGAGCTCCTTGAGGCTGGCGGCGATCTGGCTTTCCTTCTTGATGGCATCCACCGCGCTGCTGCCGTCCTGCGCGCCGACGATGCGGCCGGCCAGGTCCGCCTTGGCCTTCACTGGCGAATTGTTGCCGACGATGACGATCTGGTGGTTGGTCATATAGGGCGCGGTGAAGCTGATGTTCTTCTTGCGCTCGTCGGTGATGGTCAGCCCGTTCCACAGCACGTCCACGCGCTTGCCGTTCAGCTCGGCTTCCTTGGCGCTCCAGTCGATCGGCTTGAATTCGACGGTCATGCCGAGACGGCGGCTGGCCTCTTTCGCCATATCGATATCGAAGCCGACGAGCTCGTTATTGGTATCGCGGAAGCCCATGGGGGGGAAATTGTCATCCAGGCCGACGATGATCCTGGTGGCGGCGGCGCTGCCCGTGCTGGCGGCGGCCGGCGCGGATTCGTTCTTGCCGCACGCGGCGAACAGCGCCACGGACGAGACCAAAAGGAGTGCTGCGAACTTCTTCATAGGGAGATCCAGTGCGGAAATGAGGGAATCAGTGAAACAGTCTTGCGTGCCGGCGCGCAGACGGGCACCAGCGATGCTGCAATTGTTGTCGGCAGCGCGATTATAGAGCGACACGGGGTGCCGGCATTGCGGTCGCCATCCCGATTGCGGCCTTCGATCGCGGGTTAGTACTAATAAGGCACCCCGGTCCGCCGCCCTTACGCTGAGCGCATGGCTCACGCAGCCGGTAATTAGTGCTACCATTTGCCGACCGACTGGTCGGTTTATTTTAGCGGCGCCAGCCCCGCGCCGACCGCAAAGAACACCAGGCAGGAGACAAACATGCCCCCGATGTCCACGCCCGCTGGCCAGCCGGTCAGCCTCGATGCCGGCCCCATCCTGCTCCAATGGCAGGGGCCCGTCGCGGTGATCACGCTGAACCGCCCCGACAAGCTCAACAGCTTTACCCGCGAGATGCACAAGGCGCTGCAGCAGGCGCTCGACCATGTCGAGGCAGGCGGCGCGCGGGCGCTGCTGCTGACCGGCGCCGGCCGTGGCTTCTGCGCCGGGCAGGACCTGGCCGACCTGGATTTCACGCCCGGACAGATGACCGACCTGGGCGAACTGATCGATACCTGGTTCAACCCGCTGATCCGCCGGCTGCAGGCGCTGCCGCTGCCGGTGGTGGCGGCGGTCAACGGCACCGCCGCCGGCGCCGGCGCCAACCTGGCGCTGGCCTGCGACATGGTGCTGGCCGCCCGTTCGGCCAACTTTATCCAGGCCTTCGTCAAGATCGGGCTGGTGCCGGATTCAGGCGGCACCTGGCTGCTGCCCAAGCGCATCGGCATGGCGCGCGCGCTGGGGCTGGCGATGACCGGCGAGCGCCTGTCCGCCGAGGAAGCCGAGAAATGGGGCCTGATCTGGGAAGCCATGGACGACCCGCTGCTGCCCGAGCAGGCGCTGGCGCTGGCCACGCACCTGGCCGCGCAGCCGACCCGGGCGCTGGCCGCGATCAAGCGCGCCATGTACGCCAGCGGCACCGCCACCCTCGATGCCCAGCTCGACCTGGAACGCGACCTGCAGCGTGACCTCGGCCAGTCCGCGGACTATGCGGAGGGCGTCAACGCCTTCCTGGAAAAGCGCGCCGCCCGCTTCACCGGCAAGTAGGCATTCCAGGCGCCCGCCGGCGCCACCCCGCCCCAAGGAGACAACGTTGCACAAGGACCCCCAGGCCCTCGCCGAAGCGGCCGCGGCCGCCATGTATGAAGCCGATACCTGCAGCCGCTGGCTCGGGATCACCGTCGAAGCGGTCCGCCCCGGCTATGCCCGGCTGACCATGCCGGTTCGCAACGAATTCCTGAACGGCCATGGCATCTGCCACGGCGGCCTGATGTTCACGCTGGCCGATTCGACCTTCGCGTTCGCCTGCAACAGCCATAACATCAATACCGTGGCAGCCGGCTGCAGCATCGAGTTCCTCAAACCCGTGCACGGCGGCGACGTGCTGACGGCCGAAGGCATCGAGCAGACCCTGTCGGGACGGCACGGCATCTACGACATCCGCGTGACCAATGCCGCGGGCGAGGTGGTAGCGATGTTCCGCGGCAAGTCGGCGCAGATCAAGGGACATGTCGTGCCGCCGGATGCCGTAGCCTGAACGCCGCCGCCCCCCAAGATAAAACGCCCCCCGCGCAGGAGACGACATGAGCACGCGCCTGACCGATCTGCCCCTGGATCCGATCGAGACCGCCAGCCGCGCCGAGCTGCAGGCCCTGCAGCTGGAGCGGCTGAAGTGGTCGCTCCACCATGCCTACGCCAACTCGCCGGTGTACCGCCGCAAATTCGACGAGGCCGGCGTCCATCCCGACCAGCTGCAATCGCTGGCCGACCTGGCACGCTTTCCGTTCACCAGCAAGCAGGACCTGCGCGACAACTACCCGTTCGGCATGTTCGCCGTGCCGCAGGACCGGGTGGCGCGGGTGCATGCCTCGTCCGGTACCACCGGCAAGCCCACGGTGGTCGGCTACACGCTCCAGGACATTGATAACTGGGCGACGGTGATGGCGCGCTCGATCCGCGCCTCGGGCGCGCGCCGGGGCGACAAGGTACATATCAGCTATGGCTACGGCCTGTTCACCGGCGGGCTGGGCGCGCACTACGGCGTCGAGAAAGCTGGCCTGACGGCGATCCCGTTCGGCGGCGGCCAGACCGAGCGCCAGGTCCAGCTGATCCTGGACTTCAAGCCCGAGATCATCATGGTCACGCCCAGCTACATGCTGGCGATCGCCGATGAGTTCGAGCGCCAGGGCATCGACCCGGCCAGCAGCTCGCTGCGCGTGGGCATCTTCGGCGCCGAGCCCTGGACGCCGGAAATGCGGCTGGCGATCGAGAAGCGCATGGGCATCTCGGCAGTCGATATCTATGGACTGTCCGAGGTGATGGGCCCGGGCGTGGCCAACGAATGCGCCGAGACCAAGGACGGCCCGACCATCTGGGAAGACCACTTCTACCCGGAAATCATCGACCCGAATACCGGCGCGGTGCTGCCCGACGGCGAATTCGGCGAGCTGGTCTTTACCTCGCTGACCAAGGAAGCGATGCCGGTAGTGCGCTACCGGACCCGCGACCTGACCCGCTTGCTGCCAGGCACGGCGCGGCCCGCCTTCCGCCGCATGGAGAAGGTCACCGGCCGGACCGACGACATGATGATCGTGCGCGGCGTCAACGTGTTCCCGTCACAGATCGAGGAACTCATCCTGAAGCAGGCCGAACTGGCCCCGCACTACCAGTGCGTGCTGGGCAAGGACGGCCATATGGATACGCTGACGGTCCGTGTGGAATGCGCCCATGGCAGCGAGCCGGCGCGCGCGCAGGCCGCGCGAGAGCGGCTGGCGCACGAGATCAAGTCGTATATCGGGGTCACCGCCACGATCGAGGTGCTGCAGGAGGGCGGGATCGAGCGTTCGGTGGGGAAGGCGAAGCGGATCGTGGACCAGCGGCCACGGTGATTGCCACGGGATCAAAAAGGGACGCCGAGGCGTCCCTTTTGTTTGCCTGGGCGGCCAGTGACCTCAGCTGCGCGGCATCAGCACCCACATCCTGCCGCCCTGCTTCATCCGCCCCGCGGTCTCGCCCGCCGCATCGCCAGCGCCCCAGAAGAAGTCGGCGCGCACGCCGCCCTTGATGGCGCTGCCCGTGTCCTGCGCGAACATCAGCCGCTGGATCGGCTCGGTCGACAGCGGGCGCGTGGTCGACAGGAACACCGGCACCCCCAGCGGAATGGTGGCGGGATCGACCGCGATCGAGCGCTCGGCCGTCAGCGGCACGCCCAGCGCGCCCACCGGGCCGTCGTTGTTCGGCGGTAGTTCGCGGAAGAACACAAAGCGCGGGTTGACGTTCAGCATCTCGTCGACACGCCCGGGGTTGGCCCGCGCCCACGCCTTGATGCCTTGCATGGTGGCCTGCGCCGGCGTGATCTCGCCGCGGTCCAGCAGCCATTTGCCGAACGAGCGGAACGGCTGGTCGTTGGTGCCGCCGAAGCCGACCCGCATCAGGCTCCCGTCAGGCAGCCGGACCCGGCCCGAGCCCTGGATCTGCAGGAAGGCCGCCTCGACCGCGTCATCCACCCACACCAGCTCGTTGCCGCGCATGGCGGGGTTCTGCAGCAGTTCGGCGCGGGCCGGCATCGGGCGGTTGCCGAATTGCGCCGGCTTGCGGTACAGCGGCACCTGGAAGCGCCCCTGGCGCGTGCGCGAGCCGTGCAGGATGGGCTCGTAGTAGCCGGTGATCAGGCCGCTGTCGGTGCCGTCACCGTTAACCACCCGGAAGGGCTGGAAGTTGGTTTCGAAATAGGTGCGCATGGCGTTGAGGTCGCCCGCGTCGACCATCATGCCGGCGGCGCAGGCGCGGCTCCATTCGGCGCGCTTCTTCAGCGCCTGGCAGCTGGCCTGCAGCGCGGGCCAGGCGGCGCGCACGTCGTCCTGGCTCCAGCCGCCGATCTCGTTCCAGCTGGCGGCCTGCAGCTGGCCCTTCTGGGTCGACGAAGTGGGCGGCGTGGTGCCGGACGGGCCGGTCTCGATGCGCGGCGGGGGGCCGCTCATGCAGCCTGCCAGCAGCACGCCGGCGCCGGCCAGCGCCATCCAGGCGCGGGCACGGGCGCCGACGCGCGAGGTGAAACCAGGGAGAGAAATCGAAAGGGAATCCGCGTATGCCATCTTGCTTGTTGTTCAGTGTCCCGCGACCGGTGCCGGCCCGGCAGGGATCGCACCGGGCACTTGCTGCAGTTGCCCTACAATCCCACCGTCATCTGTCATTGCCACTGCCGCATCCGCCATGAGCAAGTTCTTCGAAGCCCATCCCATGCTGCTGTTCGCCCTGGAGGCCGGCGTGGCGCTGTTCCTGCTGATCTTTATCGTGGTCTGGACCATGGGCACAGCCAGAAAGAACCCACGCCCGACCCGCGCGCCCGACGACCACCCTTCGCGCCAGCCGGAGCCGTCGACGCAAGGCCAGCAAACGCCGTCGCAGGAACAGGACAGCGCGAAGCGCCCGTAGGTTCCCGGCTTCCCGGGCTGGACGCGCGCGCTCAGTGCAGCATGCGCGGCAGCACCAGCGCAAATTCGGGGATCGGCACCTCGAAGCGGTGACCGTCCTCGGCCACGCAGAAATATTCGCCCTTCATCGACCCGACCGGCGTCGAGATGGTGGCCCAGCTGGTGTACTCGAAATGCTCGCCCGGCTTCAGCAGCGGCTGGTGGCCCACCACGCCCAGGCCGGCGACTTCCTGCGTGCCGTTGTCGCTGTCGGTGATGATCCAGTGGCGCGAGATCAGCTGCGCCGCCACCTCGCCGGTGTTGTGGATGGTGATGGTGTAGGCGAAGGCATGGCGCCCGCGCTCGGGGTCGGACTGGTCCGGCAGGTACTGGGTGCGCACCGACACGGAGAAGGCGTACTCGCTCATCTTGGGCAGGGCCGGCGGCGGGAGCGGCCGGCAGGGAAATGGGTAGCCGCATTGTGCGGGATGGGCGCGGGACGGGCAAGAGCGCAGGCCGGGCGCCGGCCCGACGCGATCCCGTCCGGGCGGGCGTAGAATAGCGGTCTTTCAACGCCGTGCCGCCCGCCGTGCGCCCCGGCCGCCCCTAGCGGCGCCCCCGGCTCCGGCCCGCCGCAGCGGCGATAACAGCATTCCCTGCCTTCACCGCGCGCCATCCGCAGCTACCATGACCCAGCCCACCTTCCGCATCGCCCCGTCCATCCTGTCCGCCGACTTCGCCCGCCTGGGCGAGGAAGTCCGCCGCGTGACCGAGGCCGGCGCCGACTGGATCCACTTCGACGTGATGGACAACCATTACGTGCCCAACCTGACCGTGGGCCCGCTGGTGTGCGAGGCGATCCGTCCCCATGTGACCGCCCCCATCGACGTGCACCTGATGGTGCGCCCGGTGGACCGGATCATCCCGGACTTTGCCAAGGCCGGCGCCAATATCATCACCTTCCACCCGGAAGCCAGCGAACACGTCGACCGCTCGCTCGCGCTGATCCGCGATCACGGCTGCCAGGCCGGCCTGGTGTTCAACCCGGCCACGCCGCTGCACCACCTGGATCACGTGATGGACCGCCTGGACGTGATCCTGCTGATGTCGGTCAACCCGGGCTTCGGCGGCCAGTCGTTCATCCCCGAGACGCTGAACAAGCTGCGCGCCGTGCGCCAGCGCATCGACGAATACACGGCCCGCACCGGCCGCACCATCCTGCTGGAAGTGGACGGCGGCGTGAAGGTCGACAATATCGCCGAGATCGCCGCGGCCGGTGCCGACACTTTCGTGGCCGGTTCCGCCGTGTTCGGCAAGCCGGATGCGGACGGCGGCTACCGCGGCATCATCTCGGCACTGCGCGGCGAACTGGCCAAGGCCGGGCAATGACCGAAGGCCTGGCACTGCGCCGCACCGACTGGAGCGGCATCGAAGGGGTGATCGTCGACCTCGACGGCACCATGGTCGATACGGCGGGCGACTTCCACGCCTCGATCAACGCCATGCTGCTGTCGCTGGGCCGCCAGCACCCCAACCTGGGACCGGTGGCGCCGATGTCCGGGCAGGAGATCGTCAGCTACGTCGGCAAGGGCTCGGAAAACCTGATCCGGCGCGTGCTGGACGCGCGCTTCTCGCCGCTGCACGCCAACAGCCTCTTTGCCGATGCCTACGCGCTGTATGACCGCGAGTACATCCGCATCAACGGGCAGTTCTCGCAGGTCTATCCCGGCGTGCGCGAAGGCCTGGCGGCGATGAAGGCGGCCGGGCTGCGGCTGGCCTGCGTGACCAACAAGCCCCACAGCTTCACCGAGCCGCTGCTGGCCAAGACCGGGCTGGCGCCGTATTTCGAGCTGGTCTACGGCGGCGACGCGTTCCAGCTGCGCAAGCCCGACCCGTTCCCGCTGCTCAAGGTGGCGGAGGTGTTCAGGCTGGATCCGTCGGCAATGGCGGCCCTTGGCGACTCGGAAAACGACGCCCAGGCAGCCCGCGCGGCGGGCATGGGCGTGCTGCTGGTGCCCTATGGCTACAACCATGGCAATCCTGTACAAGCCGTCGAAGCCGATGGTATAGTCGACACCATTGCCCACGCCGCAGCGCTGTTTGCGGCACACCGGGCAGGTCATCGCTGAGATCGGTCCAATACGGTCGATCTCAATACGGTCGATCTCAAGATCGATCGCGACTGAAATCCCTGAACATTCAATGTTTCTCAACCGCAAACGCATCTCTTCTGGCAGTGATCGGCAGGCTTGGCCCTGGCGTCGCTGGCGCGCCTCCCAACAGGCGTAAAGTGCGTTCGCGAGTCTGCTGACGCGCCCTCTACCCGAGGGCGTCGTTACAACCGGCTGAGGGTTCAACCCCGTGCCGGGCATCCCACCCAAACCCGCCAAAAGCCAGCGCAGCGGAAATTCTCTGCTACGTTTAGCTCAAGAACGCGCCGCACGCCCTTCCCCGGCCGTGTGCAGTCTTGTCCGCAACTTGCCTGCACCACGGCCCGCCAAACGGGGCGGGTATCCATTCGCTCCAGCCTGATTGCCGAAATGCGGCGCCGCGCCCAACCTCACCCGCGCAGCGACGCCGCACAAAAGGACCGCAAGAGGACCGACATGACCGAACTGGAATTCAAATCGCTGGCCGACCAGGGCTACAACCGCATCCCGCTGATCGCCGAGGCCTTTGCCGACCTGGAAACGCCGCTGTCGCTGTACCTGAAGCTGGCCCAGTCGCAGACGCGCGGCGTCAACACCTTCCTGCTGGAATCGGTGGTCGGCGGCGAGCGCTTCGGGCGCTTTTCCTTCATCGGCCTGCATGCCCGCACGCTGCTGCGCGCCTTTGGCGAGCGCACCGAGGTGGTGACCGACGGCAAGGTGGTGGAAACGCATGAAGGCAATCCGCTCGACTTCATCGCCGAGTTCGAAAGCCGCTTCAAGGTGGCGCTGCGCCCGGGCCTGCCCCGCTTCTGCGGCGGCCTGGCCGGCTACTTCGGCTATGACGCGGTGCGCTATATCGAGAAGAAGCTCGCGGGCACGCAGAAGCCCGACGACCTGAACCTGCCCGATATCCAGTTGCTGCTATGCGAAGAGCTGGCGGTAATCGACAACCTGTCGGGCAAGCTCTACCTGATCGTCTACGCCGACTCGACCACGCCCGAAGCGTATTCCCGTGCCCGCCAGCGCCTGCGCGAGTTGCGCATGAAGCTGCGCCAGCCGGTCGACGTACCGGTGACCAGCCCGTCGGTGCAGACCGAGGTCTACCGCGAATTCGCCAAGGCGGACTACCTGAACGCCGTGCACAAGGCCAAGGAATACATCATGGCCGGCGACATGATGCAGGTGCAGGTCGGCCAGCGGCTGATGAAGCCCTACCGCGACTCGCCGCTGTCGCTGTACCGCGCGCTGCGTTCGCTGAACCCGTCGCCGTACATGTATTTCTATAACTTCGGCGATTTCCAGGTGGTGGGCGCCTCGCCGGAAATCCTGGTGCGCCAGGAAGAACGCAAGGTCGGCACCAATGGCGACACCCGCAGCGAACACATCGTCACCATCCGCCCGCTGGCCGGCACCCGCCCGCGCGGCAATACACCGGAGAAGGACGCCCAGCTCGCCACCGAGCTGCTGAACGATCCCAAGGAGATCGCCGAGCACGTGATGCTGATCGACCTGGCGCGCAACGATATCGGCCGCATCGCCGAGACCGGCTCGGTCAAGGTCACCGACAAGATGGTGATCGAGAAGTACTCGCACGTGCAGCACATCGTTAGCTCGGTCGAAGGCACCCTGCGTGAAGGCATGAGCAACCTGGACGTGCTGCGCGCGACCTTCCCGGCCGGCACGCTGTCGGGCGCGCCCAAGGTCCATGCGATGGAGATCATCGACGAACTGGAGCCGCGCAAGCGCGGCATCTACGGCGGCGCGGTGGGCTACCTGTCGTTCGGCGGCGAGATGGACCTCGCCATTGCCATCCGCACCGGCATCATCAAGGACGGCAACCTCTACGTGCAGGCCGCCGCCGGCATCGTTGCAGATTCGGATCCCGAAGCCGAATGGAGGGAAACCGAAGCCAAGGCGCGCGCCGTGATCCGCGCCGCCGAGCAGGTCCAGGATGGCCTGGACTCCGACATCTGAGAGAACAGGAGACAGACGCCATGCTGCTGATGATCGACAACTACGATTCGTTTACCTACAACCTGGTCCAATACTTTGGCGAACTGGGCGTGGACGTGCGCACCTACCGCAACGACGAGATCACCATTGAAGAGATCGAGTCGATGAAGCCCGACCATATCTGTGTCTCGCCCGGCCCGTGCAGCCCGAAGGAAGCCGGCATCTCGGTGGCGGCGCTGCAGCACTTTGCCGGCAAGGTGCCGATGCTGGGCGTGTGCCTGGGCCACCAGGCCATCGGCGAAGCCTTTGGCGGCAAGGTGATCCGCGCCAAGCAGGTCATGCACGGCAAGGTCAGCACCATCGAAACCACGCAGCAAGGCGTGTTCAGCGGGCTGCCCAAGCACTTCGACGTGACGCGCTATCATTCCCTCGCGATCGAGCGCGAGACCCTGCCCGATTGCCTGGAGATCACCGCCTGGACCCCGGACGGCGAAATCATGGGCGTGCGCCACAAGACGCTCGCCATCGAAGGCGTGCAGTTCCACCCCGAGTCGATCCTGTCCGAGCATGGCCATGCGATGCTGGCCAACTTCGTCAAGGCGCCGCGATGAGACTGCTAGATTCCGCGCCTGCCACCAGTCACCACGACCCGCACCACGCCATCCAGACCGTCAACGAGAACGCCATGATCACGCCGCAAGAAGCCCTGACGCGCTGCATCGAGCACCGCGAAATCTTCCATGACGAGATGCTGCACCTGATGCGGCAGATCATGCAGGGGCAGATCTCGCCGGTGATGGCCGCCGCGATCCTGACCGGCCTGCGCGTCAAGAAGGAAACCATCGGCGAGATCTCGGCCGCCGCGCAGGTGATGCGCGAGTTCGCCAACAAGGTCGTGGTGAAGGACCGCGAGAACTTCGTCGACATCGTCGGCACCGGCGGCGACGGCTCGCATACCTTCAATATCTCGACCGCTTCGATGTTCGTCGCGGCGGCGGCCGGCGCAAAGATCGCCAAGCACGGCAACCGTGGCGTCAGCTCCAAGTCGGGTAGCGCCGACGTGCTGGAAGCGCTGGGCGTCAACATCATGCTGACGCCCGGGCAGGTCGGCCAGTGCATCGAGCAGACCGGCATCGGCTTCATGTTTGCGCCCACGCACCACCCGGCGATGAAGAATGTCGCGCCGATCCGCAAGGAAATGGGCGTGCGCACCATCTTCAATATCCTGGGCCCGCTGACCAACCCGGCCGATGCGCCCAATATCCTGATGGGCGTGTTCCACCCTGACCTGGTGGGCATCCAGGTGCGCGTGATGCAGCGCCTGGGCGCCAAACACGCCATCGTCGTCTACGGCAAGGACGGCATGGACGAGGTCTCGCTGGGTGCCGCCACGCTGGTCGGCGAACTGAAGGACGGCGAGGTGCGCGAGTACGAGATCCACCCCGAGGACTTCGGCCTGTCGATGATCTCCAACCGCGGCCTGAAGGTGGCCGATGCGGGGGAATCGAAGGAGATGTTGCTCGAAGCACTGTCCAACGTGCCTGGCACGCCGCGCGAGATCGTGTCCCTGAACGCCGGCACCGCGCTGTACGCCGCCAATGTGGCCGATTCGGTCGAGGACGGCATCCGCCGCGCGCGCGAGGCCATCGCCAGCGGCGCGGCGCGCGAGAAGCTCGACCAGTTCGTCCACGCCACGCAGCAGTTCAAATAAGAGGCGCTGATATGTCCGATATCCTGGAAAAAATCCTGGCCGTGAAGGCCGACGAAGTGGCCGCCGCGCGCAAGAAGCGCGACCTGCCCAGCCTGCGCGCCGAGGCCGAGAGCCTGCGCAACGAAGCGGGTCTGGCGCCGCGCGGTTTCGAGCGCGCGCTGCGCGACAAGATCGCGGCCGGCCATGCCGGTGTGATCGCGGAGGTGAAGAAGGCTTCGCCGTCGAAGGGCGTGCTGCGCGAGAACTTCGTGCCCGAAGCCATCGCCGAGAGCTACGCCACGCACGGCGCGGCGTGCCTGTCGGTGCTGACTGACGTGAACTTCTTCCAGGGCCATGCCGATTACCTGAAACGCGCCCGCGGCGCCTGCCCGCTGCCTGCGCTGCGCAAGGACTTCATGGTCGACCTGTACCAGGTCTACGAGGCCCGCACCTGGGGCGCCGACTGCATCCTGCTGATCGTCGCCGCGCTGGATCCGGGCCTGATGGCCGAGCTGGAAGCCTGCGCGCTGGAACTCGGCATGGACGTGCTGGTGGAAGTCCATGGCGACGACGAGCTGGATGCCGCGCTGCGGCTGAAGACGCCGCTGCTGGGCGTGAACAACCGCAACCTGCGCACGTTCGAGGTGTCGCTGGACAACACGCTGGACCTGCTGCCGCATATGCAGGATGGCAAGCTGGTGGTGACCGAATCGGGCATCCTCGGGCCGGCCGACGTGAAGCGCATGCGCGATGCCAATGTGCATGCGTTCCTGGTGGGCGAGGCGTTCATGCGCGCACCGGATCCGGGCGTGGAGCTGGCGCGGTTGTTTGCCTGAGGGCCATTTTCCGGCGGTGCATTTAGCGCCGCCGCAGGTTTGCTCCCCTCTCCCGCGTGCGGGAGAGGGGACCGGCTGGTGGTGATTGAACAGACATCGCGCCAGCCACTCCAAACATTCCCCCCATGCCCCAGGAAATCGAACTCAAGCTCGCCGTCCCCGACGACGCCCTCGCCCCACTGGCCGCATGGCTCGACGCCAACGGCCAGCCACAGGGTGAAGCCACCCTGCTCAACGTCTACCTCGACACACCGGCGCGCGACCTGGCCCAGGCCCGCGCCGCGCTGCGACTGCGCCGCAAGGGCGCGCAATGGCTGCAGACGCTGAAGACCGCCGGCAGCAGCCAGGGCGGACTGGCCACGCGCCATGAATGGGAAACCGGGATCGCCGGCGAGGCCATCGAGCTGCAGACCTTTCCCGCTGAAGCGCAAACCGTGCTCGCGCCACTGGCCGGCAAGCTGGCACCGGTGTTCCGCACCGACTTCGTCCGCCGCACCTGGATAGTCACGCAGGACGACGCGCGTATCGAAGCGGCGCTGGACACCGGCACCATCACCGCCCCGGCCAGCGCCGTGCAGGAACGCATCCAGGAACTCGAACTGGAATGGCTCGACGGCGACGCCGCGCACGCGACCGATGCCCTGCGCGCCTTCGCCGCTCGGCTTGCCGCCGTGGCCGCGCTGCTCCCTTCCGACCTCAGCAAAGCCGCGCGCGGCTACCGCCTGGCCGGAATCGCCGAAGGCAAGGCGTCATAATCGCGGCTTTGCCGCCAAGCATTCCTCACGCATGCAAGCTGATCTCTTCGCCGCCGAAGCGCCCCGCGCGTCCGGCGAGCCATCCCCCGCTGCCGGCCTGCAGGCCCAGGCCGATGCCCTCCCCGCCGCCTGGCGAGCGCTGCTGGCGCCCTGCACCACCGTGCCGGCCTGGCAGGAGCTGGCTGCCTTTGTCGACGGCGAACGCGCCGCCGGCAAGCCGGTGTTCCCGCACCACGTCTTCCATGCGCTGCACCTGACTCCGCCCGACGCGGTCAAGGTGGTGATCCTGGGCCAGGACCCGTATCACGGCACCGGCACGGTCGGCGGCATGGAGTTGCCGCAGGCGCATGGGCTGGCTTTCTCGGTGCCGGAAGGCATCAAGGTGCCGCCGAGCCTGCGCAACATCTTCAAGGAAATCGCCGCCGAGTTCGGCACGGATGGCACCTCTTCGCCCACCCCGCCGCGCACCTCGGGCAACCTGGAAGGCTGGGCGCGCCAGGGCGTGCTGCTGCTCAACACCGTGCTGACGGTCGAGCAGGGCCAGGCCGCAAGCCACGCGCGCCGCGGCTGGGAAGCGGTCACCGACTGCCTGATCCACGCGCTGGCGGCGAGCCGCCCGAACCTGGTGTTCATGCTGTGGGGCAGCCACGCCCAGGCCAAGAAGCCGCTGCTGGGCGACGGCCACCGCGTGCTGGAAGCGCCGCATCCCTCGCCGCTGTCGGCGCATCGCGGCTTCCTGGGCTGCGGCCACTTTCGCGAGGCCAACCACTGGCTGGAAGCGCACGGCCGCACCCCGGTCGACTGGACCGCCGCCTGATCCACTAGACCGTCGGCCGGAACTCGAAGCCGGCAAACTCCCCTTCCCCGGGCCCGACGTCGACAAACGTCACTTGCGCCGCCGGCGGGCCCGTTTCCATCCACGCCTGCAGCGCTTCCAGCTGCTTGACCGTGCCGTGCGCCATCACCTCGACGGTGCCGTCGACCCGGTTGCGCACCCAGCCGCCCAGCCCGAGTTCGTCCGCCGCGTCGGCGCAGGCGGCGCGATAGCCCACGCCCTGCACGCGCCCATGCGCGACCAGGCGCCAGGTTGCTTTCTTCATGGCCGTTTCCCCGTGAGCGCACGCGAGGGGTGCGCGATGTGTCATCGACACCAAGTAAACTAGACCGCCATGCCGGGCGTTACAAAGGGATGCGCGCCGCCCGGCGTGATCAGCGTGAAGCCGGCGGCATGCGGGCATTGCCGTTGTCCGCCGGGGCCGCGAACCAGGGGCAGGCCACAAGCCTGTGCCTCCAAGCTCGATACAGCCCGAGAAGCGCCATGATGCCACCCGCCAACCGCCGCGCGGACCCGCCCGCGCCTGGCTTCGACAGCCAGCTGCTGCGCGCGCCGCCCAACCGCTTCGACCTGGCACTGCTGCCGATCATCCTGGCCGTGATCGTGATGGTCGCGTTCGCCGCGCAGCAGATGAATGCCCCGTTCCACCCCGACCGGCAACTGGCGGTGCACCTGGACGTGGCCTACCTGCCGTACTACCTGATGCGCACCAGCATCCGCATGCTGGCGGCGCTGGCGGCGTCGCTGCTGTTCTCGCTGGCGTTCGCCGCGCTGGCGTCGAAGAGCCGCACCGCCGAGAAGGTACTGGTGCCGGCGCTGGATATCCTGCAGTCGATCCCGGTGCTGGGCTTCCTGTCGATCACGGTGACGGGCTTTATCGCACTGTTCCCCGGCAATATCGCCGGCGTGGAATGCGCGGCGATCTTCGCCATCTTCACCTCGCAGGCGTGGAACATGGCGTTCAGCCTGTACCAGTCGTTCCGCACCATCCCGGGCGACCTGCTGGAGGCCGCTGCCATGTTCCGGCTCTCGCCATGGCAGCGTTTCTGGCGGCTGGAAGTGCCGTTCGCGATGCCGGGCCTGCTGTGGAACATGATGATGTCGATGTCGGGCGGCTGGTTCTTCGTGGTCGCGGCCGAGGCGATCTCGGTGTCGGGCCACGATATCCGCCTGCCCGGTATCGGCTCCTATATCGCGCTGGCGATCCAGCAGCAGGACCTGGCCGCGATCGGCTGGGCGATCCTGGCCATGCTGGTCGGCATCCTGCTGTACGACCAGCTGCTGTTCCGCCCGCTGGTAGCCTGGGCCGACCGCTTCCGCTTCGAAACGCTGGCGCAGGACAAGCTGCCGCAGTCATGGCTGCTGGACCTGCTGCGGCGCTCGGCGTGGGTCGGCGCACTGCTGGCGCAGGCCGCGGCGCTGGCCTCGCGCACGCTGGCGTGGGGCGCGCGCGGGCGCTCACATGCCCCCGCACAGCCTGCCGATCCGCGCCGCGCGCAGTGGTGGGGACGCGCGCGTGACGCGCTGATCGTGCTGGTGGCGCTGGCGGCGCTGGTGCGCATCGGCTATTTCGTCCACAGCGAAGTCGGCTGGGCCGAAGTGGCGCACGTGCTGTGGCTGGGCACTATCACCATGGTGCGCGTGGTGGTGCTGATCGCGCTGGCGGCGCTGGTGTGGGTGCCGATCGGCATCCGCATCGGCCTGAACCCCGACCTCGCGCGAGTCGCGCAGCCGGTGGCGCAGTTCCTGGCCGCGTTTCCGGCCAACCTGATGTTCCCGCTGGCGGTGATGCTGATTGCGCGCTTCGGGCTGAACCCCGAGATCTGGCTGAGCCCGCTGCTGATCTTCGGCACGCAGTGGTACATCCTGTTCAACGTGGTGGCTGGCGCTTCAGGCATCCCCACCGAGCTGAAGCTGGCGGCACGCAACTTCGGGCTGCGCGGCTGGCTGTTGTGGAAGCGCTTCCTGATCCCGGCGGTATTCCCCAGCCTGCTGACCGGGCTGGTCACTGCCGCCGGCGGCTCGTGGAATGCCAGCATCGTGTCCGAGTACGTGACCTGGGGCGACCGCACCATCGTCGCCACCGGGCTCGGCAGCTATATCGCCGAGACCACCGCGCGCGGCGACTTCCCGCGCATCGCGCTGGGCATCGGCGTGATGGCGTTGTTCGTGGTCGGCTTCAACCGGCTGCTGTGGAACCGCCTGTACCAACTCGCGCAAGAGCGCACCCGCTTGTAAGGCAACGATGGCAGAGAACACCCAACCCACCACCGCGGCTGCCGTGATCGAGTTGCGCGGCGTCGGCAAGATCTTCCGCACCGCCAGCCAGAGCGACCGCGCCGTGCTCGAAGGCGTCGACCTGACGCTGCGCGAGGGCGAGATCGTCGCCATGCTGGGCAAGTCGGGCTCGGGCAAGTCGACGCTGCTGCGCATCATGGCCGGGCTGGTCGGCGCCGACCGGGGCGAGGTGCGCTTCCGCGGCGAACGCCTTGCAGGCACCGCCGAGGGCATCGCCATGGTGTTCCAGTCGTTCGCGCTGTTCCCGTGGCTGACGGTGCAGCAGAACGTCGAGCTGGGCCTGGAAGCGCAAGGCGTGCCCAGGGCCGAGCGTGAGCGCCGCGCCGAGGCCGCGATCGACATGATCGGGCTGGCCGGCTTCAACAGCGCGCTGCCGCGCGAGCTGTCGGGCGGCATGCGCCAACGCGTGGGCATTGCGCGCGCGCTCGTGACCGAGCCCGACCTGCTGCTGATGGACGAAGCCTTCTCCGCGCTGGACGTGCTGACCGGCGAGACACTGCGCGACGAGATGCTGGCGCTGTGGGAAAGCGGCCGCGCCAATATCCGCAGCATCCTGATCGTGTCGCACAACATCGAAGAGGCGGTGATGATGGCCGACCGCATCGTGATCCTGTCGAGCGATCCCGGCCGGATCCGCGCCGAGGTCCCGGTCACGCTGCCGCGCCCGCGCAACCGCGACAGCGTGCAGGTGCGCGCGCTGGTCGACGAGATCTACGCGCTGATGACCGCGCCCGCCGCCGAGGCGCGCCTGCCGGCGCAGGCACCCGCGCGCCAGATCGGCTACCGGCTGCCGGACGCCGATATCAGCCAGATGGAAGCCATCCTCGACCTGCTGTGCGAGGCGCCCTTCCACTGCCGCGCCGACCTGCCGCACCTGGCCGACGAAGCCGGCCTGACCGACGACGACCTGCTGCCCGCGTGCGAGGCATTGCAGCTGGTCCGGCTGGTGTCGATCGAGGCCGGCGATATCGCCGCCACCGAGGCAGGCCGCGCTTACTATGCGGCCGAACCGCAGCAGCGCAAGGCGATCTTTGGCCGGCAGTTGCTCGCCAACGTCGCGCTGGCCGCGCATATCCGGCGCGAGCTGGTGGCGAGCGAAGCGGGCGAGATCGGCGAGGAACAGGTGCTCAATGAGCTGGAGCAGTTCCTGAAGCCGGCCGAGGCCGAGCGCGTGCTGAGCGTGGCGATTGGGTGGGGGCGGTACGGGGAGATCTTTGAGTACAGTTATAACAGCGGGATGCTGACCTTACCTGAGGACGAGATGCCGGCAGAAGGCGCCGCCGGCTGAACCCGGTTCAGTCGCGCGCCCGCATCGCGCGGCCGATCGCCCCCGTACGCAGCGCGATCTTGGCCGCATCCTCGCGCAGCGCGCGCAGCCGGCGCTCCAGCACCGCGTTGGCGGGACGGCCCGTGGAACTGGAAGTCGGTCCGGCATGCTCGCTCGACTCACCCGCAGCGGCAGCCTGCACCAGCGTGTCGGTGCGGCGCTTGTCCGCCGAGTCCGCCAGGCGCGCGCGCCGCTCGGCCGCCGCATCCTCCGCGGCTTCGGTGGCATCGGTGGCATCGGTGGCATCGGTGGCATCGGTGGCATCGGCCAGCACCGGCCCTGCCGCTACCGCCAGCGGTGCCTGCGCTTCGGCCACGACCGGGGCGCGCTCGCGGCGGACAAAGCCCGCTCCGCGCCCGCCGCCCCGCTCATCGGCATGCAGCTGCTCGCTGGCGAGCTGGAGGCTGTTGCGAGCCGCTTCGGTTGCCTGCTCGATGGCCGCCTCGGCGGCGGGGATATCCAGCTCATCGTAGTGCTGCCGCACCTGGATCCGCGCCGCCGCCACGTGCGCTGCCACCAGGTAGTTCTGCACGATAAAGCGGTTCAGGTTGTCCACCGCGCGATGCCGGCTCTTGGGCTCGTCCAGCATGCGCTGGAACGACCCGATCAGCGCGGACAGGGCATCCATGAATTGCTTGCGCTGCACGCGGTAGGCAAAGTCGTCCTTGGCCCGGCGCAGCAGCAGGTCGCGCGTGGCGGCGATATAGCGGCGGTTGGCCTGCAGCACGTTCTCCACCAGCTTGGGGATGGCGCGGTATTCCCAGCTCGGCAGCACAAAGCTGAACAGCGAGGCGATGATGCCGCCGATCACCGTATCGACCAGCCGCTCGCCCGCCACCGTCGGGCTGCCCGGCATCAGCAGGTTGATCTGGATGAGCACCTGGATGCAGGCCGCAATCGCGGTGTAGCGGTACTTGATGGTCACGAACGCGGCGCTCGCCACCAGCGACAGGAACAGCACGCCCAGCAGCACCAGCGGTTCGTCTACCACTTTCAGGATTCCCACCGCCACCACGCAGCCGATCAGCGTGCCGATCACGCGGTCGTTGTAGCGCTGCTTGGTCATGCTGAAGTTGGGCTTCAGGATGACGATGATGGTCAGCAGGATCCAGTAGCTGTGCGACACATACGGCAGGTGGTTGGTGATCCACAGCCCCAGCGCCACCGCCATCGACATGCGCAGGGCAAAGCGGAACGCCGGCGAGCGCCAGTGCAGGTTGTCGCGCAGCACGCCAAACTCATACTTCTGGCGCGTCAGGAACGGCGTCATGTCGCTGCCCGGCAGCACCTTGGCCGGCTCCACCGGCGTGCGCGAAGCCTCATGCAGCTGGCCGATCAGCGTGATCGCGCCGCGGATCATGTCGAGCGTCTCGGCCAGCGCGGTCATTGCGGCCGGATTGATGTGGTGGTGGCGCAGCTGCGCGATCTCGGCCTCGACCGCGCGCAGGCCTTCGCGGTATTCCACCGTCGCGTAGGAGCCGCGCCCGCGCGTGACCTCGTAGGCGATCTCTTCCACGTCCTTGCACATCAGCACCACCAGCCCGCGCAGGTGGTCCAGCACCGGCGTGCCGCCGAAGGTCTGGCGCAGCAGCGGGTAGTCGGTGTTGGTGGACAGCACGTACTCGTACAGGTCGAGCATGCGCAGGTGCACCTGCACCAGCAGCCCGTCATGCGGCGTGCGGTTGCCGCGCAGCACCAGGTCGCGCGCCGCCTGCTGGCGCTCGGCCACCACGATCTGCTGGCGCACCAGCTGGTTGAACCGGGCTTCGTAGTCGTTGCCGGCATCGTAGAAGCCGGCCTTGATCTCGAGGTAGCCGGCCAGCTCGTACAGCGACTCGGCCAGCACCTGCTGCCTGGTGCGGCGCTCGGTCAGCCAGCTCACCAGCATCGCGTAGCCGAGATAGGCCACCGCGCCGGCACTGAACTGCGCCGCATGCACCATCGCGCGCTCGACCACGAAGTCCTCGTTGATCGTGAGCGTCATCACGAACAGCGCGGCGAACTGCAGCGGCAAGGTCTTGTTGCCATACACCGTCATCATGGCGGCGAGGAACGTCACCAGCACCAGCACGAACGGCATCACCCGCGGGAACGGCGTGGTCAGCGCCACCACCAGCGTCACCGCGCTGCACAGCAGCACGCTCGCCAGCATCTCGTTGAACTTGTGACTCAGCGGGCTGGGCAGGTCCATCAGGCTGGTGCACAGCGCGCCCATCGACACCACCATCGCGGTGGGCAGGTCGGAGAAATGCAGCGCGATCAGCGTCGCGCCGATCACCCCGGTGGCCGAGCGCAGCCCCCGGTACACGTAGTGCGAATACAGGAAGGTGCGGGGGTCGTGCGCGTATTGCATGCGGCGGAGCGGCCGGGGCTGTGGCCAGGCTGTGGCTTAGGTTATGGGGATGGCTGCGCTACGTCACTGGCCCAGCCAGCGCGAACGCGCCGCATGCCGCCCGTCCGCCAGCTTGACCTTGAACTGCGCCGCGGGCTCGCGCGCCAGCGTGACCGGCAGCACCTGCAGCTCGTCGCGGCGGAAGGCGTGCAGGTCGATGCGGTCGCCGGTGCGGTAGCGTCCCAGCAGCTTGTCGACCTGGCCGGGCGCCACGCGCAGGCCGTCGATGGCTACCAGCAGGTCGCCGGCCGACAGGCCCGCGGCCTGCGCCGCGCCGCCGTCCAGCACCTGCGTGACGCGTACCCAGCCGTCGTCGGTCTTGACCTTGATGCCCAGCGCCGCGGTGCGCGACGGCTTCTGCGCCTCGGCCTTGACGCCGAAGTCCCTGAACAGCGCCGCCAGCGGCAGTTCGCCCGTGCCCTCGGTCAGCGAGCGCAGCAGGCCGCCCAGCTTCAGGCCGGTCACTTCGTCGAACAGCGCATAGACCTCGGGCTCGGTCACGCCGCGCTGCATCGCCCCGGGCGCATAGAAGCCGCGCCCGTAGCGGCGCCACAGCGCGCGCATGACATCGTCGAGCGAGCGGCGTCCGCGCGACTTGGCGCGGATGGTCAGGTCCAGCGCCAGCGCCACCAGCGAGCCCTTGGTGTAGTAGCTGACGATGGCGTTGGGCGCGTTCTCGTCCTGGCGGTAGTACTTGGTCCAGGCGTCGAACGAGCTTTCGGCCACGCTCTGCTTGGTGCGGCCGTTGCCGCGCAGCACGCCGTTCCAGGTCTTGCCCAGCATCTCCACGTACTGCGCCTCGGTCACGCAGCCCGAGCGCACCAGCACCAGGTCGTCGTAGTAGCTGGTGAAGCCCTCGAACAGCCACAGCAGCGGCGTGTAGGTTTCCTCGGCCAGCCGGTATGGCACGAACGCGGCGGGCTTGATGCGCTTGACGTTCCAGGTGTGGAAATATTCGTGGCTGCACAGGCCCAGGAAGGTGCGGTAACCCTCGCTGGTGTCGCTGTCGCCGCGCGCCGGCAGGTCGTTGCGCCCGCACATCAGCGCGGTGCTGGCGCGGTGCTCGAGGCCGCCATAGCCGTCGGTGGTCACCATCGTCATGAAGACGTAGCGGCGGTTGCTGTCCAGGAACGGCGCCTCGGCGCCGCGGGGTTCGAACAGGCGGATCTGGGTTTCGCAGATGCGCTTGAGGTCGCGGCACACGCGCTCGATATCGAGGTTGGGCACGCGGCCAGTGAAGACCACGTCGTGCTGCGCGCCGCAGGCGCGGAAGCTGGCGAGCTGGAAATTGCCCATTTCCACCGGGTGGTCGACCAGCTCGTCGTAGTCGGAAACCTGGTAGCGGCCAAAGCCGTAGCGCTTCGCGCCGTCGCGGCCCGGCGCTTCCGGCATTGCGGTGGCAACGCGCCAGCCGCGGTAAGCCTCGCCTTCCGGGGCGTGGATATCGACGGTGCAAGGCCGCTCGGCCTGGCCTTCGACGCACAGGAACACCGAACTGCCGTTGAAGAAGCCATGGGTGGCGTCCAGGTGCGCGGCGCGCACCGACAGGTCCCAGGCATAGACTTCGTAGCTCAGTGTCAGCGGGCCATCCGACAGGCTCACCGGCGCGGCCTGCCAGCCCTGCTTGTCGAGTTTGGTCAGCGGGACTTCGCGGCCGCCGGCATCGGCGCGGATGCGCACGATATGGCGGGCGAAGTCGCGGATCATGTAGCTGCCCGGGATCCACGCGGGCAGCGTAAAGCGCTGCCCGGCGGGATCGGGCTCGCTCACCGTGACGGTGACGGCAAACAGGTGCGCCTCAGGCGCAAGCGGGGCGATGGCGTAGCGGATCGGCGTCATGGGCAGGATTGTAACGTCGGCGCCCGCTGGCAACGCCGGCGCCCGGGACAGCAATACCGCTGCAAGGCGCCGGTCAGGCGCGATTGACGTCGACCACCACGCGACCGCGCATGCCGCCTTCCACGATCCTGCGGCCCGCTTCGATCGCCTCGGCCAGGCCGATCTCGCGCGTGATCGCGTTCAGGCGATCCGGCTCCAGGTCGCTCGCCAGCCGCTGCCAGGCGCGCTCGCGCAGCGGCATCGCCGCCATCACGCTGTCGATGCCGTGCAGCGTCACGCCGCGCAGGATGAACGGCGCCACCGAGGCCGGGAAGTCCATCCCCTGCGCCAGCCCGCATGCCGTCACCACGCCGCCGTAGCGCACCTGCGCACACGCATTGACCAGGGTATGCGAGCCGACCGAATCCACCACCGCGGCCCAGCGTTCCTTCTGCAGCGGCTTGCCGGGCACGCCCAGCTCGGCGCGATCGATGACCTCGGCGGCGCCCAGTGCCTTCAGGAAATCCGCCTCGCTGGTCTTGCCGGTCGACGCCACCACCTTGTAGCCCAGCTTGCTCAGCACCGAGATCGCGACCGAGCCCACCCCGCCGGAGGCGCCGGTCACCAGCACCTCGCCATCGCCCGGCCGCACCGGGCCGTTGACGCCGCCGCGCTCCAGCGCCAGCACCGACAGCATCGCGGTATAGCCGGCGGTGCCGATTGCCATGGCCTGGCGCGTGGTAAAGGCATCGGGCAGGCGCACCAGCCAGTCGCCCTTCAGCCGCGCGCGCTGCGCCAGGCAGCCCCAGTGGGTCTCGCCCACGCCGTAGCCGTTCAGCACCACCTTGTCGCCGGCGTGCCAGCGCGGGTTGGTCGATTCCAGCACCGTACCGGCGCCGTCGATGCCCGCCACCATCGGCCACTTGCGCACCACCGGCGAGCGGCCCGTGATCGCCAGGCCGTCCTTGAAGTTGATGGTGGAATAGTCCACCGCCACCAGCACATTGCCCCCGGCGGGCAGCTGCGCTTCGTCAAGCGTGGCCAGATTGGCCTGGGTGGCGCCGTCGGCCTGGGTCAGCAGCAATGCCTGGAACGTCATGGTGTCTCCTTGTCGCCTGGCGGCGATCGCCTGGAAATGATGGAAAGCGAAAAGCAGGACGGCCGGACAAGTCCGGCCGTCGATCGAGCCGGGTCAGGTCCGGCGCGCGCTTATTTCTTGATGCTGGCGAGCTTCTTCTCCAGCGTGGCCACATCGGCCGCGCCCGGGATGCGGGTGCCGTCCATGAAGAACACCGCCGGCGTGCCGGTGACATTCATGCTCTGGCCCAGCGCCAGGTTCTCCTGCAGCGGCGTCTGGCAGCTGCCGTTGCCGGTCAACGCCACATGCTTGAGCATCCAGTCGCGCCACGCCTTGGTACGGTCGGCCGCGCACCAGACCTGCTTGGCCTTGGTCTCTGAGTCCGGCGACAGCACCGGGTACAGGAAGGTGTACACGGTGATGTTGTCCATCTGCTGGAAGGTCTGCTCGATGCGCTTGCAGTAGCCGCAGTTGGGATCGGAGAACACCGCGATCTGGCGGCTGCCGTCGCCCTTGCTCCACTTGATCGCGCGCGCCAGCGGCAGGTCCGACCACTTGATGCGGTTGATCTCGGCCATCCGCTCCTCGGTCAGGTTAGTGCCGGTGCGGGTGTCGATCATCTCGCCGTTGAGGATGTAGCGGCCGGTGCTGTCGGTATAGACCACCTGCCCGCCGATATTGGCCTCGAACAGGCCCGGCACCGGGGTCTTGGTGATGCTCTTTACCTCGGCACGGCCGCCCAGCACCTTCTGCAGCGACTCCTTGATGCGGTCGGTACCGGGTTCGCCAGCCGCCATGGCATGCAGGGCAAAGCCGGCCGCGGCCAGTCCGCCAACGACAGCGGTGACGGCGGCGCTGCGGACAGGGTGGCGGCGCAGAAATGGAAACATGTGGACTCCAGGGGGTATTCGATGTTCGTTCGGGGCGCGGCGGCGTCAGCCGAGCGCGCGCCCGATCAGGAAACGTTTGAGCAGCGGCTGGCCACCCACCGCGCGCATGCCGGTGTTGCGCACCACGCGGGCCACGCCGCCGGGCAGCGAGAACAGCCGGTGCAGCCCGTCGGTGGCCGCGGTCAGCGACAGCAGGTCGGTAGCGCGCGCGCGCTCGTAGCGGCGCAGCAGGCGCAGGTCGCCCTCGCTGCGGAAAGGTTCTTTGTCGGCCATCACGCGGCCAAGTTCCGCGACATCGCGCAGGCCCAGGTTCATGCCCTGCCCCGCCAGCGGGTGCACCACGTGCGCGGCGTCGCCGACCAGCGCCACGTGCGGCTGCACGAACTGGTCGGCGCGCTGCAGCACCAGCGGGAAGCCCTGCGCCGGTGTCACGCAGCGCAGCGTGCCGAACTGGCTGCCGACCGCGCCGGCGGCGCCCTGCATCACGGTGGCGGCGAGCGCCTCGGGCGACAGCCCCAGCAGGTCGCGCGCGTGCGCTTCGTCGGCCGACCAGACCATCGACACATGGTTGCCAGGAAGCGGCAGCAGCGCCAGCACCTCGCCATTGGCGGGCTCCTCGTCGGCCATCAGCTTTTCCGGCGCACCCAGGAACCACTGCCAGGCGGTCTCGTGGTGCGGACGCTCGCAGGCAAAGTTGGCGACCACGCCAAGCTGGCGGTACTTGCGCGTGCTGACGCCGATATGGCACTGCTGGCGCAGCCACGAGCGCGCGCCGTCGGCGCCGATCGCCAGCGCCGTGCGCAGCTTGCTGCCGTTGTCCAGCGTCAGCGTGATGCCTTCGGGATCGCGCTCGCATACGCTGGCGGTGCCGTCGTGCCAGGTCACCTGGTGCTGGAAGCCGAGCGCGGTGTCGAGCGCACGCTCGACATGGCTGGATTCGATGATCCATGCCAGTTGCGGCACCGCGGCGGCGTAGGCGGAGAAATGGAGGTCGCCGTCCACGCTGGGCGTGGTCTCGGCGGCGCTGACGTCGCCAAAGACACGCATGTCGCGCACCGGCTGGATACGCGACGGATCCAGCGCCTCCCACACGCGCATCTGTTCCAGCAGCGCGTGCGAGCTGGCGGAAAACGCATAGATACGGCTGTCCCAGTCCTGCGGCCCGGCGGCCGGCACGCGGCCGACGCCGCGGGGCGGCTTCGGCGCCACCAGCGCCACGTCCATGCCCTGCTGGGCCAGCAACAAGGCGCAGGACTTGCCGACGATGCCGCCACCGACGACGGCAACCTGGAAAGCGGAGGAATTGCGCGCAGAGCTGCGCGCGGACGCGTGGGATCGGGTCATGGCTGGATTATAGCCACGTCACTCCGGGGGCCTCCGGGCGGGACGTACGGGCGTTCATTATTTCTTCAGGTCATTAGGCTTATGACAAATCAATCGGTGCATAGAACCGAGTTCGGAAACACACAGCCTATATTGAAACGAAATGTTTCTGACCCGGGGACGAACCACCTGAAGGGAGGTGGAACAATGAAGAAGGCGCTTTGGATTGCCGCGGTGGGTTTCGCGGTTGCAGGGGGATCGGCTTTTGGAGGCACGACTGGCCCGCGGGACGTTTATTCCGATGGCGCCAAGATCTCCAAGTTCGATGTGTATTCGGATGGAGCACGCGTAACTGACCGGCGGGACGTGTTCCTGGATGGCGACAGGGTAATCGACAGGCGCGACATGTTTACGGACGGCGCCAAGGCCACGGATAAGCGGGATCAGTTCACGGACGGCGCATGAACGTCGTGAATCTCGATTGAGCGCAAGCGGCGCTCACGCAACGGCCAGGATGACTTCCTGGCCGTCTTGTTTTTGCATACGGTGCAAATCGCCCGCAAATCGCCCGCAAATCGCCCACCCCGCCAGCAACCCGCAGTCCCGATAGGGTTACAATTGCCGTTTTTCGTGGCAGACCCCGTACAGCCGTCGAGCGGCGCTCGATGTGACGTGTTTGTCTCGTCCGATGCAGTCCCGCGACTGGCGCGCCCAGTGCCCGTCGCCAGCCCGACCGGCTCCGGACCGCATCCTGCAAACCCTTGATTTTCCTAAGACAAGACCATGAGCCTCAAATGCGGCATCGTCGGCCTGCCCAACGTCGGCAAGTCCACGCTGTTCAATGCCCTGACCAAGGCCGGCATCGCCGCCGAAAACTATCCGTTCTGCACGATCGAGCCCAATGTCGGCGTGGTCGAAGTGCCGGATTCGAGGCTCGGCAAGCTGGCCGAGATCGTCAAGCCTGAGCGCATCCTGCCGGCCACCGTCGAGTTCGTCGACATCGCCGGCCTGGTGGCGGGCGCCTCCAAGGGCGAAGGCCTGGGCAACCAGTTCCTGGCCAACATCCGTGAAACCGACGCCATCACCCACGTGGTGCGCTGCTTCGAAGACGACAACGTGATCCACGTGGTCGGCAAGGTCGACCCGCTGTCGGACATCGAGGTCATCAACACCGAACTCGCGCTGGCCGACCTGGCCACCGTGGAAAAGGCCCTGGCCCGCTACATCAAGCCGGCCCGCGCTGGCGACAAGGAAGCGCTGCGGCTGGTTGGCGTGCTGGAAAAGGCGCAAGCCGTGCTCGACCAGGCCAAGGCCGTGCGCACGCTCGACCTGGCCCCGGAAGAATGGGATGCCATCCGCCCGTTCTGCCTGATCACGGCCAAGCCGACCATGTACGTCGCCAACGTGCGTGAAGACGGCTTCGAGAACAACCCGCACCTGGACGCGGTGCGCGAGTACGCCAAGCAGACCAATTCGCCGGTGGTGGCCGTGTGCGCCGCCATCGAAGCCGAGATTGCCGACCTGGACGACGCCGACAAGGCCGAATTCCTGGCCGACCTGGGCATGGAAGAACCGGGCCTGGACCGCGTGATCCGCGCCGGCTTCAAGCTGCTGGGCCTGCAGACCTACTTCAC
The DNA here is from genome assembly GCF_003402535.2 of Cupriavidus sp. P-10. Taxonomy (NCBI): domain Bacteria; kingdom Pseudomonadati; phylum Pseudomonadota; class Betaproteobacteria; order Burkholderiales; family Burkholderiaceae; genus Cupriavidus; species Cupriavidus sp. P-10. Next base: position 3,244,841 of record NZ_AP025170.1, read on the forward strand.
CGCGGGCGTGAAGGAAGTGCGCGCCTGGACCATCCACGTCGGCGACACCGCGCCCAAGGCGGCCGGCGTGATCCACACCGACTTCGAGCGCGGCTTTATCCGTGCGCAGACCATCGCCTTCGACGACTACATCACGTTCAAGGGCGAGACCGGCGCCAAGGAAGCCGGCAAGATGCGCGCGGAAGGCAAGGAATACGTGGTGAAAGATGGGGATGTGCTGAACTTCCTGTTCAACGTCTGAGCCTGCCCCCGACGACAAGAAACCCGGCGGTCTCGCGGGTTTCTTGTTTTCTGGCGTGCGCTGGGAAACAATCGCCGCCTCACAGCTTCTCCATCTCCTTCCCCCGCAGCCCCACCAGCAGCGCCTGGCCATCCGCCCCCACGCGGAACTCTCCAAACATGGCCCGGGCGAAGCGCTCGCCCTGCCCTTCCTGGAAGAAATACGCATCGGTCGACACCTGCACCTGCGCCCCGCCCCAGCGCGATCGCGCCGCCTGGAAGCGCAGCAACTGCTCGCCCACGCCCAGCTGGCCGCCGTCATGCAGCCGCACGAAGCTGGCCACGCCCTGTGCGTCGCGCCGGATCACGGCCACGCCGTCGCGCGGCGGGCGCTCCGCCGGCCCCTGTGCCGTGCGGATCTGGTTGCCGATGTCGAAATTCAGCGCCATGTAGTCGCCCTGCATCAGAGAGCGCGGATCGACCGGCGCGAGCCGCAGCAAGACGGTGTCGCCGCGTGCCAGCAGCGTTTCCTTGCCGGCGATGCCAACGGCGGCCAGCGTCAGGGTCAGTGCCCACGCGATCAGGATCCAGCGTTTCATGCGAACTCCTTGCCAGTGCGGCCGTGCAGCAGCCAGTATCGCCCGGCCAGCAACAGCACCCCCGCCGCGGCCAGCGTGACCGACTTGGCCAGCAGCGTCCAGTGAAGCGCGCTGTAGTACCAGATAAAGCCGATGGCAATGGCGGCGACGCCCAGGCCCATCCAGGCCAGGGAGGCCCGGCGCAGGGCCAGCCCCAGCGCGAGCGCACCGGCCACGACGGCGGGCGCCGCGGCCATCAGCGCGCCAAAGGCGAGCGTGCCGGCCAGCACGGCCGCCTGCATGGCGGGACCGACCGCGAGCCGGCGGCCTTCCGCCAGGGCAAAGCCGGCCAGCACCAGCGTCAGCAGCGCGCCCCCGACCCAGTGCGCGACCGACAGGTGGCCCGCCTCCGGATCGAACAGCCAGGCCATCGGATGGCTCATCCCGGTCACTACCAGCGCCATGGCGAGCGCGGCCAGCAGCGTGGCATCGGCGAGCGGCTCCAGCAGTGCATGCCGCCCTGCCGCGCACACGCGCGCTTCGGCCAGCGTGAAGCCGGTCACCAACGCGCAGCCCAGCGGCGCCAGCCAGCCGAACGACCACGTCAGCGCCAGCCAGTCATTGGCGGCCTCGTGCGGCAGTCCGAGATGCACGGCGCCCGCCAGCCCGATCCAGATGCCAAGCCCTGACAGCAGCCGGTGCAGCCGGTTGGGCACCAGCAAGACCAGCGCGCCTTCGAACAGCGCGATGCCGGCCCAGAACCCGGCGGTCTCGGTCACGCGCGTAAAGCCGAGCGCCTCGACCAATCCATACACCGCCATCCCCTGCCCGCACAAGCTGACCGCCAGCGCGAACTGGCTCGTTGCGATGCCGCCGCCACGCCAGAACAGCAAGGCGGCCAGCGCGATCATGGCAAGGCCGGTCACGGCCATGGCGACACCGTTCTCGCGCGCGGCCACGAACACCGTTCCGACCAGGAACATCTGGAAAAACAAGGCGCCAAGCCAGCCGGCCGCGCCCATCAGGCAGCGCACCGCCCACGGCGCATGGCTGTGTTCCGGGCATTCGCCCTGCACCGCTCCGCGCGCGGCCAGTTCCCGCCAGAGCCGTTGTTCGGTCTGCAAGGTGGTGCTCATGCCTGCTCCAGTTGGGAACGATAGGCGCGCATCAGCCACGCCGCCGCGCCAGCGGCAAGCCCGATGGTGACCAGCCCGAGCAGCAGGAATGCGCCGAAGTCGCCCTTGCCCTCGAACAGCAGCTTGCCGAGTCCGGCCACCACCAGCAAGATACCCGTCAGGCAGGTCAGGCTCAGCACGACGATGTCGAAGGCGCGTTGCCGGTACCACCACGCCAGCCCGGCCAGCACGGCCACCGCAAGCACGAATGACGCGCCATCGAAGCGTTTGTCCAGCAAGCTGGTCAGACCCAGCGAGCCGGCCAGCACGCACGCCAGCGCCGCCAGCAAGCGGCTGCCGGTCTGTCCCCGGAAGCCCAGCCCGGGCGCGCGGGCCACCAGCAAGTGCCACAGCGCCAGTTGCAGCAGCACCGCCCCCAGCAAGGCCAGCGTGGCGGTGCGCAGGTAGCGGCTGTCGAACAGCAGCGCGAACAGGCCATCCATGCCGAAGCGGATGCTGAAGTAGCGCAGCAGCGCCACGTTGCCGACCACCAGCACCAGCCACCAGTGCGGCGCCGCGCGCGCCGCCAGTGCCCACGGCCCCGCCAGCAGCGCCCACAGCGCGAACAGCTGCCAGGCGTCGGCGCCGGTCTGATAGGTCTGGCCGATCACTGCCAGCAGCACGCCGGACAGGGCCTGCGCGCCGCCCAGCGCGGCGCGGCCGGCCATGTCGCCGGGCGCGCGAAACCAGGCAAAGGCCGCCAGCAGCGTCACCGCGGCGGCCAGCAGGCCGAATTTGCTGAACTTGTGCAGCTCTTGCCAGTTGAAGGCAAAGAACACGACCACGCCCGCACATAGCAGCACGGTGCCGAGTGCGAGCAAGGCGCGGTCGAGCCAGCGCAGCCAGTCGGCCGGATGAGGCTCGGTAGCGCGCCAGGCCGGCGCTGCCGCGCCGGCGTCTAGCCGGCATTGGTCGCGCCACGCCGCCAGCGCCTGGCGCTGCGCGCGGCGTTCCGGCAGCGCGCCGGCGATCGGGGAGGGTTGCATGCGGTCGGGTCGCCACGCAGCCGGCGACGGAGTTGCGATCCGCTCACTCTAGCAAAGGCGCTGCGCCATTGCATCGGGGCGCATGCCGCAAGCGCCGCATCAGCGTGCGGGTTCCGAGCCGGCGCCGTGCGGCAGCGCACGCCGCTGCGACAGCCATCCCGAAAGCCACGCCGCCAGCATCGTGCCAGCGAGGAAGCCTGCCATGTCGATGCCGACATCGAGCCAGCGCGGATGACGGTTGATGGCAAACACCTGCAGCCCTTCGGTCAACAACGCCAGCCCCAGCAATACAGCACCGATGCGCCGCGCCGGCCACGCGATCAGGCGCGATGCCAGCAGCCATGCCATCGCTGTGAACAGCAGAAAATGCGCCAGCGACGACAGCGGGAACGGCGCGTGCAGGCTGCGCTCCAGCGTGTCGCGCATGCGGCCGGGGATCTGGGTGCCGACCAGCAGCACCGCCGCCAGCAAGCAGGTGGCGCACCACGCCAGCCGATGTCTCATGGACGCCCTCCTCCCAGCGCCGCGACCCGCGGGCGCTTTTTCATGTTGTGTTGCATGCCGCCGTGCATGCGCGCCTTGCTGTCTTTCGTGCTGTCTTTGTCCTGCGGGCTCTCTTGCCACGCGGGCAGCGCCGGCAAGGGCACGCGGCCCGCGCTGCCGCGCAGCAAGGCGCGCGTATCGGCCACGCGCGCCTTGTCATGGCGCGGCGACACGCCGTTGACGACGCCACCGACCACCACCGCGCCGCAGCGCCCGAGCTGGCTCAGCGCCTGCGCGGCGACCGACTGCGGGGTTTCCAGCGCGCGCATCAGCAGCAGCGTCGCGCCGGCGAGGTGGCAGACCAGCATGGCGTCGGCCACGGCCAGCACCGGCGGCGTGTCGACCAGCACCAGGTCGAAGCGCGACTCGGCCTCGGCCAGGATCCCGCGCAGGCGCGGCTGGCTGAGCAGCTCAGACGGGTTGGCGGGCAGCGTGCCGGCGCCAAGCAGCCACAGGCCGGATACCGCGGTGCGACATGTCGCCTCGCACAGGGTGGCGTTGCCGGCCAGCACATCGGCAAGGCCCACACCGCAATCTGCGCCATCCATGCCGAACCAGCCGGCCAACGAACCACGCCGCAGGTCGGCGTCGATGAGCAGCACGCGCAGCCCCGCGTCGGCGGCCAGTACGGCCAGGTTCGCCGCGGTGAAGGTCTTGCCTTCGCCGGCGCGGGCGCTGGTCAGCGCGACCACGCGCCGGCCATGGGGCGCCAGGCCCAGCTGCAGGGCCCCGCGCAGCATGCGCAGCCCTTCCACCGCCAGCACGTCCGGATGCTGGCAGGCCAGCAGGAACCGGTCGTGGCCGGCATGGCCGGCTTCGGCGCCGCCGCGCAGCGGCGCCACGACCGTGACCTCGCCGGCGGGCCTTGCCCCCGCTGCCGCCGTCCCACCCGTGCCCTCCGCTGAGCGCGCGCGCTGCCCGAGCCGGCGCTGCTCGTCGCTGAACATCACCTCGCAGATCACCGGCAGCGCCAGCCCGGCCTCGATGGTGCCGGCGGACGCCAGCTGCGCGGCGCGGCGCTGGCGCAGCATGGCCACGGCCAGTGCCAGCAACAGGCCCGCCGCGCCCGCCGCCGCGGCGACCAGCGCACGCGGCGGGCCAGCGGGAGCCACCGACGGTGTCGCCGCATCGAGCAGCAGCGCTTCGCTGCCGCCGTCGGCACGCGCCAGCGCCAGGCGCTGCGCCTGCCCGCGCAGCGACATGTAGGCGTCCTCGGCGACCTTGACATCGCGCGTCAGCGAGACCTGGTCGCGCTCGGCTTCGGACAGCCCTTGCAGGCGGCCGTCGAGGCTGCGGCGGTCGTTGCGCAACTGCTCGATCTGGTCGTCGATGGCACGCACCTCCTGGTTCTCCGGCGTGTAGTTCCGCAACAGCCGCGCGCGCTGGAGCCGCAATGCCGAGATCTGCCGCTGGTATTCGATGCTGCCGTGCAGGTAGGACTGCGCATCCTGGCTGGGCAGCAGTGTGCCGGCGCGCGCGCGGTGGCGCGCCAGCGCGCCTTCGGCCTGCTCCAGCTCGGCCCGCACGCGCGGCAGTTCTGTGGTGATGAAATCCAGCATGCGCCCTGCCTGTTCCTGGCGCTGATGCGCGAGCACGTGGGCGTACGAAGCGGCGATCGCATTCACTACTGCGCTGGCGCGCTGCGGATCGGTGTCGCGCCATGCGATCCGGACGGCTTCGCCGGATGGCTCGATGCGCAATGCCTCGGCCAGCGCGGCAGCCGCCGCGGCGCCATCGCGCCGCACCAGCGTGAACTGCGTGCCGGCGCGCGCCACCAGCACGGACAACTGCAGCGAGACCGCGCCGCGATGCGCCGGCGTACCCGACTGGCCTTCCAGCAACGTCTGCCCGTCGGGCGCCTCAAGGCGATAACGCTGTCCGCCCAGCGCAACCAGGCGCAAGGGCCGGTCGACCAGCGCCTCAGGCACCGTCAGCGCGGCCACCGACACGCGCTCGCCACCCCAGCCGTATGACGCCAATGCCGGCAGTGGCGCCGGCAACATTCCGTCGCCGGCGGGCTGCGCCAGCCACGACCACAGCGTGGCCAGCAGCGGAAGGCGCCGCGGCGCCGCTTCGATGTCGAGCCCGTGATCGTGCACCACCGGCGCCAGCACCGTGCGGCTGGCCAGCATGCCGGTGTCGAGCCCCGCACCGTTCTGCGCGCCAGGCCGCTGCGCCTGCCAGGGCATGGCCTCGCCGCGCGGCGCGCCGATGAGTACGTCGGCCCGGTAGCGCGGTGGCAACGACGCTGCATAGAGCGCACCCGCCAGCACGGCCGCCACCGTGGCGGCCGTGATCCAGCCAGCCTGCGCGCGCAGCGGCATCGCGCCGCGTACCGCCGCCATGCCGGCATGCGCGTCATGGACATGGGCATTCATACGCAGCTCCCCAGCGTGACAGCGTGGTCGGCATGGACTGACTGGTGGCCGTGCGCCGCCTCGATGGCAGCGGTATGCCCCGCCGGCGGCGGCAGCAAGCGGGCGTACTCCTGCCGGATCACGCGGTAGCATTCGCATCCCATCGCTTCCAGCCGGGCGCGGTCGAGCACGACAATGCGGCCCCGGCTGGTGGCAAGCAGGCCAAGCTCCTGCATGCGGCCGACCGCGGCGGCCACGCCTTCGCGGCGCACGCCAAGCCGGTCGGCGATACCCTGCTGGGTACTCAGCAACTCGCGCGAATGCATGCGCTCCAGCGTGAGCAGCAGCCAGCGGCACACCTGGTCGCTCAGCGGATGGTGGCGATTGCAGACCGCGACCTGCGCCACCTGCGTCAGCAGCGCCTGCACGTAAAGCAGGCTGGCACGGCGCATGGCGGCCGATTGCATGAAGGCATGCCGCATCAGCGCGGCCGGGATACGGTAGGCCAGCCCGGTGCAGCGTACTTCCACCCGATACGGCATCGAGTCGCCACCGGTCAGGATCGGCATGCCCACCAGCCCTTCCTTGCCGACCACCGCCACTTCAATCCCCGCGCCCGACTCGGACACGGCCAGCATCGACACCACCGCGGTCGTCGGGAAATGCACGTGGTGGATGCGCTGCCCCGCCTCGCTCAGCATCTGGCCGGCGCGCAGCTTGACCAGCTCCAGTTGTGCCGCCAGCGGATGGCAGCCCTCCTGCAACAGCGCGGCCAGCACATAGTTGCACTCCGGCCGTGAAAATTGGCTCTCCATGTCAACTCCCCGTTCTGCCTTGACGATGATTTCCTCGGTCCGCGGTGCTGCGCGCCGTTGGCGCGCGCCCGCGGTATGTTTTGCAATGCTGCGTATGGGCTCAGCGCGACAGCTCCTTGGTGAAGAACAGCGTCTGGATCGTCGGCGTGATCTGCTCAAGCACGCGGTTGAAGCGCACCGCATCCGAGGTCCCGACGTAGACCACATCGAGCGGTTCGAGCCGGAACTGCGTCGACAGCAGCAGCGCATCGACCTGGCTCATGTCGAGGCGGAACACCTCGGGCGTGGTGGGGCTGTCGCGCATGCCGCGGATGATGAAGATCTGGCGCGGGTCGGCGTAGCGCACGTCGATGCTGTTGACGCCGGCCAGCGCATCGGCCAGCGTCAGGCGGCCGCGGTTCATCAGCATCGAGGTGGGCTTGGCCACTTCGCCGAGGATGAAGATGCGGCTGCCCAGCCGGTCGGGAACGTTGACGATGTCGCCCGCCTGCAGCAGGAAGTCGCTGAAGCCGTTGCGGCGGTCAATCAGCGCTTCCAGGTCCAGTTCATAGACCTCGCTGCCTCGCGTCAGGCGCACCTTCTGCACGTCAGCCTCGGGCATGGTGCCGCCGGTGCGCGCCACCGCGTTGATCATCGTCAGTGGCACATCGGTAACCGGGATCGAGCCCGGATTGCGCACCAGGCCGGTCACGTCGACACGGCCGTGGCGATAGGCGATCACGCGTACGTCGACACGGGGATCGCGCAGGTCGCGCTCCAGCCCGCGCGTGATCATCCTGCGCACTTCCTCGATGGTGCGCCCGCCGACCCTGAGCACGCCCACCGGCGGATAGAACAGCTCGCCGCTGCGCGAGACGCGGAACCCGTTCTGGTCCAGCGGCAGCTGCGGCTGCGCTGCCTCGGTCGGCATCATCTGGGCGGCAGCGGGCGCGGCCGGCGCGGTCGAGCTGAGCTGCGGGTTGAACAGCACGGTCACGCCCAGCACGTCCTGCGGGCCAACCAGGTACTCGTAGCGTTCGATGCTGGTGCGCAGGTCCGTGCCGCGCGCCGGCGATACCTGGCTGTTCGACGCGAGCACGGCGTCGATCTGCGCGCGGATCACGTCGGCAGTGATCAATTGCACCGGGTAGGTCTGCGTGCCGGTCTTGGCGCGCAGGTTGTCATCCAGCCGGCTCCCGTCCAGCGCCGGTCCGGGCGCCCACGAGCACGCCGCCAGCGCACTCGCAAACAGGCCTGCGATCACGATCCGATAGCTCATGAGGGTTCTCCTTCCAGTGCGTCCGGTGCCGCCAGCGCATGCGCTTCACCCTGGGCCGGCGTGCCGGCCGCCGGCGCCACGCCGGCGGCGCGCGCCGTGTCGCCGAGGGTGCGCGCCAGGTGTTCGCTCAGCCGCAGCGCCAGCGCCGCGATAGTGATGGTGGGAAAGTTGGCGCCCACGGTCGGGAACACGGAACTGCCGGCCACATACAGGTTGCCGATGCCGTGCACGCGGCAGTTGCGGTCGACCACGCCCTGCCTGGGCGAGTCATGCATGCGGGTGGTGCCCATGTGGTGCCAGGTCCCTTCCAGCGACGCCGGCCACGGCTGGCCCTCGGTGGGCGGATCGAGCGTGACGCGGGCCACGCCGGTGCGCTCCAACTCGTCCGCCAGCAGCCCGAAGGTGCGGTCGAAGGTGCGCTGCACCAGGCTGCCGACGCGCCAGTTCACGCGTACGCGCGGCATGCCCAGCCGATCACGCTGCTGCGACAGCGTCACGCGGCTCTCGGGATCGGGCGCAGCCTCGACGATGGCCTGCATGCGCACACCCGAGATCAGCGCACGCGGCTGCAGCAGCCGCGTCAGGCCAAAACCAACGGTATCCAACGGGTGCCTGGCCATGGTGAGCAGGTCGCGGCCGACGCGGTAGCCAGGCTGGTCCTTGCGCAGCAGCGCCTGCTTGGCGCGGATCAGCGCCTCGGCGCCGGCGCTGCCCTCGCCATAGAACATCGAGAAGAACCAGACCCGCGCATTGAGCAGCCGCTCGCGCGCGAGCACCTCCGGGCGCAGCGCGAACTGCGACGAGATCCGGGTGCCATGCGCGCTGACCGCCGGGTTCTGGTAGTGGTACTTGATGTCGTAGAGCTTGTTGCGCGACCACGCCTTGCTGAAATGCACCCAGCCCGACATCAGCCGCGGATGGTCCATGAAGTAGCGTCCGACCAGGTCATTGGCATTGCCCAGGCCCGCCGGGCTGGCGCGGTTCGAGGCCAGCATCAGGCGCGCGTTCTCGATGCCGCCTGCGGCCAGCACGAAGCGCTGCGCCACCACGCGGAAGCGCTTGCCGCTGAGCGTGGCGACCGACAGGTGGGTCACCGCGCCGGCGTTCGCATCGGTTTCGATGGCGGTCACGTTGGCGTAGAGGAGCACCTTGACGCGGCCGGCGGCGGCAAGCGTGTCGCGGTACAGCTTGCCCAGGCGCGCCGGCGGGCTGAACTGCGAGATGGTGTCGCGGATGTTGGCGCCGCTCAGCGGCAGCCGCCGCACGTCGGCGCGGCCGATGGCCTGTTCCCACCACGCGGGCTCGAAGTTGTCAGGCCCCAGCCGCAGCAGCTCATGGGTGCGCGCGTAGTAGGGCCTGAGTTCATCGAGCCCGAACGGCCAGCCGCTGTGCGGCACCCACTCGCGGCGCTCCAGGTCCCACGGGTCCAGCGGCCTGCACCAGCCACCCCAGCAGTTGCTGCTGCCCCCGAGGTAGCGGCTGCGACTGCCGTCCGCGAAGGTGTAGGGCAGCCCGGCGTTTTCACCCCGGTACAAATCCCGGGTGTCTTCGTCCGGCTTGTAGCCGCCGCTTTCCAGCACGCAGGCATCGATACCCATGCGCTGCATCTGCAGCGCCAGCGTGATGCCCGCGACTCCCGCGCCCACGATGCACACGGTAGTGCGTATTGTCGTGTTCTGTTCGATTTGCCTTGCATCGACAAACATAGCGTCGCTCCCCTTTTTGCCCTTGCCTTGCACACCCGAAGCGGACGTGCGCGAGCCCCCGTCAAGACCATCACTTGCTGCGCCTGCCCTCCTTATCTTTTTTCTTCAACGCCTGTCGCCTGCACCACCCGAAGCAGGTCCGCCGCCATCGCTTCCACGGTGAAATGCCGCGCAAATACCGCGTGCGCGCGGGCCCGCATACGCGCATGCTGGGCCGGTGCCAGGGCGAACCAGGCTCGCAGCATCCCCGCCGTGCCATCCACGGTGTCTGGCGCTCCCATGCCCGCGCCGCCCTGTGCCACCTCGCGCCAGATGTTCACCTGCGTCGACAGCAGCGCCGGCAGGCCGCAACCGAGCGCCTCGGCGACAGCGATGCCAAAGTTCTCCTGGTGCGAGGGCAGCACGAACACCTCGCTGGCGCGAAAGGCGCCCCACTTCATCTCGTCACGCAACATGCCCGGCCAGGTGATGCGGTCCGCGATGCCGCGCGCGGCGGCCTGTTCGCGCAGTGCGGCGGCCCAGCCCGCGCTGTCGGGCCCGGCCATCACCAGGTGCGCGGCCGGCACTTGCGCGGCTTCGCATGCGAACGCGTCGATCAGCAGGTCGCAGCCCTTCTTCGGGTGCAGGCGGCCCAGGAAGAGAACCAGGCGCTTGCCGCGCAGCGACGGGTACGCCGTGAGGAAGCGCTCGGCCAGGCTGCCGCCGTCGGCCGCATGCGCCGGCGGCGGCACGCTGGTGCCGAAGCTGACCACGCGTTCGTTGGCGCGATACAGCCAGAAGGATTCGCGCGCGCGCCGGCGCTCTTCCTCCGCGGTGAACAGCACCGCGCGCGCGTCGCGCAGGACGCGGTATTCCGCCCACGGCCAGTACAGCCACTTCTTCAGGTGCTTGAGCGGATACGCGCGGCGAAACCACGGATCTAGCATCCCGTGCGGAAAGACGAAGTACGGCACCCCGCTGTCGCGCAGCGCCTGCCATGTCGCGAAGCCGTGGTGCTGCCAGAGCCCGTTGACGATGACCGCGGCGAAGCCCCGCGCATGCGCACGCAGCCAGGGCACCAGCGCCGGGCAATAGCGGTAGCCGCCACGCGCCGGCCCCAACGCATGGACGGCGAGGCCGGTTTGTAGCAGCCACGGCGCATCGGGCGCATCGAGCGTCAGGATCTCGACGCGATGGCCCTGCGCGGCCAGCGCGGCGGCGCTCTGGCGCACGCACTCGGCAGGCCCGCCCTGGCGCGGATCGAGCGATGGCAGCAGTTGCAGGATCTTCATGGACGGGGTCCTTGCAGGGTGAGGCGCGGCGCCGACGGGGCGGCCGCGCGGGCGGGTGGCAAGACCGGCAGCGAGACCGGCAGCCGGGGCGGCCGGGGTGGCTGCGGCGTGGCCGGCTGCGTCGCCGGTGCGCGGGCAGCCGCCGGCGTCCCGCGACGCACCCCCAGGCGCTGCAGCCGCATGCACGAGCCCACCAGCAGGCCCAGCGCCACGCCGTACACCAGGCCGGAGTAGCGCGGGCCCAGCGGGTTGCCGCCGATCGAGGTGGCCGGCAATGCCGCCAGCACCATCAGCGCGCGCCCCAGCACCGGCAGGTAGGGCGCATCCGGGGCATGACGGCGCCAGCGCCGGTAGATCACCGCCCCGCGCCACAGTGCGAACAGCACCGCGAACGGCAGCGCCAGCCCGAACACCACGCCGCCGGCGAAGAGCTGGTAGACCCAGAAGTTGTGGCCGGCGGCCCATTCGTTGATGGCGTAGAACTCCTTCTCGCTCATCTGGCCCGACAGGGCCGTCAGGTAGTCGGGCGAGTAGCGGTAGTTGTGGCCGAAGCCCTTGCCAAGCAGCAGCGAGACCGTGCTGGCGGTGACCTGGTCCATCTGGTCCTTGATCTCTGCCAGCCGCGTCGCGGTGGTGGGATCGATGCCCGAGGCCGTTGCCTTGGCGGCCGAGATGCGCTGCTCCCAGTGCGCGGCCACGCTCGGGAACAATGCCGAGCCGATCACCACGGTGCCGCCGATCAGCGCGACCGTGATCACCATCGCGCGCGCCACCGACTTGAGCAACTGGCGCAGCGACGGCGCCCCCAGCCACGTCGCCAGGCAGAACAGCATGGCGGTGCCGACCAGCAGGCTGCGCGTCACGCTGAGCAGCTCGATCGCCACCGACAGCAGGAACAGCAGCAGCGTCAGCTTCGAAAAGCGCCGCGCGATCACGAACTCGTGCAGCAGCAGGCCCTGCAGCGCCAGGAACACCACCGACACGATGCGGAAGCGCACCGTTTCCAGCCCGCCGCCGATGGCCATGCCATAGCCGAAGCTGAACAGCAGCGAGATCACCATGCCGGTGAACATGGCCTTCTCGACCTGCACCAGCCGGTCCGTCTGCCACGGCCGGCAGGCGGCCAGGTAGCCGAACAGCATCAGCATGAACGGCAGCAGCACGCGCAAATAGTTGCCGAAATCATTGCCCTGCAGCAGCTGCGGCACCAGGCTGCCGGGCACCGTCAGCATCAGCGCGATGGTGACGGCGCTGCGCAACTGGCTGCCGCCGGCAAAGCGGGGCGCGGTCATCACCAGCACGATGGTGCCGGCGATGGCCGGCAGCGTCAGCAGGATCTGCGTGATGCGGCTGCCGTTCTCGTCGACGCTCTTGAAATCGACCGCCAGCGGGCACAGTGCCAGCCAGATCCAGAGGGTGATGAAGCGGTTGCGCATGCCCGCCTCCTAGCCCCGTACCGCGCTGGCCGGCAGCGCCCCACCGGCAGGCTCCGACAAAACGGGCGCCAGGCGCCGGCGCAGCCAGCGGCGCATCGGTTCCTCGTACCAGAGGAAGACCAGCACGCTCAGCGCCACCACGGCCGCCAGCACCAGCCACCCGTACGCCCGCGGCCAGCCGGCCAGCCACGCCAGCCGGCCCAGCGGCACATGGAGCAGGTACAGCGAGAAGCTGGCTTCGCCCAGCCGCACCAGCCAGCGCCGGTGCAGCAGGCCGAGCACGGGCCGCTGCAGCAGCGCCAGGCCCAGGATCAGCGCACCGAATGCCGGCGCCCGCAGGTAGAAGGCCGGCCAGCGACCCGGCGGCGAGAGCGCCGTCACCGCCAGCACCGCGACCAGTGCGAGCGCGGCGGCCACCAGCAAGATGCCGAGGCGATGGCGGGTATCCGCCGCGCGCGGCATGCGCGCATGCCATTGCGCGGCGCATACGCCCAGCACGAATTCGAACAGGTGCGTCAGCGGGAACTGCGCGACCAGGAAGCCCGAGCGCGATGGCGGCATGGCGGCTTCCACCAGCGCGATCCACGCGCCCTGCAGCAGCCACAGCAGGGCGCACCAGCGCAGCAGCGCACGGCTGTCGCGCGCGGCGGCCCAGGCCAGCAGCGCCGGGAACACGGCATAGAAGAAGGCTTCGCACGAGATGCTCCAGGCTGGCCCGTTCCAGGGCTGGTTCAGCCCGGCGAACGGCAACCACGCGGTCAGCGCCAGCACCTGGCATAGCAGGCTTGCCGCCAGCATGGGCAGGTCCGGCCGCGCCAGCCCGTACCATTCGCGCAGCAGCACGGCGTCGCCACTGCGCAGCAGCCACGCGGTGACGGCCAGCGCCGGCAGCAGCGACAGCAGCAGCACCGGCCAGATGCGCGCGACGCGGGCCGCATAGAAGGCGCGTGTGCCGCGGCCGCCCAGGCTGTCGCGATAGTTGTAGGCGAGCACGAAGCCCGACAGCACGAAGAACAGCGATACCGCCGGGCGCCCGCCGTCGGCAGCCGCCACGAACCACGCCGGCACCGCGAGCAGGCCGATCTGGCCGAAATGGCACAGCACCACCGTCAGCGCCGCCAGGAAGCGGATGCTGGCCAGTGCCGGCAGGTTGCCGGCTGACGTCAGGGCACGCGCACGCGGCGCGGCCGGCTCGATGGCTGGCATGAGCGCTCTCCTCCCGACGAAAACAGGCAGCCGGCCGGCGCGCGGCGCTGGCACCGGGGCCATGGCATGTAGGGCTCGCAGCCACCCGGGCAGCGGTGGCGGCGGCGTTCGGCGCGCGGACGTAGCTTGGACATGGCTTACTCCGCTTCCTCGGCGCGCAGCGCCGGCTGCGGCAACTCGGCGCCGGTCGCCGGCGCGGCCTCTCCAGCCGTACCGCCCGCAACCAGCGCGCGCAGCCGCGCCTCCAGCCGGCCCAGCACCACCGGCGCCGCCAGCGCGCTGACCGCGTAGGCGCGTGCCGCGGCGCCCAGTTCGGCGCGTTGCCCGGCGTCGTTTGCCAGCCGGCGGATGGCGTGCGCCAGCGCATCGGCATCCTCGGGCGGCACGGTCAGGCCGCGTCCGCCGAGCGCGGCGAACAGCTCGGTCCCGCCCTCGGCCATGGCGACGATGGCGCGCCCGCTGGCCAGCATGCCGGTCAGCTTGGACGGCATCACCAGGTCGGCGGCGCCGCCGCGCTGCGGCAGCACGTGGATGTCCGCCAGGTTCAGCAGTTCATTGAGGCGTTCGGCCGGCTGCAGCGGCAGGAAGCGGCAGTGCTCCAGGCCGGCGCAGTGCAGCTCCAGCTCGGCGCGGGCCGGGCCGTTGCCGCAGAACACGAAGACAATGTCGGGCTGGCCGGCCAGGGCCGCTGCCGCGCACATCAGCACGTCCAGGCCCTGCTTGGCGCCCATATTGCCCGCGTACAGCACCACCTTCTGGTTCGGCGCGATGCCAAGCGCCTCGCGATACGCGCTGGGCCGGTCCAGCGGATGGATCGCATCGGCATCGACCCAGTTGGGCAGCAGCACCACGCGCGCCGCCGGTACGCCCTTGCGCACCGCCGCCTGGGTCATTTTTTCCGAGATGGTCGAGACCACGTCGAAGCCGCGCAGCAGCGCGCGCTCCACCGCCAGCGCCGCGCGGCGCGCGCGCGCACCGCGCAGCAGGCCAAGCTCGAACGCGGCATCGACTTCGTAGTCCTGCAGGTGCAGCCAGCCGATGGCACCGGTAAGCCGGGCCAGCAGCCAGCCGCCGGGCGCGCTCATCAGTCCCGGGGCAATCACCATCACCACATCCGGGCGCCACCAGCATTGCCCCAGCAGCGCCGGCAGCGCGGCCAGCGCGAAGCTGCCGAGGTGCAGCAGTCGATTGAGCCCGCCAGGGCGCCGCGGCACCCACAGCGGCACGCGCTGCACGCGCACGCCGGCGCGCTGCTCGCGCTGGTAGCGCCAGGCCGTGTAGCCCTCTTCGACCCGCCACGCCGGGTAGTACGGCGGGCCGCACACCACCCGCACCTCGTGACCGGCCGCGTCAAGCGACTCGGCCATCTCGGCGGTGTACTTGCCGGTGCCGGTCAGTTCGGGCGCGTAGTTCTGCCCGCAGATGAGGATTTTCATTGGCTGCTCCGGTGGGCTTCGGCCTCGGCGACGGGATGCGGCGCGGCGCGCGTCCTGCCGCGCAGCAGGCTGGCGCAGCCGCGGTCGATATGGGTGGCGGCGGCCGCCGGGTCGAAGCGGCGGATCAGCTCGATGCAGTGCAGCGCGGTGGCGCGGGTATCGGCGAACAGGCGTACCGCCTGGTCCAGCGCGGCTGCCAGCGCGGGCACATCGCGCGGCGGCACCACCAGGCCGGTCTCGCCCTCGCGCACCAGCTCGGGCACGCAGCCGCAGTTGTCGCTGACCACCGCGGGGCAGCCGTGCGCCAGCGCCTCGTTGACCACCAGGCCCCAGGGCTCGCTGTAGCTGGGCAGCACCAGGCAGGTGGCGCGGTCGTACTCGGCCTCGAGCGCGGCACCGTTGACGCTGCCCAGCAGCATCACGGCGCCATCCAGCCGCAGAGCACCGACGCGCTCGCGCAGGCGCTCGTCCATCGGGCCGCTGCCGGCCAGCCGCAGCGTGGCGGATGGCATCGACGGCAACAGGCTGGCAAAGGCCTGAAGCAGCGTATCCAGCCCCTTCTCTTCGGACAGGCGCCCAACGTAGAGGAACACCGGCGGCAGCGGTTCAGGTGCCGGGGCGTCCGGGGCGTCCGGCGCGTCCGGGGCGTCCGGTGCTGCGGCCTTCGGCGCACGCGCCAGCAAGCGCCGCGCCAGCGCCTGCTCGGGTGTGTAGCCGGCCGGCAGCGCCGCGGCCTGGCACGGGATGAAGATGCGGTCGCGCCGCGCCCCGAGCGACTCCAGGTATTCGCGGCTGCGCTCGCCGAAGCCGAAGTAGCCCTGGCACAGCGCGAAGAACAGCCGCTTGGGCAGCGACGTCAGCAGGCGCCGCGGGCGATCGCGTCCGGTGGAATCGCAGAACACCGCGCGCCGCTTGCCGGTGACGATGCAGGCCAGCAGCATCGCCCAGAATTCCGGCAGGTGGTAGCCGGGAAGCACCACCACGCGGCTGTCCGAGCACAGCACCTCGCCCACCAGCCGCAACGTCATCTTCCAGCGCGGCACGTCCTCGTAGCAGCCCTCGAAGAGCTGGCGCATCGGGTACTGGTGCACGCTGTAGTCGACCTCGGAAAAGCCCAGCCGCATGTGCTCGGTCTCCGCGATCTGCACGACGGTGTAGCGGATCGACCCCTGCCCGTGCAGCCGGTGCAGCGCCGAGAAGACCTGGCCCTTGTGGCGCGACCAGACAACGTTGTGGAAGATGGTGACTGAGCCCGACATGACGACTACCCCCTTGGTTTCGTACTGCCCGTTGCTTGCCCCGCCGCCCGTGGTGGGGCGCCTCTGGGCCTTTGCGGCCCTTTCGAATCTGTCTGCTCCCTCGTCACGCCACCGCGCCGGCCTGCGCCGCCTGTGTCGCGACAAACTCGCGCCAGGTACGGGCGATGCCCGCCTCCAGCCCGATCGATGCCTGCCACCCCATGCCGGCCATGCGCGACACGTCGAGCAGCTTGCGCGGCGTGCCGTCCGGCTTGCTGGTGTCGAACACCAGTTCGCCGCGGAACCCGGCGATGCGGCACACCATCGCGGCAAGCTCGCCGATCGGGACGTCCTTGCCCGTGCCGACGTTGAACACGCCGCCATCCGGGTCTTGCCGCAGCAGGAACAGCGTCGCCGCGGCCAGGTCGTCGACATGCAGGAACTCGCGCCGCGGCGTGCCGGTGCCCCATACCGACAGCGTGGCGGCGCCCTCGCTGACGGCGGCATGCGCCTTGCGGATCAGTGCCGGCAGCACGTGGCTGTTGGTCAGGTCGTAGTTGTCGTTGGGCCCGTACAGGTTGGTCGGCATCACCGACAGGTAGCGGGTGCCGTATTGCCGGTTGTAGGCCTCGCACAGCTTCAGCCCCGCGATCTTGGCGATGGCATAGGCTTCGTTGGTCGGCTCCAGCGGGCCGCTGAGCAGGTAGTCCTCGCGGATCGGCTGCGCGCAGTCACGCGGATAGATGCAGGACGAGCCGAAGAACACCAGCCGCCGCACGCCGGCCTCGAACGCGGCTTGGATCACGTTGATCTCGATCGCCAGGTTCTCGTACAGGAATGACGCCGGCCGCGAGGCATTGGCGACGATGCCGCCGACGCGCGCCGCCGCCAGCAGCACCACATCGACGGGCTGGCGCGCGAAGAAGCGGCGCACCGCGCCCTGGTCGGTCAGGTCCAGCTCGGCGCGCGCCGGCGTCAGCAACTGCGCGTAGCCCGCGGCGCGCAGCTGGCGTACCAGCGCCGAACCCACCATGCCGCGATGGCCGGCGACGTAGATCCTTGTCTGCTTGTCCATGGTCAGCGCCGCCCCCTCATTCGTGGTGTTCCAGCGTCTTGAAGCCGGCCAGCGTCACCAGCGCGTCGCGCCGCGCGATCTGGAAGTCCGCGCGCACCATTTCCTTGACCAGCGAGGAGAACGGTGTAGTCGGCTTCCAGCCCAGCTGCTCGCGCGCGCGGGTGGGATCGCCGAGCAGTGTCTCGACCTCGGTAGGCCGGAAATAGGCCGGGTCGACGCGCACGATCACCTTGCCGGGGGCCAGCTTCGTTTCCTTGCCTTGCACCCGTTCGACAATCCCCACCTCGTCGGCGCCCGTGCCCTCGAAGCGGATCGTCACACCCAGCTCGGCGGCGGCGTACTGCACGAACTCGCGCACGCTGTACTGCTCGCCGGTGGCGATGACGAAGTCCTCGGGCTGCTCCTGCTGCAGCATCAGCCACTGCATCTCCACGTAGTCACGCGCGTGGCCCCAGTCGCGCAGCGACGACAGGTTGCCGAGATAGAGCTCGTCCTGCAGCCCCACCGCGATACGCGCGATGGCGCGGGTGATCTTGCGCGTGACGAAGGTCTCGCCGCGCACCGGCGACTCGTGGTTGAACAGGATGCCGTTGCAGGCGTAGATGCCGTACGCCTCGCGGTAGTTGACGGTGATCCAGTACGCGTAGAGCTTGGCCACCGCGTACGGGCTGCGCGGATAGAACGGCGTGGTCTCCTTCTGCGGCACCTCCTGCACCAGCCCGTAAAGCTCGGAAGTGGAGGCCTGGTAGAAGCGCGTCTTGCGCTCCAGGCCGAGGATGCGGATCGCCTCCAGGATGCGCAAGGCGCCCAGGCCGTCGGCATTGGCGGTGTACTCCGGCTCCTCGAACGACACCGCGACGTGGCTCTGCGCGGCCAGGTTGTAGATCTCGTCCGGCTCCACGCGCTGGATCACGCGCAGCACACTGGTGGCGTCGGTCAGGTCGCCGTAGTGCAGGAAAAAGCGCAGGTCCTGCTCATGCCGCTCGCGATACAGGTGGTCGATGCGGTCCGTGTTGAACAGCGACGTGCGGCGCTTGATGCCGTGCACCTCATAGCCCTTGTCGAGCAGCAACTCGGCCAGGTAGGAGCCATCCTGTCCGGTGATGCCAGTGATCAGTGCGACCTTGCGTTTCATTCCCGTTCTCCCTGCCGTGTTGAACTGCCTTGGATGCGTGTGATGGTCGGCATGCGCGCCGCGGGTTATTGCGTCATTTGCGTCATTTGCGTCATCACCTCATTTGATGCCCCCGACGCCGGCGTCGTTGCTGTAGTAGCCGGCATAGCCCGTGCCGAGCCGCAGCGGCGGCTTGGGCACGTCGGTCAGCAGCACGCCGCGCAGCGCTACGCCGCCGCTGGCCAGGCGCCGCACGGTCTCGCCGATCTCGCCGGCCGGATGCCGGCCGTGGCGCACCACCAGCAGCGTGGTGCCGGCGTAGCGGCCCAGCAGCGCGGCATCGGTGACTTCGAGCACCGGCGGGGTGTCGATGATCACCATGTCGTAACGGTGCGAAAAATGGTCGAGCAGCATGCCGAAGCGCTCGCTCATCAGCAGCTCGGCCGGATCCGGCGGCACGGTGCCGCGCGGCATCACGTCGAGCCCGGGAAGCACGTCGCGCGCCACCACGGCATCGAAGTCCTCGCCCATCAGCGCGTCGGCCAGGCCCGGCTGGTGGCGCAGCCCGAAGTGCGCATGCACGGCGCCGCGGCGCATGTCGCCGTCGATCATCAGCACGCGCCGCTGCCCCGCCGCCACCAGCGCGGCCAGGTTGACCGACAGGAACGACTTGCCGGCGTCCTGGCGCGAGCCGGTCAGCATCACTACGTTGTTGCTGGCGTCGCGCAGCGCGTACTGCAGCGTGGTGCGCAGGCTGCGCACGCCTTCCACGGCGATGTCGTCGGGCGCGCGCGCCGCCAGCAGGCGCGGGCCGCGGCCGGCGCGGCCGTGGCTCAGTTCGCGCTGCAGGCGCAGCTGCATGCGGCTGCGCGGCACCACCGCGCACACCGGCACGCCGATGAGGCGCTCGATATCCTCGGGATGCTCCACGCCGCCGTACAGGGCCTTCTTCAGCAGCGCGAGCACGATCGCCGCGAGCATGCCAAGCCCGGCGCTGATCAGCACCAGCATGGCGCGCTGCGGGCGCACCGGCTCGTCGGCGGGCGCGGCGAAATCGACCACGCGCACGCTGCCGACCTGGCCCGCCTTGACGACGCGCAGCTGCTGCGCGTTGTTGAGCAGGCTGGTGTAGAGCTCGGTATCGACGCGCACATCGCGCATCAGCCGCAGCGCGGTCTGCTCGGTGTCGGGCAGCAGCGACACGCTGCGCCGCAGCGCGTTCTGCTGCGCCGTCAGCGTGGCAATCTGCGCCTTGAGCGACACCACCGCCGGGTTGTTCTCGGTGTAGCGCGTGTTGTACTCGGCAAGCTGCGCCTCCATGGTGAGCAGCCGGCTCTTGTTGTCGACGATCTGCTGCAGCAGCAGGCGGCTTTCCTCGCCCAGGTTGACGGTGCCGAGCTTGTTGCGGAACGAGTTGTAGCGCTCTTCCGCCTGGTCCAGCTCCTTGCGCAGCACCGGCAGCTGCTGCTCCAGGAAGGCCAGCGTGTGCTCGGCTTCGGCCGAACGCCGACCGATGTCCTGCTGCACGAACTGGCGCGCAATGGTGTTGACGATCTCGGCGGTCAGCTTGGCGTCGGGCCCCTCCAGGCTGGCGCGGATGATGCCGGACTGCAGCGTGGTCTCGCCCACCGCCAGCGCGCGCTGGACCGACTCCACCGTGGCCAGCGTGGACGCGCGCGTCAGTTCGAACTGCGTGCCCGGGCGCCCGACCAGGTGGTCGATGCGCACGCGCACCGGCCCCAGGGTGCTGGCGCCGCCAGTCTCTTCGCCGACGCGGCCGTTGAGCACGAGCGCGCCGTCGGGATCGCGCAGGCTGTAGGTGCGCTCGGCCTCCACGGTCAGCACGAACGGCTTCCTGTAGTACTTGGCCGGGGTCTCGAACAGCGACATCTTGATCGACTCGCCGCCCCAGGCGTACTGCGGCATCCCGAAGCGCGCCGGCGCGGGGGTCTTGCCGGTATGGCGGCCTGCCAGCCAGCCGCCGATCACGGGCAGGTAGCGCGGCCGCGCCCCGATATCCAGGTGCAGCGTACGCACCGCGTCTTCCACCACCAGGCGCGAGCGGATCAGTTCGATCTCGGCGGCCGTGGACGACTTGGAATCGAAGATCGACGACAGCGACTGCAGCGCGTTCTGGTTGTTGGCATTGGCGTCGCCCTTGCTGTCCTCCACCTGGATCAGCGCGTCGGCACGATAGACCGGTTTGGCGATCATCGCGTAGACCGCGCCGCCGGCCAGCGCCAGCAGCGTGATCGCGGCGATCATGCGCCAGTTTTCCAGCAGCGTGACCAGGTAGTCGGACAGCCGCAGCTCGGGCGCCGGCGGCGCCTCGACGTATTGGGTCTCTAGCAGGTTTGGCATGGTGTCACGCATCCCCTTCCGCCGGCGGCGGGCGCCGGCGAATCCCCTCGGTTCAGTACGCGTTGCTGTGGAACAGGCCCTTGAAGATGGTGGCCGCGATGATCCGCATGTCCAGCCCGAAGGACCAGTTGACGAGGTAGTACAGGTCGTAGGCGATGCGCCCTTCCATCTTCTCGATGCGATCGGTCTCGCCGCGGTAGCCGTTCACCTGCGCCCAGCCAGTGATGCCCGGCTTGATGCGGTAGCGCTGGATATAGCCCGAGACCAGCTTGCCGTAGTGGTCGTCATGCTCCAGCGCGTGCGGGCGCGGGCCGACCACCGACATGTCGCCGCGCAGCACGTTGAAGAACTGCGGCAGCTCGTCCAGGCTGGTGCGGCGCAGGAAGGCGCCGACGCGGGTAATGCGCGGATCGCCGCGCGTGGCCTGTGTCAGTTGCCCGGCATGCTCGGCATGCACGCGCATCGAGCGGAACTTGTAGATGCGGAACACGCGCCCGTCCGCGCCCTTGCGCAGCTGCGAGAACAGCACCGGCCCGCGCGAAGACAGCTTGACCGCAACGGCGATCGCAGCCAGCAGCGGCGCCAGGCCCAGCAGCGCCAGCGCGGCGAAGAGCCGGTCGAAGACCTCCTTCTGCGCCAGCGCGGCGGGCGACATCGGCGACGCCGCCAGGTTGATCGCATGCATGCCGATCAGGTCGATCATGCCGCCATCGAACAACGCCACCGTGCGCAGGTCTGGCACGAAGCGGATATTGATCAGCTCGTCGCGAAAGGCCGCGACGAACTCCAGGATCTCGCGCTCCTGCGACAGCGGCAGCGCCAGCCACAGCTCATGGATCTTCTGGGTGCGCACGTAGCGGGCAAAGGCGGCGCGGTCCTCGAATACCGGTACGCGCGCGCTCAGGCCGCCGGCGCCTGGCATAACGTTGAATGCCGCCGCCACGCGGAAGCCCGACGCCGGCGACGCCGCCACGCGCCGCATCACGGCGTTGCAATGCGCGCCGCTGCCGACCACCGCCACCTGGTGCAGGTTCATGCCGGCGCTGCGCATATGGCCCAGCACCATGTGAGCAAGGAGCCGCGACACGATCATCATGGCGCCGGTGCTGGCGGTCCAGTAAGCGAACCATAGCCGCGACACCAGGTCGAGCCGATGCACCGAGAACATCACCATCACGCCAAACAGCTGCACCAGCAGCCACGCCAGCGCGACCTGTCCGGCCAGCCCCAGCTTGGAGCGCCCGCGCCAGGACTCATAGATGCCAAAGGTGGGGAACAACGCGAGCGTGAACGCCGCGGACAGCGCGATGAACAGTTCGAACAGCGCACCCGGCTCGATCGCGTCAAAGCGAAACTGCGCGGCCATCAGCGCGCCCGCCAGTACCAGCGCCACGTCGAGCATGCGCGCCAGCAATCCTTCCAGCTTGACCATTTCCCGTCCTCCTGCCCGTCTGCCTGAGCACCTGCCCTGCCTGCTGCCCCGGCGGGTCCGCTCCCCGCTGCCCGCCGCTGCGTTGCTGCCACCTTGCCAACGCCTATCCGCAACGCCCGTAGTTGTCCTCGATGCGCACGATGTCGTCTTCGCCCAGGTAGCCGCCGGACTGGATCTCGATGATTTCCAGCGGCAGCTTCCCGGGGTTCTCCAGACGGTGCGCCACGCCGAGCGGGATATAGGTCGACTGGTTCTCCGCCAGCAGGAAGCTCTCGTCGCCGCGCGTGACACGCGCGGTGCCACTGACCACGACCCAGTGCTCGGCGCGGTGGTGATGCAGCTGCAGCGACAGCTGCGCGCCGGGCGCCACCACGATGCGCTTGACCTGGAAGCGCTCGCCGTGGTCGATCGAGTCATAGAAGCCCCACGGGCGGCGCACCTTGCGGTGGTCCGCGGCCTCGGGCGCGCGCTGTGCCTTGATCCGCTCGACCAGGCTCTTGACGTCCTGCACATGCGAGCGATCGGCCACCAGGACCGCATCCGCGGTCTCGACCACGACGATGTTGCTGGTGCCCACGCAGGCCACCAGGCGCCCGTCGGAGTAGGCATAGCTGGCACTGGCACCCTCGAACATCACGCGGCCGCGGGCGGCGTTGCCGTCGACATCCTTCTCGGTGGCGTCCCACACTGCTTCCCACGAACCCAGGTCCGACCAGCCCGCGGCGAGCGGCACCACTACGCCGCGGCAAGGCGCGTCAGGCTGGTCGAGGCGCTCCATCACCGCATAGTCGATCGAGTCCGACGGGCACTGCATGAAGGACTGGCCCTCGGGCCTGAAGTACGGCGCCTGCAGCTTGCCGCCGATCACCGCGGTCATGCAGGCTTCGTAGATCGCCGGCTGCAGCGCCTGCAGCGCCCGCAGCCAGACCGTGGCGCGGACCACGAAGATGCCGCTGTTCCACCAGTACTGGCCGCTCTGCACATACTGCGCCGCCAGCTCCTGCGCGGGCTTCTCGACGAAGCGCGCGATGCCGTGGGCACCGTCGCCGAGCGCCTCGCCCAGCCGGATGTAGCCGTAGCCGGTCTCGGGCCGCGTCGGCGGCACGCCCAGCGTCACCATCGCACCGCGCTCGGCGTGCTCTGCGGCGACGGCGATGGCGTGATGGAAAGCGGCGCCGTCGAGAATGGCGTGGTCGGCAGGCATCACCACCAGGATCACGTCTTCGCCCTTGCCCTGTGCCAGCCACGCGGCCACGGTCAGCGCGGGTGCCGTATTGCGCCGCGCGGGCTCGACCACCAGGCGCGCCTCGACGCCGGCTTTGGCCAGTTGCTCGGCGGTGGTGAAGCGGTGCTCCTCGCCGCAGGCGATGATGGCTTCGGGCACCACCTCGCGCTGCGCGCCGAAGCCGGACAGCCGGCGCAAGGTCGCCTGCAGCAGCGAGTCGGTGCCGACCAGGTCGATCAGTTGCTTGGGATAGTGCTCGCGCGACAGCGGCCACAGCCGCGTGCCGGCGCCGCCGGCCAGCACCACCGGCGCCAGGCGCAGCCGCTGCGCGCGTGGATGCGCGCCGCCGTCATCATCCTGGCCTTCGGGCTGCGCGGCTGCCACCGTGTCCGTCTCCACTTGCGTCGTCTTCAGCATGGTCAAGCCCTCCAATCTTCGACAAACTGGCGCGGCGCCGCGGGCGAGCTGCGCCCGCCGCGATGCTTCGCGGAACGTTTCACTGCCATGGGGTCAGGGTGCTGCGTGTGGCGGCGTGCGCCTCAGCTGTCGGTGGCGGCCTTGTGCGCCTTGTTTACCTTGTCTGCCTTGCTGTCTGCCTTGCTGTCTGCCTTGCTGTCTGCCTTGCTGTCTGCCTTGCTGTCTGCCTTGCTGTCTGCCTTGCTGTCTGCCTTGCCGTCTGCCTTGTGGCGCTGGCGGAATTCGGTCGGTGACAGCGACAGCCGCTTGCGGAAGATCTTGGCCAGGCGGTCCCCGTTGCCCATGCCGGAGCGGCGCGCCACCTTGTCCACCGGCAACTCGGTCTCGGCCAGCAGCCCGCACGCGGTCTCGAGGCGGGCCTGCAGCAGGAAGTCGGACGGGGTGGCCCCCATCTCCAGCTTGAAGCGGCGCAGGAAGTTGCGCTCGCTCATGGTCGCCACCTCGGCGGCGTCGGCGATCGAGACATCGTGTTCGCAGTTCTGCTGCAGCCAGCGCGCGGCCGCGCGGATCTTGTCGGCGGCGCTGGTCAGGCCGGCATCGGCCAGGCGCGGCAGGAGCTGGTCGGTCCAGGCCGGCAGCACGCGCTCGACCACCGCGCGGGCCACGTCCACGCCCAGGTCGCGCCGGATCACGGCGAGCGCGCCTTTCATCGATTCCAGGCGCATTTCGGTGTCATCGTTCGACGCCATCAGCGGCAGGTGCGGGCGCCGCGGCACTGCGGCGGGATCGATCACGCCGGCGGCAACGAGCACCGCCCTGCCTTCGGCAATCGGGCGCACGCTGTCGGTGGTGGCGCAGGCGGCGCGCAGCCAGCACAGCAGGCGCGTGTCGCTGGCCGCGGCGCGGGCGCCCTCGCCGCCGGCAATGAAGAGCATGTCGAGGCCGGCGGGGCGGCGCGGGTCCAGACTGTCGGTCCAGACGCGCACCGCCGCGGAGCATGTCACGCTGCCACCCTCGACCGACAGGAAGCGCACGTCGTAGGTAATGCGGCGGCTGCCGCCGGCGGGTGCACCAATTTCGTTGGCGGTCTGGAACAGCTCCGCAACCAGTCCCGCACCAAGGAGCGAAAAACCCTCATAAAGCAGGATGCCGATGTGCCGCGCGTTGCCGCGGGTTGGGTTCAGAAAGGGTGTCGTGGAAAAAACACTGGCTGCGGGCGGCTCGACGTGGGCGTACGGCATGATTTCCCCCAAATACCTCGTTGGTTTCTTTCTGGCGCGAAACCCTTTGTATTGCACCGCATCATAGACATCAACATTTCGGTTATTCCCGGACTGTCCGATTTTCGCGATGTCTTGGCGGAAGGCCTTGAACGCCTTCGCGCATTTTGCGCAACCCACTGTCGTTACAGGGGTTTTTTCATGCAATACGCGACTCCCTCATTCGCATTCTCAGCGTTGTCGCGCCTTAGAAATCAATATAGTCGCTTCGTTGCAACGCAACATAAACGCACCAATTCGAACGTGAATAAAATCACACTAATACGTGATCTGGTGCATACTTAATTCACCAAGTGAGGCAAGGCGCTCATGGCTTTGGCGGGAAAGCAACGCTGCTCCGCACATGCCCCAAATCAAGGAAGCCGATTGAATCTGGTGCATCCGTGCCGGTTGTACCACTTGGCCGCGCTCACACCACGCCCAGCACTTCGTGTGCAATCGCCTGGTAGCGCCGCGCCGTATCCTGCAGCGTCAGTCCATCCAGTGGCCGCACGGCCCGCGGCTGCGCCAGTGCGCGCGCCAGCGCCTGCGCGTAAGCCCCGGCATCCGCGCAATCGACCAGTTGCACCGCATCGTGTCCGCGCGCGAACACAAACGCGGGAATCGCGCTGGCGACAACCGGGATGCCACTGGCCAGCGCCTCAAGAAAGGCGATGCTGTGCGCTTCCGATGCCGAGGGCATCGCGAATACCGATGCCTGCGCCAGCAGCCCGGGCACGTTGTCAGACGGACCGTTGATGCTGACCTTGCTGGCCAGGCCGAGCTGCGCGACCAGCGTCCGCACCTTGCCGTAGTACGCGGCGTCTTCGAACACCCCGTACAGCGCCAGCCGCGCCTGCGGCACCTGCTGCAGCAGCGCATGGAAGGCGCGCACGGTATGGAGCTGGTTCTTGACCGCGTCGTAGCGGCCTACCTGCAGCAGCAGGGGCGCGCCTTCCGGCGGCGCGATCGCCGGCAACCCGAAGCGGCTGATATCGACGCCATTGGGAATCACCGTCAGGCGCGGATGCGGGCCGACCTCGGCCAGGTAGTCGCGCACGTTGCTCTGGGCCACGCCCACCACCGCGCGGGCGCGCCGCGACAGCAGGCGCTCGGTCCAGCGGAACAGGTCGCGCTGGAAGTCATTGACCGCGGAGTGCATCACGTACACGACCGGCACGCGCGTGGGCAAGGCGCGCGCATAGAATGCCGGGATGGTGGCGTGGGCAAAGACGATGTCCGGCCGCCAGCGGCGCATCACGCCGTGCAGGGTCCACAGCCGCGCCAGCGGGCGCTGCGCGCGCGGCGGGAAGCTGCACGCCACGCCGGCCGCGGCGAGCTGCGCCCGCAGCGGCGCGAAGTCATCGTGGGCAGGCATCAGCGCCGCCACGGCCACGGTCTCGCCGCCGCGCTGCTGGTAAAGCGCGAGGTCACGCACCAGGATCTCCGCGCCCGACATGCGCGGCGACAGCACCAGATGAAGTATGCGCATTACTTGCTCCTCAAAGCGGCGGCCAGCATCCATGCCATGGCGCTGGCCAGTCCCAGGGTCATGGACCACGCGATCCCGGTGGCGCCCCACCAGTGCGTGGCCGGCGGCACGCAGACCAGCAGCACGCCCACCTGCACCACCGAGGCATGCGTGGCCACGCGTGGCGCGCCAATGGCGCGCAGGTATGCCACCAGCAGCGCGATCAGCGCGCCGATGGCCATGTTCAGCGTGAACACCCGGAACAGCGGCACTGCCTCCAGCCAGCCGGGGCCGAGCAGCAGAAGGAACAGCGGTGCCGCCACCAGGTTGAGCGCCACCACCGCCAGGGCCAGCGCAAGCGCGCCCAGGCCCAGCAGCCGGCGCAGCAGGCGCGGCGCGCTGCCGTCCTGCTGGCGGTGGCGCGCGGCAAAGGTGGGAAACAGGTATTGCGACATGGCGATGCCGGCGTCGGCCAGCAGCATCTGCGCCAGCTTGGATGACATCTGGTACGCGCCCAGCTGCGCCGGCCCCAGCAGCTTGCCGACCATCACCTTGTCGAACTGGTTGAGCAGCAGGTTGACCACGCTGGCTGCCCAGATCCAGCGGCTGAAGCCCAGGTAATGGCCGATGCCGGTCCAGCGCAGCCGCAGTGGCGGGCGCGGGCGCATGGTGGCCCAGGTCAGCACGCTCTTCAGCGTCTCGGCCGCAAGCAGGCCGATCACCACGCTGTAGGCACCGGCGCCGCCGAGCGCACAGCCGACGCTGATGGCGCAATCGGCCACCGCCACCGTGATCTCCAGCGCAGCGACCTGCCGGAAATTGCGCTCGCGGGTCACCACGTAATAGGCAGGCGAGGCCATGCCCCGCAGCAAGGGCAGCGCGGCGGCGAGCTGCAGCAACAGCAGCGCGCCGGCCAGGTGGAACTGCGCTTCCAGCAGCGGCGCCAGTCCGAGCAGCAGCAAGGCCACCAGCGCACCGCGGCAAACCAGCGCCGACCACACCGCGCCCAGCTCGGCCGGCGCCGGCGCGCGCTGGGCCTGGATGACCGCCTGCGGCAGGCCGGTGTCGCTGAGCGCCTCGGCAATCGCCACCGCCAGCAGCGCCACGCCGGCCACCCCCAGCGTCTCTGGCCCCAGCAACCGTCCCACTACCAGGAACTTGACCGCGACCATGCCGCGCACCAGTGCCTGCTGCGCCAGCACCCATACGGCCGAACTGGCGCCGGGCCGCCGGCGCGGCAGCGCCGCCACGAATTTCAGCGTCTTGATCATGGAGCCTCGTCCCTGCCATGTACCGGACTCCACTAGAACGCGTCGCGGCCGCGGGCTTCCGCCATCGTCTAGCGCCTATCGGCCAGCCGCGCGTTGCAGGCTTGGGTCCGCCGGCGGGCGCTCTGCAGAATGGCGCTTGCCGACGCCAGCGCGCTGCTACGGTTGCCTCCATGGATAGCGATTCACAGCGATTCATAGCCATTCACAGCGATCCGCGCACGCCGACATCCACGAACGGCATCGGGCAACGCAGCGCCCGCAGCCGGCCACCAGGGAATGACCATGCCCGATGCCAGCCTCTTCATCATCGAACCTGACTTCTCCGGCCACCGCTGGCGCTACGTGGAGTGGGCGCTGCAGGCCTATGCCGAGGCGGGCCGGCATTGCGTGATGGTGACCGACGCCGCCAACCTCGGGCATCCGCTGGCACAGGCGCTGCAGTCCGGCCGCCATCCCGGCTGCACGCTGCTGGCACTGCCGCTGCCGCCCGACGCCGGACGCGGCGCCGGGCGCATCGCCTACGTCCGCTACTGGCGCATCTTCCGGCACCTGTACCGGCAGGCCTGCGCCGCGCACCGCGCAGGGCTGGTGCTGGTTCCCTATGCGGACTATTTCCTGTGGGCGCTGCCGCTGCTGGGGTCGCCGTTCGGCGCCACGCCGTGGCTCGGCATCACCATGCGCGCCGGCTTCCACCATCATCGCGTGGGCGTGCGCGCGCCGCGCCAGCCGCTGGTCAATGCGGTCAAGACCCTGCTCTTTCGCCGCGCGCTGCGCACGCCGGGGCTGAAGACGCTGCTGTCGATCGATCCCACCCTGCCCGCCTGGCATGGCGACCGCAGCGGCGCGGCGCTGACCTACCTCGCCGACCCGAGTCCCGACATGACGCCGGCCACGCGGGCGGCGGGACGAGCCCGGCTCGGGCTGACCCCGGGCAGCGGCCCGGTGCTGCTGGTCTACGGTGCCATCACCGCGCGCAAGGGCATACGCGAACTGGTCTGCGCCCTTGCCACCCACCGCGCCGCGCCGCGGCTGGTGGTGGCCGGTGCCCAGGACGACGAGATCCGGGCGTGGCTGCCTGCCGCGGCCGCAGGCCTGTCGCCGCCGCCGCTGGTGCTGGACCGCTTCATCCCGGAGCCAGAGGAAGCGGACCTGTTCTCCGCCTGCGACGCGGTGTGGCTCGGCTACCAGGGCCACTACGGCATGAGCGGCGTGCTGGTGCAGGCCTACCGCTTCGGCAAGCCAGTGCTGGCCACGGCGGACGGCCTGATCGGCTGGTTCTGCGGCGGCCGCGACCTGGGCCCGGTGATGGACGACCTGTCGCCCGTGGCCATCCATCGCGCGCTGGACCAGCTCATGCAACCGCCCTCGCCTTTACCCTCTCCCCGGCCGGCAGGCACCGGCTCGCATGCGCACCTGCTGGCGCGCCACACCGTCACCGAATTCAAACTGACGCTGCGCCGCGCGGCGGCATAGCCGCGGCGGCCCCGCGCGGGCCGCCCAGACCCGAGGAGCTGACCATGCCACTTCCACCTGCGGCGGGAACACCCGAGCCCGCACGCCTGCGCGAACTCGATTTCATTCGCGGCCTGGCCATCATTGCCGTGATGGGCATCCACTTCCATACGGTCAACACCGGCAGCACGCTGGTGTGGCTGCTGGAATATCCGCTGAAGAACTTCGGCCGCGAAGGCGTCACGCTGTTCTTCACGCTCAGCGGCTTCCTGGTCGGCGGCCTGCTGATGCGCGAGCTGTCCGAGCGCGGCACCATCGACGCGCGCCGCTTCATCATCCGCCGCATGTTCAAGATCTGGCCCGCCTACTACGCGCTGATCCTGTTCCACGCCATCGTCGGCCGTCACCCGCGCGACAGCTTCCTGCTGCAGAACGTGGTGCACCTGCAGAACTACATGGGCTCAAGCATTGCGCAGACCTGGAGCCTGGCGGTGGAGGAGCACTTTTACCTGCTGCTGCCGCCGGCCCTGCTGCTGGCGGCGCGCCTGCGCCTGGGGCCGCGCACGCTCCTGTGCCTGCTCGGCGCCGCCTGCGTGGCGGTGCTGGCCGGACGCACCGTGGCGGTCGGCGCCGGCGAGATCCAGGCGGCCTACGTCTACACGCACTACCGCGTCGACAGCCTGCTGTTCGGCGTGATGCTGGCGATCCTGTACTGGCTCCTTCCCGGCCACTACCGCAAGCTGGCCACGCGGCGCGCCTGGCTGATGCTCGCGGTGGCCACGCTGCTGGTATGGCTGGTGTTCCTGCAGGACGAGATCACGGTCGAAGAAAGCATCGGCTTCACCATCCAGTCGATCGGCTTCAGCGCGCTGATCGTGCTGGTGCTGGAACATTCGGGCCGGCTGCGCGACACGCTCCCTTACCGCTGGGTGGCGTGGGTGGGGCTGTATTCCTACGGCATCTACCTGTGGCATACCGTCGCGCGCGCGCCCGGCAAGATCTTCATCGACACCGCGCTCGCGCACGGCGCGCCGCCGGTGGCAACGTGGGCGCTGGCCGTGGTGCTGCAGTTCGTCATCGCCATCTGCGCCGGCTACCTGACCACGCGCGCGGTGGAGTTCCCGTTCCTGCGGCTGCGCGACGCGATCTTCCCCGACCGTCGCGCGGGCACCGAGCCAACGCCGCCGCGCGGCATGCAGCATCCGCTGCCCTAGTGAACATCGCGAACGTAGCAGCCGTGCATCGCCCGCCGGCATGGCACTAGTGCGCTGCCGCCAAAAGCTACGCCACGCGTGCCAATCACGCCGCGAGGTGCGTTGCGCCGCGAATGCCGGTCAATAATTTTCTGACGGGAACACAAGACTCGGCACCGAGACGGCCGCACGCCGGACAGCTCGATCCGGCGGCATATGAACGGGAGATCGAACATGGAAGGCGATGCAATCGCGCACCGGCCGGACGGCGCCACCCTGGCGCCTCCGGGCGGCAGCCGCATCATTGCGCTGGACCAGGCCGGCAAGGGCAACTACGAGCGCCGGCGCGGCCGGCTGGTCGAGGCACTGTGGTTCGTGCTGGAGGCAGCGGTCATCAACAACAAGCTGGTGCCCTTCTCCGCGGTGCGCGCGGGGCTGTTGCGCCTGTTCGGCGCGCGCATCGGCCGCGGCTGCCGTCTGATGCATCCGATCCGCGTCAAATATCCCTGGAACCTGGAAGTCGGCGATGCCTGCTGGTTCGGCGTCGATGTCTGGCTGTACAACCAGGACCGCATCCGCATCGGCTCGCACGTCTGCATCTCGCAGGGCAGCTTCCTCACCACCGGCTCGCACGCGGTCGACGGCAACATGGACCTGCTGGTCGCGCCGATCGCGATCGAGGACGGCGCGTGGATCACCTCGCGCTGCATCGTGCAGAAAGGCGTCACCATCGGGCGCTCGGCGGTGGTCACGCCGATGTCCGTGGTGCACCGCTCGCTCGCGCCCGCGGGCATCTACGGCGGCAATCCCTGCCGCTTCATCCGCAACCGCTTCGACGGCACCGGCCCCGAACGCAACGCACCCGACGCAGGCAACGCGTCCTGAGGAGACTGTCATGCGCGACTTGGCACATACGATCAGCGCCGAGCGCGGCCGCTCGATCGAGCTCGATTTCGTGCGCGGCGTGGCGATCATCATGGTGATGGGCATGCATTTCCACACCGTCACTACCGGCTACCCGCTGCTGGCCATGATCGAGTTCCCGCTCAAGCAGTACGGCCGCGAAGGCGTGAACCTGTTCTTCACGCTGAGCGGCTTCCTGGTCGGTGGCCTGCTGCTGCGGCAGTATGCGCAAGGCGGGCAGGTTGACGCGGGCCGCTTCATCATCCGCCGCATCTTCAAGATCTGGCCGGCGTATTACGCGCTGATCCTGTTCCACGTGCTGGTGGGCCGCCATCCGCCCGGCACCTTCCTCTACCAGAACCTGACGCACCTGCAGAACTACCTGGGCTCGTCGATCGCGCAGACCTGGAGCCTGGCGGTGGAGGAGCATTTCTACCTGCTGCTGCCCGCGCTGCTGTTGTTGCTCGGCCGCTGGCACGCCAGCGCCCGCGCCATCCTTTGGACGCTGGGCACGCTGTGCGCGGCGGTGCTGCTGGCGCGCTGCGCGGTAGCGGCAGGCAACCCGCATGCGGCCGCGTTCTACACGCAATACCGCATCGACAGCCTGCTGATCGGTGTGATGCTGGCCACGGTCTACTGGATGCTGCCCGACGCCTACCAGCGCCTGGCGCGCAACAAGGCGCTGCTGCTGGCGCTGGTGCTGGGGCTGGTGGCGTGGCTGGGCTGGTTGCAAAAGGCGCTGGCTGCCGAGGAAAGCGTCGGCTATACGATCCAGGCGATCGGCTTTGTCGCGCTGATCGTGCTGGTGCTGGAATACTCGGCGTCGCTGCGCAATGCGCGCCTCTATCGCGTGGTGGCATGGACCGGCGTCTACTCGTATGGCATCTACCTGTGGCATTCGCTGGCGCTTGCGCCCGGTGACTTCTTTATCCGCAAGGCGCTGGCCTTCGGCGCGCCGGTGCCGCTGGTGTGGGCCGCGGCGCTGGTGCTGCAGTTCGGGCTGGCCATCGGCATCGGCTTCGTGACCACGCGGGCGATCGAGTTTCCGTTCCTGCGGTTGCGCGATGCGCTGTTCCCGCCGCGGCAGCGCCGCGCGCCGGAAGCGGATGGCGGGACGGTGGAAGGGGCGGCTGCGATGCCGGGCAAGCGGCCGGCTGCCTGAGCAAATCGATCGAGCCAGCCGGTACGAGGGAAAAGACGGGATGGAGGTGGCGCCGGCCGGGCAGCGATTCGTGCGAGCCGGCGCCGAAGGTGGGCTACTGCGGCACGTAGCCTTCCGGAGCGGTGGTGCGAGACTGGATCACGGAAGCGTTGGCGGACACCACGTAGAGCGGTGTTCCGGTCAGCTGCAGGTTGACCGTGCCATCGGTGTAGGGCACCGAGATTGCGTTGCCCATCATGTCGAGCACCGACACCTGGCCACTGGTGCCGGGCGCATCGACCCGCAGGCTGTACGGGATGCCGTAGGTGGTGCTGAAGCCCGCCGTCGCGTTCCAGTCCGCATTGTTGTGCGCCCACAGCGCGGTCACGACCTTGCCGCCACCCAGGCGCTGGAAGGCATAGCCGTAGGCGCCGGCAGGCAGGTCGGTCAGCGGGCCCAGCGTATTGGTGCCGTCGATCAGGCGCGTCATGGCCGCGACTGCCATGGCCGCCGGCTTGGGGCTGATCTGCGCCGGGCCGTAGCCGCCATGCGCGTTCTCCAGGTCGAAGAACACGCCATAGCCGGCCTGGCCGCCGGCCTCGGGCGTGTCGCTGGCGTAGAAAACAAAGGTCACGTCGGCGCCCTCGCCCAGCAGGATCAGGTGCGTGCGCGCCACCACCGCGCCATGCCCGTACAGCACGTTGGGCGTGGGATAGGCCGGCCCGTAACGGGTGCCGATGTCATAGCTGATGCCAGTCTCGGTGACAAACAGGCGCGCGCCGCGCTTGAGCTGGCTGGCGACCGCGTGGCGCAGCTCGCGCATCGACGCCGGCAGCGCATTGGCGGCAGCGGCCGCGTCGCTGTCGCCCACCAGCCGTTCCGGCGGGTGCGACGGCGAAGTGCCGATGTCGTAGTAGCCGTGCACGCTGACGCCGTCCAGGTAGGACGCCAGCCCCTGCGGCACCAGCCGGTTCAGCCACTTGCTGTTCTCGCGCACCATCGCATTGGTGACACCCATCACGACTGCCGACGGGTCGGTCCCGTGGATGCCCTGCCAGGTGGCCCGGTACATCGCCACCAGGTTGGCATCGGTATCCAGCCACGGCAGGCCGCCGGCGTAGTCAGGCTCCCAGGTCACCTGGTAGTAGTTGGCCGACTGCGCCGGGAAGTACTGCCTGCGGATCCGGTCCGACTCCTGGCCCACGCGGCCCATGTAGTTCTGGTAATCCGCCAGCGACCTGGGCGCATAGCTGTGGGTCGCGGCGCCGGTCGGGCTGGCCCAGCCCGGGATGCCGTCGAGCTGGATCAGCCGCATCAGCTCGCCGGGCTTGAAGAACCCGGCGAGCTGGTCCGCCTGCGCGGAAAACGTGTTGGGCCCATTCGGCTCCATCTTGTACCAGTTGCGGTTGTCATTGACCCAACTAAGCCCCAGCGTGGTGTAGAGCGGCCGGTAGCCGTCGCCGGTGCAGCAGGCCTGTCCCGGCAGCAGGTAGGCCGCGCCTTGCCCGCCGAACCGGTGCAGGTCCTGGCGTGCGAACGTGGCGGCGGGCAGCACCGGCGACAGGTCGGGCAGCACGCCGAAGGTGGCGATGCCGTCGGGCCGCGTGCCGCGCGCGCGCAACCCGGTTTGTCCCGACCCCAGCGTGGCCGAGATGGCGAAATAGCCGGCCAGCGCCGACACGCATTCCAGCGTGGTGGTGCGCGCCCCGGCCGCTGCCGGGAAGCTGCCTTGCGCGCGCACGGTGCCCCAGGTGTCGGCGACCTGCCAGTTCACCACGTCGTCAGCGCCGGTGCGGGTAGTGATGTGCAGCTGGAAGGCTGCGCCCGCCGCCGCCATGCGGGTGCCGTCGCCGCCGGCGAAGTCGGCCTCGATGGCGTCGCCCGTGCCGCCCGCCGCCACGCTCGCGCCGGGCTTGTTGCAGCTGAGCACGGCGCGCGTGGGGCTGCCTGCGCTTGGCGTCGGCGCGGCGGGTTCGACGGTGTTGTTCGCATACCAGCAGCCCTTGGCGGCGCCGGGCGCGGGGTCGCCAAACACGCCGTTGTTGCAGCCCACGCCGTCGGAGAAAGTCTTGGTCACGTACTGGGTGGTAGTGCCGTACTTGACCACGCGCGTGCCGGCGAAGCTGCAGAAACTGTTCTCGTTGCCGCAGGAGATCCAGCTGTTGTCCGTTGCCGCCGACGCCGCGGTCGCGTCATACCAGCAACTCTTGGCAGCGCCCGGTGCGGGGTCGCCGAAGACACCGTTGTCGCAGGGCGTGCCGCCGGTGAAGGACTTGATCACGTACTGGGTCTCGGTACCGTACTTGACCTGGTGGGTGCCGCTGAAGACGCAGGTCTTGTTCTCGGTCGCGCACAACGTCCACGCGTCTGTGGCTTCCACGGCCAGGCGCGCGCCGCCGCCCCCCTCGCCACCACCGCTGCCGCACCCGGACGGCACAAGCAGCAGCGAACACCACAGGAACAGGCTGGCGAACAGTGTGCGCAGGCGCGGCACAACTGCCGCGCTTGCGTTGGGGCTGGAACAGATCGTCATGGCTTCTCCATCGTTGGTCCCTGAGGTGATCGCTGAGCCGGTGCGTGGCGGGTGCGGTGGCAGCGCCGGCGCGTGCCAGCGGCGATGGATGCCGGGATGGTCGGGATGCCGCCGTGGCACCGGCAAGGTGTGCCGGGGTCCGGCCGGACAGGGGAAG
This sequence comes from Cupriavidus sp. P-10, assembly GCF_003402535.2. NCBI lineage: Bacteria > Pseudomonadati > Pseudomonadota > Betaproteobacteria > Burkholderiales > Burkholderiaceae > Cupriavidus > Cupriavidus sp. P-10. The sequence continues at coordinate 3,280,069 of NZ_AP025170.1, forward strand.
GTCGCGCGGGCGCGGATCGGCGGCGTGCACGGTCGCCGCTCCGGCACTGTCCGGCCGGTCTCCGAAGCTTAGGCAGGGGCTGCCGGATCGATCGGCCAAAACCCTACCTCCAGCCGACGCACCGGCCAATGCGCTCCCGGTGGCCGAAATTGGCGAACAGTTGGCAGAACGCCACCCACCGCGCGCCATACGCTGCAATGACCGGCGCGTTGTTCACCCCGCGGGGGCGCCGGTGCCCAGCGTTCCAATCAAGAACAGGACAACGTCATGCACAAGGTCAAGAAAGCCGTGTTCCCGGTTGCCGGTCTCGGCACGCGATTCCTGCCGGCCACCAAGGCCAGCCCGAAAGAAATGCTGACAGTGGTGGACAAGCCGCTGATCCAGTACGCCGTGGAAGAGGCGATCGCCGCGGGCATCACCGAGCTGATTTTTGTCACCGGACGCAGCAAGCGCGCCATCGAAGACCATTTCGACAAGTCGTGCGAGATCGAGGCCGAACTGATGGCGCGCGGCAAGCAGCAGCTGCTGGACGTCGTGCGCAATATCAAGCCGTCGCATGTCGACTGCTTCTATGTGCGCCAGGCCGAGCCGCTCGGGCTGGGCCATGCCGTGCGCTGCGCCAGCAAGCTGGTCGGCGGCGAACCGTTCGCGGTGATCCTGGCCGACGACCTGCTCGATGCGCCCACGCCGGTGCTCAGCCAGATGATCCGGGTGTTCGACCACTACCACAGCTCCGTGGTGGGCGTGGAGGAGATCGCGCCGGAAGACTCGCGCGCCTATGGCGTGGTAGCGGGCAAGCCCTGGGACGAGCGCGTTGTGAAGATGTCCGGCATCGTCGAAAAGCCCGCGCCGGAGCAAGCGCCGTCGCGCCTCGGCGTGGTCGGCCGCTACGTGTTCACAGCGCGCATCCTTGAATACCTGCAGACGCTGACGCCGGGTGCCGGCGGCGAACTGCAGTTGACAGATGCGATCCAGGCATTGCTGGCCGAAGAACAGGTACTGGCTTACCGCTACCACGGCCGCCGTTTCGATTGCGGCAGCAAGCTGGGCTACCTGATGGCGACGGTGGAGTTCGCGCTGCGCCACGCCGAGGTGGCCGAGCCGTTCCGGCAATACCTGCATGACGAACACGCGCTGGCCTTGCCGGCCCACCTGGCCGAGCTGCCAGTTGCCGAAGGCGCCGCCATGGCGCAACCCGAGCCCGAATCCGCACGTGCCGGGGCGTCAAAGGCGGCGATCGCCGATGCCGCGCTTGCCGCCGCGGATGCCTAGTGTGCCGTGCGGCCGGACCCCCGCCGGCTGCCGCGGCGTGCAGGGCACTTGAGCCCGCCTTTGCGCGGGCGTCTTTTTTTGGCTGGCTTCGCGCGTTGCGTGGTGCTGATCCACTAGCGAAAATACGCGCGCGCGTTGTCGTGGACCGCTTCGTCCGCGAGGATCTGCGCCGGCGTCATCCAGCGGTATTCGCTGTGCTGGTCCGGCGGTGCGGCCAGCGCCATGCCGGGCACCTGCAAGGCATACGCCAGCACCACGTAATGCGTGCCGATGCCGGGCGCCCCGGCAAAGTTGTCGGGGTAGAAATGCTCGAAAGCGCCAAGCAGGCGCGCCGCGGCGCGCGGCATGTCGAGCCCCAGTTCATCCACCGCCACGCGCCGGAAGGCGTCGTCCAGGCGCTCGTCCTTGCGGATGCGGCCGCCCGGCACGAACCACGTGTCTTGCGCCGGCCGGTTCCTGCGGCGGCCCAGCAGGATGCGGCCGCCCGGCTCGGCCACCACCAGGTCGATGGCGACCAGCGGCGCGGTCCGCACTACGGAAAGGAAGTCGTCCTGGTTCAGCATGGCAGTGCAATCGCGGGGTGGTCACCACGGCAGTGTAAGTGGCAGTGCGCCCGCCGGGTGCGGTGGCAGGCGCCAGGATCCGGTCCGCGTCCGACAAAATTTGCGCAGGGCGGACGCCGCATGGCGCTAAGCTATCGGCTTTGCCACCGCCCCGCTGCAACCATGACCCTGGGAATCCTTGCCGCCATCCACGATGAAGTCGATGGCCTGGTGGCCGCCATGCGCCACGACGACAGCCGCGCCACGGTGCACACCATCGGCATGCGCGACTACTACGTCGGCAACCTGTACGGCCAGCCGTGCGTGCTGGTGCTGGCGCGCATGGGCAAGGTGGCGGCCTCGGCAACCACGGTCACGCTGATCCGGGAGTTCGGCGCCACCCAGGTGGTCTTCACCGGGCTGGCCGGCGGCGTCGGCGCCGATACCAGCGTGGGCGACATCGTCATCGCCGACCGCACCATCCAGCACGACCTCGACGCACGCCCGTTCTTCGGCCGCCATGAAGTGCCGCTGCTGGACCGCGCTGAATTCCCGGCCGACCCGGCGCTGACCGCGGAACTGGAAGGCGCGGCGGCGGATTTCCTGCGGCTCGACCTGGCCGCCGAGGTGCCGCCCGAGGTGCTGGCGCGCTTCGGCGTGGCTTCGCCGGCGCTGCACAAGGGCATGATCGCCAGCGGCGACCAGTTTATCGGCGCCCCGGCCGCGGTGGCGGAACTGCGCGGGCGCCTGCCCGGGCTGCTGGCGGTGGAGATGGAAGGCGCCGCGGTGGCGCAGGTTTGCCATGAATACGGCGTGCCGTACGCGGTCATGCGCACGGTTTCGGACCGGGCCGACGATACCGCCCATGTGGATTTCGCGGCATTCCTGAAGGAAGTGGCCAGCCACTATTCCAACGGCGTGCTGCGCCGGCTGCTGGCCGCGCGGGCCGAAGCGGATCCCGTGCGGACCTGACCTGGATCAAGCCGCGCGCAGATTCCCGACCGTCGCGTCAGTTCTGTTTTTACCGTCCGCGCGGCCGGACGGCGCCCCAGACGCCCACCACGATCGCTGCGCCGGCGATCACAGCCAGCCAGCTGCCGAGCTGCCCGTCGATGAACAAGTGCAGTGCGCGGCCGCCGTAGAAAGCGGCTGCCGCACCCGCCGCGCCCAGCACCAGCGCGGCCGGCAGGGTCACGACGGGCCCTGCCGGATGCAGCCGGCGCGCCGCCAGTCCCACCAGCAAACCCACGATCAAGGTGCCCAGCATCCGCTTCTCCTGTGTAGCCTGAATCACAGCGGCGACCGGCCGCGCCGTAACAATACTTCAAACCTGCGCGCCTGCGACGCATACTGGGTATGCGCCTGCAATCTGTGGTGCCGGCGGTATAATGGCAACCGGTCCGGCCACGCTCCGGATCGTACCTGTCCCCAACAAATGCAACTGCTCGCGATCGGCATCAACCACACGACGGCACCTGTCTCGCTGCGCGAGCGGGTGGCGTTTCCGCTCGAGCAGATCAAGCCGGCTCTGGGCGCGTTGCGCGAGCACCTGTCCGGCCGCAGCGGCACCGAAGCCGCCATCCTCTCCACCTGCAACCGCACCGAGATCTACTGCGCCACCGACGTCCTGAAACCGGGCCAGGAAGGTTTCGAGCACACCCTGCGGTGGCTGTCGCAGCACCACAACGTGCCGGCCGGCGACCTGGCCCCGCACCTGTACGCGCTGCCGCAGTCCGAAGCGGTGCGCCATGCCTTCCGCGTGGCCAGCGGGCTGGATTCGATGGTGCTGGGCGAAACCCAGATCCTGGGCCAGCTCAAGGATGCCGTGCGCACCGCCGGCGAGGCGGGCTCGCTGGGGACGTACCTGAACCAGCTGTTCCAGCGCACCTTCGCGGTGGCCAAGGAAGTGCGCGGCCAGACCGAGATCGGCGCGCATTCCGTATCGATGGCCGCGGCCGCGGTGCGGCTGGCACAGCGGATTTTTGAAAGCGTCTCGACCCAGCGCGTGCTGTTTATCGGCGCGGGCGAGATGATCGAACTGTGCGCGACGCACTTTGCCGCGCAACAGCCGCGACAGATCGTGGTGGCCAACCGCACCGTCGAGCGCGGCGAGAAGCTGGCCGAGCAACTGTCCGGCCAGGGCCTGACCGCGCAGGCGATCCGCCTGACCGACCTGGGCGAACGGCTGCATGAGTTCGACATCGTGGTGTCCTGCACCGCCAGCTCGCTGCCGATCATCGGCCTGGGCGCGGTGGAGCGCGCGGTCAAGCGCCGCAAGCACCGCCCGATCATGATGGTCGACCTGGCCGTGCCGCGCGACGTGGAACCGGAAGTCGCGCGCCTGGACGACGTCTTCCTGTACACCGTCGATGACCTCGGCGCGATCGTGCGCGAGGGCAACGCACTGCGCCAGGCCGCTGTCGCACAAGCCGAAGCCATCATCGAAAGCCGCGTGCAGAACTTCATGCACTGGCTGGAAACGCGCAGCGTGGTGCCGGTCATCCGCGAGCTGCAGACCAGCGGCGAGGCCATCCGCCAGGCCGAGCTGGAGCGCGCGCGCCGCATGCTGGCACGCGGCGACGACCCCGAGGCGGTGCTTGAAGCGCTGTCCGGCGCGCTGACCCGCAAGTTCCTGCACGGCCCGACCCACGCGCTGAACCACACCCAGGGCGAGGACCGCGAGGCGCTGCTGCGCCTGGTGCCGGGCCTGTTCCGCCACAGCAGCCACTCCGAGCGCTAGCCGCGCTCCCGTTGTGCCGCGCGCCGACCACGCCGGCACGCAGCCGCCGCCGGCATCCCGTCATCCGGCAGCCCCGGCCCTCCGTCCTACCCCAATTCCCCCGCATCCCGATGAAAGCCAGCATGCTTGCCAAGCTCGACCAACTGGCCGAGCGACTCGATGAAGTCAACGCCCTGCTCGCGCGCGAAGACGCGACCGCCAACATCGACCAGTACCGCAAGCTCAGCCGCGAGCATGCCGAGCTGTCGCCGGTGGCCGAGCAGTACGGGCAATATCGCCAGGCACAGGACGACCTGGGCACCGCGCAGGCGCTGCTGGACGATCCGGAGATGAAGGACTTCGCCGCCGACGAGATCGCCAGCGCGCGCGAGCGGCTGGAAGCGCTGGAACAGAGCCTGCAGCGCCTGCTGCTGCCCAAGGATCCCAACGACGACCGCAACCTGCTGCTCGAAATCCGCGCCGGCACCGGCGGCGAGGAAAGTGCGCTGTTCGCCGCCGACCTGCTGCGGATGTACACGCGTTATGCCGAGCGCCAGCGCTGGCAGGTCGAGATCATGAGCGAGTCCGAGTCTGACCTGGGCGGCTTCAGGGAAGTCATTGTGCGGATCGCCGGCGATGCCGCCTTTTCGAAGCTGAAGTTCGAATCCGGCGGCCATCGCGTGCAACGCGTGCCCGCCACCGAGGCGCAGGGGCGCATCCACACTTCCGCCTGCACGGTGGCGGTAATGCCGGAAGCCGACGAGGTCGGCGAGGTCGAGATCAACCCGGCCGACCTGCGCATCGACACCTTCCGCGCCTCGGGCGCCGGCGGCCAGCACGTGAACAAGACCGATTCAGCCGTGCGCCTGACGCACCTGCCCACCGGCATCGTGGTCGAGTGCCAGGACGACCGGTCGCAGCACCGCAACAAGGACAAGGCCATGAAGGTGCTGGCCGCGCGCATCAAGGACATGCAGACCCGCGCCGCCCAGGCAAAGGAAGCCAGCACGCGGCGCAACCTGATCGGCTCGGGCGACCGCAGCGACCGCATCCGCACCTACAACTTCCCGCAAGGCCGCGTGACCGACCACCGCATCAACCTGACGCTCTACAAGATCGACATGATCATGGACGGCGACATGAACGAACTGCTGTCGTCGCTGGCCGCGGAACACCAGGCAGACCAGCTGGCAGCGCTCGGCGAAGAGACCTGAGCGGCGCCCCGGCCGCTTCCTGCACGAACAGCGCGTAACGTCACACAAGACTTTGTATTTCTTGTAAATGCTTGAAACAGCACTGGTAGGGGTAAACGCGCTGTCTATAATCGATTTCGACCGGCAAACGGAGAATGGTGCCGGGTAAGTCTCTCCCAAAACACTTCCTAGGACGAAATCATGAAAAAACTGCTCGCGCTGTTGATGATCACCGCGGCCATGGCCGCTTGCAGCAAGAAGGAAGAAGCCCCCGCAGCTTCCAGCGCCGACAGCGCCATGCAAAGCGCCGCTGAATCGGCCAAGGCCGCCGCCAGCGACGCCGCGGCAGCAGCCAGCAGCGCTGCCGACGCCGCCAAGGCTGCCGCCAGCGATGCCGCTTCGAGCGCGCAGGTTGCCGCCGAGAAGGCCAAGGAAGAAGCCGGTAACGCCATGGCCAATGCCAAGCAGGCAGCCAAGGATGCCGTCAATGCCGGCGCCGACAAGGCCAAGGACAGCGTCAATAAGTAATCGCCCCGGCGGGGGCTTTATGCCGCCCGCCTCGGATGGGCGGTACACTTGGCGAAACGCCGGAAGTCCCGCCTCAAAGCCCCGCCAGGCCCTGCGCCGGTGGGGTTTTTTGTGGCCGGCAACAGAACCGTCCCTACCCGATGTCTTCCCCCGATACTGCCGCGCTGCCGGCCACGCCAACGCTGCGCGAAGCCCAGACCCTCGCTGCCATGGTGGGCCTGCCCACGCTGGAAGCGCGCATGCTGCTGACGCACGTCACCGGGCTCAGCCGCACGCAACTGATCACGCGCGATACCGATACGCTCACGCTGGCCCAGCGCGATGCCTTTGCCACGCTGCTGGCGCGGCGGCTGGCGGGCGAGCCGATGGCCTACCTGATCGGCGAGCGCGAATTCTTCGGCCGCAAGTTCCGCGTCACGCCCGATGTACTGATCCCGCGCCCGGACACCGAGATCGCCGCCGAAGCCTCGCTGGCCCGGCTGGCCGACGTGCCCCGCCCGCTGGTGCTGGACCTGGGCACCGGCTCGGGCATACTGGCGGTGACGCTGGCGCGCGAACGCACCGATGCGCAGGTGTGGGCCACCGATATCTCGGCCGGCGCGCTGATGGTGGCGCAGGACAACGCCAGCGCACTCGGCGCCGACCGCATCCACTTCCTGGTATCCGACTGGTACGCGGCGCTGCCGCCGGCGCTGCGCTTCCACCTGATCGTTAGCAACCCGCCCTATATCGCCGCGGGCGACCCGCACCTGGCCGAGGGCGACCTGCGCTTCGAGCCCATCGACGCGCTGACCGATCATCAGGACGGCCTGTCCGACCTGCGCAAGATTGTCGACGGTGCGGCGGAACGCTTGCTGCCGGGCGGCTGGCTGCTGATGGAGCACGGCTTCGACCAGGCGCAGGCCACGCGCGCGCTGCTGCAGGATGCCGGCTTCACCGACGTCTTCACCGCGCGCGACCTGGCTGGCCAGGAACGCTGCACCGGCGGACGCCGGTCCGGAGCGCAACCCTGAAGCCCGCCGGCGATTCCGGTAAAATCGCTGGCAGATTCCCGCCGTGCGCCTGGCCGCGCGGCATCCCTTCTCCCAGGCGGCGCCAGTTCGGCGGCGCCACCCAACCGAAAAGCAGACCATGAGCGACGTGCAGCAAAAGATCGACCAGATCGTCAAGGGCAACCCGGTAGTCCTGTTCATGAAGGGCACCGCGCAGTTCCCGATGTGCGGCTTCTCGGGCCGCGCCATCCAGATCCTGAAGGCCTGCGGCGTCGACGCGCCGACCACGGTCAACGTGCTGGACGACGACGGCATCCGCCAGGGCATCAAGGAATACGCCAACTGGCCGACCATCCCGCAGCTCTACGTGAACGGCGAGTTCGTCGGCGGCTCGGACATCATGATGGAGATGTACCAGAACGGCGAACTGCAAACCCTGCTGAAGGGCTGAGCCCGCCATGCCCGTGAGCGCCGCCCCGCCGGCAACGGCGGGGACCGTACCGCCGCGGCGGCTGATTGTCGCGATCACGGGCGCCACCGGCGCCATCTACGGCGTACGCCTGCTGCAGGTGCTGCGCGCGGCGCCCGGTGTGGAAACCCACCTGCTGATCTCGCCGGCCGGCGTGATGAACCTGCAGCACGAGCTGGACATAGGCCGTGCCGAGGTGGAAGCGCTGGCGCACGTCGTGCACAACGTGCGCGACATCGGCGCCACCATTGCCAGCGGCTCGTTCCGCGCGCACGCGATGGTGGTGGCGCCCTGCTCCATGCGCACGCTCGCAGCGATTGCGCATGGCCTGTCCGATAACCTGATCACGCGCGCCGCCGACGTCACGCTGAAAGAGCGGCGCAAGCTGGTCTTGATGGTGCGGGAAACGCCGCTGAACCTTGCGCACCTGCGCAATATGACGGCGGTGACGGAAATGGGCGGGATCGTGTTCCCGCCGGTGCCGGGCTTCTACCAGAAGCCGCAAAGCATTGCCGAGCTGGTGGACCATACCGTCGGCCGGGTGCTGGACCTGGTCGACCTGCCTGAGATCGGCCAGACGCTCACGCCCAGCTGGGGCGGGCTCAACGCCCGGCCCGGTGACGCGGCGAGCGGCAACTGAACGCTGCTGCCGGGCTCCCCGCCGTTGCTTCAATCCTGTCTACTTTGCCGCAACCTCCGGCAATCGCGGCCTTACCGTTGTCATTACCAGCGACGATAGCCACGGCCGTAGTAGCCGTAGCCGCCGTAGTAGTACGGCCGCGGCGCGACCACGACCGGCGCGGGGGCTACATAGACCGGCGCGGGTCCCAGGGCGGGGCCAGCGGGGGTGGGATAGACGGCGCAGCCGCCCAGCAGGGTGACCGAGGCCGCCGCGGCAGCCATTCCAATCGTCAGCAGTTTCATGGTGTGTTCCTAGGGGACCTCGCGGCCGGAAGCGGGCATGTGCCTGCCCTGCTGACGTTATACGGGCAGCTTGCGTAATACGGCGTCAAAGGCGTGTAAGGCTTGTTACCGTTCCCTACGGCGCCGGTGCCATCCCCCTCTCAGATCTCGAACTTTATCCCCTGCGCCAGCGGCAACGAGTCGCCGTAGTTGATGGTGTTGGTCGCCCGGCGCATATACCCCTTCCACGCATCCGATCCCGACTCGCGCCCGCCGCCGGTCGCCTTCTCGCCGCCAAAGGCGCCGCCGATCTCGGCGCCGCTGGTGCCGATATTGACGTTGGCGATGCCGCAGTCGCTGCCCGCCGATGACAGGAAGCGCTCGGCCTCGCGCATCGACTCGGTGAAGATGCACGACGACAGCCCGTGCGCGGCGGCATTGTTCAGCGCGATCGCTTCGTCGAAGCTGGTGTACGGCATCAGGTACAGGATCGGCGCGAAGGTCTCGGTCAGCATGGTGTCGTGCTGCACGTCGGTCATCACCAGCGCCGGCCGCACGTAGCAGGCGTGCGGGAAGCGCTCGGCCAGCAGCCGTTCGCCGCCGGTGACGATATTGCCTTGCGCGCGGCACGCGGCGAGCGCGTTGGCCATGGCATCGCCCGCGGCGTTGTCGATCAGCGGTCCGATCAGCGTGCCATCGTCAAGCGGGTCGCCGACCGGCAACCGGTCGAACACCGTGACCAGCCGGCTGGCCATGGTATCCATCAGGTCGGCATGGACGAAGCAGCGGCGCAGCGTGGTGCAGCGCTGGCCCGCCGTGCCCGCCGCGGCGAAGGTAATGGCCCGCACCGCCAGCTCGATATCGGCCGAAGGCGCGACGATGGCCGCGTTGTTGCCGCCCAGCTCCAGGATGCTGCGCTTGAACTGCCCGGCGCAGGCGATGCCGACCTCGCGGCCCATGCGGGTCGAGCCGGTCGCGCTGACCAGCCGCACCGCCGGGTGTTGCACCAGGTGGTTGCCGAGCATGCGCCCGCCCGGCATGACCGCGGTGATGCCGGCATGCTGCGGCGCGGCCGCGGCCAGCACGCGCTCAAGCAGCCCGTGCGCGGCGAGCGCGCACAGCGACGCCTTCTCCGACGGCTTCCACAGCACGCCGTTGCCGCACACCAGCGCCAGCGCCGCGTTCCACGCCCACACCGCCACCGGGAAATTGAAGGCCGAGATCACGCCGCACAGGCCGTACGGGTGCCAGGTCTCGCGCATCGCGTGTTGCGGGCGCTCGGAGGCGATGGTCAGGCCGTGCAGCTGGCGCGACAGGCCCACGGCGAAGTCGCAGATATCGATCATCTCCTGCACCTCGCCCAGCCCTTCCTGCAGGATCTTGCCGGTTTCCAGCGACACCAGCCGGCCGAGCGCGGGCTTGTGCTCGCGCAGCACTTCGCCGTAGCGCCGCACGATCTCGCCGCGCGCCGGTGCCGGCTGCAGCGCCCAGGTGCTCTGCGCCGCGTGCGCGCGTGCAACCAGCGCGTCGGCCTGCGCCGGCGTGCAGGCAGGCACATGGCCGATGGCCTCGCCGTCCACCGGCGAGCGCACCGTCACCGTGCCGGCCGGCGTGCCGTCCTGCCAGGGACGCGGCAGCCCCAGCGAATCCCAGCAGGCAGCAAACTCTTGCGCTTTCATACGAGGGTCTCCTGCAGCGGATGCTGCGTGTAGTGGCGGCCGAAGCGGTTGTTGAGGAAGGCGTCGAGCGGCATCGCCTCCTGGCGCACGAAGCCAGCCTGCGGCAGCGCGCCGGTGGCCACCATGTCCAGCGCGGTGCAGATGCCCGCCGCGGTGGTCAGCTGGATCGCGTTGACATGCCCGCCCTTGCCATCGACCCCGCCGATGCGCGTCGAGAACGATGCCTGCGTCAGCGGCCCGCGCCCGCGCTCGCCGCCGGCGGGGTAGCCGGTGGCCGTGGCGAACACGATCACCACGTCCTGCTCGGTCACCGGGATGGCGCGGTCGAAGATATCGCGCAGCCAGTCGCGCCGCTCGCGCAGGCGCAGGTCGTTGAGCAGCAGTTTCATCAGCGCGCAATGGCCGGGATAGCGGATGGACTTGTAGTCGACGTGGCGCGCACGCCCGGCCAGCGTCTCGGGCAGCGTGCCGAGGCCGCCAGATGTATTAAAGGCTTCGTACTCGATACCGTCCAGCGCGAAGCTCTCCAGCCCTTCCAGCGCCGGCAGTTCCACGCGGCGGCCGTCGACGATGGCTTCGCACGGGTTGCAGTACTCGTTGATCAGTCCCTCGGTGCTCCAGGTCAGGTTGTACTTGAGCGCGTTGCTGGGATAGCGCGGCAGCGCGCCGACCCGCATCTGCAGGTCCAGCAGCTCGCCTCCGCCACGCAGGAAGCGCCGCGCCAGGTCATGCCCGACCACGCCGATAAAGCCCGGCGCCAGCCCGCACTGCGGCATCAGTACCGAGCGCGCGTTCTGCGCCAGCTGGCGGATGGCGTGGGTAGCGGCCACGTCCTCGGTCAGGTCGAAGTAATGCACGCCCAGGCGGGCCGCGACCGAAGCCACGGCGATGGCGGCGTGGAACGGCAGCGCATTGAGCACCGCGTCGGCGCCGGCCAGCAGCGCGGCGCAGGTGCCCGGCTCGGTGGGATCGCCGGCGCGCGCCAGCACGCCGCGCGGCAGGCCGTCGAGGCGGCGCGCGTCGTGGTCGACCACGCTGACGCGGTAGTCGCCGCTGTCATGCAGCATCGCGGCAATGGTGCGCCCGATCTTGCCCGCGCCCAGCACCGCCACATGCAGCGGGCGGTTTGCCTTGGGCAGGTCTGGCGGGGCCTGCCGGCCCAGGTTCGAGGGTTGCATGGTGTCTCCGTCCACAAGAAAGGTTGTCCCGTGACTGGAGTATGGATATCGGCCGCGACGGAATGAAGGCACAAGAACGACGAAAACCCGCCATAATCGAACGAAACGACGAACCTGCCTGACGTTATGACCGAACTCGACGTGACCGACCGCCACCTGCTGTCGTTGCTGCAGGCCAACGCGCGCGAAAGTGCCGCCAACCTCGCCCGGCAGCTCGGGATCGCCCGCACCACCGTGGTCGCCCGTATTGCCCGGCTGGAGCGCAGCGGCGTGATCGCCGGCTATGGCGTGCGCCTGGGGCAGAAGATGGAAGACAACGTGATCCTGGCCTACTGCGGCCTGTCAGTGCAGCCCAAGGCCGCGCCGGCGATCCTGCGCGCGCTGCAGCGGCTGCCCGAGATCGAAGAGGTCAACTCGGTCAGCGGGCCGGTCGATTACCTGGTAGCGATCCGCTGCGACACGCACGACCGGCTCGACCGGTTGCTGGACGAGATCGGCATGCTCGACGGCGTCAACCACACCACCACCTCGATCGTGCTGGCGCGCAAGCTCGACCGCCGGCGCGCTGCCGGCTGACGCGGTATGCTCGCAGACCGAACAAGCCAAAGCGGAGATATCCAATGAGCAATACGATCCGTGTCGCCGTGGGCGGCGTGACCGGCTGGGCCGGCGGTGAACTGGCGCGCGGCGTGGCGCATGCCCCCGACATGGCACTGGTGGCAGGCCTGTCGCGCGGCGCCGCCGGCCAGCCGCTGGCGCAACTGACCGGCCATGCCGATACGCCGGGCGTGGCCGCCGCCAGCATCGACGCGCTGGGGCAGACACCCTATGACGTCTATGTCGAGTACACCAAGCCAGCCGTCGCCAAGCACAACATCCTTCAGGCGCTGGCGCATGGCGCGCACGTGGTGGTGGGCACCTCGGGGCTGACCAACGAGGACTACGCCGAGATCGACGCGGCCGCGCGCAAGGCCGAGCGCGGCGTGCTGGCTTGCGGCAATTTCGCCATCACCGTGGTGCTGCTGCAGAAGTTCGCCGAGATGGCGGCGCGCCACCTGGAACATTGGGAGATCATCGACTACGCCAAGGCCGGCAAGGTTGATGTGCCGTCCGGCACGGTCCGCGAGCTGGCATACCGGCTCGGCCAGGTCAAGACCGCCGCGCAGGCGGTGCCGGTGGACCAGGTCAACGGCCCGAAGGAAACCCGCGGCGCCACCATGTCGGGCACGCAAGTGCATGCGGTGCGGCTGCCGGGCTACCAGCTCGGCGTGGAGGTGATCTTCGGCGCCGACGGCCAGCGCCTGCACCTCAAGCACGAGGCCGGCGACGGCTCCAAGCCCTATGTCGCCGGCGCGCTGCTGGCGATCCGCAAGGTCCACACCGTGCGCGGCGTGGTGCGGGGGCTGGACAAGGTGATGGAAGGGCTGTGACGGCCAGAGACGGTCACAGCCTCGCCTGGCTTACCAGCTGCCGGGATTGACCGGCTTGGCAGGCGGCTTGGCGGCCGCCTTTTCGGTCTTTTCAGGCTTTTCAGACTTATCAGCCTTGCCCTTCGCCGCCGGCGCCGACGCGGGGTTCAGCTTGCCGGCCACCTCGGCATCCTTTTCGGCCATCAGCTCGCGCGCCTGCGGCAGCAGCATCTCGATGGTGCCGGTGGCGGGGTCTTCCGGCATCGCGTACAGCTCAACGGTCAGCGGCCGCTTCATCCAGCCGGCATGGATCGTCTTGACGGTCTTGCCGGCCTTGTCGCGCATCTCTTCCTGTTCCTGGCGGAACGGCTTGCCATACAGCAAGTTGAGGCTGTCGACGGCGGCCTGCTGCGAATTGGCGCCGGCGGTCGGCACTACCAGGCCGACCAGCGCATTGCGGTCGACAAAGGCCAGCACGTGCTGGCCGTCCATGAAGCCCGGGCGCTTGTCGCGCGGCACGCCCACCTGGCGCATCAGGCCGTCGCCCTTCAGCTCCACGCAGAAGGCGGTCACGTCGCGGCCGTCGGGCGAGCGCTTGTCGGCGCAATCGGGCAGCGCGGGCAGCGGGTTGCCGATCTCGAGCATGCCCAGCAGCGGCGACAGTGCGCTGTTCTCGGTGCTGTTGGCTGCCTTGGCGGCCTTGGGTTCTGCAGGCGCGGCAGCGGGCTTGGCGGCGGGAGCGGCAATGGCGCCGGCGGCGCCCAGCAGGCCGGCAAGCGCCAGCCCGGCAACGGAAAATTTCAAATCAGACTCCTGGAAAACGGCTCCGGGTTGGAGCGCGCCCCGGCCGGGATGTTCCTCGGGTGCGGGTGCGGCGCCAGTCACGCATGACAACGGGGCCGGTGGCATGGGTGCCGCGCAAGCCACCCGTAAGCCACCGGATGCCTGCGGATCGGGGCGAGCGCTAGCTTAACCGATCGCCCCGGCGGCTCCTGCACATGCGGCGATAATGCGGCGACAGGCTGCGGCGCCAGGATGCCGCCCCGTCAAGCCGGCGCCTTGCGCACCAGTGCCAGCGCTTCGCGCCGGAACGCGTGGCCGGCCTGGTGGTAGAACGGATGCGGCGAGAACTGCCGCGAGATAAACGAGGCCAGCAGCGATGCCGCAAGCAGGTACACGGTCAGGTCCTGCGTGCGCGTCATCTCCATCACGATCACACTGGCGGTGATCGGCGCCTGCGTGGCCGCGGCCAGGAACGCCGCCATCGACACCAGCGCCAGCACGCGCGGTTCGGCCATGCCGGTGACGAACTGCGCCACGTTCTGGCCGATGCCCGCGCCGATGGCCAGCGCCGGGGTGAAGATCCCGCCCGGGATGCCAGCAAAGTACGACGCCACCGTCGCCACCAGCTTGGCGATGCCAAACCACAGCGTGGCATGCGATTCGCCGTTGATCAGCGCCGCGGCCTGCTCGTAGCCGGTGCCGAAGGTGGCGCCAGCGGTCGCCACGCCGAGGACGGCCACCACCAGTCCGCAGCCGAACGCGACCCACACCGGATGCTGCGTCGCCCAGTCACCCCAGCGTGCGGGCAGCAGCCCGGGCACGCCGCCCGCCAGCGCCTTGGCGAAGAAGCCGCCCAGCACGCCATTGAGCAGCGCGCACACCAGCACCGGGCCCCACGCGTTGCTCAACACCAGCATCGGCACCTTGACCACGAAATACGGGTTGTTGCCCAGTACCGCCAGCGACAGGAAGCCCGCGGTCAGCACGCCCGACAGCACCAGCCGGTCCCAGCGCACCGCGGTGCCGCGCCCCAGTTCCTCGATGGCGAAGACCACGCCGGCCAGCGGCGTATTGAATGCGGCCGCCAGCCCGCCAGCCGCGCCCGCGGCGATCAGCGCATTGGGATGGAAGCCGATGCGAAAGCGCAGCTTCTCCTGGCACCAGCGGCCCCACGCCAGCATGCCGGCGGCGCCGACCTGCACCGATGGCCCCTCGCGGCCCACCGAGGCGCCGGCCAGCAACGCCAGCGTGGTCAGCAACACCTTCCACATCGATTGCCGCAATGACACCAGCAGCGTCTGCGCCGGGCCATTCGGGGGCAGCGTGACCGCCGCGATCACCTGCGGGATGCCGCTGCCGCGAGCCTGCGGCGCCAGGCGGATGGTCAGCCAGCGCAACGCGGCCAGGCCGAACGGCAGCATCACGAAAGCCAGCCACGGCGTGGCCTGGGTCAGATGGTGGTTCCAGCGCAGCGCCACCTCGGCGATCCACGCGAACACCAGCGAGAACAAGCCGACGCAGCCGGCACCGAACATGAACACCGTGTAGCGCAGCGTGGTGCGCGATATGCGGCCGGCCTGGCGCGACTTGCGCCGCGCGGCGACGCGGGCGCGGCGGCTGAGTTCATTGATGAGGCGGGGATCGGGGGGCGGCGCGGCAGGGTCAGGCCGGGCCGGGGCGCCCGGCCGCTGCGCCGGCTCCGTGGACGACGGATCGGCGGAATCGGGATCTTTGGGATCGGTGGGCTCGCGCTCGGTCATGACACTGGGGCGTTGCTGGGCCATCCGGCGCGGGCGTTGCTGGCGCGGCCGGCATCAGCGATGAACTATACGCCCAACGTTGCGGCGTGGGCCAAGGGTGGGCGGTGGCATGAGCGCTCCGCTCTCCCGCGAAGTGGGAGAGGGGTTGGGGGAGAGGGCCAGCGTGTCAACGAAGTGGAGCGGCATCGTGCTTGCCATGCGCCCTCCCTCTCCCCCGGCCCCTCTCCCGCAAGCAGGAGAGGGGAGCAAACCTTCTGAAAGCCAGCGTATTCAATCCAGCGAAATATTATTCGCCCGGATCACCTTCCCCCAATGCTCGCGGTCCGCCTCGATATACCGGTCGATCTCCGCCTGCGTGCGCGGCGGCTGCACGATCAGCCCGAGCGCGCTGAAGGTCGCGCGGAACTGCGGGTCCTTCAGCACGTGCGCAGCGGCGGCCTGCAGCCTGGCGACAGCATCAGGCGGCGTCTGCGCCGGCACCGCCAGCCCGAACCACGTCGCCGCCTGGAAATTGGGATAGCCGCTCTCAGCCACCGTCGGCACGTTGGGCAGCACCTCCAGCCGGGTGCGGCCGGTCACCGCCAGCGCCTTGAGCTTGCCAGCCTTGATATGCGGCAGCGAGGTGCTGACCACATCGACCATCAGCTGCACATCATTGGCCAGCAGCGCCGCCAGCGCAGGCGCGCTGCCGTTGTATGGCACGTGCGTGACGTTGATGCCCAGCTCGGTCTTGAGCATCTCGGTGGCAAGCTGCAGCGCATTGCCCAGCCCCACCGATGCATAGTTGAGCTTGCCGCCTGAGGTCTTGGCGTAGGCCGCGAACTCCTTGATGTTGTTGGCCGGCACCTGGGTGTTGGTCACCACCACCAGCGGCGCCTCCGCGCCAATCGTGAAGATCTTGAAGTCCTTGGGCGGATCGTAGGTGATCTTCTTGTACAGCATCGGGTTCAGCACCATGCTGCCGTTGGTGGCCAGCACCATGGTGTAGCCGTCGGCGGGCGCACGGGCCACGCTGTTGGTGCCGATCATGGTGGCGGCGCCGGGGCGGTTTTCCACCACCACGGTCTGGCCAAGCTGGCGCGACATGCCGTCGGCCAGCGCGCGCCCGAACTGGTCGGTCGAGCCGCCCGGCGTGTACGGCACCACCAGCTTGAGCGGCCGGTCCGGATAGGCGGCCAGCGCGGCGCCGCCCCACAATGCCAGCGCGCATCCGGCGCCGGCTGCCATCGCGGCGAGCCAGGCCCGCCGTCCTCTTTTGTCCTTGTGCATCGCGTCTCCTCGTGTGGTTATCTCTGTATTGCCGCGCTGCCCGGTGGACTCAGACGCGCCGCTGGCGGCCTTCCCAGTATCGGTCACGCAGCCGGCGCTTGGCGAGCTTGCCGGTCTCGTCGCGCGGCAGCTGCGGCTCGATCACGATGCTGCGCGGCACCTTGAAGCCCGACAGCCGCTGGCGCAGCCATTCGATCACCTCGGCTTCGCGGATTTCCACGCCGGGCATCGGCTGCACCATGCCGAGCAGGCGCTCGCCGTACTCGTCGTCGGGCACGCCGAACACCACGCAGTCGGCCACGCCGGGATAGCGCACCAGTTCGTGCTCGATCTCGGCCGGGTAGATGTTGACACCGCCGGAGATCACCATGTCCGAGGCGCGGTCGCAGATAAACAGGTAGCCGTCGGCATCGACGTAGCCCATGTCGCCCAGCGTTACCAGTCCGCCGCGGTCGATCGCGCGGCGCGCGGCGTCGTTGTTGCGGTAGCTGAAGTCGGGATAAGCGGGCTGGCGCACGTAGACCAGGCCGATCTCGCCCGGCGCGCACTCGCGGCCGTCTTCATCCAGGATGCGCAGTTGCGCGTCATCGACCGGGCGGCCGGCGGTGCCGGGGCGCGCGGCGGCGTCTGCCGGCGTGGCCACGGTGATCATGCCGGCCTCGCTGGAGGCATAGGTCTCGTGGATGATCGGGCCGAACCAGTCGAGCATGGCGCGCTTGACCTCCGGCGCGCACGGCGATCCGGTCGAGGCCACGAAGCGCAGCGACGACAGGTCGTACTTCGCGCGCACCTCGGGCGGCAGCTTGAGCAGGCGCACGTACATGATCGGCACCAGGTAGATCACGTCGATGCGATGCTTTTCGACCAGCGCCAGCACCTGCTCGGCATCGAAGCGCGGTGTGATCACCAGGCGCTCGGCCATCTGCAGCGCGTTCTGGATAAACGAGCTTGGCGCGCTGTGGTACAGCGGCGCCGACATCAGCGCGCGGCAGCCCGGCTCGAGGCCGTAGGTCTGCCGCACCAGCGAGCGCGCGCGCTCCTGCTGCGCTTCCAGCTGGTCCAGCGGGACCGGAGCGCGTATCACGCCCTTGGGCCGGCCGGTGGTGCCTGAGGTGTAGGCCATATGGCCGCGCGGTGCCACGCGCGGACCATCGTAAGCGGGCTGCTGCGCCAGCCAGCCTTCATATTCGATCGCGCCCTCGGCGCTGCCGCCGACCGACAGTACGGTCATGCCCGCGGGCACCGCGTCACGCACCGCGGGCAGCAGGTCGGACTGGACCAGCAGCACCTTGGCGCCGCTGTCGGCCAGCAGGAAGCGCACTTCCTCGGCGGTGAAGTGCCAGTTGATCGGGCAGTAGTAGCAGCCGGCGGTGCGGCACGCGTTGACCACGTCGGCGTAGGCGGGATCGTTGCGCAGCAGCACCGCGACCACGTCGCCCTGCTGAACGCCCAGCCGGCGCAGGCCGCCGGCGAGTTGCGCGCCGCGCGCCACCAGTTCGTCGGCGGTGCGGTGCATGTCTTCAAACCAGAGGTCCGTGGCCATCCGTTGTCTCCCTTTCTCGCTGAGCTGACTGACAGCTTGCCACTGTATCGGCGCGGCCCTGCATCGACAATCACGCGCAGCGGAATCACAATGTTGCGCCAGACTCGACAATCCCACAGGCAATCCCGGATGGACCTCAACCTGATCCAGGCCTTCGTCGACATCGTCGATGCCGGCAATCTTGCCGAAGCGGGCCGGCGGCGCGGCGTCACGCGTTCGCAGGTCAGCCGCCAGTTGCGCGAGCTGGAGCACCAGGCCGGCGCCCAGTTGCTGCGCCGGACCACACGGCGGCTGGAGCTGACCGAGCCCGGCCATGCGCTGTACCAGCACGGCGTACGCATCCTGCAGGAGGTGACTTCGGCGCAGGCGGAGATCGACAGCCTGGGCAAGACATTGCGCGGCCATGTGCGCGTGAGCGTGCCGACCGGGCTGGGTGACGCCTATATCGCGCCATTGCTGCTGCGGTTCGCCAAGCTGCATCCCGGGATCACCCTGCGGGTGTTCTTTGCCAACCGGGTCAACGACCTGATCGCGGCCGAGATCGATGTGGCGCTGAAGGTCACTTCAACCCCGCCGCTGGACCACGTGGCACGGGAAATCTGCGACATACGCTGGCAACTGTACGCATCGCCAGAGTACCTCGCGACCATCCCGCCGGTCCGGGCGCCGCCGGACCTGGCCGGTTGCAGCTTCCTTTGCCCGCCCTATACGCCGCGCCAGTTCGCGCTGTCGCTGTACCGCGAAGGCCAGCGCGTCGACGTGGCGCTGACGCCGACGCTGCAATCCGAGCACTTCCTGTTCCTGGCACGCGCGGTGCGGGAGGGGCATGGCATCGGCCTGCTGCCGGCCTATATCGGGTGGGAAGAAGTGCGCGCTGGCGAACTGGTGCCGGTACTGCCGGACTGGCGCCCTGAGGGCCTGGGCAACCGGCTCTTCATCATCACCACGCCCAACCTCCATCCGTCGATGGCAACGCGGGCGCTGATCGAATTCATGCGCGACGAACTGGGCAAGCTCGAAGTCTTCGCCGCCCCCTGAAGGCCGACCTAGACGTGCAGCCGGCCCCACGCCGGGAGCGGAATGGCCGATGATCGAACGAAATTGCGCGAGGTCCCGGCTAACTGGTGAACGAACTTTCATTCTGCAAGCTATGCTTCAGAACACTTGCAAATTGAAAGTAAGGCCGAACCCGCCATGCCCACCCCAACCGATTTCACTTCGATGCCCTGCCCGGTCGCCCGCTCCATGGCGGTGCTGGGCGAGCGCTGGGCCATCCTGGTGCTGCGCGAGGCCTTCTACGGCAGCACGCGCTTCGACGAGTTCGAACGCAACCTGGGCATCGCCCCCAACATCCTCAGCGCCCGGCTCAAGACGCTCGTGTCGCATGGCCTGCTGGCCCGCGTCACGCCAGACGGTGGTGGCCGCCACGTCTACCAGCTGACCGACAAGGGCCGTGACTTCTTCCCCGCCTATGTAGCGCTCAAGGCCTGGGCCGACCGCTGGATGACCGATGAAAAAGGTCCGCTGACGCTGCTGCAGGACCGTCGCACCGGCGAGGAAATCGCCGAGCCGGAGCTGGCACGCGCGGACGGTACGCCGATCACGCTGGACGACGTGCGCGTGCTGCCCGGCCCGGGCGCCGGCCGCTTCCTGCGGCGCCGCTTCGGCGAACCCGAGACCATCGGCCACGACGCGGAGCACGGCCATGAGTGAAACCCGTGCCTTGCCTGCCGGCACTGTCCCCACCGAGACCGTCCCCGCCACCGAACTCGCCCGGCGCATCGGCCGCCTGGCTGGCCCGACCGCGCTGATCGCGGTGCTGCAGGCCGTGGGCCAGCTGATCGAAACCTGGCTGGCCGCGCGCCAGGGCACCGCTGCGCTGGCCGGCTGGGCGGTGGTGCTGCCGTTTGCGCTGCTGCTGCAACAGATGTCGACCGGCGCCATGGGCGGCGGCGTGGTCGCGGCGATCGCGCGGGCGCTGGGCGCCAACAAGCGCGACGAAGCTTCGGAGCTGGTGATGCATGCGCTGCTGATTGCGGTCACGGCGGGGCTGGCCTTTGCCGTAGTGCTGGCCGGCTTTCCGCGCGGCGTGCTCGGTGCCGTGGCCGGCGCCACCGCCGCCGAAGCCGCTGCCACCTATGCGATCTGGCTGTTCGGCGCGGGGGCGATCCCGGCATGGCTGGCCAATACGCTGGCCTCGGTGCTGCGCGGCGGCGGCCGCCATGCGCTGGCGGCGCGTGTGCTGGCGCTGATGTGGGTGGCCTTCCCGGTGCTGGCGTGGCTGCTGGCCGAACCCGCCGGGATGGGGCTGGCCGGCATCGGCGCGGCGCTGGCGGCGGTCTCGTGGGCAGCGGCGCTGGCGATGGCGATCGTGGTCGCGCGCGGCGGCGCGGGTTTCGTGCCGGTGTTGCGGGTGCGGCCATCGTGGGCGCTGTTCTCGCGCATCCTGTCGGTGGGGCTGGTGGCGTGCGCGCTGGCTTCGGTGGCCAACCTGACCACCATCCTCGTCACCGCGCAACTGCGCCACCATGGCACCGCGGCGGTGGCCGCCTACGGGATCTCGGCGCGGCTGGAATTCCTGATGATTCCGCTCGCGTTCGGCGTGGGCTCGGCGCTGACGGCACTGGTCGGGCGTGCGGTCGGTGCCGGCGACTGGCATACGGCGCGCCGCACCGCCTGGGTGGGTGCCTTCCTCGCGTTGCTGATCGCGGGGACGGCGGGCGCAGCGGTGGGGCTTGCGCCAATGCAATTTGCCAGCCTGTTCAGCAGCGATGCCGAGGTGATCGCCATTGCCGCGCGCGCGCTGTCATGGGTGGGGCCGGCGTTTGGCGGCTTCGGGCTGGGCATGGCACTGTACTTTGCCTCGATGGGTGCCGGGCGCATGCGCTGGCCGGTTGCGGCGGGGCTGTGCCGGATCGCGCTGGCCGCCGGCGGAGGCTGGGTGCTGGCCAATGTGTTCGGGATGGGGCTGGACGGGCATTTCCTGGGGGTCGCGCTGGGCATTACCGCCTATGGCGTGGTGACGGCACTGGGCGTCAGGCAGGGGGAGTGGTCGGCGCGGTAGCGATGCCTTGCGCATACCACCGCTTTGCTCCCCTCTCCCGCCTGCGAGAGGGGCCGGGGGAGAGGGCGGGACTGTCAAAAGCTGACGTCCCGTGGGTTAAAACCGAAGGCCTTGCCTGGGGTGGTGCCTGGCTAGACCACCCCTCTCCCCAACCCTCTCCCCTGAGGGGCCTGAGGGGAGAGGGAGAACACCTTGCCTGGGCTAGCTCGGGCGGCTTGGGAGCACCCAAAACCGTCGGCTTCGGCTCTGGTTTTCACCTCGCCAACACCTTCGCATCCCCCTGCATCCCCGCCTCGCGCACGGCCTGCGGCACCGACGGCCAGCCGCCGCCCAGCGACTTGTACAGCGCCGCCGTGCTGGTAAGCACCTCGACCTGGCCCTGGATCGCCGCCAGTTGCGCATCGAACAGCTTCTCGCGCGCATTGGTGACCTCCAGGTAGCTCGAATACCCGCCCTCATACCGGGCAAATGCCTGGTCGGCATAGATAAACAGGCTCTGCTCCTGCCGGCGCAGGCTGCCCAGCCGCGTGCGGGTCTCGACGCCATTGGCCAGCGCGCTGTTCACATCCGCCAGCGCTGCGAGCACCGTGCCCTGGTAAGCAAACATGGCTTGGCTGCGCTGCGCGGACGCGGTCTGCACCTGCCCGCGGATGGCGCCGCCCTGGAAGATCGGCTGGGTCAGCCCCGCGCCGATCGCCCATACCCGCGACGCGCTGTCCCACAACGCGCCCGGCGACGCCGCCACGGCGCCGAACAGGCCGCTCAGGTTGACCGCTGGCAGGTAAAGCGCCTGCGCCGCGCCCAGCTGCGCATTGGCGGCGATGGCGATCTGCTCGGCCTGCAGCACATCGGGCCGGCGCGAAAGCAAGGCGGCCGGCAGGTCGGCCCCGACCGGCGGCGCCTGCAGCTCGTTGATCGGCTTGCCACGCTCGATCGGGCCCGGCGGCCGGCCCAGCAGCACCGACAGCGCGTTCTCGGTCTGCGCAATGCTGGCACGCAGCGGCGGGATCGAGCCCTCGGCCACGTAGTAGTCATTCTCGGCCTGCGCCAGTTCAAGCTGCGAAATCACGCCGCCTTCGTAGCGCTGGCGGAAGATATCCAGGCCACTCGCGCGCGACGCCAGCGTCTGCTGCGCGACGTCGAGCTGCGCATCGAGCCCGCGCAGCGTGGCATACCCCTGCACCACGGAAGCCGCCAGCGCCAGCACCACGCCGCGGCGCGCGTACTCGGCATTCCACAGGCTGGCCTCGGCCGCCTCGGCCTGCCGGCGGATGCGGCCCCACAGGTCGATTTCCCAGTTGGCGTTGGCCAGCAGCTGGTAGGTGTTGCCGGTGCCACTGCCGAACTGCGTGCTGTTCAGGCTGCCGATGCTCTGGCGCGCGGCCAACGCGGAAAGATTGAGCTGCGGGAAAAAGCCGGCGCGCGCCACCATCAGCTGGCCACGGAATTCGTCGATGCGCGCGGCAGCGATGCGGATATCGTAGTTGCCGGCCAGCGCCGCATCCACCAGCGCATTCAGCACCGGATCGTTGAACTGGTTCCACCAGTCGCTGTCGGCGGCGATCGCCAGCGCGCCGGTGTCGAGGCGGTACTGCGCCACCTCCGGGGTTTCCGGGCGCTGATAGTTGGGGCCGATGGCACAGCCGCCCAGCGCTGCCGCCGCGCTGGCCGCCAGCATCCACGCGCGCGGTCTCATAGCGTTTCTCCGGCAGACGGCGCGGTGGGTGGAGTGGTAGGTGGCTGCGGCGCATCGCCGGCCTTGGCGGCCTTTTTGGGCTTGCCTTCGGACATGCGCTCCAGGCCCCAGAAGAACATCGGGATAAAGAACAGCGCGATCACCGTCGCCCCGAGCATGCCGCCGATCACGCCCGTGCCGAGCGATTGCCGGCTGGCCGCCGAGGCGCCGCTGGCGATGGCCAGCGGCACGCAGCCCAGGATAAAGGCCAGCGAGGTCATGATGATCGGCCGCAGCCGCAGCTTGGACGCGTGGATGGCAGCATCGTAGGCGCTGAGCCCTTCCTTCTCGCGCATTTCCACCGCGAACTCGAAGATCAGGATCGCGTTCTTCGCCGCCAGCGCAATCAGCACGGTCAGGCCGATCTGGAAGTAGACGTCGTTCTCCATGCCGCGCATCAGGATGCCGAGCAGCGCGCCGAACAGCGCGAACGGCACGGCCAGCAGCACGCCGAGCGGCAGCGACCACTTCTCGTACTGCGCCGCCAGGATCAGGAACACCATCAGCAAGGCAAAGGCGAAGACGTAGACCGCGGTGGAGCCGGCGGTCTTTTCTTCATAAGCCTGGCCGCTCCAGGCATAGGCGTAGCCCGCCCCCAGCACCTCTTGCGCCACCTCCTCCATGGCCGAGATGGCCTGCCCCGAGCTGTAGCCCGGCGCGGCGTCGCCCATGACCTTGGCGGCCGGGAAGTTGTTGAAGCGTGTGACGATGTCCGCCCCCGGCACATACTTGGTGGAGGTCACCGCCTTGATCGGCACCATGTCGCCGTTATGGTTGCGCACGTAGACCTTGTCGAGGTCTTCCGGGCGCGAGCGGAACTCGGGCTCGGCCTGCAGGATCACCTGGAACAAGCGGCTGTTCTTCGGGAACTGGCTCACGTAGAGCGAGCCGAACATAGTCTGCAGCGCCGAATAGACGTTCTCGACCGGCACGCCCTGGGTCTCGGAGCGCTCCCGGTCGACTTCGACCAGGAACTGGCGCGAGCGCGAATTGATGGTGGAGTTCACGCCGGTCAGCTCCGGCCGCTGGCGGGCCTTGGCGATGAACTCGTGGACCTTCTGCTCCAGCTGCTGGTAAGTCCCGTCCGCGGTGCTCTGCAGCCAGAACTCGAAGCCGCCGGTGGTGCCCAGGCCCGGGATCGAAGGTGGATTCAGCGGGATCACGACGCCGTCCTGGTAGCGCGAGAATTCCCGCATCGACTTCTGGATCAGGTCGGCGGCGGACTCGCCCGCGCCACGTTCATGGAAGCCCTTGAGCGTGATGAACAGCGTGCCGGCATTGGCCTTGTTCTGCGAGTCGATCAGGCTGTAGCCATCGACCGTGGCCACCGATGACACGCCGGGCTGCTTGGACAGCCAGGATTCGGCCCGGCTCGACAGCGTCTGGGTGCGATCCAGGCTGGCCGCGTCCGGCATGACCACCGCGCCGAACAGATAGCCCTGGTCCTCCACTGGCAGGAACGAGGTCGGGATGCGCATGAACATGACCACGCTGACCGCCACCATCGCCAGGATGATGGCGATCGACATCACCGTGCGCCGGATCACGATCTGCAGCGACCTGTCATAGCCGGCAATGAGCCGGTCGAAGGAATTGTTGAACCAGGTGAAGAAGCGGTTCTTCTTGTGCTGGCCGGGCTTGAGCAGGATCGCCGCCATCGCTGGCGACAGCGTCAGTGCCACCACGCCGGACAGCACCACCGACACCGCGATGGTGATGGCGAACTGCTTGTACAACTGTCCGGTGATGCCCGACAGGAACGCCACCGGGATGAACACCGCCAGCAGCACCAGCACGATCGCGACCACCGGGCCGCTGACCTCGTCCATCGCCTTCTTGGCCGCCTCCTTGGGCGGCAGGTTGAACTCCGTCATGTTCCGCTCGACGTTTTCGATCACCACGATCGCGTCGTCGACCACGATGCCGATGGCCAGCACCATGCCGAACAAGGTCAGCATGTTGACCGAGAAGCCAAATGCGCTCATGCCAACGAAGGCGCCGATGATCGACACGGGCACGGCCAGGATCGGCACCAGCGTGGCGCGCAGGCTCTGCAGGAACAGGAACACCACCAGGATCACCAGGATCACCGCGTCGCGCAGCGTGTGCACCACCTCGTCGATCGACTCCTGCACGAACTCGGTGGTGTCGAGCGCGACCTCGTACTCCAGCCCCGGCGGAAAGCTCTTCTTCAGCTCCACCAGCGTGGACCGCACCTGCTTGGCCACATCCAGCGCATTGGCCCCCGGCTGCTGGTACACCGCCAGCAGCGTGGCGGTCTTGCCGTTGTAGCGGCTGCGCAGCGAGTAGTCCTTGGACCCGAGCTCGGCGCGGCCGATGTCCTTCAGACGCACCAGCGCGGCGTCGCCGGACTGCGCGCGCAGGATCATGTTGTCGAATTCGGCCGGCTCGGTCATGCGGCCCTTGGTGGCGATCGGGAAGGTCTGCTGCACCGGCCCGGTGGTCGGCGACTGGCCAATGCGTCCCGCGGAGAACTGCTGGTTCTGGTTGGCGACCGCGTTCTTGACGTCCTCGGTGGTGATGCCCAGCGACGCCATGCGGTCCGGCCGCAGCCAGATGCGCATGGCGTAGTCCGGGCTGCCGAAGATGGACGACTGGTTGGCGCCCGGAATGCGCTTGAGCGCATCCAGCACGTAGATATTGGCGTAGTTGCCGACGAAGGTCTGGTTGTAGCTGTTGTCGGGCGAATAGATGGCAATCACCATCATGAACGCCGACGACCGCTTCTGCACGGAGACGCCCTGTGCCGTCACGGCATCGGGCAGCGTGGGCAGCGCCAGGTTGACGCGGTTCTGCACATCCACCTGCGCGAGCTCGGGGTCGGTGCCGATCTCGAAATAGGTGGTCAGCGTCAGGTCGCCGGTCGAGGAACTCGTCGAGTTCATGTACATCATGCGATCCGCGCCGTTCACCTGCTGTTCGATCGGCGCGGCCACGTTCTGCGCCACCACCTCGGCGCTGGCCCCCGGGTACCGGGTCGTGACCGTGATGGACGGGGGCGTGATATCCGGGAACTGGGCGATCGGCAGCTTTGTCAGGGCCACCAGGCCGCCCACCGTGATGATGATGGACAGCACCGATGCGAAGATCGGCCGGTCGATAAAGAAATGGGCAAGCTTCATGGCTTGCTCCCGGTGGAGCCCGCTGCCTGCTGCGCGCCTGCTCCTGATGCAGCCGATGCAGCCGATGCGGCCGATGCAGCGGCAGGAGGCTCGCCAGCCGCGGGGTGGACACCGCTGGCCGCGCCGTGCGCGGCCAGCTCGGTCGCCGGCACGGCCTTGACCGGCGCGCCCGGCATCAGGCGCAGCAGACCGCTCACCGCCACGCGTTCACCGGCCTTCAGGCCCGAGCGCACCACCCAGTTGGAGCCGGTCCATTCGCCCACGTCGACCACGCGCTGCTGCGCCTTGTTGTCCGGGCCGATCACCCAGACCGTCTGCCCGCGCGGGCCTTGCACGATGGCTTCCTGCGGCACGGCAATGGCCTGCGTGCGCATCGCGCCATGCACCTTGACCCGCACAAACTGGCCCGGCCTCAGCGTGCCCTGCGGATTGGCGACCTCGGCGCGGACCAGGTAGGTGCCGGTTTCCTGGCTGAACGAGGCGTCGGCGAAAGCGATCTTGCCGTGGTGCGGAAACTCGGTCCCATCGGCCAGCACGATGACGATGTCGAAGGCTTCCTGCGCCGGGTACCGGATGGCCCCCGACTTCTCCGACGAACGGATCGACAGCACCTCGTTCTCGGACAGGCTGAAGTTGACCCACATCGGACTCAGCTTGGCGACATAGGTCAACAGGCTGTTGGTGGTATCGATATAGGAACCCACCTGCCGCTTGGCAAAGCTCGACAGGCCCGCCACCGGCGACTTGATCGTCGTGTAGCTCAGGTTCAGTTTGGCATTGATCACATTGGCGCGCGCCTGCTCCACCGCGGCTGCGGCCTCCTGCTCCTTGCCGGTGGCGTCATCCAGGTCGCGCTGGCTGAGGGCATTGCGCGCCGCCAGCGGGCGCACGCGGTTCAGGTCGGCGCGCGCGGTGTTCAGCCGCGCCTGCTGCTGCGCAAGTTCGGCCTCGGCCGCCTTCAGCGTGGCCTCGAAGGGCTTGGGATCCATCAGGAACAGGGTCTCGCCCGCCTTGACCAAAGCGCCTTCCGTATAGACCCGCTTCTCCAGGAAGCCATTGACCCGCGAGCGTATCTCCACCTGCTGCGAACTCTGGGTCTGGCCGACGAAGTCAAATATGAGCGGCACGTCTCGCAGCGCCACGGTGATGACGCCCACCTCGGCTGCCGGCGGCGCCACCGCTTCCTGTTTTTCCTTGCCGCATCCCGCCACCAGCAGCAGGGCCAGCAGGCCCGCCACGCCGCGCCCGTTGAGCATTGTCCTCACAAAACCTCCTCCGCTAGCAACCATGGCCGCCCCCGATGCCGGACGCAGCGGCGCGCGCCGCCGATCCTGTGCCTGTTCAGGCAGGTTAAGGCGCGCTCATGGACGCGCCAATTCAATCTTTCTTGTGCCCGTGTTTACTCATTTCGACAGCCGGGACGGGGCTGGTGGCTATGGTCCGAGCACCCGCCTCAGCGTCGGAATCCGCCATGGAAGCCACCCCCGCCCCGGAAGCCACCGCCCCCGCCACCGCCAAAGCGCCCCGCGCCCTGCCAATGCTGCGCCATGCCCTGCCAGCGCTGCTGGCCGACCTCGCGTGCCTGGCGCTGCGACTCCAGCCGGCTGGTGGCGTCGCTGTTCGGCTGCACCGGTTCCCAGCCGCCGGCGGTGTGCTTCT
This sequence comes from Cupriavidus sp. P-10, assembly GCF_003402535.2. Taxonomy (NCBI): domain Bacteria; kingdom Pseudomonadati; phylum Pseudomonadota; class Betaproteobacteria; order Burkholderiales; family Burkholderiaceae; genus Cupriavidus; species Cupriavidus sp. P-10. The sequence goes on from NZ_AP025170.1 coordinate 3,307,909, forward strand.
GCCAGCCGTCGTCGGTGTGCTGGTACACGGAGCCGTCGTGGCCGGCATAAACGTTGCCGTTGTTCCACACTACGGCGTTGTCCTTGCCCGGGTTGGCAACAAAGCCTCGGCTGGCGGCGCTGTGCTCGCCGGTCTGGGTGTTGCCGGCAATGCCGGCCTCGCCCGCGCCGATGCGGCCGGTCTGCGCGTTGTAGCCCGCCGCCTGGCGTCCGGCCGCGTAGTTGCCGGTATAGGTGTTGCCGGCCACGCCGCCACGCGCGGCCCCTTCGCTGCCGGTCGACGGATTGGCGAACGAGCCCTGGCGGCCGGCCGCGTAGTTGCCGGAATACGGGTTGAACGCCGCGCCGCGGCTGCCCTGGTAGCGCGCACCGGTCGCCGGGTTGAAGCCCGAGGCCGCGCTGCCGCGCCATTCGGTGCCGGTCCACGCGTTCCAGCCCTGCGCATGCGTCACCGTGCCCTGGCCCCAGCGGCCATAGAAGTTGGCCTGGTTCACGTTGACGTAGTTCCAGTTATACGGGGCGCCCCACCAGTACGGCCCCCAGTACGGCGACGCCGCGCCCCAGAACGCGCCCGCGGCGAAGCCGAAGGCAAACCCTTCGGCCATGCCGACGCCGAAGCCGGCGCCGTAGCCGTAGGTGACCGGGTAGCCGTAATAGACCGCGCCGACATAGGGCGGATACACATAGCCGGTGCCGTACACCACCGTGCCGTCGGGGCTGACCACCACGCCCATGTAGCCCGGCGTGTAGCCGACCACGACGGTTTCCGGCGTGACCGAGTAGATCCGCACATAGGTCACGTAGTAGAGCGGCGAGGTCGGCGGGATGGTGTAGATCGCCGACGGCACCTCTGTGGCGACGCGCCACGGTCCCGACGGTGCGGGCGCCGTGAACCAGACGCCATTGGCAACCGCGTAATAGTGGCTGGCATCGACCTCGATCACCGGCGTGCCGGTGTTGGCGGCATAGCTGAGCGAGGTGCCGGTGATCGGCGTGAAACGCGGCGTGCCGTCGTAGGCCACGGTCAGGCTGGCCTTGCTGCGCGAGACCGTGGCGGTCTGCGGGATGGTGGCGGCGATCTCGGCTTCGCGCGCCTGCGGCGTGCCCGGCACCGACACCAGCACGTTGGCCTTGGGATCGGTGGGCGGGATCCTGGCAAAGTCGGCCGGCAGCTCGCGGCCGGGCACGTATTCCCACGGCCCGGTCAGCATCGGCGCGCGGAACCAGCGGCCCGACAGCAGCACGTAATACTGGTTGGTGGCCGGGTCGACGAAGATGGCGTGATCGGCATTGGAGACCGTCAGCAGGCCCACGCCACTGACCGGCATCATCTGCGGCGCGCCGCTGGTGATGACCAGCTCGGTGGGCCGGGTGGCGAAAACGATAGCCGGCGCCCGCGCCGGACGCTTGCCGTCGGCGGGCAGCATCGCGTCCGGCTTCATGCCGGCGGCGGCCTTGGCGGCGGCATTCTCCAGCGCCTTCGGCACGGCGGTGATGGCCTCCCATGTGCCGCCTGCGGATTCGGAGCGGTACCAGTAGCCGGCGGCCTTCAGGTACAGCTCGCCGCCCGACTCGCGCAGCAACAGCGCACGGCTGTTGAGCGCGCGTTCATATTGCGTGCCGGGAACGGCGCGCCAGACCGGGTCGCCGTCGACCAGCACCAGCAGCGTCGGCGTGGTTGCAAACAGGATCTGCGGCCCATCGTTGCGGACCGGCACGCGGCCGGCTCGGGCGAGTTGCTGCGACACGGCATAGCTGGCCTGCAACTGGTCCAGCGGCACGGTCAGGCCGTTGGCCGGCAGCCGGGACACCAGCGCCTGGCGCACGCGGTCGACGGCGTCGGGCCTGGTCGGGACTTCCACGCTGTCGATGCGCAGCGCACTCAGCTGCACCAGCCCGGATGGCTTGTCGATATCGGCGGCGGCCGAAAAATGCACCACGCCATAGGTGGGCGAGCCGCCCTTCTCCCCTACGGCCACGGCGGCACGGCCCGACAGGCGGTTGCCATCCCAGGTCTCGACCTGCGGCTGGTACAGCTCGACATGGTCGTTGGCGGCGTCGAAATTGCGAGGCCAGGCCAGCGCTGCGGCCGAAGCCTGCGGCGGCGTAGCGGCCTGCGGCCCGAGTGGCGCAAGCGCGAGCCATGCCGCCACGATCAGGGCGCTGGTCTGCTTGAGGCGAAAAGGCATGGATCTCTCCGACGTGGAGGGCACGATGCTGCACAGCAATCGGCCCATGCTGCGAATCTAAATTAGGCCGGACAGGCGAACAATTGCATTTGAAAACATTCAGGGCGCTTGCAAAAAAGGACAGATCAGACCGTCACCGGGGCCGCCTGCATGCCTGATCCACCACGCCCTGCGGCGCCTGTTGGTTAGAAGACACTGAGCCCGCAGTGACGCGGCGCCTCAAGACGCAATGCGTCGTTGCGTCCGCCGGCAGCGGCCCGGTGTGCATCTTGCTTGGCTTGCCGGACGCCTTACACAGGCCACCGCCCTTGAAGCGACCGCGTCACGGCCTCATCTCCAATGTCTCCCTGGCTACCGCCGCGCCCCCATGCCCCCTCGCACCACGATCCTGACCGCCGCGCTGATCACGGCCCTGCTGCACGCCTACATCGGGCTGCGGCTGTTGCCGGCGATGCCCGTGCCGATGCTGGTCAAGACGTTTGCTGTCATCTGGCTCGCCCTGTCTTGCGCACTGCTGCCCGCCGGGCTGCTGGCGCGGCGCTTCAGCCAGCCGTGGGGGGACCGCATCTCCTGGATCGGCATGCTGGCAATGGGATTCTTCTCATCCCTGCTGGTGCTGACGCTGGCGCGTGACATCGCGCTGGCCGCCGCCTGGCTGGCCGGCAAGCTGCTCGGCTGGCAGGCCCCCGGACTGGTATCGGGCAGCGCGCTCGCCGTGCCGCTGCTGGCGCTGCTGGTCACGCTGGCCGGCTATATCAACGCCCGCCGCGTGGCGCGCGTGGTCGAGGTCGACGTGCCGGTGGCCGGCCTGCCCGAGGCACTGCACGGTTTCACCATCGCCCAGATCAGCGACATCCACGTCGGCCCCACCATCAAGCGGCCCTACCTCGACCGCATCGTCGACCGCGTCAACAGCCTGCAGCCCGACGCCGTGGCCATCACCGGCGACCTGGTCGACGGCACCGTGCGCGAACTGTCCGCGCACACCGCGCCGCTGGCGCGGCTGCAGGCGCGGCACGGCAGCTACTTCGTCACCGGCAACCATGAGTATTACGCCGGCGCACAGCCGTGGATCGACGAACTGCGCCGGCTCGGCCTGCGCGTGCTGATGAACGAGCACGTGGTGCTGCAGCACGGCGGTCACCCGCTGGTGCTGGCGGGCGTGACCGATTACTCCGCCGGCCGCTTCCATGAAAGCCACCGCAGCGACCCGCACCGTGCCATCGCCGGCGCTCCCGCGCAGGCTGGCGTGCGCGTGCTTTTAGCGCATCAGCCGCGCACGGCAGTGGCCGCGGCCGAGGCAGGGTTCGACCTGCAACTCTCCGGGCATACCCACGGCGGGCAGTTCTGGCCCTGGAACCTGTTCGTGCCAATGCAACAGCCGTACACCGCGGGGCTGGTGCGGCATGGGGCGATGTGGATTTATGTGAGCCGGGGGACGGGGTACTGGGGGCCGCCAAAGCGGTTCGGGGCGCCGTCGGAGATTACGCGGTTGCGGTTGGTGCGGGCGCAGGACTAACCCGCGCGAGCGGTTTGCACCCCTCTCTCACTGCGCTGGGGAGGGGAGAGTTCACGCGTGGCGGCAGCGTGCCGGTGCGCTCGCGAGCGTTACGGCCATAAAAAAACCAGGCCCGCAGACCTGGTTTCCTTTCACACTCAGCAGAACCTCACCGCGCGATCGGCTTATACCGGATCCGCTTCGGCTTGGCTCCTTCCTCGCCCAGCCGCTTCTTCTTGTCTGCTTCATACTCCTGGTAGTTGCCCGGGAAGAACTCCACATGCGAGTCGCCCTCGAACGCCAGGATGTGCGTCGCGATCCGATCCAGGAACCAGCGATCGTGCGAGATCACCATCACGCAGCCGGCGAACTCCAGCAGCGCGTCTTCCAGCGCGCGTAGCGTTTCCACGTCGAGGTCGTTCGACGGCTCATCCAGCAGCAGCACGTTGCCGCCGGCGATCAGCGTCTTGGCCATGTGCAGGCGGCCGCGTTCACCGCCCGACAGCGTGCCGACCTGCTTCTGCTGGTCGCCGCCCTTGAAGTTGAAGCGGCCGATATAGGCGCGCGACGGGGTTTCGTAACGGCCAACCGTCAGCACGTCGGCGCCGCCCGAGATCTCTTCGAACACGGTCTTGGTGCCGTCCAGCGCATCGCGGCTCTGGTCGACAAAGGCCATCTTCACGGTCGGCCCGATCTTGATCTCGCCGCTGTCCGGCTGTTCCTTGCCCGTGAGCATTTTGAAGAACGTCGACTTGCCGGCGCCGTTCGGGCCGATGATGCCGACGATGGCGCCCGGCGGCACCTTGAAGCTCAGGTTTTCGATCAGCATGCGGTCGCCGAAACCCTTGCTGACGTTGTCGAACTCGATCACTTCATTACCCAGGCGCTCGCCCACCGGGATGAAGATTTCCTGGGTTTCGTTGCGCTTCTGGTAGTCCTGGCTGTTCAGCTCGTCAAAGCGGGCCAGGCGCGCCTTGGACTTGGCCTGGCGGCCCTTGGGATTCTGGCGCACCCACTCCAGTTCCTTGTGCAGTGCCTTCTGGCGCGCCGATTCGCTGGCCTCTTCCTGCTTCAGGCGCGCTTCCTTCTGGTCCAGCCACGAGCTGTAGTTGCCCTTCCAGGGGATGCCCTGGCCGCGGTCCAGTTCAAGGATCCACTCGGCGGCGTTGTCGAGGAAGTAGCGGTCGTGGGTCACGGCCACCACGGTGCCCGGGAAGCGCGTCAGGAACTGCTCCAGCCAGTCCACCGATTCGGCATCCAGGTGGTTGGTCGGTTCGTCGAGCAGCAGCATGTCGGGGCGCGACAGCAGCAGGCGGCACAGCGCCACGCGGCGCTTTTCACCACCGGAGAGATGTTCGATCTTCGCGTCCCATGCCGGCAGGCGCAGCGCGTCGGCGGCGATCTCCAGCTGCAGCTCGGCGTTGTTGCCGTCGCTCGCGGCCAGGATAGCTTCGTACTTGGCCTGGTCGGCCGCCAGCGCGTCGAAGTCGGCGTCCGGCTCGGCATAGGCCGCATAGATCTCGTCGAGCTTCTTGCGCGCCTCGAACACGCCGCCCAGGGCTTCTTCCACCGACTCGCGCACGGTCTGCTCGGGGTTGAGCTGCGGTTCCTGCGGCAGGTAGCCGATGTTCAGGTTGGGCATCGGCGTGGCTTCGCCCTCGATCTCCTTGTCGAGGCCAGCCATGATCTTGAGCAGCGTGGACTTGCCCGAGCCGTTCAGGCCCAGCACGCCGATCTTGGCGCCGGGGAAGAACGACAGCGAGATGTCCTTCAGGATGTGACGCTTGGGCGGAACGATCTTGCCCACGCGATTCATGGTGAAAACGTACTGTGCCATGGGTGCGTGTTGGTGTTGGTGCGGGAATGGCGGGAGTGTATCAGGCACGCCGGGGCACGCAGCCGGCCCCAGCCAGCTTTGGCCCCCGCCGGTACAATGGCAGGTTCGATTTCCTGCTGACTTTCCAAGCCATCGCCATGAGCAAACCCGCCTTGACCCTGAAGTTCAAGTGCAAAAAGTGCACGAAACCCGTCACGCTGTACCTGCAGAAGACGTCGGCGTGCTCGCACATCACCCCGTACCAGGGCTTCTGCAAGTGCGGCGAGATGATGCGCCATGCCACCGGCGACAAGGACGCGGTCGAGTCCTTCGTCAATTCGCTGGACAACAGCTGGATGCATCACCATCACCACCACCACTAAGCAGTGGCTGCAGTGACCGAAACCTGGCGCCCCGCCGGCAAGGACCCGATGCGCTTCCTGGGCGGCTATCCGCCCGAAGTGCTCGACCAGGTGCGCGAGCTCGCCGCCGCTGGCCGCCTGGGCGACCATCTGTCGCGTCGCTATTCGCAGCGCCACGCCGTGCAGACCGATCGCGCGCTGTACGACTACGCCACCGAACTGAAGCAGGAATATCTGCGCAGCGCGCCGCCGCTGCACAAGGTCGGCTTCGATGCCACGCTCGACTCGGCCCACAAGGCCTTGGGCCTGCACACTGCCATCTCGCGCGTACAGGGCGGCAAGCTGAAGGCCAAGAAGGAAATCCGCGTGGCCTCGCTGTTCAAGGAAGCGCCGCCGGAATTCTTGCGCATGATCGTCGTGCACGAACTCTCGCACCTGAAAGAGAGCGACCACAACAAGGCCTTCTACCGGCTCTGCGAACACATGGAGCCGCGCTACCACCAGCTGGAGTTCGACACGCGCCTCTGGCTGGCGTGGCGCGAACTGGAGCGCGCGCAGAAGTTGTAGCGGCACGCGCTTCGTGCAGCGCAGCACACAAGATTCTTGACGACCCCGCGCGCGCCTATGTATAACGAGCGCGTGGGTAGAAGCGGTCGATTGGACAGCAGCGGTGCAATGCCGTGAGGTCCAACTGGAGATTGCTCACTGACGGAGTGTTTTCGTCGGTGGCGCAGTGGTCCAACGCTCCCCTGACAAAGACTCCCGAAAGCAGCATGCGATAACGATCCGGCCCGGAAGCCGCATGGTGTTGCGCGCGCCTTTCCGCCCCGATCCCCGCATGCGTGTCCAACCTAGTCATTGTTAGGGGATCTCCCATGATCATCGACACCAGCTGTTATCCGACGAACCTCGTCGACCTGGCCTGGCGCCACGACGGCGACCCGTTCACCGGCGAGCGCCTGATCCAGATGATGGACGGCCCGTTCACCATCAACGGCAAGCCGCGCCGCATCGACAAAGCCTTTATCCAGCCCCCGCAGGGCAACACCATCTACACCTACACCGACGGCGTGAAGTCCGGCAGCGAATCGATCGATGCCTACATGGCCTACACGGTCGAAATGGTGCAGAAGTACCCCGACCGCTTTATCGGCTGCTTCGTCTACAACCCGCGCTGCGGCGTGGAGCACGGCGTCAATGCGATCGAGCATTACGTGAAGAGGCTGGGCTTCAAGATGGTCCAGTTCCAGGCCAACATGCACGCCTACCGCCCGGACCGCGCGCTCGACTGGCTGCGCCCGGCGCTGCAGAAATGCGCCGAGCTGGGCGTGATGGTCAAGCTGCATACCGGCGACGGCCCCTACAGCATCCCGACCGAATGGGTGCCGATGATCAAGGAGTTCCCGACAGTGAATTTCATCATGGCCCACTTCGGCGTGCAGACCGGCGGCGTGTACTGCTTCGAGCCGTTCCAGATGGCGATGGACATGCCCAACGTGTACTGCGAATCGGGCTGGTGCCTGCAGTCGCGCATCGTCGAGTTCGCCAAGGTGCTGCCGAAACACAAGATCCTGTTCGGTTCCGACACGCCGCCCAACGAGCCCGGCATGTGGCTGCGCCTGCTGGAAGTGCTGTGCTTCGAGCCGCCGCAGGGCCTGAACCTGGATGAAGACACGCTGGAGGACTACCTGGGCAACAACGTCGCCCGGATGATCGGCCTGGAGCCGACGCCGGTCCCGCGCACGCTGGAAGAAGCGAAGGCGCGCCTGGCCGCCTGACCACGTCAGCGCCAACGACAACGGACTCCGGAGACAAGACATGATCATCGACACCCACCTGCACCCCACCAACCTCGTCGACGAAGCCTGGCGCCACACCGGCGAGCCCTTCACCGGCGAGCGCCTGCTCAAGATGATGGACGGCCCCTACATGATCAACGGCAAGCCGCGCCGCATCGACATGGGCTTTATCCAGCCGCCGCCGGGCAACACCGGCTACCGCGACGGCAACCGGCGCGGCCGCGAAGGCATCCGCGACTACATGGCCTACGTGGCCAGCCTGTGCCAGAAGTACCCCGACCGCTTTATCGGCAACTTCACCTTCAACCCGCGCTGGGGCCCGGAAGAAGGCGCGCAGGAGCTGGAATTCCATATCAGGGAATACGGCTTCAAGATGCTCAAGCTGCATGCCAACATGCACGGCTACCGCCCCGACCGCGCGCTCGACTGGCTGCGCCCGGCGATGAAGGTCTGCGCCAAATACAACATCGTGGTGCTGATCCATACCGGCGACGGCCCGTACACGATCCCGACGATGTTCTACCCGGTGATCCGTGAATTCCCGATGGTCAATTTCATCATCGGACACTTCGGCATCCAGACCGGCGGCAACTATTCGTTCGAGGCGTTCTGGATGGCGATGGATACGCCCAACGTGTATTGCGAATCGGGCTGGTGCTTCCAGTCGCGCATCGTCGAGTTCGCGCGCCAGTTACCGCGCGACAAGATCGTGTTCGGCACCGACACGCCGCCGAACGAGCCCGGCATGTGGCTGCGCGAGCTGGAGATGCTGTGCGGCCCGGCGCCGCAGGGCATGGACCTGGACGAAGACGGGCTGGAAGACTACATGGGCAACAACATCGCCCGGCTGGTTGGCATCGAGCCTACCGCACCGCCCAGGACGCAGGCAGAGGCGCAGGCGCGGCTGAAGGATAGCTACGCCAGCACGCGTTAAGACCTAGCTGTTCCGCAGGCAGGCATGGCACGGCGGCCGGGGAATCCCAATTTCCCGGCCGCCGGGGCAGCCTTCGCCCTGGCCGACCCTGACCACAGGAGCCATTCATGAACTCGCCTTCAGCGCCCTTCGTTCCCACGTCGGGGCGCAAGCCTTTCCACGACACCTCGCAGGATTTCCACCAGTTCCTGGCCGCCTACCGCGAGGCCTTTCCCGAAGACGTATTGCATATCCGCGAACCGGTGGGCGCGGACCAGGACGCCACCGCACTGGTGTGGGCGCTGGCCGCGCAAGGGCGCCATCCGGCGCTGCTGCTCGACCATGTCGATGGTCTCGGCGTCCCGCTCGTCACCAACCTGTTCGCCTCGCGCGAGCGCGTGGGCCGGATGCTTGGCGGCGTGCCGCCCGCCGGCATCCATGCCGAATACCAGGCACGCAGCCGCCGCATGGTGGCGCCGCGCGTGCAGGACAGCGGCGCGGTGACCGGGCATGTCGAGACCCGCAACATCGACCTGCGCACCATTCCCGCGATCAGGCACTTCGCCAGCGACCGCGGGCCCTACATCACCAATGCGATCCTGATCGCCGAGGATCCCGATACCGGCATCGGCAACGCCAGCTTCCATCGCTCGATGCTGCATTCGCCGACCGGGATCGCCACCAGCCTGCATTCGCGCGGCCACCTGTGGCGCATGCAGCAGCGCGCGGCGCAGCTGGGCAAGCCGCTGCCGGTGGCGATGGTGATCGGTGCGCATCCGCTGTTCATGCTCGCGGGCGCGGCACGCCTGCCATTCGGCGTGGATGAGCGCCATGTTGCCGGCGGATTATTCGGCACGCCGCTTGAGGTGGTGCGCACGCCGCGCTACGGCATCCTCGTGCCGGCGCACGCAGAGATCGTGCTGGAAGGCGTGATCGACCCCGAGGCGCGCGTCGACGAAGGGCCGTTCGGAGAGTTCACCGGCTATTCGTCGGACCGTTCCACCAACAACCTGCTGCACGTGGAAAGCGTGATGCGCCGTACCGACGCGTGGCTGGTCGACGTGGTCGGCGGCAACTCGGCCGAGCACCTGAACCTGGGCCGCATTCCGCGCGAATCAGAGATGGTGGAGAAGCTGAAGGAGCGCTTTCCCAGCGTCACCGCCGTGCATTACCCGAGTTCGGGCACGCACTTCCACGCCTACGTCGCGCTACGCCAGAGCCGGCCCGGCGAAGCGCGGCAGGTCATGCTCGGGCTGCTCGGCTGGGACCCGTACCTGAAGACGGTGGTCGCGGTGGACGAGGACGTCGATATCACCCGTGACGAGGAAGTGTTGTGGGCGATGGCGACGCACCTGCAGCCGCATCTCGATGTGGTGGTGGTCGACGGGCTGCCGGGCAGCGCGCTCGATCCTTCCGCGTCCGGCGCAGGCACCACGTCGCGCATGGGACTGGATGCCACGCGCGGCCCGAGCTTCGACGGCGTGCGTGCGCGCATCGACGACGCAGCGATGGCGCGCGCGACTGCGCTGCTGGCCCGCCTCGATGTTCCGTAAGGGAAAACCCCGTTGAACACGCGGATTCATCGTTAAACCCGATCGATAAATCCGCCTCATCAGTTGTACCCTCGCGCCGCGGCTGCCATGCTGGACACATATCCAGGACAGGCGCGGGCATCGCACGAGAAGGATGGCAACTGACCATCCCGCACAGGAAACTGCCGGCGACCTTGGCGACACGTAAGCGTCTCGGGCGCGACCGGCGTGCTACCGACCAAAGGAGACAGCATGACCCCCACCCTGCCTGCGCATGGGGCTGCCCCCGTGCATCCCGTCGACGAAGTCCTGCCCGCGCCCCGCCTGCTTGCCCTGGGCCTGCAACACGTGCTGGTCATGTATGCCGGCGCCATCGCCGTGCCGATGATTATCGGCGGCGCGCTCAAGCTGCCCAAGGACCAGGTCGCCTTCCTGATCGCCGCCGACCTGTTCTGTTGCGGCCTGGTGACGATGATCCAGAGCATCGGCATCTGGAAGGTCGGCATCCGGCTGCCAGTGATGATGGGCGTGACCTTCACCGCGATCGCGCCGATCATCGCCACCGGCTCCAACCCGTCGCTCGGCCTGCCCGCCGTGTTCGGCGCGGTGATGGTGGCGGGCGTCTTCACCTGCTTTGCCGCGCCCTATGTCGGCAAGATGGTGCGCTGGTTCCCGCCGGTGGTGACCGGTACCGTGGTGCTGGTGATCGGCATCTCGCTGATGCGCGTGGGCATCAACTGGGCGGCGGGTGGCAATCCGACCATCAACACGGCTGCGGGTCCGGTGCCCAATCCCAACTTCGGTGTACCGGTGAATATCGCCATCGCCACCGCGGTGTTGTGCACGGTGCTGGCGCTGGTCGCCTTTGCGCGCGGCTTCCTGTGCAACGTGGCGGTGCTGATCGGCATCGCGGTCGGCTTCCTGATCGCGCTGGCGCTGGGCAAGGTCAGTTTCGACGGGCTGCACAACGCGCACTGGGTCGAGTTCATCACGCCCTTCCATTTCGGCTGGCCGACCTTCGACGCGATGACCGCGATCACGCTGTGCGTGGTGATGATGGTGATCATGATCGAGGGCGTGGGCCAGTTCCTGGCGCTGGGCGAGATCGTCGGCCGGCCGGTCGGGTCAGAGGACATCGCGCGCGGCCTGCGTGCCGATGGCGTCGGCGCGCTGGTGGGCGCGGTGTTCAACACCTTCACCTACACCTCCTACGCGCAGAACGTGGGGCTGGTGCAGGTGACGGGCGTGCGCAGCCGCTGGGTCTGCGCCACCGCGGGCGGCATCCTGATCGTGCTGGGCTGCCTGCCCAAGCTGTCGTTCTTCGCCGCGTCGATCCCGCAGTACGTGCTGGGCGGTGCGGCGCTGGTGATGTTCGGCATGGTCGCCGCGACCGGCGTGCGCATCCTCGGCCATGTGGATTTTGTCGAGAACAAGAAGAACGCCTATATCGTCGCGGTCAGCGTGGCGCTGGGGATGATCCCGCTGGTGTCGGACAAGTTCTTCTCGCAGATGCCGGAGTTGCTGGCCAAGTTCTGCCAGAACGGCATCCTGCTCGGCACGCTGACGGCGGTACTGCTGAACCTGCTGTTCAACGCGCGCTCGCCGGCCCCCCAGGCCCACGGGCTGGCGAAGGAACCGGCGTGAACATGTAGGCCGGCCTAGCCCAGCTTGCCGCGCTGCCGCATCAGCAGGTCGCGGAAGGCCTGCGCCGGCGGCGACAACGACCGGTCCGCGTGCACCAGCAGCGATATCTCGCGGTGGATCACCGGATCGGTCGGCATTACGGTGGCAAGGCCAAGCGCCGAAGTCAGGCGCGTGACTGCCGCACTCATTACCGCGATCCCCAATCCGGCATCGACCATTCCCACCATCGTCAGCGGCAGCAGGACTTCGTGCAGCCGTTGCAGCGCGATGCCGCGCGCAGCCAGCGCGGTGTCCAGGCAATCGCGGATCGGGTTGCCCTTGTGCGGCCCGATCACCGGGATGCTGGCCACGTCTTCCCAGCGCAGCGTCTTGCGCCGCCGCAGCGGATGGTCGGCCTGCATCACGATCACGAACGGGTCTTCCATCAGCCGGTGCGCACTCAGGTCTGGCTGGCCCTCGGGAATGGTGCCGATGCCGAAATCGACCTCGCCCGAGCTGACCATCTTGGGCACCTCATGCTCCGACACATCGTGCAGTTCCACCTTCACGCCCGGATGTCCGACGCAGAACTCGCGGATAAAGCGCGGCAGCATCAGCGCCGCCTGGATCGACGACGCCGCGATCGACACGCGCCCGCGTCCGAGCGTGCGCAGCTCGCTGGAGTTCTCGATCACGCTGTCGATATCCGCCACCGCCTTCTTGACCAGCGGCAGCAGCTCGGCGCCGGCCTGCGTGATGTGGAGCTGGCGTGTATGGCGGTCAAACAGTTTCAGGCCGAGATTGCCTTCCAGTTCATGGATCAGCGCGCTGACCGACGACTGCGACAGGTCCAGCTTCTCCGCGGCGCGCGTGAAATGGCGCTCCTGCGCCACGGCAATGAACGCGCGCAGCTGGCGCAGCGACACGTTCATGTTGCTGATGTTGGGCACGTTGTCTACCTCCGGGTTCCTGGCGTGCGCGCTCTTGTCGTTGAAACGGCGGCGCATCGAATTCAGAGGGTAACACGATCAATTAATCCATTTCGCTACCTTTACCGATGGAGCCCGTCCGCCCATCATGACCGCAACGGTTCGCGCCGCGTGCTGCATGCGGACGCCACCGGTGGCAAAGACCAGGAGGAGCGATGAGAGCGTTTGAATACTTCGAACCGGCCACGCTGGCGGAAGCCTCGGCCCTGCTGCACCGCTGCGGGGGCAAGGCCAGCGTGCTGGCCGGCGGCACGGACCTGCTCGTGCAGATCAAGGAGTCGGTGCGCAAGCCCGAGCAGGTCATCAACATCAAGAAGATCCCGGGCATGGACGTGCTGACGTTCGACCCGGTCAACGGCCTGCGCATCGGCGCGCTGGTGACGACGCGCGCGGTGGAAACTTCCAGCTTCGTGCAGCGCCACTACGCCAGCCTGGCCAAGGCGGTGACGGACTTCGCCTCGATCCAGGTGCGGCATCGCGCTACCGTGGTCGGCAATGTGTGCCGCGCGTCGCCGTCGGCGGATTCGATCGCGCCGCTGGTGGCGGATCGCGCTTCAGTGCACCTGTACGGCATGTCCGGTTCGCGCGAAGTGCGCGTGGAAGACTTCATCACCGGCGTCGGCAAGACCGCGATCGCACCCGACGAGATCGTCACGCGCATCACCGTGCCGGCGCCGCGTAGCAACACTGCCAAGGTCTACCTTAAGCATGGTCGCCGCGTGCAAATGGAACTGGCCACGGTGGGTGTGGCGGTGTCGCTGACGGTCGAAGGCGGCCGCTGCACCGACGTCGGCATCGTGCTCGCCGCCGTGGGACCGACGCCGGTACGCGCGGTACACGCCGAGAACCTGCTGCGCGAGCACCGCATCACCGACGCGCTGATCCTGCAGGCCGCCCATGCCGCCATGCGCGACGCGCGCCCGATCAGCGACGTGCGCGCCAGCGAAGCCTACCGCCGCCAGATGGTCTGCGTGCTGACGCGCCGCGCCCTGGAACAAGCCCTGCAGCAAGCCCTGGAGGCCGCAACATGCGAAAAATAATCGAACTCGTCATCAACGGCGAGCCGCGCGAACTGGCGGTGGAACCGCACGGCACGCTGCTCGACGCGCTGCGCAACGACGCCGGCCTGACCGGCACCAAGAAGGGCTGCGACGTCGGCGAATGCGGCTCCTGCACCGTCATCATCGATGGGCAGCCGATGAACGCGTGCCTGCTGCTGGCGCCCGAAGCGCACGGCTGCAGCATCACCACCATCGAAGGCGTCCAGCCTTCCCCTGACGTCGTGCATCCGATCCAGGAGCAGTTCATGCAGTGCGGCGCCGCGCAGTGCGGCTTCTGCACGCCGGGCTTTGTGGTGATGGCCAAGGCGCTGCTCGACGCGAACCCGCACCCCACGCGCGACGAGATCCGCTTTGCCATCGCCGGCAATATCTGCCGCTGCACCGGCTACACCAAGATCATCGAGGCCATCGAAAAGACTGCCGAGGCCATGGACCCGGACCACAACGCCTGCTGCAAGGCACGCGCCAGCGAGGAGGCATGATGACCCACGCCGTGATCGGACACAGCGTCAAGCGCACCGACCTGCTCGACAAGGTGACCGGCAATGCGAAGTACGTTGCCGACATGCCGTTCGCCGGGTTGCTGTTCGGAAAGCTCAAGCGTTGCGATGTCGCCCACGCCAGGATCCGCCGCATCGACACCACGCGCGCGCTGGCGCTGCCGGGCGTGAAGGCGGTGCTGACGCACGAGAACGTGCCGCGCGTGCTGCATGCCGGCTCGCCCCACCCGCGCTCCGCGTCGGTGACGTGCGACCAGTACATCCTCGACGATAAAGTGCGCTACTGGGGCGAAGGCGTCGCCGCGGTGGCCGCGATCAGCGAAGAGATCGCCGCGCGCGCGGTGGAATTGATCGAGGTGGAGTACGAGACGCTGCCAGCAGTCTTCACCACCGAGGATGCGCAACGCTCCGACGCGCCGCGTATTCACGACCGTGAGCCCGGCGGCAACCTGGTGCTGCCACCGGTGATCATCAAGCGCGGTGATGTGGAAGCGGGCTTTGCCGACGCCGACTTCATCCTCGAAGGCATCTACGAAGGCGGCCGCCCCACTCCCGCCTACATGGAGCCGAACGTCTGCACCTGCAGTTGGGACGGCAACGGCAACCTGACGGTATGGATCTCGACGCAGACCGCCTTCATGGTGCGCGGCATCATGGCCGAGGTGCTGGGCCTGCCGCTGCACAAGGTGCGCGTGCTGGTCGACCATATGGGCGGCGGCTTCGGTGCCAAGCAGGACCTGTTCCAGCATGAGTTCCTGTGCGCACTGCTGGCACGCGAGACGCGCCGGCCGGTGCGGATGGAATACACGCGCGAGGAAACCTTCCTTGGTGGCCGCACGCGGCATCCCGCGAAGATCTGGCTGAAGCAGGGTTTCCGCAACGATGGCACGATCACCGCGCGCCAGGCAAAGGTGGTGTTCAACTCCGGTGCGTATGGCTCGCATGGCCCGGGCGTGACCAATGTCGGCACCGCGGCAATGGTGTCCCTGTACCGCTGCGACCACGTGCTGCTCGAAGGCCGCTGCGTCTACACCAACAGCCCGATCGCCGGCGCCTTTCGCGGCTATGGCGTGGTGCAGACCTACTACGCGCTCGACGTGCAGATGGACGAAGCGGCCGAGCACCTCGGCCTCGACCCCGCCGAACTGAAGCTGAAGAATGCCGTGCGCGAAGGCGATATCGCGCCGTCGAACCATCCGCTGATCGGGCACGGGCTGGAAGCCTGCATCGAGAAAGGAATGGAGATCGTCGACTGGCCGGCACTGCGGAACCGCGCACGCGATACCAGCGGGCCGATCCGCACCGGCTGGGGCGTGGGTTGCGAAATGCACGGCAGCAGCGCTTATCCCGGCATCAAGGAACAGGGCAACGCCATCATCAAGATGAACGAGGATGGCACGGTGGTACTGCTGACCGGCGCCGCTGGCCTGGGCACCGGCGCGCACACGGCGCTCGCGCAGATCGTTGCGGAGGAACTGACGGTGCCGTTCGAAGCGGTAGCAGTCGTGCACGGCGATACCGACGTGGTGCCGTGGGACATCGGCGCGTTTGCCAGCCACACCACCTACATGGTCGGCAAGGCGGCACAGATGGCGGCGGGCGAGATCAAGCGACAGTTGTTCGAGCGCGCGGCAAGGCTGCTCGAATGCGAGCCCGACGCGCTGACGCTGACCGCCGGCGTGATCGCCGTGCGCGACCGCGACGGCCCCACGCTGACGGTGCGAGAGGCCGTGATGCCGCGCAAGGGCATCCCCGCCGCGCAGCTGGTCGGCACCGCGACCTACCACCCGACCAAGTCGTACTCGTTCGCCGCGCACTTTGTTGAAGTCGCGGTCGACACCGAGACCGGCTTCATCACCGTGCAGCAGGTGGTGCCGGTGCATGACGTCGGCAAGGTGATCCATCCGGTGGCGGCAGCTGGACAGATCGAAGGCGGTATCCAGCAGGGCATCGGCCATACGCTGTACGAGGACTACCAGATCGACATGCGCACGGGCCGCTCGCTCAACGCCAACTTCGTCGACTACAAGATGCCGCTGGCGATGGACATGCCGGAGATCCGCACGGTGATCCTGGAAGCCGCGCCCGACCCCGGCGGCCCGTTCGGCGCCAAGGGCGTCGGCGAAGACCCGATCGTCGCGATCGGGCCCGCCATCGCCAATGCGGTGTTCGATGCCATCGGCGTGCGCTTCCGCCACTATCCGATCAAGCCCGAGCAAGTCTTGCAGGCACTGGCGGAGAAAGCCGCGAAGGAAGGCGTCACGCCATGACCCGCACGCAACGGCTGGTGGTCGCGATCACCGGCGCCAGCGGCGCGGTCTATGGCGTGCGCCTGCTCCAGGCTTTAAAGGCACTGGACGCCTGGGAGACCCACCTGGTCTGCTCGCCGTCCGGCCTGCTCACCGCGCACCATGAACTGGGCCTGCAGCGCCCGCAGATCGAAGCCATGGCCGACGTCGTGCACAACGTGCGCGATATCGGCGCCACCATCGCCAGCGGCTCGTTCCGCTGCGATGGCATGGTGGTTGCGCCGTGCTCGATGCGCACGCTCGCCGCGATCGCCACCGGCCTTGCCGACAACCTCGTCACCCGCGCCGCCGACGTGATGCTCAAGGAGCGCCGCCGGCTGGTGCTGCTGGCGCGCGAGACGCCCTTCCACCTCGTGCACCTGCGCAACATGACCACGGTGACCGAGATGGGCGCCATCGTGCTGCCGCCGGTGCCGGCGTTCTATGCGCACCCGCAATCGGTCGACGACATCGTCAACCACACCGTGGGGCGCGTGCTGGATCTGTTCGATGTGCCGCATGACGGACTGGTGGAACGGTGGGAGGGCATGCGCCCCAACGTCGCCACCGGCTGAGCACAAGATTCGCCCCGCCGCTCGCGGGGAACGCAGTACCCGACCCGGATTCAACCAGGAGACAACATGAACGCACCTGCCGTCGCACCACAGCCCCCCGTCCCGGTGACGATCCTGACCGGCTTCCTCGGCTCGGGCAAGACGACGCTGCTCAACCACATCCTGACGCAGAAGCACGGCCACCGCATCGCCGTGATCGAGAACGAGTTCGGCGAGGTCGATGTTGATTCGGACCTGGTGATGACGTCGGACGAGGAGATCTACCAGATGACCAATGGCTGCATCTGCTGCGTGGTCGATGTGCGCACGGACCTCGTGCGCATCCTGCAGAAGCTGCTGGAACGGCCCGAGCGCTTTGATCACATCCTGGTGGAGACCAGCGGGCTGGCGGACCCGACGCCGGTCGCCGCGACCTTCTTCATGGATAACGAAGTTGCGAAGCAGGTCACGCTGGACGGCATCCTGACGCTGGTCGATGCGGTGCATATCGAAGACCATCTGGACGACCCGCAACTGACCGGCTTCGACAACCAGGCCGTCGACCAGATCGTGGCGGCGGACCGCGTGATCCTCAACAAGACCGATCTCGTCAACGCGGCGCGGCTCGATGCACTGGAATCACGCATCCACAAGCTGAACGAAGGCGCGCAGATCCTGCGCTCCAACTTTGCACAGGTGGATCTGACCAGGATCCTCGGCATCGGTGGCTTCACGCCGGGCACGGCGCAAATGGAGATGCACGATGACCATCACGATCATCATGACCATGTTTGCGACGCGCATTGCGACCATGCGCACGATGACGACGCGCCGCATGGCCACCGCCACGACCCGTCGGTGACTTCCGTGTCGCTGGTGTTCGAACAGCCCTTCGACCGCCAGCGGCTGGAGCACGGGTTAAAGGCACTGCTCGCCGCGCAGGGAGACGATGTGTTCCGGATGAAGGGGATCGTCGCGGTCGATGGCGACGCGCGACGCTATGTGCTGCAGGCCGTCCACCGGCTGATGGATTTCCATCCGTCGGAGCCGTGGGACAACGAAGCGCCACAGAGCAAGTTCGTCTTCATCGGCCGCCACCTCGACAAGCTGCGGCTGCAAACCCTGCTCAAGGTCTGCCTGCCCGTCGCGCAGGCGGCCTGACGCACCTCCGGACGCACCTCAGGCGCGCTGCGGGTCCTGCGATGCAGCCCGCAGCGTCTGCGACGGCAACTCGCCGAACTGGCGCCGGTACTCGCGCGAGAACAGGCTCAGGTGCGTGAAGCCGTGCCGTAGCGCGATCGCGCTGACCGTCCCCTTCCCTTGCCTTGCCTGCTGCAGGTCCGCGCGCGCGCCGTGCAGGCGCAGCAGCCGCAGGTATTCCATTGGCGTGGTGTTCTTGCTCTTGCGGAAACCCAGCTGCAACGTGCGCGCCGACACCCCGCAATGCGCCGCGATCTGCTCCAGCGTCAGCGGCTGGTCGAGGTGCGAGCGCAGGTACGCGATCGCGCAGCGCACATAGTCCGGCAGCACCGCCTCGAAGCGGCGCGGCAGCATGTTGCCGTCCGCGGCAAAGCGGTCGAGCAGCAGCGTCGACAGCACGATGCGCTCGATGCTGCCGTCCACCGCCGGCACCGCCCCGCCCTCGCGCCGCACCCGCGTTTCCGCACGCAGGTAGCTGACCAACGCCTGCCAGCGTTCGGCACGGCCATCGTTGGCTACCGGCTGCATGTCGAATTCGATCGGCGCGGGCGGATCGAAGCTGAACTGCTGGCGGAACGCCTCTTCGATCAGCTGGCGGCGCATCACCACGCTGAAGCGCTCGCAGCCGGGGTCGAGCGACAGCGTGGTCGGCACGGTGGGCGAGAACACGAAGGTCGCGCCAGGCGGCATCTCGGTCGCACCGCGCGGCGTTTCCACGCGGCACGTGCCGGCCAGCACGGTCTGGATCACGAATTCGTCCTTGTTGGGCTGGGGCTCGATCTGGACGGCCTGGTTGTAGGCGATCGTGACCAGCGTCAGGCGGCCAATGGTGCAGGTGTCGATGCGGGCATCGAGTGCGGCATCGTTCTCTGCGGCACGCAGGCGCGTGGGGCCGAACACGCGGCCGGAGAGCGACTGGATGCGATCGAGATCGCCGCTAGGTGACATGTGATGGAAGACCGGGACATTAGGGGTTCTTGCCTGCGGCCGCGGCGGGCTCACGCCACAAGGCATGCCAATCCTATTTCCCGCACTCGCAACAAGCAACCGGGAAACCCCTGATGCCTTACCCGCGCCTTTTGCGCACCCCATTGCGGCCGGATGCCACCGTCTTCGCAATAACGCTATAACCGCATGCCGCGCCCCGCTACTGTGCAACCATGCGCTGGCCAATGCGTCGCGCATGGCACCGTGACGGATCGAGCCCGGCGACAAGAGACCGGGCCAGCCGCCGCCGGCATGGCGCAACTCCCACACGCGGCAGGAGACACCCATCATGCAACCTGCGGTTCACCCAGTCGACCAGGTCCTGCCCGCGCGCGCCATGGCCTCGCTCGGCTTCCAGCACATGCTGGTCAGTTATCTCGGCGCCATCGCTGTGCCGATGATTGTGGCTGGCGCGCTCAAGATGACGCCGGCGCAAACCACCATGCTGATCAGCACCGCGCTGTTCACGTCAGGCATCGCCACGCTGCTGCAGACCATCGGCTTCTGGAAGTTCGGCGTGCGGCTGCCGCTGATGCAGGGCGTGGCGTTCAGTTCGGTCGGGCCCGTGATCGCCATCGGCACCGATCCGTCGCTGGGCTTCAACGGCGTGTGCGGCGCGATCATCGCCGCGGGCGTGATCGCGATGTTCCTCGCACCGATCATCGGCAAGCTCAAGCGCTTTTTCCCGCCCGTGGTCAGCGGCTGCACCATCACCGCGGTGGGACTGTCCTTGTTCCCGGTTTCGTTTCACTGGTTTGGAGGCGGAAGGGGAGCGCCGGAATTCGGTGCTCCCGTCTTTTTCCTGGTCGCCTTCGGCGTGGTGGCACTGATCCTGTTCATCAATCGCCATGGCGGCGAGCTGGTGCGCAACCTGTCCGTGGTGATCGGCCTGCTGGTCGGCGGCGCGGTGGCCTGGATGCTGGGCATGGGCAACTTTGACGAAGTCGCGCGCGCGCCATGGTTCACCATGGTGACGCCGTTTGCCTTCGGCATGCCGGTCTTCGACATTGGCGCCATCGTCACCATGGTGATCGTGATGGTGGTGCAGATGGTGGAGTCGATGGGCCTGTTCGTCGCCGTGGGCGATATCGTCAAGCGCCCGCTGACCGAGCGCGATGCGACCAAGGGCCTGCGCGCCAACGGCCTGGCCAGTGCCATCGGCGGCATGTTCGCGGCGTTCCCGTACATCGCCTTCATGGAGAACGTGGGCCTGGTCATCGTCACCGGCGTGCGCAGCCGCTGGGTGGTGGCCACCTGCGGCGTGATGCTGTGCGCGGTCGCGCTGGTGCCCAAGATCGGCGCGCTGTTCGCATCGATCCCGTCGGCGGCGCTGGGCGGTGCGACCATGGTGATGTTCGGGGTGGTGGTCGCGGCCGGCATCAAGACGCTGGGCGAGGTGGAGTACGAGCGCAACCCCAACAACCTTTCCATCGTCGCCATCACGCTCGGCTGCGCGATGATGCCGGTAATGCTGCCTAATATGCTGGAGAAGCTGCCAGGCTTCCTGCAGCCGTTCGTCCACAGCAGTGTGATCATCGCCTGCGTGGTGTCCGTGCTGCTCAACCTGATTCTCAACGGCGTGCCCGCCCGTGAAGCCGACGAGCTGCCCGCCAATGCCGACAACGCCCAGGGGGTCTGAAAACATGGTGCAGAACACCACTTCCGTCTCGCCAGCCGGCGCGCTGCTGATCCGCAATGCCGCCGCCGTGATGACCGGCCGCGCGGGCGACGCCGCCCGCGCCGGCGCCGCCGACATCCGCATCCGCGACGGACGCATCGCCGAAATCGGCGCCGCGCTGCCACGCCACGACGGCGAGGATCTGATCGACGCGACCGGCTGCGTGGTCTACCCGGGCTGGGTCAACACGCACCACCATCTGTTCCAGAACCTGCTGAAGGCCGTGCCGAGCGGGATGAACGCGGGACTGGAGCAATGGCTGGCATCGGTCGCTTATCCGCGGCTGGCGCGGTTCACGCCCGAGATCTTCCGCACCGCGGTGCGCCTCGGCATGGCCGAGCTGCTGCTGTCCGGCACCACCACCTGCGCCGACCACCACTACCTGTACCACCACGGCCACGGCGCGGAGACCGGCGACGTGCTGTTCGAGGTCGCGGAGGAACTCGGCATGCGCCTGGTGCTGTGCCGCGGCGGCGCGATCCAGTCCGCCTCCGACCATCCCGGCATGCGCGCCACCGCGCTGGTGCCGGAGACGCTGGACGAGATGCTCACCGATATCGAGCGGCTGAAGGCGCGCTATCACGATGCCTCGGGCGATGGCCTGCGCCGCGTGGTGGTCGCACCGACCACGCCGACCTTCTCGCTGCCGCCGGTATTGCTGCGCGAGCTGGCGTCGTTCGCACGCGGGCTGGACCTGCGGCTGCATTCGCACCTGTCGGAAACGGACAACTATGTGCGTTTCTGCCGCGAGAAGTATCAATGCACGCCGGTGCAGTTTGTCGCCGATCATGACTGGCTCGGGCCCGACGTGTGGTTCGCGCACCTGGTCACGGTGAATCCGGAAGAGATCCGCATGCTGGCGGTGACCAATACCGGCATGGCGCACTGCCCGGTGAGCAATGCGCGGCTGGGCAGCGGCATCGCGCCGGTGCGGGCGATGGCGGATGCGGGGGTGCCGATCTCGCTGGGCGTGGATGGGGTGGCGTCGAATGAATCCGGCAGCATGGTGCACGAAGCCAACTTTGCGTGGCTGGTGCACCGGGCGCTGGGTGGGGCGGCGCAAACCCGCGTGGAGGAGGTCATCCACTGGGGCACCGCCGGCGGTGCGCGGGTGCTGGGATTGCCCGGGATCGGCACGCTGGCGCCAGGGCAATCGGCCGACCTGGCGATCTATGACGTCAGCGGGCTGCGCTTCCATGGCTTCCATGACATCGGCACGGCGCCGGTGGCGGCGGGCGAGCCGACGCCGGTGCGCGACGTGCTGGTGCGGGGGCGGCAGGTGGTGCGCGATGGTGCGGTCGTCGGGCTGGATCTGGAGAAGCTGCGGCGGGAGGCGCGGGAAGCGCTGGCGACGCTGGTGGATTAGGCGTCCGGCTATTTCCTGATGGGCGGCGTTGCTGCACCATGCGCCGTCCACATGGGAATGCGAACTGTCCTATCGAAATGCGAACGGCGACACGCGAGACTGACACGGTCATCGAACAACGGTGGCCGGGCGTGGAAGCCCGATTGCATTTCTGCTCGGCGGCGTCATCGGCGCCGCCGATTCGCGTACGCGCTTGCTCCATGGCGGGCCGACACGAGGCAGCCGCAAGGCTGGCCGGCTTGGGAATGCACCGGTTCTTCCACCCTCGTCGTCAGGCCCGCCGCCCTCCCCTCGCATCGCGCGGCAGGCCTTCATCCAACGATCGGAGGTCATATGTCGGGAAACACGTTATCCACAGCGGCACGGCTGAATCTTGAATCATTGGCGGCGGGCATTGAAGGCGTGCTTGGCATGCTCGACCAGCTATGCGACACATCGGAAGGCTGCTTCAGTGCGCTTTGCCTGCTTCGTCTTCTGAGGGCGCAGCTGGAAGGCATATTGGCGGAAGAGCTTGCCACCTGACGGCAGGGGCCGCTGAAGGCTTGCCAGCCGGACTGGCAAGCCCCTGCCCCCGCAAACTTACAGGAATCCGATCGAAAACCACGGCACCAGCGTCAGCAGCAACAGCGCAATGCACAACGCCGCCATATGTGGCCAGACACGCGGCATGGCAACGTCCGGCGATACACGACCGATGGCGCAGGCGGCATAGAAGCCCACGCCAAACGGCGGCGCGAACAGGCCCAGCCCCATGGCGAAGATCACCACCATGGCGTAGTGCACCTCATGCACGCCGACCAGCCTGGCAATCGGGAACAGCAACGGCCCGAACAGCACGATGGCCGGGATGCCTTCCAGCAAGCTGCCCAGGATCACAAAAGCCAGCGCCGACACCAGCAGGAAGCCGGTCTTCCCACCCGGCACACCGGACATGACGCTGACCAGGTCCTGCGCAAAACCCGACTGCGTCAGCGCCCACGCCATGGTGGTGGCGCAACCCACGATCAGCAGGATCGCGCCGGACAACGCCGCCGTATCGATCAGGATCGGATAGATGCGCCGGAAGTCGAACTGCCGGTACATCAGCACGCCGGCCAGCACCGCATAGAAGATGCCGATGGTCGACACCTCGGTGGCGGTGGCCACGCCCTCCACCACGGCGGTGCGGATGATGACCGGCAGCGCCAGCGCCGGCAGTGCCACCAGCAGCAGCCTCAGCAACGCGCGGCCCGATGGCCGCACCGTGCCACGCATGTCCTCCTTGCGCGTCTGCCACCAGACCACCAGCGCCATCATCGCCAGGCCGACCAGTGCCGGCATCAGCCCGCCGATGAACAGCGAGGTGATCGACACGCCCGTGACCGACCCGACCGTGATCAGCACGATGCTGGGCGGGATCGTCTCCGACATCGCGCCGGAGGCCGACAACAGGCCGATCAGGTCGCCATCCTTTGCGCCACGCTGCTTCATCTCAGGGAACAGCGCCGGCGCGACCGCCGCCATATCGGCAGTCTTCGAACCGGAAATCCCCGAGACGATATACATCGCGCCAAGCAGCACGTATTGCAGGCCACCGCGCAGATGGCCGAGCAGCCCGGCCAGGAACTGGATCATCGCGCGCGCCAGGCCCGTCATTTCGATCAGCCCGCCCAGGAAGATGAACAGCGGCACCGCCAGCAGGATCAGGTGCGACATGCCCTCCTGCATGCGGTTCGGGATGATGGACAGCGGGGTGGCCGTGGACAACGCCAGATAGCAGAGCGTGGAGAGCCCGAAGGCAAAGGCGATGGGCACGCCCAGGGCGACGCAGCCAACCAGCATCAGCAGGAAGAAGATCACCAGGTTGGCATTGCCCAGCCCCATCAGCACCGGCGAGAGCAGCCACAACACGCCGGCACCGAGCCCGACCAGCAAGCCGCTGACGGCTGCCTGCCTGCGGCTGGCGCGCTCCAGCAGGCGGATCACGGCGGTCACGAGCATCAGCACGGTGCCGGCAAGCACCGCCCCCGCGCGCCAGGCTTCGCTGACCTCCAGGGTCGGCGTCAGCACGTCCACGTGTTCGATGAGGTGTTCCCACGCGGGCTGCACCAGCAGCAACAGGAACGCCACCACCATCCACATGCCACAGGCATCCACCCACGCGCGCCGGTGCGGCGGCAGCTTGCTGATGAAGGTGGTGAGCTGCATATGCGCGCTGCGCTGCAAGGCAATGATGGCGCCGAGCATCGCCAGCCACAGGAACAGGATGCCGGCCAGTTCCTCCGTCCACGGCAGCGGCGCATGCAGGGCGTAGCGTGCAAAGGCGCCGCCCCCGAGGATCAGGGTCTCGGCCACGACGATCAGCGCGGCCGGCAGTTCAACCAGGCAGGCCAGGATGCGGCCCCAGCGCGCGCCGGCGGGCGGTGGTGCATGGGCGGCGTGGGCAGGCGGTGCCAGGGTCTCGGTAGCGTGCTCCATCATGAGCTCCTCTTTCTCTTTCATGTCGGCTTGATGGCGCCCGCATCAGACCAGCGGCCCGGTGTATTTTTCCAGCGTCTCCCAGGCCTCATCGCCAAACTTCTTGCGCCACTCGGCGTAGAAGCCCGCGTCCCGCAGCAGCTTGCGGAACGGCGCCGGATCCGGCCGGTTGAACGTGATGCCAAGCCGGGTCATCTCCGCCTGCGCTGCGACGTCGAGCCGCGCGATATCCTCGCGCTGCTTCAGCGCCGCGGTGGCGAAGCGCGTCGTCAGCGAAGCCTGCACCTCGCGCGGCAGTGCCTGGAATTTCCTGGCATTGCCGAAGATAAAGTGGCCGTCCCAGGTATGCGCGGTCATCGAGCAGAACTTCTGCACTTCATACAGCTTGCCGCTGCGGATCAGCGACAGCGGCGTCTCCTGGCCGTCCACCACGCGTGTCTGCAGCGCCGAATAGAGATCGGCGAACGGTATGACCGTCGGCGCAGCGCCCAGCATCCTGAACATCGAGACCCACAGAGGGATCGCCGGGACGCGTATCTTGAACCCCTTCAGGTCCGCTGGCGTATTCACCGGCCGGGTGGCGGAAGTGATATTGCGATAGCCGTTGTCGAGGCACTTCTCGAACACGTGCAGGTTCACCTTGCCCAGCGCGCTCCGGACATAGGCGCCCAGTCCGCCGTCCATCGCGGCCCACACCATGGCGTAGTCCTTGAAGGCAAAGGCCACGCCATTGATGCTCGCGGCTGGCACACGCGTCTGCAAGTTGGTGCTGGCCGTCGACATGAAGTCAATGGCGCCGGCGAGGATCTGGGAGACCATGTCTGGCTCGCTGCCCAGTTGGCTATTGGGATAGACCTGCAGGTCGACCTTGCCGCCGGTGTCCTGGCGAATGGCGTCGGCGGCCTCCTTGATGCGCAGCGTGCCCGGATGGTCGGCCGGGAAGGCCGTGCCGTACTTCAGCCTGATGGTGGCGCTCTGCGCGAACGCGTTGCGTCCGGGCAATGCCAGCGCCAGTCCGCCGGCGGCGAGTGCGCCGAACTGCCGGCGAGTGAACCGATGGGTCATGATGTGGATGTCTCCTGTTTTTCAAGTTGTGGCCGGGAAGGACAGCAGTGCTGCCGCGCCGCGCTCGCGCAATACCGTCAGGTGTGCGGCAAGCCGGCGCCGGAACGGCTTCGGCCACGGGACGTCGCCAAATACGGCACCGTGCGCCAGGGCACGACGCACGGCGTCCATATCGCTGTCCGCGCCGCGCAGCGCTGCGGCAAGTGGCGGCGCACCGGGATCGCTCGCGACAAGCGGCTCGCCGTGCTCATTGGCGTCACAGCGCAAATAGTGGAGCCACACCGCCAGCGCACGCTCCAGGCATGGCCGCTCGATGTCCGCGGCCAGGTTTTCGCGCAACGCCGGCAGCCAGCGCACCGGGACCTTCTGCGTGCCATCCATCGCGATCTGCGCGGTGTGATGCGCGATCGCGGCGTTGCGCAGCCGACTCAGCAGCGCGTTGCCGTAGCGGCCGACGTCGTACCCTGCCGGCGCAGCGAGGGTGGCATGAAGGTCCTTCATCACCCCGCGCGCGAAGGCACCGAGGACCGGATCGGCCATCGCCCCGGCCACAGTCCCGATGCCGCACAACTGCGCGGCATAGGCGATCGCCGAATGCGTGCCGTTCAGCATCCGCAGCTTCATGGCCTGGAACGGCCGGACATCGCCCGTCATCAGCGCGCCGCTCGCCTCCCACGCGGGCCGCGGCCCGGCGAAGCGGTCTTCAATCACCCATTGCGTGAACCGCTCACAGACAATGGCAGCCTCATCGCGTAGTCCGAGGCGCTGCTGCGCCCAGTTCAGCGACGTAGGCGTCGCGGCGGGCACAATGCGGTCGACCATGGTGTTCGGCAGCGCCACCTCATCGTGGATACGCCGGGCCAGCGCCGGATCGACCTGCGACGCGTACTGCGTCAGCAGCTTGCGCAGCGTGTCGCCGTTGTCGGCCATGTTGTCGCAGCAGACAATGCTCAGCGGCGCGCCGGACGGCCGCCGGCGTATCCCCGCCGCCAGCACGCCGAGCGTGCTGCGCGGCGCCTCGGGATGGGCCAGGTCGTGGCGGATATCCGGGTCGCTGGTGTCGAGGTCGGATGTCGACGGATGCCTGTTGTAGCCCTTTTCCGTGACGGTACAGGTCACGACCGAAGCGGCGGGATCGGCGATGGCGCCAATCACCTGCTCCAGTGCATGCGGTGCATACAAGGCCTGCACCAGGGCGCCCACGATGCGCGCCGTGGCCGCGGCACCGTCTCGCTCGATGACCGCGTACAGGCAATCCTGCGCAGTCAGCGCGCGTGCCATGCGCGGCTCCCGCAAGCTGACGCCGACGATGCCCCAGCGCGTGTCGCCATCATCGATTGCTGCCTCCGTGTACAGCGCCTGGTGCGCGCGGTGGAAAGCGCCAAGGCCGATATGCACCACGCCGCGCGACAAGCGGCTGCGGTCGTAGCCGGGCCCTTGCACGGCGGCGTCGGCGCTGCAGACGGTACGCTGCGCCAGCCTCATGCCCTACCCCTCGATCGTTTGTATTGCGGCATCGTGCGTGACATCCGTGCTGTGGACGATGGCAAAACGTACCATTGGTAAATGCTGCAGACGTGCAGCCGTTTCGCAAGATTTGTGCAGCGCATGCGCTTTCCCGCTGCAGAATCCGCTCGTATCCGTCCCTGTTTTCGCAAGGTAACCTGCTTCGCATCCCCTTCCATGCCGTCAGAGCCATGGCACCCCGCATGGAAGCACGCAACCGCCGGAGCACGTCTTGAAGATCGAACGGATACAAACCATCGTCACCTGTCCGGGCCGCAACTTCGTCACGGTCAAGGTGATGACGGACCAGGGCGTCTACGGACTTGGCGATGCCACGCTCAACGGCCGCGAGCTTGCGGTCAGCGCTTACCTCGACGCGCATGTCATTCCCTGCCTCATCGGTCGCGACCCGCGTTGCATCGAAGACATCTGGCAGTACCTGTATCGCGGCGCCTACTGGCGGCGCGGGCCCGTCACGATGACAGCGATCGCCGCGATCGACATGGCGCTATGGGATATCCTCGGCAAGCTGGCGAACATGCCGGTGTACCAGCTTCTGGGCGGCAAGAGCCGGCAACGGCTGCTGGTCTACGGGCACGCCAACGGCCGCGACCACGAAGAAGCCGTCGATGCCGTCCACCGGCACATCGCGGAGGGCTTCAAGGCAATCCGTGTGCAGTCCGGCGTACCGGGACTCTCAAAGGTGTATGGCGTCGGCAAGCAGCCCGGCCACTATGAACCCGCGGAGAAGGGGCTCCCGACGGAAGAGCCGTGGGACACCGCCCTCTACCTGCATCACACGCCGGAACTGTTCCGCAAGGTGCGCGATGCCGTCGGCTTCGGGCCACACCTGCTGCATGATGCGCACCACCGGCTGACGCCGATCGAAGCGGCCCGTCTTGGCAAGGCACTCGAACCGTTCAGCCTGTTCTGGCTGGAAGACGCCACGCCGGCCGAGAACCAGGACACCTTCCGCCTGATCCGCCAGCACACCACCACGCCGCTGGCGGTGGGAGAAGTCTTCAATTCGATCTGGGATTGCAAGGACCTCATCGGCAACCAGCTGATCGACTTCATCCGCACCACCATCGTCCATGCCGGCGGCATCACCCATGTGCGGCGCATTGCGGACTTCGCCGCGATGCACCAGGTGCGCACGGGTTTCCACGGCGCCACCGACCTGTCGCCGGTGTGCATGGCGGCGGCGGTCAACTTCGGGCTGTGGGCGCCGAACTTCGGCATCCAGGAACTGATGCCGCACAACGCGCTGACCGACGAGGTGTTTCCGCACAACTATCGCTTTGAGGACGGCTATCTGGCCATGGACGAGGTGCCTGGGCTTGGCGTCGACATCGACGAAGCACTGGCCGCCAGGTACCCCTATGAGCGTGCCTACCTGCCGGTGGCAAGGCTGCCCGACGGAGGGATGTGGAACTGGTAGCCCGGCACGCGACAGATCGCGCTCACTTCCTCCACACATGGCGCCCTTCATGCCACCAGAACCCAACATGTTGAGCATCGTCGTCGACCAACCCCACAGCCTGGCCTTGTGCACGAGGCCCATCCCCACCCCTGCTCCCGGAGAAGTGCGCCTGCGCGTGCGCTATGCCGGCATCTGCGGCTCCGACCTGCATATCTTCCACGGCAAGAATCCGTTTGCCGCGTACCCTCGCGTGATCGGCCATGAATTCATGGGTCATATCGACGCCGTCGGCGCGGGCGTCAGCGCTCAGCGCATCGGCGAGCGCGTGGTGGTGGACCCGGTCATCAGCTGCGGCCAATGCCACGCCTGCCGCATTGGCCGGCGCAACGTCTGCAGCCGCATGCAGGTAATCGGCGTGCACCGCGATGGAGGCTTCAGCGAATACGCCTGCGTGCCGGCGTGCAATGCCTACACGGTGCCCGCTGGCATGGCGGCGACGAGCGCGGCAGTGATCGAGCCCTTCGCCGTCGCGGCAAATATTACCCACCGCACTGGCGTGCTGTGCGAAGACATCGCGTTGATCTATGGCGCTGGTCCTATCGGGCTGAATCTGCTGCAGGTACTTAAACGCGTCTACGGTGTACGAGTGCTTATCGCCGACCACCTCGACGAACGCCTGGCCTTGGCCCGCCATTGCGGCGCCGAGGCGGAAGAGGTCGTCAACACCTCGGATGAAGCCATCGAACAGGCCCTTGCAAAGCGCGGCGTGGCTGAGGGCCCGACACTGATCTACGACGCGGTCTGCCACCCATCGATCCTGGAAGAAGCCGTGCGCATTGCCGCCCCGGCAGGACGCATCGGCGTACTGGGCTTTTCCGCGACACCATCGGCCGTTCCGCAGATGGAACTGACCCGGAAGGAACTCACGCTCTATGCCTCGCGCCTGAACTGCGACATGTTCCCCACGGTGGTCGACTGGATCTCCCAGGGGCTGGTCGACCCCGGCTGCATCGTCACGCACCAGATCGATTTCCACGAAGTCACCCATGCCCTGGACCTTGCCGAACACAACCCGCGCGAGAGCTGCAAGATACTGCTCGACTTTGGCGAGCCTGCCTGACATGCCGCCAATCTTCGATCGCCGGCCTTACCCACATAATGTGCGCGATGACATTCGCGCCAGGACGTCAGCCATTTGCGAACGATATCCGTCGATTCAGCCCATGGCACTGGTACTGCCCTTTCCGGTCGCATATACCTTACGCATGACAACGACCCCATGCCGAGGTATCCCATGCGCCACGAGATGCACCAACCCTACCCGCCCAACGACCCGAATGCCATGGCCTACTGGCGTGCC
This sequence comes from Cupriavidus sp. P-10, assembly GCF_003402535.2. Lineage (NCBI taxonomy): Bacteria > Pseudomonadati > Pseudomonadota > Betaproteobacteria > Burkholderiales > Burkholderiaceae > Cupriavidus > Cupriavidus sp. P-10. The sequence goes on from NZ_AP025170.1 coordinate 3,338,074, forward strand.
CGCCGGATGGTCCGTGCCTTGCGCGGCTGGTACATCCACCTGCTGGTCTATGTCGTGGTCAATGCGTGGCTGTGGTTCCGCTTCTTCTACTTTGGCAGCCCGTCGTGGTCGCACTACGCCACGACCGGCTGGCCGTGGCCGCTGACCACCACGCTCGCCTGGGGCCTTGGGCTGGGCGTGCACGGATTGCTGGTCTGGATGCGGCTGTCGCGCCGCGGGCGGGACTGGGAGCAGCGCAAGATCCAGGAATTCATGGATCGTCAGTGAAGCGCGCAGGCCGCGGCAGCACGCTGCGCTGCCGCCGCATTACATCTGCCGGAACTTGTGCATATAGGCGCGCGATACCGCCAACTCCGTCTCGCTATTCCGCATCCGCACAAACAGCCGCCCGGATTCATCGCGGCGCGTGCCGGCCACGTATTCCATGTTGACGATCGACGAGCGGTGGATCTGCCAGAACACCTCGGGATCCAGGCCGGCGATCAACTCCGCCAGCGGCGTGCGGATCAGGTGCTCGCCCTCGCGGGTATGTACGACCACGTATTTGTCGTCGCTCTGGAAATACATCACGTCCTGAATCGGCACATGGCTGGTGGTGTTGCCGCGACTGGCACGGACCCAGCGCAGCAGGCCGGCGTTCTCGGGGCGCGGCTGCTGCCCCCGAGTCAGCTGGCTCAGCAGTTGCGCCAGTTCAGGCAACGGCGCCGCGTCCTGCAGTGCCTTGCGCAAGCGCTCGATGGTCCGGCCGAGCCGCTCGTCGCTGACTGGCTTGACCAGGTAATCCACCGCGGCGCGTTCAAAGGCATCCAGCGCGAATTCGTCATAGGCGGTGACGAACACCAGCCGCGTATCGGCTTCAATGCCCTGCGCCACTTCCAGCCCTGACAACCCTGGCATCTTGATATCGAGGAAGGCAACGCTGGGCGACAGCCGCGCAATGGCTTCGGCCGCTTCAATACCGTTGGTGGCCTCGGCGACGATCTGCAGTTCCGGCCACAAGCGTTCCAGTTTTGCGCGCAGATGGGCGCGCAGGTGCTCTTCGTCGTCGGCAATCAATGCGGTCAGCGTCATGGAGCATCTCCGGTTCGAACGGACTGCGGCATGGGAATATCGATCAGCACCGCAGTGCCGGGCGAGCGCTCTTCGATGCGCACGTGCGCGTCGCCGTCATACAGCACGGCCAGCCGCTCGCGCAGGTTGGCAAGGCCCACGCCCGAGCCCGCCGTCGGACGAAAGCCCATGCCATCGTCCTCGATGGTGGCGAGCATGCGAGCGCCCTGCCGCTCCAACCGGACCAGCAGCCGCCCGCCTTCGATCTTCGGCTCCAGGCCATGCTTGATCGCGTTCTCGACCACTGGCTGCAACAGCATCGGTGCCAGCGGCACCGGCTCAAGTTCGGGGTCGACATGGATCGAATAATGCAGCCGGTCTCCCATCCGGATGCGTATCAGGGCCAGATAATCGCGCAGCAGTTTCGCCTCCTGCGCCACCGTGCCCTGCGTGGCGCGGCTCGCCGCCAGCGAGGCACGCAGGTAGGCAATGAAATGCTCCAGCATCAGCGTGGCCTTGTGCGGCGCCGGTTCGATCAGGCTGACCACGTTGGCGAGCGTATTGAACAGGAAATGCGGCTCGATCTGGGCCTGCAGCAACTTCATTCGCGCTTCGACCAGCTGCTTCTCGGTCGACAGCGTGCGCACCTGCTCGCGCGCCATGTATTCAGCGATCTTGCGCTCTTCCCAGTCGCGGCCAAGCAGCCCGACCCGGGCCCAGGTCATGACACCATGCATCGCCAGGCCGACGCCCCAACCAATCAGCATCCCGCCAGACCAGGGGCGATGCGGCGATCCAAACAGATGGAAGGCGATCATCAATCCGTTGACCACCACATAGACCATGGCGTGCATATAGAAGAAGCGCAGCGCGCGGACGCGGCGGCGGGCGTCTTCATAGGCGCGCTGCTCGGGGGCGGATCGCCAGATGCGGGAGTCGGAGGGGTGCACGGGCGGAGCGGCTGGGGCTGAGACCTGGCAAGGTTACCACCGCCCTCCGGGCACTCATATCGCCTTGGCGGGAGCAGCCAGAATGACGGCGCGAGTTGCACAAGGAATGGCGCCAACTACAGGGGCTCGAAATGGGCTCGAAACGCGCTGCGAAGCGATCCTGCTAAGATCCCACGCTCGGCACGCGCCCAAGCGGCGCTCTGTCCATGTCTCCATGACGGGCGCGCTCAGGCGCGTCGTCTCGCTGTCTCATGCATTCAATACGCAAGCGTCCAGCCATCGACGGCGACCTCGGCTGGTATGAAACTTCGCCGTCCCGTCATTTGCCACTCGGTACTCGCCTGAAAGGGGACCATCGTTTCGACGTCGCCATCGTCGGCGCGGGTTTCACCGGGGTCTCGCTGGCTCGGCGCCTGGCTGAGCTTCGCCCCGAGGCAAGGATCGCACTGATCGATGCGCTCGAGGTGGGCCAGGGCGCGTCCGGGCGCAACGCGGGCTTCATCATCGATGTCCCGCACAACGTCGATGGCGGTGCAGCCGATATCGATCACGATCGCCAACTCTTCGCCCTGAACAACTTCGCGATCGCGCAATTGCGAAGCCTGAAGGATCGCTACCGAATCGATTGCGCGTGGGACGACGCAGGCAAATACATGTCCGCGCGCGAAGACGGCAATCTGGCGGCTCTCGAACACTTCGAGGCATCCCTGAAGGCGGCAGGCTTTCCATGCGAACAACTGCAAGGCCAGGCGCTTGCGCGGCGGCTGGGCACCGACTACTACCAGGCGGCGGTGTACACGCCGGGCAATGTGCTGGTCAATCCGGCGTCGCTGGTGCGAGGCCTGGCCGCGGCGCTACCGAAGTCCGTCACGCTGTTCGAAGCGAGCCCGGTCCTCGCCAGGGAAGACGGCCCGGTTCATACGCTGAGGTTTCTGGGCGGTACCGTGCGCGCCGATGCCCTGGCCCTGACGGTGGGCAGCTTCTCCGCGGGCTTTGGCGGTGCGAGGAATCGGATTGCGCCGGTATTCACCTACGCGAGCCTTACCGCGCCCCTGTCCGAGAAGGAGGTTGCTACCTGCTTCAACGGCGTACGGCCATGGGGCACCACTTCAGCGCATCCGGGCGGCACTACCGTGCGCTACACACCTGACCGGCGCATCTTCGTCCGCAACACCTTCGCGCTGCGGCCTGCCCTGCGCAGCAGCGACGCGGACTTGCATGCTGCCTGGATACAGCACCGACGGTCGTTTGCAGCCCGTTTTCCCTTTCTGGCTGAAAAGGTTCTCGAATACACCTGGGGCGGCATGATCACCGTGACATCCAACCACCAATCGGTGTTTCGCCGGGAGGCTGACAATCTCTACTGCGTCGTCGGATGCAACGGTGTCGGCGTGGCCAAGGGCACCTACCTTGGCCACTTCATGGCGGAATACATGAACGGCATGCGCAGCCCGGAGCTGGACTTCATCCTGGCGAACAGCAATCCTGGCTGGATACCGGGGGAACCGTTCAAGCGGATCGGCGCGGCCTATCGGCTCAGGCAGGCGCTTGCGGGCGCCGGCGGGGACATCTAGTCCAAAACCGGGTGCGGTGCAAAACAAAACGGGCTACGCGTATCGCGTAGCCCGTTCTTCTATCTGGTGCCGGCTGCAGGACTCGAACCCGCCACCTGATGATTACAAATCAACTGCTCTACCTGATGAGCTAAGCCGGCATGTCTGGTGCAGACCGCGATTCTACTGCATCGCAGCCAACTTTGGGATGGCTTACTTCACCACCTTCAACGCTGGCTTCTTGCCGCCGATGCGAGGCACCGGGGGCGGTGTTTCGTCGTCGCCCGGGCCGGAGTCGACGGTAGCTGCCGGGGTTTCGGCTTCTACCGGCGCCAGCTTGGGCGGCGGGTTGTTTTCGCGTTCGGTGGCGGCCTGCGTTTCCGGCAGGCTGCGCTCGACCGGGAAGGCCATGCCCTGCCCGTTTTCGCGGGCGTAGATGGCCAGCACGTTCTCGACAGGGACGTCGATCTTGCGCGAGACACCGCCGAAGCGCGCGCTGAAGGTGATCCACTCGTTGCCCATGTCCAGGCCGCTGGTGGCGTCGAAGCTCACGTTGAGCACGATCTCGTTGTTCTTCACGAACTCGCGCGGCACGTTGGTGTTGGCGTCGACGAACACGGCGACGTACGGCGTGAAGCCGTTGTCCGTGCACCACTCATAAATGGCGCGGATCAGGTAGGGCTTGGTGGAGGTTTCAGGCATTGTGCTTCCAGTGGCGCCGTGGTGGCCCGAGGGCGGTTGCCTTCGGGCCGGTGCCGGTTAGCGGCGCATCACCTTCTCGGACGGGGTGAGCGCTTCGATGTATGCGGGACGGCTGAAAATGCGTTCAGCATACTTCAGCAGCGGCGCGGCGTTCTTCGACAGCTCGATGCCGTAGTGGTCCAGGCGCCACAGCAGCGGCGCGATGGCGACGTCGAGCATCGAGAACTCTTCGCCCAGCATGTACTTGTTCTTGACGAAGATCGGCGCGAGCTGCGTCAAACGGTCGCGGATCGCGGCACGGGCGCGCTCGTGGTTCTTCTCCGCAGCCTTGCCCTTTTCGTTCTCGAGCGTGTACACGTGCGTGAACAGTTCCTTTTCGAAGTTGAACAGGAACAGGCGGGCGCGGGCGCGCTGGACCGGGTCGGCCGGCATCAGCTGCGGGTGCGGGAAGCGCTCGTCGATGTATTCGTTGATGATATTCGACTCATACAGGATGAGGTCGCGCTCGACCAGGATGGGTACCTGGCCGTACGGGTTCATCACCGAAATATCTTCGGGCTTGTTGAACAGGTCGACGTCGCGGATTTCAAAATCCATGCCCTTTTCAAACAGGACAAGGCGGCAACGTTGGGAAAACGGGCAAGTCGTACCCGAATACAACACCATCATGGTTGGATTCCTTGGGCTTAGCCGAAGCAGGGTCGGACGGTAAGGTCTGACATTCTGCCAAAATCGGGCACCGAAAAGCAAATAAGTGGCATTTGATGCACTTACTCGGAACCGGATCCAATGAAAAAGGCCAGAGCGATGCTGCTTTCGCAACCTCCGCATCTGGCCTTCGGGCAGTGGCGACCCGGGCCGGGCCGCCGACGACTTACTTCACATCCTTCCAGTAAGCCGCGTTCAGGCGCCACGCGAAGACGGTGAACACGCCCAGGAACAGCAGCACCCATACGCCCAGGCGCTTGCGGTGGTTCTGCGCGGGCTCGGCCATCCAGTCCAGGAAACTGACCAGATCGGCAGTGGCCTGGTCATACTCGACCTTGCTCATCTTGCCCGGGCTCAGTTGCTCGAAGCCGGCGAACTTGTGCACCTTCTCGCCATGCTCTTCCACTTCCGTGAACTTGGCGGCGCGCTGGCCCTGCAGTTCCCAAAGCACGTGCGGCATGCCGACGCTCGGGAACACCAGGTTGTTCCAGCCGGTGGCGCGGCTGTCGTCACGGTAGAAGGTGCGCAGGTAGGTATAGAGCCAGTCGTCGCCGCGGGCACGCGCAATCACCGACAGGTCCGGCGGCTGCGCGCCGAAGAAGGCCTTGGCTTCCTTCGGCTGCATGGCGATGGTCATGGTCTCGCCGACCTTGTCCGCGCTGAACAGCAGGTTCTGGCGGATCTGGTCGTCGGTGAGGCCGATGTCCTTCAGCCGGTTGTAGCGCATCATCGATGCGCCGTGGCAGTTCAGGCAGTAGTTGACGAACAGCTTGGCGCCGCGCTGCAGCGACGACAGGTCGGCAGTATTCACCGGTGCCGGCTCCAGCGGGAAGCCTCCCTCTGATGCCATGGCGGGCGCGCCGGCAAAGCAGGCGCCGGCCAGCGCGATGATCGAAAGCAGCTTTTTCATCTTGTGTCCTTGTGCTCTTGTCGGGGTTCGCGTCGCTCAGTGCGGATGGAACGTGACACGCTCCGGCACCGGCTTGAACTCGCCGGCACGGCTCCACAGCGGCATGGTCAGGAAGAAGGCGAAGTACAGCAGCGTACCGAGCTGCGACACCTTCTCACCAACCGGCGACGGCGGTTGCACGCCGAGATAGCCAAGCACCAGGAACACCACCACAAAGACGATCAGGATGGTCTTGTGGAAAGCAGGACGATAGCGGATGGACTTGACCGGCGAGCAGTCCAGCCACGGCAGGAAGAACAGGATCACGACCGAGCCGCCCATCACCAGCACGCCCCAGAACTTGGCGTCGATGAAGTAGAAGCCCACGGCCAGGATCACGGCGATGGCAACCGCACCGACCTTGACGCGTGCGTCCTTGCTGCGCAGGAACACCATGCCGAGCAGCAGCGCGAAGAACACCCACAGGATCGGCAGGAAGTTCGACGTGGTGGCGCGCAGCATCGAGTAGAACGGCGTGAAGTACCAGACCGGCGCGATATGCGGCGGGGTCTTCAGCGGATCAGCCGGGAAGAAGTTGTTGTGTTCCAGGAAATAGCCGCCCACTTCCGGGAAGAAGAAGATCACCGCCGAGAAGATGAGCAGGAAGCCGGCAACGCCCAGCGTATCGTGCACCGAGTAGTACGGGTGGAACGGGATGCCATCCAGCGGGATACCATTCTCGTCCTTCCTGGCCTTGATCTCGACGCCGTCCGGGTTGTTCGAGCCCACTTCGTGCAGCGCGATGATGTGCGCGATCACCAGGCCCAGCAGCACCAGCGGCACCGCGATGACGTGGAACGAGAAGAAGCGGTTCAGCGTGGCATCGCTCACCACGTAGTCGCCGCGGATGAACAGCGACAGGTCCTGGCCGATCACCGGAATCGCGGAGAACAGGTTCACGATCACCTGCGCGCCCCAGTAGGACATCTGGCCCCACGGCAGCAGGTAGCCCATGAAGGCTTCCGCCATCAGGCACAGGAAGATCAGGCAGCCGAAGATCCAGACCAGCTCACGCGGCTTGCGGTACGAACCGTACAGCAGCCCGCGGAACATATGCAGGTAGACCACGACAAAGAAGGCCGAGGCACCGGTCGAATGCATGTAGCGCACCAGCCAGCCCCACGGGACTTCGCGCATGATGTATTCCACGCTGGCGAAGGCCACGGGAATGCCGGCGGCGTTGAGCGTGCCGTCCGGCTTGTAGTTCATCACCAGGAAAATGCCCGTGACGATCTGGATCACCAGCACCAGCAGCGCGAGCGAACCGAAGAAGTACCAGAAGTTGAAGTTCTTCGGCGCGTAGTACTTGGAAAGGTGGTCTTCCCACAGTTGCGTTGCCGGGAAGCGGGCGTCGATCCAGCCCATCAGGCCGGTTGTCTTGACTTGTTTTTCGGCCGCCATGATCAGGCTTCTCCTTTCTCATCCTTGCCGATCACGATCTTGGTGTCAGTCAGGAATTGGTAGGGGGGAACATCGAGATTTTGCGGAGCCGGCTTGTTCTTGAAGACGCGCCCGGCCAGGTCGAACGTGGAGCCGTGGCAAGGGCAAAGGAAACCGGGATCGGCGCCGAGCTGGGGGTTCGCACCGGAAGCAAAGGGGCCGGAAGGCGAGCAGCCGAGGTGGGAACAGATGCCGACCACGACCAGGACGTCCTTGTGTTCTGCGCGCGAACGGGTTTCGTTCCTGCAGTAGTCCGGCGTCTGCATGGTGAAAGGAATCTCGGAATTCGGATCGGCCACCTCGCCGTCCGTCTTCTTCAGCGAGGCCAGCTGTTCGTCGGTCCGCTTCATGATCCAGACCGGCTTGCCGCGCCATTCGACAGTCATCATCTCGCCCGGCTTCAGCGCACCGATATCTGCTTCGACTGGCGCACCCGCGGCCTTGGCTTTCTCCGATGGTGCAAAGGTACTGACGAAAGGAACCGCTACCGCCACGCCTCCGACGCCGCCAGCGACGGATGTCGCGATCAACCAATTGCGGCGACCTTTATCCACGCTCTTCACGTCTTGCTGGTCACTCATTCCAAACCCCAGGGGAAGTCAATTTAGATTTTGCGTCAACCATAAAGTGTACCTTAGACATCTGCGCACTAGATAGGCGCAAATTGCCTTATCCATGCGCGATAATCGGACATGCATGCCGGAAATCCGCCTCCAGACTTGCTTTCCGGGCAGTGATGCGGCAGGCTGATAGCTTGATACCGTTCATCGCTAGCAACAAGAAGGAGAACCCCCCATGGGCATGATCTCGGAATTCAAGACCTTTGCAATGCGCGGCAACGTCATCGACCTCGCGGTCGGTGTGATCATCGGCGCTGCATTCGGGAAAATTGTGGATTCTGTGGTCAATGACCTGATCATGCCGGTAGTGGGCCGTATAGTCGGCAAGCTGGACTTCTCTAATATGTTTGTCACGCTGGCCGATCCGCCGCCTGGAACGCCAATGACATTGGATGCGCTGAAGAAGGCTGGCGTGCCCGTATTTGCCTATGGCAATTTCCTGACTATCGTTGTCAACTTTCTAATCTTGGCCTTCATCATCTTCATGATGGTGCGCGCGTTCAACAAGATGCGGGAGAAGGAACCGCCCCCCCCGCCAGCCGCACCGCCTGAGGAAGTTGCGCTGCTGCGCGAGATCCGCGACGCCCTCAAGACGCGCTGAGTCCAGAACGATAAAACGGCCCCGATGGGGCCGTATTGTTTTGCGTCAGACAGGATTGGGAATATCGATGAATGTGTGCCGCAATCCGAAGCGTTGCGCCACATGCTCGCCCAGTGAGCGGATGCCGTAGCGCTCGGTTGCGTGATGGCCGGCGGCGAGATACGCCACGCCGCTCTCACGCGCGAGGTGCGTGGTCTGCTCCGAGACCTCGCCACTCAGGTAGGCATCGACGCCCGCCGCCACCGCCGCATCGAAGTAGCCTTGCGCCCCGCCCGTGCACCAGCCAATCGTGCGGATCATCTGCTCCGGCTCGCCAATGGCCAGCGGCTCTCGCCCGAGCACGCCACCAACGTGCGCCGCCAGCGCGGACAGCGGCATCGGCGCGGGCAAGGTGCCGGTCCAGCCGAGCTGGTCATCGCTGAAACGCCCGGTCGGCGTGAAGCCGAGCTGCAGCCCGAGCTGCGCGTTGTTGCCGAATTCCGGATGGTTGTCCAGCGGCAGGTGGAAGGCAAACAGGTTGATGTCTGCGCCCAGCAGCCGCTTCAGGCGTGCGTGCTTCTGCCCGACCACACGCGCATCCTCGTTTTTCCAGAAATAGCCGTGATGGACGAGGATGGCGTCGGCGCCGGCTTCGGCCGCGGCCTCGACCAGTGCCAGGCTCGCCGTGACGCCAGTGACGATGTGAGTGACTTCCGGGCAACCTTGCACTTGCAGCCCGTTGGGACAATAGTCCTTGTAACGGGAAACTTCCAACAGGTCGTTCAAGTACAATTCAAGCTCTTTTGTTTTCATTTTCTGCTCAAAACTCCAATATGTTGCGGCGCTTTTGGCTGTTCTTTGCCCAGGCTGTCACCGTCGTGCTGGCGGTCTGGTTCGTCGTGGCAACGCTCAAGCCTGATTGGCTGCAGAGGGGGCGCGTCGCGGTCCAGTCGGGCTCGCCTATCGTCGCGCTCAAGGAAGTGGTGCCCAACGTTTCCGGCCCCGCCGCCGAGGGGTCCTACAGCGAAGCCGCGCAGCAGGCCATGCCGGCCGTGGTCAATATCTTTACCAGCAAGAACGGCAACAAGCGCTCGCCCAACCCGCAAGCCGAGGACCCGTGGTTCCGCTTCTTCTTCGGCGACCGCCTGCCTGAGCGGCAGGAGCCGGTGTCGAGCCTGGGATCGGGCGTGATTGTCAGTGCCGAGGGTTACATTCTAACCAACCACCACGTGGTGGATGGCGCTGACGAGATCGAGATTGCGCTGACCGACGGCCGCAAGGCCAACGCCAAGGTGGTCGGCTCCGACCCGGAGACCGACCTGGCCGTGCTGAAGGTGACGCTGAAGGACCTGCCCGCGATCACGCTGGGCCGGCTGGAGAACGTGAAGGTCGGCGATGTGGTGCTGGCCATCGGCAACCCGTTCGGCGTCGGCCAGACGGTGACGATGGGCATCGTGTCCGCGCTGGGGCGTAGCCACCTGGGTATCAACACCTTCGAGAACTTCATCCAGACCGACGCGGCGATCAACCCGGGCAATTCAGGCGGGGCGCTGGTTGACGCACAGGGCAACCTGCTGGGCATCAATACAGCGATCTACTCGCGTTCGGGCGGCTCGCTCGGGATTGGCTTTGCGATCCCGGTTTCCACGGCCAAGCAAGTGATGGAGTCGATCATTTCCACTGGCAGCGTCACACGCGGCTGGATCGGCGTCGAGCCGCAGGATATGACGCCGGAGATTGCCGAGTCCTTCGGGCTGGATGCGAAGGAAGGGGCACTGATCGCCGCGGTGGTCCAGGGCGGTCCGGCGGACAAAGCGGGAGTAAAGCCGGGGGATGTGCTGACGAAGGTGGATGGCCTTTCAATCACTGACACGACGGCCCTTCTCAATGCCATTGCACAGCTCAAGCCTGGCGTGGACATCAAGATGACCGTGATCCGCCGGGGCAAGCCGACGGACCTGACGGTGACGATCGGCAAGCGGCCACCGCCGCCGCGTCGCGCGTTGCCGTTTGATGAGGAAGAGTGAGGCTGGTCCCATTACAACCAGAGAACCAGAAACCCGCCAGACCATGGCGGGTTTTTTTGTGCCCTGCCCGCGGCAAGTCCGGTCGGCTCGGCGTGCATGACGGATAGCGACAACCCGGCTCGGGTAGAAAGAACCGCGCAACCGCGCGGGCAACGCTCAAAGGGTGCGCGGCACGCCAGACACCGGCCTGCCGGCGCCGAGGGCGCAAGCCAAGAGCCTTCGTCCGCGCGTTGCGAGCCCCAAAAGCCTAGTCAACGCGCACACGATCGAGTGCCCTCAACGCCGCCACACAGCGTTGCGGCTAAACCGTCAATGTCGAGCCAGAATGCACAGCTTTAGAAAAGACAAAAGGCCGGCATCCGTAAGGATGCCGGCCTTCTGCAAGCCAATCTCAAGCGGGCTTACGCCCGCAACAGATTAGAACTTGTGGCGCAGACCAACCACAGCACCGAACTGATCCTTGTTCGGCTGAACGTTGGTGGTCGTGGCGGTGTTGAAGCCGTTCACGCCCAGGGCCGAGCCCTTGTCGTTCAGAGCGTACGACAGCGAGGTGTACACGTCGGTACGCTTCGACAGCGCGTAGTCGGCCGTGATCACGAACTGCCACGGATCTGCGTCGCTCTTGCGGAAGTCCTGGTAGTAAGCAGCGCCCGACAGCGAGAACGCCGGGGTCAGTTGGTAGCCCAGACCCAGCCAGTACAGGTTCGAAGCCGTAGCCGTGGTGACAACACCGTTGTCGACCGTCGTGCCGCCCGTCAGAGGAGCGCCATCGAAGGCCTTGGCCCAGCGATAGCCAGCGTAGACCTTGGCCGGACCGAAGGCGTAGTTGGCGCCAACGGTAGCACGGCGGGTCTTCTGGCCGCTTTGGTCAACACCAGTGGCCGACACGGTGCCGTGGATTTCGTCGTAGGCAGCACCAACCGAGAACGGGCCGGCTGCGTAGTTCAGCAGCGCGCCGTACTGTTGGCCGCGGCGGAACGCGCCAGCGGTTTCTTGGCCGTTGTTGTTGAAGCTGTAGAAGGCCGATGCGGTCAGGCCACCGAAGGTACCGACGTACTTGACGGTGTTGTCAGCACGCGAAGCAAACTGGGCGTCTTGCGCCAGGATGCCGTAGCGCGACGAGATGGCCATCGGGTCATAAATCAGACCGAAGTCATAGAACGAGGTCTGTTGACGGCCCAGCAGCAGCGAGCCGAACTGGCTTTGCAGACCGACGTAGGCTTGACGACCGAACAGACGACCGCCTTGTGCCGAGGTGCCGTTGTCGAGGTCGAAGCCGCTTTCCAGGACGAACACGCCCTTCAGACCGCCGCCCAGGTCTTCGACGCCACGCAGGCCCCAGCGCGAACCGGACTGGTTGCCCGACGCCATACGGAACAGGTCGTCGCCAGCGGCGTTAGCATTGGTGTTGTACTCGAGGCCGACGTCAGCCACGCCGTACAGGGTCACGCTCGATTGGGCATACGCGCCACCAGCGGCCAGAGCGGCGACGGCAGCAGCAAACAGTTTCATCTTCATATCGACACTTTCCTTGTCAACTGATTGGGAAATCTTGGTTGCCCAAGTGCTTGGGCGACGTATTTACATTCACGTCTGCTGCGTATTATGTGCCAGCCCCCCCGGCCCTCAGAAGGCTTTTTCGGCGTAAACCTCGCTTAGCGGCGGTTTTTGTTGTGATCGAACAACACGATCGGACAAAAAAATCCCCGTTTTGGTGCAAAAACGGGGCCGGTGGCTCGCGCTACCTACCTCAGCGGTATTAGTCCGGCTGCGTTTCCCCTGAAGCCTCGGCCTGCGCGGCAGGAGGACGGCCGACGAAGCGGGCCATCAGCAGCCCGAGTTCATAGAGCAGCACCAGTGGCACGGCCAGAAGAAGCTGTGACAGCACGTCCGGCGGCGTCACGATGGCGGCAATGATGAACGCCCCGACGATCACATAGGGACGGATCTGCTTCAGTTTTTCCAGCTCGACCACGCCGAACCGGACCAGCACGATCACCACCACCGGCACCTCGAAAGTGATGCCGAAGGCCAGGAAGGTTGTCATGGCGAAGCTGAGGTACTTGTCGATATCCGTCGACATGTCCGCACCCAGCGGCGCGTTGTAGTGCGCCATAAAGTGGAACACGGTCGGGAATACCAGGAAGTAGGCAAACGCGACGCCGCACAGGAAAAGGATGTAGCTGCTCGATACCAACGGCAGGATCAGGCGCTTCTCATGCTGGTACAGCCCGGGCGCGACGAACTGCCAGACCTGGTAGAGCACCCACGGTAGCGCGATCAGGAAGGCCACCAGCAGCGTGACCTTCATCGGCACGAAGAACGAGCCGGTGACGTCGGTCACGATCATCTTGCCGCCCTTGGGCAGCGACTCCATCAGCGGCGCCGCGAACAGGTTGAAGATGACCGGCGCCCAGTACACCAGGCAGACAAAGACCAGGATGATCCCGGCCACCGCCTTGACCAGGCGCTGGCGCAGCTCGATCAGGTGGGAAATAAAGGTTTCCTGCTGCGACTCGTCTTGCGGGTCTTGGGGATCTGGGGACCGGGTGTCGCTCATGGCGTGAACCGCTCAGCCGCGCAGGCTGGCAAGTTGGGATCGATGTGCCGCTCGGCGCGGCGCGGTTGGGCGGGCATGGCGACGGCAGCGGCGGCCCTGGCATGGGCCGGCAACCAGTCGCCGCGCAACGTGATCACTCGAAGAAGGAACGGGACGGCCGGCTGGCCGGGCGGTGGCGCTTCACGCGCGCGGCGCCCGACTGCGCCCAGACCCGGACGTTGTGCTGGCGCTTGAACCACAACGGCCGCGCGCCCTGCTTCACGCGCCAGCTCTTGCGGCCATTGTGCGCCTTGTGCGCCGCGTCCCAGCTGGGCACGAAGCTGTCGCCGCCGGCGCTGACACCTTCGGTGCTCGCCCCGGCGCCGCCGAGGGCTTCGTTCAGCGCCTGGGACTGCTCGCTGACTTCCTTGTGGATGGTGCGCTCGACGTCGCGCGCCGCGTCCTCGAATTCAGTGCGCATCTTGCGCAATTCTTCCAACTCGACTTCGCGGCTGACCTCGGCCTTGACGTCATTGATATAGCGTTGCGCCCGGCCCACCAGGGCGCCCACGGTACGGGCGACCTTGGGCAGCCGCTCGGGACCGATCACGATCAGTGCCACGGCACCGATCAGCGCCAGCTTGGAAATGCCGAGATCAATCATGCGGACATCATGCGGAAGACAGCGGAGACGCGGGGCTGCGCGCAGGCAGCCACGATCAAGGGAAGAGGATGGCGCACCGTTGGCTTACTGCTGCTGACGGGACTTTTCCTTGGCTTCGACGTCGATGGTGGTGGAATCGCGCAGTTCCTTGGATTGGGCAGCCTGGGCCGACTTGTCTTCGCCGTCCTTCATGCCATCCTTGAAACCCTTGACCGCGCCGCCCAGATCCTGGCCCATATTGCGCAGCTTCTTGGTGCCGAATACAAGCATGACGATCACCAGCACGATCAGCCAATGCCAAATGCTAAACGAACCCATCTCTTGCTCCTGATGAAGCCTCGGGCGCAGTCATAGTTGCCCGGACCCGTTGTTCCGTCCCGTTATTGCCGCGCCGGGCGACGGTTGCCGGCGCAGCATCTGCCCTGGGCGTTGCCGCCGCGGGCGCTCCCATGCCAAGGCTGCCCGTTCAGGGCAGCGGTCCCTTCCACTCGTGGCGCGGCCCACCCAGCACATGGAGGTGCAGATGGTGGATCTCCTGGCCGCCGTCCGGTCCGGTATTGATGACCGTCCGGAAACCGTTGGCACAGCCTGCCGCGCGCGCCAGTTCAGGCACCTTCAGCATCATTCTAGCAAGCACCTCCCCTTCGCCGGCGCCGCAATCGGCCAGCGAGTCGACATGCGACTTGGGGATGACCAGCAAGTGTACCGGGGCCTTGGGATGGATATCGTGGAAGGCCACCATGTCGTCGTCCTCATACACCTTGCGCGACGGTACCTGGCCAGCCACGATCTTGCAGAAGATGCAATTATCCTGAACGTTCATGAAATTTTCATTGCGACGAACCCTGCACCCCGAAGGTACAGGATCCACCCGGCATCAGAACTGGAGATCCGGGTACATCGGCTTGCTGTCGTTGAGGTACAGCCAGCCCTTGACGATACGATACAGCATCCACAGGGAGAGCACGGCCCAGACCGCAAACGCCAACGGCATCAGCACCACCGTGGCGAACAGCACGCCACCGAGCACCGCCCACACCACCGACCACCAGAACGAGCGGATCTGCCATGCGAAGTGGGATGCATAAAGCGAACCGCGCGCATCGTCGCGCTTGACGTAGTCGATGACGATGGCGATCAGCGCGGTAATGCCGCCGGTGAGCCAGAAGATCGCGTACAGCGCGTACAGGATATGCAGCAGCTTGCGCAGGCTGCCCTGCTGTTCGCCGCTGGGACCGGTAATCTGCGCGGTGTAGTCGTTCGCCATGGTTGCCCTTGTTCTGCGATGGCCTGCCTCGCGGCAGGCGGGAGACTGGCCAGCACAGCACTGGTCAGCCGGTCAGCCCTCTTCCTTGCGCCGGGCCTTTTCTTCCAGGCCGGAGAGACCTTCGCGCCGTGCCAGTTCGTTGACGACATCGTCGGGGCCCAACCCGAAGTTTGCCAGCAACACCAGGGTGTGGAACCACAGGTCCGCCACTTCATAGACCAGCTTCCCGGCCTCGCTGCCGCTCTGGCCTGCGGCGCGCGCATCCTTGGCCGCCATCACGGTCTCGGTGGCTTCCTCGCCGATCTTCTTCAGGATGGCGTCGTCGCCCTTGCTGTAGAGCTTGGCAACATAGGATTTGGCGGGGTCGCCGCCATTGGCGGGCTTGCGCGATTCGAGCACTTCGGCCACGCGCGCCAGCACGTCGGTGCTGGTCAGTCGGGAGTCGCTCATGGCTTGGCGTAGATCTGGGCAGGGTCCTTCAACACAGGCTCGACGGTATGCCAGTCGCCGGCTTCCGCATCGCCCTCGAATTTCTGGAAGAAGCAGGAATGGCGCCCGGTATGGCAGGCGATGCTGTCGACCTGCGTGACCTTGAGCAGCACCACGTCCTCGTCGCAGTCCAGGCGGATCTCATGCACCTTCTGCACGTGGCCGGATTCTTCGCCCTTGTGCCACAGGCGCTTGCGCGAACGCGACCAGAACACGGCCTCGCCGAGTTCCACCGTGCGCTGCAGCGCGTCGCGGTTCATGAACGCGAACATCAGCACGTCGTTCGAACCCATTTCCTGCACGATCACCGGCACCAGGCCGTTATCGTCCCACTTGACCTTGTTGAGCCACTTCTTTGCCATGATCAGATCCGCACGGGAATGCCCTCGCGGGCCATGAATGCCTTGGCTTCGCCCACGGTATGCTGGCCGTAGTGGAAGATGCTGGCGGCCAGCACCGCGTCGGCGCGGCCCTTGGTGATGCCGTCGGCGAGGTCCTGCAGCCCGCCGACGCCGCCCGAGGCGATCACCGGCACCGGCACCGCGTCGCTGACGGCGCGGGTCAGTTCCAGGTCGAAGCCGCTCTTGGTGCCATCGCGGTCCATGCTGGTCAGCAGGATCTCGCCGGCGCCGCGTGCGGCCATCTCCCGGGCCCACTCGACCGCGTCCAGGCCGGTCGCCTTGCGCCCGCCGTGGGTGAAGACTTCCCAGCGCGACGGCTCGCCCGGCGCCGAGCTGCGCTTGGCGTCGATCGCCACCACGATGCACTGCGAACCATATTTGGCCGTGGCGTCGGATACCAGCTGCGGATTGGCGATGGCCGACGAATTGACGCTGATCTTGTCCGCGCCGGCATTGAGCAGGCGTCGCACGTCTTCGACCGTGCGCACACCGCCGCCGACTGTCAGCGGAATAAAGACCTGCGACGCCACTTCCTCGATGATGTGCAGCATCAGGTCGCGCCCGTCGCTGGTGGCCGTGATGTCGAGGAATGTGATCTCGTCGGCGCCCTGCTCGTCATAGCGGCGCGCGATTTCCACGGGATCGCCCGCATCGCGCAGTTCGACGAAATTGACGCCCTTGACCACCCGCCCGTTGGTGACGTCCAGGCAGGGGATGATACGTTTGGCTAGCATGAGAATCCTTGTCCGCCGCCGCGCCGGCAAGGCACCGGTGCGACAGCGGCTGCGCACGCGGCGCGTTGGCTTGCGTTAGGCTTACTGGCCGTCGCGCAGCTTGTCGGCACGGGCCTGCGCATCGGCAAAGTTGAGATCACCGGAGTAGATCGCGCGGCCGCAGATGACGCCTTCCACACCTTCGCCCTCGACCGCGCACAGGTTGTCGATATCCGCCAGGTTGGACAGGCCGCCGCTGGCGATCACCGGGATCGACATCGATTTCGCCAGCTTGACGGTGGCATCGATATTGATCCCCTGCAGCATGCCGTCGCGGCCGATGTCGGTGTAGATGATGGCTTCGACACCGTAGTCTTCGTACTTGCGCGCCAGGTCCGCCACTTCATGGCCGGTCAGCTTGCTCCAGCCGTCGGTGGCGACCTTGCCATCCTTGGCATCGAGGCCGACGATGATGTGGCCGCCGAAGGCCGAGCAGGCGTCCTTCAGGAAGCCGGGGTTCTTCACCGCCGCGGTGCCGATGATGACGAACGACAAACCGTCGTCTAGCCAGCGTTCGATGGTGTTCAGGTCGCGGATGCCGCCCCCCAGTTGCACCGGGATCTCATCGCCGACTTCGGCGATGATGGCCTTGATGGCCGCCTCGTTGCGGGGCTTGCCCACGAACGCGCCGTTCAGGTCCACCAGGTGCAGGCGCCGAGCGCCCTGCTCCACCCAGTGGCGTGCCATGGCGGCGGGATCTTCGGAAAAGACGGTGGCCTGGTCCATGTCGCCTTGTTTGAGGCGTACACACTGACCGTCCTTCAGGTCGATGGCCGGAATGAGCAACATATGCGTGACGAGCGTGGTTGAGTAAGTGAGGTTGAGCGAGACCGGCGGAGCCGGTCAGGTCGGGGTCGATGTTCGATCGGAAACTGGTCGCTTTACGGGTTGCGTGAAGGGTCCGGTGACGGGTCTGTCTGGTTCTCGGTCGAACAATCGTCAAACAAGCGATTCGGGGTGTCCGGTGCGCCTTAGGGATTCCAGTGGACGAAGTTCCGGTACAGCTGCAGGCCCAGGGCCGCGCTCTTCT
The DNA here is from genome assembly GCF_003402535.2 of Cupriavidus sp. P-10. Lineage (NCBI taxonomy): Bacteria > Pseudomonadati > Pseudomonadota > Betaproteobacteria > Burkholderiales > Burkholderiaceae > Cupriavidus > Cupriavidus sp. P-10. The sequence goes on from NZ_AP025170.1 coordinate 3,355,816, forward strand.
CGGGGTGGAACTGCGTCGCGAAAATATTATCGCGGGCTACCGCGCTGGTAAACACGACTCCATACTCCGTTTCACCGGCGATATGGGCCGGATCCTGCGCCTGCACATAGTAGCTGTGGACGAAATAGAACCAGCTGTCGTCCGGAATCCCGGCCCACAGCGGGTGCGGCTTCGCCTGGCGCACCCGGTTCCAACCCATCTGCGGCACCTTGAAACGCGAGCCGTCGGGCTGCGTCATGCCGTCCAGCGCAAAACGCACCACCTGGCCGGGCATCAGGCCCAGCGCCGGTGTGCGGTCCGCGCCAGCACGACTTTCGGTGCTGAACTCGAACAGCATCTGTTCGCCGACGCACACACCCAGCATCGGCTTGCTGCCGGCGGCCTCGACCACCGCTTCCTGCAGGCCCGAGGCGCCCAGTGCCGACATGCAGTCCGGCATCGCGCCCTGGCCGGGCAGCACCACGCGATCCGCGTTGCGGATGCCTTCGGGCGCATCCACCACCCGTACGTCCGCTTCCGGTGCCGCGGCACGCAGCGCCTGCGCCACCGAGCGCAGGTTGCCCATGCCGTAATCCACAATTGCTATGGTAGTCATGATTTCAAAACAGGCAACAATGTCTTCAGCCCGTCAACAATGAATTCAACGGCCAGCGCCGACAGGATCAGCCCCATCAGGCGCGTGCCGATATTGATGCCAGTGCGGCCGATCACCCGGGCGATCGGGTCGGCCGCGCGGAACACCAGGTACACCACCGAGCCCAGCAGCACGCCGATGCCCACCAGGATCAGCAACTGGTACCAGTGCTGGGTCTTGCCGGCATAGACGATCACCGTGCTGATCGAGCCCGGCCCGGTCAGCAGCGGCAGCGCCAGCGGCACCACCGCGATGCTGGACTTTACCTCGGCCTCATCCTCTTCTTCCGGCGTAGCCTTGGTGCGGCTGGTCTGCGCGTTCAGCATGTTCATGGCCATCATGATCATGATGAGACCGCCACCCACCTGCAGCGAAGCCACCGAGATATTGAAGAACTCGATGATCTGCTGCCCCAGCAGCGCCGACACCGCCACCACGATCGCCACCGAGATGGACGCGATCTTGATGGTACGCAGCTTTTCCGCTTCAGTCTGCTGGCTCGTCAGGCTGATGAAGAACGGGATCGCCCCGATCGGGTTGATCAGCGCCAGCAGCGAGATAAACGACTTGAGCGTATCCATCGGTTGCGGGTCGCCAGCATCGCTGGCCGGAATTCAGGCAGGAAAAAAGTGGGCGGGCGCCGCAACCAGCCGGCACGCCTACGGGTTCAGGAAGCTCAGAGCGTACCCTTGGTCGACGGGATCGTGTTGGCCGCGCGCGAATCCAGCTCAACCGCCATGCGCAGTGCCCGGCCAAAGGCCTTGAACACGGTTTCGCACTGATGGTGGGCATTGATGCCGCGCAGGTTGTCGATATGCAGGGTTACGCCCGCATGGTTGACGAAGCCGCGGAAGAACTCGATGGTCAGGTCGACGTCGAAGCTGCCCACGCGCGCACGCGTGAACGGCACGTGGAACTCCAGGCCGGGGCGGCCGGAGAAGTCGATCACCACGCGCGACAGGCATTCGTCCAGCGGCACGTAGCTGTGGCCGTAGCGGGTGATGCCTTTCTTGTCGCCGATGGCCCTGGCGACCGCCTGGCCGAGCGTAATGCCAACGTCTTCCACCGTATGGTGGTCGTCGATATGCGTGTCGCCGGTGGCTACGACCTCCAGGTCGAACATGCCATGCCGGGCGATCTGGTCAAGCATGTGGTCGAGGAACGGCACGCCCGACGCCAGCTTCTGGCGGCCGGTGCCGTCGAGATTCAGGGAAACGCGAATTTGCGTTTCCGAAGTATTGCGGGTGACCTCTGCAACACGCATGGTGTTAATCCTGCAGCGACGCTGCGAATGCCTCAAGGAACTGCGCGTTTTCTTCGGGCGTGCTGACCGTGACGCGCAGACAATTGGCCAGCAACGGGTGCATTTTACTCACGTTCTTGATCAATACCTTCCGCGCCAGCAGGCGGTCGAAGGTCTGTGCCGCATCCGGCACGCGCGCCAGCAGGAAGTTGGCGGCGCTGGGGAACACCGTGACGACGGCGTGCACGGCCATGCCGTCGGCCACGCGGGTGCGCTCGGCGCGCAGTTGCGCGGCCTGTTCGTCCAGCACCGACACATGCTCCAGCGCGAACAGCGCGGCGGCCTCGGTCAGCACGTTGACGTTGTAGGGCGGTCGCACCTTGTCGATCTGCGCCAGCCACGCCGGCGCACCGGCCAGGTAGCCCAGGCGGATGCCGGCCAGGCCGAGCTTGGACACGGTGCGCATCACCAGCAGGTTGCCGAAGTCCGTCAGGCGCGGCATCCAGCTTTGCTGCGCGAACGGCTGGTAGGCCTCGTCGACCACCACCACGCTGTTGCAGACCTCGCCTTGCGCGGCACGGAGGATGGCCTCCATGTCGGCCGCGTCGAACAGGTTGCCGGTGGGGTTGTTCGGATACGCCAGGTAAATGATGGCGGGCTGGTGCTCGGCCATCGCCGCCAGCATGGCGTCGCGGTCGAGCGTGAAATCCGCGCGCAGCGGCACGCCGACGAACTCGAGGCCGGCAAACTGCGCCGACATCGCGTACATGACGAAGCCCGGCACCGGCGCCATCACCTTGGCGCCCGGCTTGGCCGCGGCCAGCGCCAGCATGCTGATGATCTCGTCCGAGCCATTGCCCAGCAGCACGTCCATGCCGGCGGGCACGGCCATCACGTCCTTCAGTCTGGTGCGCAGCGCTTCGCTGCTGGGCACCGGGTAGCGGTTCAGCGCCACCTCGCCCAGCCGCGCGGCCAACTGCTGGCGCAGCTCGGGCGGCAGGCGGTAGGGATTCTCCATGGCGTCGAGCTTGACCAGACCGTGCGAATCCGGCACGTGGTAGGCGCCCATGGCGCGCACGTCGTCACGGATGATGCGTTCGATCAGAGAGGGCTCTACGGCTGACATGGAAACTCCAGGTTTGACTGCGTTGGTTCAGTAGATCAACTGCGCTTGAAACGGTATTCCGCGCTGCGGGCGTGGGCCTGCAGGCCTTCGCCGTACGCCAGTTCGGCGGCGATCTGGCCGAGCATCTGCGCCCCGCCCTCGCTCACCTCGATCAGGCTCGAGCGCTTCAGGAAGTCATAGACGCCCAGCGGCGACGAGAAGCGCGCGGTACGCGAGGTCGGCAGCACGTGGTTGGGGCCGGCGCAGTAGTCGCCCAGCGACTCGCTGGTATAGCGGCCGAGGAAGATGGCGCCGGCGTGGCGGATCTTCTCGCTCCACTGGCGCGGGTTCTCCGCGGAGATTTCCAGGTGCTCCGGCGCGATCGCGTTGGCAATCTCGCAGGCTTCTTCCATGTCGCGCACCTTGACCAGCGCGCCACGGCCGGAGATCGACGCGGCGATCACGTCGCGGCGCGGCATGGTCGGCAGCTGGCGCTGGATGCTGGCTTCGACGCGGGCGATGTAGTCGGCGTCCGGGCACAGCAGGATCGACTGCGCCAGTTCATCGTGCTCGGCCTGCGAGAACAGGTCCATCGCGACCCAGTCGGGGTCGGTGGTGCCGTCGCAGATCACCAGGATCTCGGACGGACCGGCGATCATGTCGATGCCGACGGTGCCGAATACGCGGCGCTTGGCCGCGGCCACGTAGGCATTGCCCGGGCCGACGATCTTGTCGACCTGCGGCAGCGTGGCGGTGCCGTAGGCCAGCGCGCCCACGGCCTGCGCGCCGCCGATGGTGAAGACGCGGTCGACGCCGGCGATCTGCGCGGCGGCCAGCACCAGCTCGTTGCGCACGCCGCCGGGCGTGGGCACGACCATGATGATTTCCTTCACGCCGGCCACGCGCGCCGGGATCGCGTTCATCAGCACCGACGACGGGTAGGCGGCCTTGCCGCCCGGCACGTAGATGCCGACGCGGTCCAGCGGCGTCACCTTCTGGCCCAGCATGGTGCCGTCGGCCTCGGTGTACTCCCAGCTATGGCTGCCGCACTCGATCTTCTGCTTCTCGTGGTAGGCACGCACACGCGCGGCGGCGGCTTCCAGCGCGGCGCGGCGCTTGGGCTCGAGGTCTTCGAGCGCGGCTTCGAGCTCGGCCTGCGACAGTTCCAGCGCCGCGATCGACGGCGCTTCCATGCGATCGAAGCGTTTGGTGTATTCCAGCACCGCGGCGTCGCCGCGCGCCTTCACGTCGGCCAGGATCTGCGCCGCGGCGCGGTCGATGGCCTCGTCCTCGCCGGCCTCGAAGGCCAGCACCTGGCGCAGCGCCTCGGCAAAGCGCGGCTCGCTGGAATCAAGCCGGCGGATCGGCAGGTTTTCCATTTCGGATGCGGTTGCGTTCATGACTTCTTTTCCTTCTCGGTCGGCATCGGGCTGGTGTGGCGCGATGTGGCCTTACACCAGTGCCGCCGAAGCGCGTTCGAAAGCGTCGAGGATCGGCGCCAGCCGCTCGCGCTTGAGTTTGAGCGCGGCCTGGTTCACCACCAGCCGCGACGAAATTTGCACGATCTCTTCCACTTCGACCAGGTTGTTGGCGCGCAGCGTGCTGCCGGTGCTGACCAGGTCGACGATGGCATCGGACAGGCCCACCAGCGGGCCCAGCTCCATGGAACCGTACAGCTTGATCAGGTCGACGTGAACGCCCTTTTTCGCAAAATGCTCGCGCGCGGTCTGCACGTACTTGGTTGCCACCGCCAGGCGCGCACCCTGGCGCACCGCGTTGGCGTAGTCAAACCCGGCCGGCACCGCCACCGACATGCGGCAGCGGGCGATATTGAGGTCGATCGGTGCGTACAGGCCGGCCATGCCGTGCTCCATCAGCACGTCCTTGCCGGCCACGCCGAAATCGGCGGCGCCGTACTGCACGTAGGTCGGCACATCCGAGGCGCGCACGATCACCACGCGCACGGCGGGGTCGGAGGTCGGCAGGATCAGCTTGCGCGAGGTCTCGGGATCCTCGGTCACCCGGATGCCGGCGGCTTCGAGCAGCGGCAGCGTTTCGGTAAAGATGCGGCCCTTGGACAGCGCCAGCGTCAGCTGGTTGGGGGAAGCATTGAAAGTGGGGCTCATCGGCTCAGTCCTCGTGCTCAGGCAATGCGGCGGATCTTGGCGCCCACTGCAGACAGCTTGTCTTCCATGCGGTCGTAGCCGCGGTCCAGGTGGTAGATACGGTCGATCACGGTGTCGCCCTCGGCGACCAGGCCGGCGATGACCAGGCTGGCGGAGGCGCGCAGGTCGGTCGCCATCACGCTGGCGCCGGACAGGCGCGCCACGCCGTTGACCACCGCGGTGTTGCCTTCGACGACGATGTCGGCGCCGAGGCGGTTCAGTTCCTGCACGTGCATGAACCGGTTCTCGAAGATGGTCTCGGTCACGCGCGCGGTGCCTTCGGCCACGGCGTTCAGCGCCATGAACTGGGCCTGCATGTCGGTCGGGAAGGCGGGGTATTCGGAGGTGCGGAAGCTCACCGCCTTCGCGCGGCGCGGCATCGCCAGGCGGATCCAGTCGGCGCCGGTCTCGATGCGTGCGCCGGCTTCGCGCAGCTTGTCGAGCACGGCGTCGAGCAGGTCCGGGCGCACGTCGCGCAGCACCAGTTCGCCCAGCGTCGCGGCCGCGGCGCACAGGAAGGTGCCGGCCTCGATGCGGTCGGCGATCACGCTGTGGCGGGCGCCGTGCAGCTTGTCGACGCCCTGCACCACCAGCCGGTCAGTGCCGATGCCATCGATCTTCGCGCCCATCTTGACCAGCAAGTGGGCCAGGTCGCTGACTTCGGGCTCGCGCGCGGCGTTTTCCAGCACGGTCTCGCCTTCGGCCAGCGTGGCGGCCATCAGCAGGTTCTCGGTGCCGGTCACGGTGATCATGTCGGTGACCACGCGCGCGCCCTTCAGGCGCCGGGCGCGGGCATGGATAAAGCCATGCTCGATGCTGATCTCCGCGCCCATCGCCTGCAGGCCCTTGATGTGCTGGTCGACCGGCCGCGCACCGATGCCGCAGCCGCCGGGCAGCGAGACCCGGGCCTCGCCGAAGCGCGCCACCAGCGGCCCCAGCACCAGGATCGACGCGCGCATGGTCTTGACCAGCTCGTACGGCGCCTCGAGCGAGTTGACGTCGGCGCCGTTGAGCGCGACGGCAGCGCCATCCTGCTCGGCGCGCATGCCCATCAGGCGCAACAGCTTGAGCGTGGTGCGCACGTCCTGCAGGTTGGGCACGTTATCCAGCGAGACGGTATCCGCCGTGAGCAAGCCCGCGCACAGGATCGGCAGCGCGGCATTCTTGGCGCCCGAAACGCGGACTTCGCCCCGCAGCGGACCGTTGCCCTGGATCTGGAATTTGTCCATGTTGTGTCGGTTCTGGCCGGGCTTGCGCCCGGCGTCATTGTTCTCGGACCGCGCATGCGGCGCGGTGCGGCACGGCCGGCTTACTTGCCCTCGCCTGCCTGCCACTCGGCGGGCGTCAGCGTCTTCATCGACAGTGCATGGATCTCGGCGCGCATGCGGTCGCCCAGCGCGGCATAGACACGCTGGTGGCGCTGGATCAGCCGCTTGCCTTCGAACTCGGTGCTGACGATGGTGGCAAAGAAGTGCTGGCCGTCGCCCTCGACTTTTAGATGTTCGCAGGGCAATCCTTGGGCAATGTATTCCCTGACTTGTTCCGGTGTAGGCAGCATGGGGTTCTCTTCAGCGTATTCAGTAAGTGCGCAGTGTCAGTGCGGTCGCGCTCAGTGGCGCAGCTTGTAGCCGGACTTCAGCAGCCGCAGCGCCAGCGCCGCCAGCACCACGAAGGCCGATCCCACCACCGCCAGGCTGAACAGCGGCGACACGTCCGAGACGCCGAAGAAGCCATAGCGGAAGCCGTCGATCATGTAGAAGAACGGATTGGCATGGGACACCGCCTGCCAGAAGGCCGGCAGCGAATGGATCGAATAGAACACGCCGGACAGGAAGGTGGCCGGCATGATCAGGAAGTTCTGGAACGCGGCGAGCTGGTCGAATTTCTCGGCCCAGATGCCGGCGATCAGGCCGAGCGTGCCGAGGATGCCCGCGCCCAGCAGCGCAAACACCACGATCCAGCCGATGTTGGCGAAATGCAGGTTGGCAAACCATGCCGTCACCAGCAGCACGCCCAAGCCCACGGTCAGCCCGCGGATCACCGAGGCCAGCACATAGGCACCAAACATCTCCCAGTGCGATAGCGGCGGCAGCATCACGAACACCAGGTTGCCGGTGATCTTGGACTGGATCAGCGACGACGAACTGTTGGCAAAGGCATTCTGCAGCACGCTCATCATCACCAGGCCAGGCACCAGGAAGGCGGTATAGCTGATCTGGTCATAGATCTTGACCCGGTCTTCGAGCACATGGCCGAAGATCAGCAGGTATAGCACCGCAGTCAGCACCGGCGCGGCCACGGTCTGGAAGCTGACCTTCCAGAAGCGCAGCACTTCCTTGTACAGCAGGGTCCGGAAGCCGACCAGGCTGCCCACGGCCATCGGGCCCAGGCGCGCGTCATCCACCATTTCGATTTCGCCAGGCTGCTTCATGCCGCGGCCTCCATGGAGGGGTCGGGCAGCGCGCCCGGCATGTGCCCCTCGCGGCGCATGATCTGGACAAATACGTCTTCGAGGTCGGCCTTGTTGATTTCCATGTCTTCGATGTCACAGCCCGCTTCGCGGCAGGCGGCCAGGATCGGCTCTACCGCCTGGTAGCCCGACAGCCGCAGCCGCACCGCGCGCTCGCCCGGGTTGGCCGGCATGCGCAGCGGTTCCAGCGCCGGCGGCAGGCTGCCGCGCGCGAAAGTCAGCACCAGTTGCAGGCCGGCGAACTGCGTCAGCAGGCTGCTGGTGCGGTCCAGCGCCACCACTTCGCCGAACTTGAGCATGGCGATGCGGTCACAGAGCGCCTCGGCCTCTTCCAGGTAGTGCGTGGTCAGGATGATGGTGTGGCCTTCCCGGTTCAGGCGCGAGATGAACTTCCACAGCGTCTGGCGCAGTTCGACGTCGACGCCGGCGGTGGGTTCGTCCAGTACGATCACCGGCGGGCGGTGCACCAGCGCCTGCGCCACCAGCACGCGGCGCTTCATCCCCCCGGACAACTGGCGCATATTGGAATCGGCCTTGCTGGTCAGGTCCAGGTTGGCCATGATCTCGTCGATCCAGTCGTCGTTGCGGGTCAGCCCGAAATAGCCGGACTGCAGCCGCAGCGTCTCGCGCACCGTGAAGAACGGGTCGAACACCAGTTCCTGCGGCACCACGCCAAGCATACGCCGCGCCATCCGGTAGTCGGAAACGACATCGTGACCCAGCACACGGACGTGGCCGGAGTCGGCGCGGTTCAGGCCGGCGAGGATCGAGATCAGCGTGGTCTTGCCGGCGCCGTTCGGCCCGAGCAGGCCGAAGAATTCGCCGCGTTCGACGGTGAAGCTGACGCCCTTGAGCGCCTGCAGGTTGCGGTAGCGCTTGCGAACGTCGTGGATTTCAATGGCTTTCATGGCCGATTGTTTGTGGCGTGTCCGGCTTTTTTTGGGCCGTCCGCCTGAAAAGGGGAGCTACTGCGTGCCCGGATATCCTGGGCCGGTCTGGCATGCACCGGAATCAGGCGGGGGATGGGCGAACAACCCGGAATTATAGGGGATGCGGGGTGGGTCCCGCTTGATCCCCACCGGATCGTCCGCTGGGCGCGGCGACAGCACCAGGCCGTCGCCGGGGCATCGCGGTCGGGCGCCAAGGTTGCGCCCGGCGATGCCGGATCAATGTCGGTGGTGGTGGCCCGGGTGGGGAAGCGCCTCGGCGCCGGTCGCCAGGCCCAGCAGGCCGTCGACACCATAGAGGTTGGCCAGCTGCGACAGTTGCGCCGGCACCGCGCGCAATGACAGCGCCAGGTTGCGCGCGGCTGCGGCACGATGCCACGCCAGCAGCACGGCAACAGCGGAGGAATCCACCTGCGCCAGGCCGGTGCAGTCGACCTGCACCTGGCCCTGCACTCCGCCCTGCGCCACGCGTGCCAGCCCGTCGCGCAGCACGGCGGCGGCGTTCTGGTTGGTCAGCGAGGTGCCCAGCGAAAGCATGGTGGCGTCAGGAAACGAATTTGGCGTGGATGGATGGCAATGCGGCGCAAACAAAAGCTCCCGCGCTGAGGCGGGAGCCAGTGCCGCGAACGGCCATTGTAGTGCAGATCGACGCGCAGTGCTGCATTGCAGCGGCACGCGCTCGCCGCGGCTTAGCTCTTGGCGTTGGCCAGCTGGCGGTTGCGGTCCTGCAGCGTCTTGATCACGCCCTCGACGCCCTGCTGGCCGACGATGGTGTTGAAGCTGCCCTTGTAAGCCTCGGTCAGCCACGCGCCCAGCACGTTGATGTCGTAGACCTTCCAGCCATTCGCGGTCTTCTCCAGGCGGTAGTCCATCTGGATCGGCTCGCCCTTGTTGATGACCTGGGTGCGGATGGTGGCATCGGTGTCCTCAGGCGTGCCGCGGTACGGGCGGTACTGCACGGCCTGGTCGCGGATCTGGGCGATGGCGCCGGCGTAGGTGCGGATCAGCAGGGTCTTGAACTCCTCGGTGATCTGCTTCTGCTGCTCGGGCGTCGCCTTCGACCAGTTACGGCCCATCGCGATCTGCGTGGTCTTCTGGAAATTGGCGTTCGGGATGATCTTCTGCTCGACCAGCGCGGTGATCTTGGCGATATTGCCGGCCTGCATGTCCTTGTCTGCCTTGACGGTCGTCATCACGTCGTTGACCACGGCCTTGACCAGCCCGTCCGGCGTCGCAGCGTCCTGGGCCGGCGTCTGTGCGTGGGCAGCGCCGGCGAAGGCAACTACCGTAAGGAAGGGGACCAACAGTCGCTTAATCATGGATTTTTCCTTCTTTCTCATTGACGTTTTCCGGCGGGGCCACCGGCCGGGCGCCGCCTGCCGGCAGCGGCCTTGCGGTGATTGGAACATAAGCAAGGCCCGCAGGTTGCACGGACCAGGCCTTCCCCGCCACTTCCAAACAAATTGTTTCAGCCCTCACAGGGCATTCACAGCCTGGCGCCCGCCCGTTGGGATTGGCGCCACAACGTGGTCAACGGATCCGGATCACACCTGGGACGAGACGCTGCATCGGCTCCACCGCCGGCACCGGCAGGCTCTGGCTTTCCGGCTGGATGTCGCCCTTTGGCGGCGTGGCGGCGGGTGCGGAGGCATCGGCCGGCGGCGTGGCCGCGGGCGCGGACGCGTCCGCCGGTTGTGTGCCGGGTGCCGGTGCCGCAGGCGTGGTGGCGCCGGCAGGCTTGTCATCCTCGGTGCCCGCCGGAGCGGCCGGCGCTGCGGGTGCGGCGCCCTCGCTGTCCACGTCGTCGTCGGCGGCTTCCGGCGGATTGCCGTCGTAAACCAGGTACTGGCGCCGCTGCAGGTAGGAGTCGCGCAGGAACGAGTATTTGTCCAGCGCTGCCTGTTCCAGCAGGTTGCTCGCGCCCAGCAACTGCGCACGGCCCGCGACGATGCGCACGCCGGTCAGCGAGTTGCGCAGCGATACCGGGTAGAGATAGGCCGACGGGTCGAACTGGCGGTCCACCAGCATGCCGCCGGTGTCGCGCACCGAGCTCGGACCGAACAGCGGCAGCACCAGGTACGGGCCCGGGGGCACGCCCCACACACCCAGCGTCTGCCCAAAGTCTTCCTTGTACTTGGGCAGGCCGGCCGGCGTGGCGATGTCGATCAGGCCGCCCAGGCCAAGCACGCTGTTCATCGCCACGCGCATGGAGTCTTCCGCCGCGCGCGTAGGCTTGCCCTGCAGCAGATTGTTCGCCGCCGAATAGACATCGCTGATGTTGGAGAAGAAGTTCTCCACCGCGCGCTGCACCGGCGTCGGCGTGTAGTCGGCGTAGAACTCGGCCACCGGGCGCAGGATGCCCTTGTCGAAGTCCTCGTTGATCTTCGAGACTTCGCGGTTAAAGGGCTCCAGCGGATCCTTAGGGTTGGCCGTGGGGCCGGTGGCACAGCCGGCGAGCAGCGCCGCGGCTGCCGCCGCGGCCATCAGGCCAGCCACCGGACGGCGCGCGGCGCGGCCCGGTTTGACGGGGGGAACAACGCTCATTTGGCATCCCCACCCAGCGCCGGTGCGCTCGCGCCGGCCGCGGGCGAGCCGCTGGCCCCGCCGGCATCCGCCGCCTTGTTGTACAGGAACTGGCCAATCAGGTTTTCCAGCACCACCGCGGACTGCGTCATGGTGATGCGGGCGCCATCGGCCAGCATGGCGGTGTCCCCACCGGCTTCCAGGCCGAGGTACTGCTCGCCCAGCAGGCCCGAGGTCAGGATCTTGGCCGAGGTGTCCTTGGGAAACTGGTAGCGCTTCTCCAGGTTCATCTCGACGGTGGCCTGGTAAGTCTTGTCGTCGAAGCGGATCGCCGCGACGCGGCCAACCACCACGCCGGCGCTCTTGACCGGCGCGCGCGGCTTGAGCCCGCCGATGTTGTCGAAGCGGGCCTGCACGCTGTAAGTGTCCTGGAAGGTGAAGGCGCTCATGTTGCCCGCCTTAAGGGCCAGGAACAGCAGGGCCACAAACCCCGCCGCCACGAACAGCCCCACCCAGAAATCGAGTGTGATCTTTTTCATCGGATTCTCTTCTTCAACCCCGTAGTGTCTTGTCGCTGTCTTTTTTCGTCTGTATCGCCCGCGCCGCTGGTCCAGCCTCAGTTGCTGAACATCAGCGCGGTCAGCAGGAAATCCAGCCCCAGTACCGCCAGCGACGCGATCACCACGGTACGGGTGGTCGCGCGCGAGACGCCCTCGGGCGTCGGCTTGGCCTCGAAACCCTGGTACAGGGCAATGAACGTCACGGCGATGCCAAAAATAAAGCTCTTGATGACGCCGTTGAGTACATCGGCGCGCACGTCCACGCCGCCCTGCATCTGCGACCAGAAGGCACCGGCGTCGACGCCGATCAGCTGCACGCCGACCACATAGCCGCCCAGGATGCCCACTGCGCTGAAGATCGTCGCCAGCACCGGCATGGCAATCACGCCCGCCCAGAAGCGCGGCGCGACCACGCGCTGCAGCGGGTTCACCGCCATCATTTCCATCGCGGTCAGCTGCTCGCCCGCCTTCATCAGGCCGATCTCGGCGGTCAGCGAGGTGCCGGCGCGGCCCGCGAACAGCAGCGCGGTCACCACCGGCCCGAGTTCGCGCACCAGCGACAGCGCCACCAGCAGGCCCAGCGCCTGCTCCGAGCCGTAGCGGTTCAACGTGTAGTAGCCCTGCAAGCCCAGCACGAAGCCGACGAACAGGCCCGACACGGCGATGATCACCAGCGACAGGTTGCCGACAAAGAAAACCTGGTCGGTCACCAGCCGGAAGCGGCGCAGCAGCGCCGGCGACAGCCCCAGCACGGTAAGAAACATGCGGGTGGCATGGCCCAGGCCCGTCACGTTGCGGCGCACGGCCGCACCGATGGTGGTAAAGAAACCGATCACCGCGCGCCTCCGGCAAAGTCCTCGGCCAGTGACGGTCCAGGATAGTGGAACGGCACCGGACCGTCGGCCTCGGCGTGGACGAACTGGTGCACGAACGGGTCGGAGGAGGCGCGCAGCGCCTCGGGCTCGCCCTGCGCGGCGATGCGCCCGTCGGCAATGAAATACACGTAGTCGGCGATCTGGAAGGTCTCGTGCACGTCGTGCGAGACGATGATCGTGGTCGCGCCGAGCGCGTCGTTCAGGCTGCGGATCAGGCGAGCGGTCAGGCCGAGCGAGATCGGGTCGAGGCCGGCGAAGGGCTCGTCATACATCAGCAACGCGGGATCGAGCGCGATCGCGCGCGCCAGCGCCACGCGCCGCGCCATGCCGCCGGAGATCTGCGACGGCATCAGGTCGCGCGCGCCGCGCAGGCCGACCGCGTTCAGCTTCATCAGCACCAGGTCGCGGATCATCGAATCCGGCAGGTCGGTATGCTCGCGCAGCGGGAAGGCCACATTGTCGAATACCGACAAGTCGGTAAACAGCGCGCCGAACTGGAACAGCATGCCCATCTGGCGCCGCACGGCATACAGGCCGCGGGTGTCGAGCTGGTGGATATCGGTGCCGTCGAAGCGCACCGTGCCCGCCTGCGGGCGCACCTGGCCCCCGATCAGCCGCAGTACCGTGGTCTTGCCGCACCCCGAACCGCCCATGACCGCGATCACCTTGCCACGCGGGAATTGCATGGTGAGGCCGGACAGGATCGGCTTGCCGTGGTCCGCATAAGCGAAATCCACCGCATTCAGTTCGACGAGGTTTTGAGCAGAATCGGTCACGTTGGCACCGGTCGGGACAGGGGCGCATTATAAGGTGTACTACCTAGGCGCGCTGTATCCTATGGCACACGCTATGTTGACCGGATTGGAACAATCGCCGCGCTACCGGCTTCGCTGACGTACGTGTCAGCGCCCTTTCCTCAGGGTTCGCGTGTATGTGAGACGTCCTTGAGAATGACCTGCCACTGGATCGATTCGGAGCGGATTGCGGTGGCAAATGCTTCCGGCGAGTCGCGCAAGGGTGTCAGTCCGGCCGCCATCAGGCGCGAACGGACCTCGCGCTCGGCCATCACGCCGTCAAGCTCGAGCGCCAGCCGCGCAACGATGGCACGCGGAGTCTTGGCCGGGGCCATCACGCCGAACCAGGCGGCCGCCCCATAGCCCTCCAGCCCCGATTCCTGCAGCGTCGGCACCAGCGGCGCCAGCGTCGAGCGCGCTACGCCGGTGACACCGAGCAGCCGGAGCGCGCCGCTGCGGACCTGTCCCTGCACAGCGGCAAACGAACAGAAGCAGGCGCTGATACGGCCCGCCAGCATCTCCTGGACGACGGCGGCCTCGCCCTTGGCGGTGACCAGCGGCACACCGTTGCCGATGCCGCGCACGGCATATTCCGCATACAAGTGGGACGGACTGCCGGACTGGCCGTAGCCATAGCTGTAGGAACCCGGGTTGGATTTCACCGCGGTCATCCATTGCTCAGGCGTTCGCATTGGCAGCCGGGCGTCGATCACCAGGAACAGGGGCGTAGTGGCCACGCGGGCCACGGGCGTGAAATCTCGCACCACGTCGTACGGGACCGGCTCCAGCCCGGGCTGGATCAGGATATTGGCCTGGTGGAACAGCAGCGTGTGCCCGTCTGAACTGGCCTTTGCAACGACATCGCCGGCGGTGGTGCCGGCCGCGCCGGGGCGGTTGTCGACCTCCATCGGCACGCCCAGCCGGTCCGATAAACGCTCGGCCAACATGCGGGCGACGGCGTCTGCCACCCCGCCCGCCGGGAACGGCACGATCAGGCGCATCGGCCGGTTCGGGAACGACATGCTGCGTTCCAGCTGCGGCCCGGCTACAGCCGTCACGGGCACGGCGAACGCGAGCGTGGCACAGCCCAGGACATACAGGCACAGGAAAGGCCGGAGCCAGCGCCGGAGTACCGCCAATGCGGACGGCCACGACACCAGCTTCGCCTTACCTCGCCAAAGCTGCAGCATATTGCGCACTTCGGTCATCAATTTCCTCCCACCCATCCCCTGAGGGGACGGCGAGCTGGTTCTGGGGAAAAAGGATTCGCGAGGCGGTTTCCGTTAGTTGTTTTTAGAAAATTGTAAGTACATTGCCCGGACGCCCACAGGCACGTAAACCATAGCCGGGAGAACCCTGAAGGCCTTGTCCAGCCTTGCCAAACCCGCCATGGCCACGTCCGGCCGCCGCCCCGCCTCCGCCGCGAACCGCATGGCCCGCCGGCTATAATCGCGCGATGAAGATGTTTCCCCTGCGGCCCATGGAGGCCGCCGACCTGCCTGCCGTGCTGGCCGTGCAGGCCGCCTGCTATACCGGGGTGCTGCTGGAAAGCCGCGACGCACTGGCCAGCCGGCTGGCGCTCTCTCCCACCACCTGCTGGGTCGCCGACGATCCGCGCCAATCCGGCACCCTGGCCGCCTACCTGTTCACCCATGCCTGGCCCGAAACCAGCCTGCCGCCGCTCGATGGCGTGCTCAACGACGTCTGGCGCCTTGCGCCGGCGCCGCTGACCTGGTTCGTCCACGACATGGCCGTGGCGCCCGCCGGCCGCGGCGGCGGGCTGGCGGCACGCCTGTACGCGGCGGCGCAGGCTGCTGCGGTGGCGGCCGGACTGAAGCACTCACGGCTGATTGCCGTACAGTCGGCGGCGCCGTGGTGGCGCAGGCTCGGGTACGCGCCGGTGGCGGCGGAGACCGCTTCGCGGCACGCTGACAAGCTGGCAGGCTATGGTGCCGCCGCGGTCCTGATGGAAAGGACGCTGGCCGGCTGAGGCCCACCGCGGCGCGGCATCCGCAACGAAAAAAGCCCGCCGGCTTGCGCCAGGCGGGCTTTTTGTTGCGGCAGTGACCTGCGGATCAGCGCGGCAGGTCGGTGTGCCCCATCAGGAAGGCATCGACCGAACGCGCGGCCTGGCGGCCTTCGCGGATGGCCCACACCACCAGCGACTGGCCACGGCGCACGTCGCCGGCGGCGAACACCTTGGGTACGTTGGTGTGGTAAGCACGCTCGCCTTCGGTGGCGGCCTTGGCGTTCTTGCGTGCATCGGTGTCGACGCCGAAGGCTTCCAGCATCGAGCCCACCGGGTTGGTGAAGCCCATTGCCAGCAGCACCAGGTCGGCCGGCAGGATGAACTCGCTGCCTTCCACTTCCTGCATGCGGCCGTCCTTCCATTCGACGCGGCAGGCCTTCAGCGCGGTGACCTTGCCGTTCTCGCCGATGAATTCCTTGGTGGCGACCGACCAGTCGCGCTCGCAGCCTTCGTCATGCGACGACGAGGTGCGCAGCTTGATCGGCCAGTACGGCCACACCAGCGGCTTGTTCTCTTCTTCCGGCGGCTGCGGCAGCAGTTCGAACTGGGTCACCGAGGTGGCGCCGTGGCGGTTGGACGTGCCCACGCAGTCGGAGCCGGTATCGCCGCCGCCGATCACGATCACGTTCTTGCCTTCGGCGCGGATGTCGTTGGCGCCATCGCCAGCCACTTCCTTGTTCTGCGGAATCAGGAATTCGAGCGCGTAGTGGATGCCGGCCAGGTCGCGGCCCGGCACCGGCAGGTCACGCGGCACTTCCGAGCCGCCCGCCAGCACCACGGCGTCGAACTGGTCCATCAGGGCCTGGGCCGAGATGGTCTCGCGAGCGTAGTTCTTGATGCCGGCCGGCAGTTCACCGTCGGTCACCATCACGCCGGCGCGGAAGGTCACGCCTTCTGCCTGCATCTGTTCGATGCGGCGGTCGATCAGCGACTTCTCCATCTTGAAGTCGGGGATGCCGTAGCGCAGCAGGCCGCCAACGCGGTCGTTCTTCTCGAACACGGTCACGTCATGGCCGGCGCGTGCCAGTTGTTGCGCGGCGGCCATGCCGGCGGGGCCGGAGCCGACCACGGCGACGGTCTTGCCGGTCTTGTGGCGCGGCAGTTGCGGCGCAACCCAGCCTTCTTCCCAGGCCTTGTCGATGATGGCGTGCTCGATCGACTTGATGCCCACCGGCAGTTCATTGATGCCGAGCGTGCAGGCAGCCTCGCACGGTGCCGGGCAGATGCGGCCGGTGAACTCGGGGAAGTTGTTGGTCTGGTGCAGGACCTCGATCGCCGACTTCCAGTCCTGGCGGTACACCAGGTCGTTGAAGTCGGGGATGATGTTGTTGACCGGGCAGCCGTTGTTGCAGAACGGGATGCCGCAGTCCATGCAGCGTGCACCCTGGAGCTTCGCTTCGCTGTCGGACAGCGCGAACACGAATTCCTTGTAGTGCTTCACGCGCTTGACTACCGGTTCGTAGCCTTCATTCTGGCGCGGAAATTCGAGAAAGCCAGTCGCCTTACCCATGTTGCGTCCTTGGTCATGCTGCGCGGGACCGGCGGCTTCGCCGGCCCCGCTGTGGGGTCAGAATCTTGTCGGGGCCGCGGCGGCTGCCGCGCCCCGTCGCTACGTTGGTCCGCTGCCGATCAGGCCGCGATGGCTTCGCGGTCGCTGTCGCGGGCTGCCTGTTCCTTGGCGTACATCTCGCCCAGCGCGCGCTTGTACTCGGTCGGGAAGACCTTGACGAACTTGCGGCGTGCCGTGGTCCAGTCAGCCAGCAGCGCCTTGGCGCGCTCGGAACCGGTGTAGCGGAAGTGCTGCTCGATCAGGTTGCGCAGGATGACTTCATCCAGCACGCGCTTGCCGTCGACCTTGTGCCACGAAGCCTGCGGCTGGCCCTTTTCCTGGTCGGCCGAGGCCAGCACCGCTTCCAGCGCCACCATCGAGGTGTTGCAGCGCTTGTCGAACAGGCCGTCCTCGTCATAGACGTAGGCCACGCCGCCCGACATGCCGGCCGCGAAGTTGCGGCCGGTGCCGCCCAGCACCACCACCGTGCCGCCCGTCATGTACTCGCAACCGTGGTCGCCGGTGCCTTCCACCACGGCAACCGCGCCGGAGTTACGCACCGCGAAGCGCTCGCCGGCCACGCCGTTGAAGAACGCTTCACCGGCGATGGCACCGTACAGCACGGTGTTGCCGACGATGATGTTGCGGGTCGGGTCGCCGCGGAACTCATGCGGAGCGCGCACGATCACGCGGCCGCCCGACAGGCCCTTGCCGACGTAGTCGTTGCCGTCGCCCACCAGGTCCAGCGTGACGCCGTGTGCCAGGAACGCGCCGAACGACTGGCCGGCGGTGCCTTGCAGCTGGATGTGGATGGTGTCGTCGGGCAGGCCTTCGTGGCCATATTGCTTGGCGACCACGCCGGACAGCATCGCGCCCACCGTACGGTTCACGTTCTTGACCGGCTGGATGAACGAGACGCGCTCGCCCTTCTCGATCGCCGGACGGGCCTTGGCGATCAGCACGTGGTCCAGCGCCTTGCCGGCTTCCGCCGACAGGCCGTGATCCTGCACGTCGGTGTGGTACAGCGGCACGTCCGCGCCCAGCGACACCTGGTGGAAGATGCGGCCGAAGTCCAGGCCGCGCGCCTTCCAGTGCTCGATGCCAGCCTTGGTGTCGAGCAGGTCGGCGCGGCCGATCAGCTCGTCGAAGGTGCGGATGCCCAGCTGGGCCATGATCTCGCGGGCTTCTTCGGCAACGAAGAAGAAGAAGTTGACCACATGCTCCGGCTTGCCCTGGAACTTCTTGCGCAGCTGCGGATCCTGCGTGGCCACGCCCACCGGGCAGGTGTTCAGGTGGCACTTGCGCATCATGATGCAGCCTTCGGCAACCAGCGGTGCCGTGGCGAAGCCGAACTCGTCGGCGCCCAGCAGCGCGCCGATGACGACGTCGCGGCCAGTCTTCATCTGGCCGTCGGCCTGCACGCGGATGCGGTTGCGCAGGCCGTTGAGCAGCAGCGTCTGCTGCGTTTCGGCCAGGCCCAGCTCCCACGGCGAGCCGGCGTGCTTGATCGACGACCACGGCGAGGCGCCGGTGCCGCCGTCATGGCCGGCGATCACGACGTGATCGGCCTTGGCCTTGGACACGCCCGCGGCCACGGTGCCGACGCCCACTTCGGACACCAGCTTGACCGAGATATCCGACGACGGGTTGACGTTCTTCAGGTCATGGATCAGCTGTGCCAGATCCTCGATCGAGTAGATGTCGTGGTGCGGGGGCGGCGAGATCAGGCCGACGCCCGGCACCGAGTAACGCAGCTTGCCGATGTAGTCCGAGACCTTGTGGCCCGGCAGCTGGCCGCCTTCGCCCGGCTTGGCGCCCTGCGCCATCTTGATCTGGATCTGGTCGGCCGAAGCCAGGTACTCGGCGGTCACGCCGAAACGGCCCGACGCCACCTGCTTGATCTTCGAGCGCAGCGAATCGCCGTCCTGCAGCGGCAGGTCGGCCTCGATCACGTCGCCCAGCAGGCTCTTCAGGCTGTCGCCCTGCTTGATGGGGATGCCGCGCAGCTCGTTCCGGTAGCGCTTCTCGTCCTCGCCGCCTTCGCCAGTGTTGGACTTGCCGCCGATGCGGTTCATCGCCACGGCCAGCGTGGCATGGGCTTCGGTCGAGATCGAGCCGAGCGACATCGCGCCGGTGGCGAAGCGCCGCACGATTTCCTTGGCGGGCTCGACTTCTTCCAGCGGAATCGCCTTGGCCGGATCGACCTTGAACTCGAACAGACCACGCAGCGTCATGTGGCGCTTGCTCTGGTCGTTGATGATGTTGGCGTATTCCTTATACGTCTGGTAGGCGCCCTTGCCGTCGTCAGCGCGCACCGAGTGCTGCAGCTTGGCGATCGAGTCCGGGGTCCACATGTGCTCTTCGCCGCGGATGCGGAAGGCGTACTCGCCGCCGGCGTCCAGCATGTTCTCCAGCACCGGGTTGTTGCCGAAGGCGTCCGTGTGCAGGCGCAGCGCTTCCTCGGCCACCTCGAAGATGCCGATGCCCTCGACGTTCGACGGCGTGCCGTGGAAGTACTTCTGCACCAGCTCGCGCGACAGGCCGATGGCTTCGAAGATCTGCGCGCCGGTGTACGACATGTACGTGGAGATGCCCATCTTGGACATCACCTTGAACAGGCCCTTGCCGACCGCCTTGACGAAGTTCTTGACCGCCTTCTCGGGCGACAGGTCGCCCGACAGGCCGCTGGCCATGTCGGCCAGGGTTTCCATCGCCAGGTACGGGTGCACGGCTTCGGCGCCGTAGCCGGCCAGCAGCGCGAAGTGGTGCACTTCACGCGCGGTGCCGGTCTCGACCACCAGGCCGGTCGACGTGCGCAGGCCCTTCTCCACCAGGTGGTGGTGAATGGCGGACGTGGCCAGCAGCGCGGGGATGGCGACATGGTCGGCATCCACCGGGCGGTCGGTCACGATCAGGATGTTGTAGCCCGAACGCACCGCATCCACGGCTTCGGCGCACAGCGAGGCCAGGCGCGCTTCAATGCCTTCCTTGCCCCAGGCGGTCGGGTAGCAGATGTTCAGTTCGTACGAACGGAACTTGCCGCCGGTGTAGTGCTCGATGTTGCGGATCTTGGCGATGTCCTTGAAATCCAGCACCGGCTGGGACACTTCGAGGCGCATCGGCGGGTTGATGTTGTTCAGCTCCAGCAGGTTCGGCTTCGGGCCGATGAACGACACCAGCGACATCACCATGTTCTCGCGGATCGGGTCGATCGGCGGGTTGGTGACCTGGGCGAACAGCTGCCTGAAATAGTGGTACAGCGTC
Organism: Cupriavidus sp. P-10; assembly: GCF_003402535.2. Taxonomy (NCBI): domain Bacteria; kingdom Pseudomonadati; phylum Pseudomonadota; class Betaproteobacteria; order Burkholderiales; family Burkholderiaceae; genus Cupriavidus; species Cupriavidus sp. P-10. Next base: position 3,375,974 of record NZ_AP025170.1, read on the forward strand.
TTGTTCTTGGACGACAGGATCGCCAGCGGCGAGTCATTGCCCATCGAGCCGGTCGCTTCTTCGCCGGCCAGCGCCATCGGCGCCATCAGGAACTTGACGTCTTCCTGGGTGTAGCCGAAGGCCTGCTGGCGGTCCAGCAGCTTGGCCACCGGCTTCTTCTCGGCGGCAACGTCTTCCGGCTTGGCGTCGATCTCGTCCAGCTTGATGCGGACCGCGTCGATCCAGCTCTTGTATGGCTTGGCGTTGGCCAGGTTGTCCTTCAGTTCCTTGTCGTCGATGATGCGGCCCTGCTCCATGTCGATCAGGAACATCTTGCCCGGCTGCAGGCGCCACTTCTCAACGATGCGCGACTCGGGGAACGGCAGCACGCCGGCTTCCGAGGCCAGCACCACGACGTCGTCCTCGGTCACGTAGAAACGTGCCGGGCGCAGGCCGTTGCGGTCCAGCGTGGCGCCGATCTGGCGGCCATCGGTGAAGCAGATCGCGGCGGGGCCGTCCCACGGCTCCATCATGGCGGCGTGGTATTCGTAGAAGGCGCGACGGTTGTCGTCCATCAGCGTGTGCTGTTCCCAGGCTTCCGGGATCATCATCATCATCGCGTGGACGAGCGGGTAGCCAGCCATCGTCAGCAGTTCGAGACAGTTGTCGAACGATGCCGTATCGGACTGGCCCGGGTAGATCAGCGGCCACAGCTTGGGCAGGTCGTCGCCCAGCACCGGCGACGAGATCGCGCCGGTACGTGCGTTGATCCAGTTGACGTTGCCCTTGACCGTATTGATTTCGCCGTTGTGGGCGACCATGCGGTACGGGTGGGCCAGTTCCCAGGCCGGGAAGGTGTTGGTCGAGAAGCGCTGGTGCACCAGGGCCAGGGCCGACACGGCGCGCTGGTCCTGCAGGTCCAGGTAGTACTCGCCGACCTGGTTGGCCAGCAGCAGGCCCTTGTACACCACGGTACGGGCCGACATCGACGGCACGAAGTATTCCTTGCCGTGCTTGAGCTTGAGCGCCTGGATGGCATGGCTGGCGGTCTTGCGGATGACGTAGAGCTTACGTTCCAGCGCATCCGTGGTCATGATGTCGCGGCCACGACCGATGAAGATCTGGCGGATCACCGGCTCGGTCTTGCGCACCGTGGGCGACATCGGCATGTTGGCGTCGACCGGCACGTCGCGCCAGCCCAGCACGACCTGGCCTTCCAGGCGGACCGTGCGCTCAAGTTCCTGTTCGCAGGCCAGGCGCGAGGCGTGTTCCTTGGGCAGGAAGATCATGCCCACGCCGTATTCGCCGTTGGGCGGCAGGCTCACGCCCTGCGCGGCCATCTCTTCGCGGTAGAACTGGTCCGGAATCTGGATCAGGATACCGGCACCGTCGCCCATCAGCGCGTCAGCGCCGACCGCACCCCGGTGGTCCAGGTTCTCCAGGATCTTCAGGCCCTGGGAAACGATCTCGTGGGACTTCTTGCCCTTGATGTGCGCGACCATGCCGACGCCGCAGGCATCGTGCTCGTTGGCCGGGTCGTACATGCCTTGCGCCTGCGGACGCAGGTCGAGGGCGGAGGAAGACTCGCTGATTTGCTCGCTGGTCTGCGCTTGGGCCGAAGGGTTCTTCATTTGGTCCACGGGCTGAATTCCGGTGATGGCTGCGCGAACTGCTGGACTACCGGAACGGGACCGCGCGCTTTCTTTAAATCCACCCAAACCGGTGGACCGGCGGGAAGGGAAATGGGGACGAAGCTGTCTGCGGGCCGCAGCGGCGTACACGAGCGTGACGCGCCGCACAATGACTGTGGGTGGAGCAACTATATGGGAATCCTGAAAGCCTCGCAAAAATTTTAAATGGGGTCAGAACACATTTAATATCGCACCGTTTCGGTGATGGATTTAAATGGGGACACATTATTTTTGCGTGGATGGCGTCACGTCGCGCGATGACTCTTGCATCTTTTTGGGGCGCCCCTTTGGGAGCGGTTGGACGCGCCGCGTTGCGCCCCTCTCAAGTTGCGCCAGGAATGCCTCGTCGCCGAGTGGCCAGCCACTATGCGCATGGCTTCGAAGGGCTTGCAGCGTGCGACCAGAAAGTCCCTCGGCGGTCAGCATGCGATAGTTCGACTGGCGTTCAAACGGGGTATTACCCAGCTCCCAATATGCGGAGTGGTCACTCACAAATGGGCTCGCCTCGATGCCGGCGTGGTGGTGGTAGCTACTCCAGCGGTCCGCCTCGGGGGTCGATACCTCTCCCGCGCGCAGCGCGTTGCCTTCGACATACAGCATGGCCGGCAGCATCCACGGCGCTGGTTCGAAGACCGCCGAGCGGAAGCGTCCCTCCCACAGCGTGCCGGTGCGGTTGGCGACGCGATTGAAGTAACGCGCATAGCGGCGGCCGACCGCCTGCATGGTCAGGCTCAGCGAGTCCGGGCCCTTCGGCGTGGCCACGAGGTGGACATGATTGGGCCGCAGCGCATAGGCGTGGACCGCGAGGTCATGCTCGCGCGCGGCCATGCGCAGGCAGTCGAGGTAGTGCAGGTAGTCGTCGGGACCGAGGAACACGTCCTGGCGGTTGTTGCCACGCTGCAACACCAGGGCGGGAAGTCCGGCGGGGGAGAAACGGGGAAGGCGGGCCATGGCAGGTCATGCAAGCATCGATGCCCCCATGATAGCCTGATCCGTCCCCAATTTATCGGAAGGGCCGGTGCCCTTCCGTGCGCGTCAGTTGCCCTCGCTGACCGCGAAGATGCGCCGGTGCTCGCGGATCGCATAGCGGTCCGTCATGCCGGCGATGTAATGCGCGATCAGCCGAGGCTGGTCGGCACCGTGTCCGGCCTGGTACTGCGGCGGCAGCAGGCGCGGATCGGACATGAAGACCCCGAACAGGTCACCGACGATGCGCTGGGCCTTGGCCGACATGCGCATCACCAGGTAGTGCCGGTACAGGTGCCGGAACAGGAAGCGCTTCAATGCCGCCGCTTCCTCATGGAGTTGGGGACTGAAGCCCACCAGGGGGCCGGCGGCCCGCACCGCGTCGATGTTGCGCGGGTTGGCGGCGGCGATATTGCGGCTGGTGGTCTCGATCAGGTCGACGATCAGCGTGTTGATCATGCGCCGGACGGTCTCGTTGATGGCGCGCCGGCCGTTCACGCCCGGGAAGGCATCGGCCACCTCGGCGCGGTGGCGGGCCCACATCGGGACCTCATCCAGCTGCTCCAGCGTCAGCAGGCCGGAGCGCAGGCCGTCGTCGATATCGTGGTTGTTGTAGGCGATCTCGTCGGCCAGGTTGGCCAGTTGCGCCTCCAGCGACGGCTGCGTGCCCTCCAGGAAGCGCCGGCCCAGTTCGCCCAGCGCCGCGGCATTGACGCGCGAGCAATGCTTCAGGATGCCTTCGCGGGTCTCGAAGGTCAGGTTCAGGCCATTGAAGCCGCCGTAGCGCTCCTCCAGCTCGTCCACCACCAGCAGGCTCTGCAGGTTGTGCTCGAAGCCGCCGTGGTTCTTCATGCAGGCGTTCAGGGCGTCCTGCCCGGCATGGCCGAAGGGCGTGTGGCCAAGGTCGTGCGCCAGCGAGATGGCCTCGACCAGGTCTTCGTTGAGGCGCAGGTTGCGCGCGATCGAGCGGGCGATCTGCGCCACCTCCAGGCTATGGGTCAGCCGGGTGCGGAACAGGTCCCCTTCATGGTTGACGAAGACCTGGGTCTTGTATTCGAGCCGCCGGAACGCGGTGCTGTGGATGACCCGGTCCCGGTCGCGCTGGAATTCGCTGCGCGACTGCGACGCGGGTTCGGCGTGCACCCGCCCGCGCGTCTGCGCGGAGCGGGCGGCGTACGGGGCGAGGTGGCTTTCAAAGTCGGTCATGCGGCAATCCGTTGGCTGGAGGTTTGGGGGCCTGGGTTGCGAGGCATAACCGGTCAATCAAGCGACCGTGGCCTCGGTGGGAGGTTTAAGCACTGCATGCTGCAGCGTGGCACGCAGGTCGGCGTCCGGCACCGTGGTGATGAACGCCTCGCCGAGTTTCTTCAGTAGGATGAACTTGATGCTGCCTGCCTCGGCCTTCTTGTCGACCTTCATCATTTCGATATAGCGGTCGGTGCCCAGTTCCGGCGCCACCACCGGCAGGTTGGCTGCCAGCGTCAGTTCGCGGATGCGGGCGCGGGTCTCGGTGTCGATAAAGCCCAGCCGATGCGACAGGTCCGCGGCCATCACCATGCCGCAGCCAACTGCCTCGCCGTGCAGCCAGGCGCCGTAGCCCATGCCGGCCTCGATCGCGTGGCCAAAGGTGTGGCCAAAGTTGAGGATGGCGCGCAGTCCACCCTCGCGCTCGTCCTGCGCCACCACGCCGGCCTTGATTTCACACGAACGTTGCACCGCCACCGCCATCAGCTCGGGGTCGCAGTCGTTCAGCGCCTTGATGTTGCGCTCGATCCAGGCAAAGTACCCGGCGTCGGCAATGGCGCCGTGCTTGATCACCTCGGCCATGCCCGCGGCCAGTTCGCGCGGGGGCAGCGTGCGCAGCGTGTCGATATCGGCGATCACCGCGTTGGGCTGGTGGAACGCGCCGATCATGTTCTTGCCGAGCGGATGGTTGATGCCGGTCTTGCCGCCCACCGACGAATCCACCTGCGACAGCAGCGTGGTCGGCACCTGGATAAACGGCACGCCGCGCATATAGCAGGCGGCGGCAAACCCGGTCATATCCCCCACCACTCCGCCGCCCAGCGCGACCAGCGTGGTCTTGCGATCGGCGCCGGCCTGCAGCAGCGCGTCGAAGATCAGGTTCAGCGTTTCCCACTGCTTGAAGGCCTCGCCGTCGGGCAGCGTGACCGTGCGCACGGTCTTGCCGAGCGACTTCAGGCCGGCCTCGACGCGCGCCGCGTACAGCGGCCCCACGGTTTCATTGGTGACGATGACGGCGTGCTGGCCGCGCACGTGCGGACGCAGCAGTTCGGCGTTGTCGAGCAGGCCGGTACCGATATGGATGGGGTAGCTGCGCGCTCCCAGGTCGACTTCAAGCGTGATCATGGATGAGTGGGATCCTGCGGCGCCGGTTGCGCGGGATCGATCGCAAAGCCGGCCATTTCAAGTTGCATCAACACCATATTAGCAAGCTGCGCCACCGAAGGCTTGCCGGTTTCAATGATGAAATCCGCCACCTCGCGGTAGAGCGGATCGCGCTGGGCGTAAAGCGCCTCGAGCTTGCCCTTCGGGTCTTCGGTCTGCAGCAGCGGGCGGTTGCGGTCGTGGCGGGTGCGCAGCCACAGGTCGTGGGGACTCGCGCGCAGGTAGACCACGGTGCCGCGGGATTTCAGCACCTCGCGGTTTTCGGCGCGCAGCACCGCGCCACCGCCGGTAGCCAGCACGATGCCCTGGCGCGCGGCCAGTTCGCGGATCATCGCGGCCTCGCGGTCGCGGAAGCCCGCTTCGCCCTCGACCTCAAAGATGACCGGGATGCGTACGCCGCAGTGTGCCTCGATTTCGTGATCGGAATCGAAAAACGGATAGTGCAGACGCCGCGCCACCGTACGGCCCACGGTGGTCTTGCCGGCGCCCATCAGGCCGACGAAAAAGAGATTGGGTCGATCGGATTCCGGTCGGTCGGAGTCCTGTCGATCGGGGTACGGGCGCGGTGCCGACCCTGTCGCAGAGGCTGTCACGGGACTGTCGCTCGGGAGCGCGGCGCCTGGGCCACCCTCCCCGGTTAGGAACTGCATCATCTTCTTATGTTGTGGTGCGCACGGCAAGTGCCAGATGCAGCATCAGCCACATCTCCGCGTGGCCTGCCGCGCATGCCGGCCTCCTCCTGGCCTGGCTGTCACCGGTCTACTCCGGCGGCAACAAAAAAGGCCGCATCGGTCGATGCGGCCTGCCAGTCTACTGTATCCGGCGTCGAACACCCGACGCGATCACCGCAGCGACACGCTTTCGTTCAGGATCCGCGGCGTCAGGAACACCAGCAGCTCGGTCCGGTTGCGCACCTTGGCGTTGTTCTTGAACAGGTAGCCCAGCACCGGGATATCGCCCAGCAGTGGCACCTTGTCGGTGTCATTGGACTCGGTCTGGGTATAGATGCCGCCGATCACCACGGTGCCGCCGTTTTCCACCAGCACCTGGGTCTGCACGTGCTTGGTGTCGATGGCAAAGCCCGACGTGGTCTGGATGCCGACGCTGTCCTTGTTCACGTCCACGTCCAGCAGCACATTGCCTTCCGGCGTGATCTGCGGGGTCACTTCCAGCTTCAGGTTGGCCTTGCGGAACTGCACCGAAGTGGCGCCGCTGGAGGTGGCGGCCTGGTATGGCAGCTCGGTGCCCTGCTCGATCAGTGCCTTGATGTTGTTGGCGGTGACCACGCGCGGACTGGAGATGATCTTGCCCTTGCCATCCGCCTCCAGCGCCGACAGCTCCAGCGCCAGGAAGCGGGTGGCGGCGCTGTTGAACAGGCTGACCGCGATGTTGGCCGGGTTGGTGCCGTTGATCGAGGCGGCCGGCAGGCTCAGGAACGGGCCGTTGTCCGAGGTCGAGCCCGGCAGCACGTTGTTGTAGGTGTTGCCAACCTTCGCGTTGTTGTACTGGCCGGCGAAGCCCAGCTTCACACCCAGGTTGCGGCTGAAGGAATCGGTGGCCTCGACGATGCGCGCCTCGATGATGACCTGGCGCACCGGGATGTCGATCTTGCCGATAAAGCCCTGCACCTCCTCCAGCTTGCTGGCGATATCGGACACGAACAGTTGGTTGGTGCGGGCATCGGCCGTCAGCGAGCCGCGCTTGGACAGCATGCGCGCGCTCGCGCCCGCGCCGCCGGCCACACCGGCCGCGCCAACCGGGGTGGCGGCGCTGCCGGCGCCGCCGGCACTCATGCCCAGCAGCATCCGGCGCACGTCTTCGGCACGCTGGTAATTGAGCTGGAATACCTGGCTGCGGATCGGCTCGAGGTCATTGATCTGCTGCTGCGACTCCAGCTCGAGCTTTTCCTTGGTCTGGAGTTCTGCCTTGGGCGCCACCCACAGCACATTGCCATTGCGGCGCGAGGCCAGCCCCTTGGCATCCATCACGATCTGCAGCGCCTGGTCCCACGGCACGTCCTTCAGGCGCAGCGTGATATTGCCCTGCACGCTCTCGCTGGTGATGATGTTCAGGTTGGTGAAATCCGCGAACACCTGCAGCAGCGAACGGATATCGATGCTCTGGAAGTTCAGCGACAGGCGCTCGCCACGGTAGCCCGGACCGCTGATCAGCTTGGTCGGATCTTCCTTGACGGGCCGCACCTCGACCACGAACTGGGTGTCGGTCTGGTAGGAACTGTATTCCCAGTGGCCGCGCGGCTCGATGGTCAGGCGCGCGTTGCCGTTGGTGTCGGAGGCATGCATGGTCTGCACCGGCGAGCCGAAGTCGCTGACATCGAAGCGCCGCCGCAGGTGGTCAGGCAGCGTTGTGCCGAGGAAATCGACCACCACGTTCTTACCCTGCTGCGCGATATTGATGCCCGAGTCGCGCGAGGACAGATCCACCACCACGCGCCCGGCGCCGTCGGCACCGCGCCGGAAGTCGATATGGCGCACCGACGGCCGCCCCGCCGCGGCCACAGGCGTCATCGTCGCAGCCGGGGCAAACGTTGGCGCGGCGTTCTTGACCGCCGGCGCCACATTGTCCAGTGCCACCACGAAGACATTGCCGCGCTGGTCGGTGCGATAGGTGGCATTGCGCGTGAGGTCGAGGATCACGCGGGTACGGTTGCCGATCTGCAGCACGTTGGCGGCCTTGACCAGCTTGCCGCCGTAGTCATACTGCGCGCGCCCGTTGGCAATGCCGGTATCGGCAAAATCGATCGCGAGCCGTGCCGGATTCTGCGTGGTGAAATCCACCGGCTTCTGCGCCATCGGCCGTTCGAGTTCGACCGTAAACACCGTCTGCTCGCCGACCGTGCTGATGTCCACCGTCTTGATCCGGTTGCTTTGTGCCAGTGCCGCCGGTGCTGCAATCAGCAGCAACAGCGCCATGGCCGCGCTTGCGGCGCCCGCGAGCGCGCGATACCAGCGCGCGGGGGTCATGCCGACACCTCCAGCTTGAGGCTGGTCATTTTCTCTTTCCACTCGGATACCCCCTCCCGGACTAATTCGCGCAACACGATCTCCTGATCGGTGATGCGGACCACCCGGCCGTAACTCTGGCCGAGATACTGACCCACCTTGATGTGGTGGATCTTGTTATCGACTCGTACGATGCCGAAGGTCTCCCCCTGCTTCTTCATCATCCCGAGCATCTTGAAATTCTCGAGGGGGTAGTCCTCCAGCGGCTCGCGGCGCCGCCCGGCCTCGGGCGAATCCGACAGCGTCTTGTTCAGTTCGCCGATCTTGGCCTGGGCGAACGGCTCCGGCGCGTTGGCCGCGGCGTATTCGCGCGCCACGTAGAGCCGGGCTTCGGGCAGCGGCTCGGGCGGCTTGGCCCGGGCATTGCGCGTGGCGTCCATCCACTGGCGCAGCGCGTCTTCGTCGCTGGCACCGCAGGCGCCGAGCAGGCCGACGGCGAGCATGGCGGCGGCGAGTACGCGTGGCGATACCTGCGCGCGCGAGCAGGCCAGACCGCGGGTACGATGGGTGCGGCTCATTTGGCACCTCCTGCCTTGGCTGCAGCGGCAGCCGCAGCGGCCTTGCGTTGCGCGGCCTGCTCGTCGGGATCGAGCGCGCGGTACGCCATCGCCACCGCCTCCATCGACAGGCCGCCCTCCTTGGTATGGGCCAGCTGCAGGCTCTGCATCGATACGATCCGCGACAGCGCGGCCACGTCGGCGTTGAATTGCGCCACCTCGTGGTAGCGGCCGGTCACGCGCAGATTCACCGGGATCTCGGCGAAGTAAGGCTTGAGCACCGCCGCCTGTGGCTTGAACAGTTCGAACTGCAAGCCGCGCGCCACGCCGGCATGGTTGACGTCAGCCAGCAGCGCGTCCATCTCGGTCTTGTTCGGCAGCTGCCGCTCCAGCAGTGCCACGCGTTGCTCGACCTGCTTCTTCTGCTCGCGCAGTGCGTCGAGGTTGGCCACCTGCGCCACCTTGGACTGGTACGCCTGTTTCAGGTTTTCCTGCTCCAGCCGCTGGTGGTCGAGCTCATCGAACTTGCTGCTCCAGTAGAACTGCCAGCCCAGCAACAGCACCAGCGCCGCGGCCATCACGGCGAACAGTACGCGCGGCGCGGCTGGCCATGTTTCCGGCTCGTTGAAGTTGAGCCCGCGGAACTGGCTCGTCAGGTCGGCCAGGTTGATTTCGGTATTGAGCGCCATGGTCAGGCTGCCTTTCCGGATGCGGCTGGGGCTGCAGGAGCAGGAGCGGGTGCTGCGGCGGGACTGGCCGGCGCGTTGCCCGGCCTGCCTTTCTTGCCATCGGCGCCGGGCGGCGTTTCTGGCGCGCGGTACGCGAAGCGCATCGAGAAATCGAACAGCCGGCGCTGCTCGCGCAGGTTGTTGGTCATGGTGACCGCCTTGGACTCGATCAGCTCCGCTTTGTCCAGCCACGGCACGCCGCCAAGGTTGCGCAGCAGTTCGGAGATGCGCTCGTTGGACTGTGCCACGCCGGCGATGGTGAAGGCCTCGCCGGCCTGCTTCAGGCTGGTCAGGTAGACGCCTTCGGGCACCTGGCGCACCAGTTCCTCCAGCAGCTGGACTGGGCGGTTGCGCTCGGTCTGCAGGCTTTCCACCGCCTTCTGGCGCTGCAGCAGCGCGTCGATATCCTTCTTGAGGTTATTGACCTCGCGGATCTGGCCGTCGAGCCTGGCGTTCTCCGCGCTCAGCACCTGGTTCAGCGCGACCACGGAATCGATTCGCCCGTCGATGTAGAGCCCGCCCAGCAGCACGACCGCGGCTCCCGCCGCGGCGGCGCCGACCAGCGTGGAATAGACCTTCTTGCGCCGCGCCGCCTTGCGGGCTTCGTGGTAAGGCAGCAGGTTGACCGAAGGCAGCGTGTTCGTAGACATTCGATTGCCTCCGGTGCGTTATTGCAGGCCGCGCAGAGCCAGGCCGGCACTGACGATATACGCCGGCAGGTCACGCTGCAGGTAGCGCTCGTTGACCTTGGCGTTGGTCGCCATGTTGGCGAACGGATTCGCCAGCGTGGTGGTGATCTTGGTCTGCTGCTGGATCGCCGCCTGCACGCCCAGCAGCGATGCATGGCCGCCCGACAGCAGGATCTCGTCGACACGTCCCAGGCTGGAACTGGCGATGAAGTTGCCGATCGCGGCCTGCACTTCCAGCGCCAGCGCGTCCAGCGATGGCTTGAGCAGTTGCGCGCGCCACGCTTCGGGCAGCGTGTTCTTGCGCTTCTTGATCTCGGCCTTGAGCGCGTCGAGCGTGAACATGCGCGCCGCGCTCTGCGTGAGCTGGTCGCCGTAGCTGTTCAGCGGCTGCTCGTAGAGTTCTTTCCAGCCCTGGTAGAAGATCGCCTTGGAGCGGCTGCCGCCGAGGTGGACCACCGCCACCACGGGCAGTGCGCGGGCATCGGCCTCGGACATCTCCTGGGGCACGCCCAGCATCTGCACGATCGAGCGTTGCACCGCGTACTCTTCGACGTCCATCACCTGCGGCTTGAGCCCGGCCATTTCGGCGGCGGTCACGCGCTCCTGCACGCGGTCGCTGTTGGCCGCGGTGACGCGCACGCCGATGCCGCCCTCGGTCTCGCTGGGGCCGATCACGGCGAAGTCGAAGTTGACCGCCTGCGATGGCGGATAGAGCCGGTGCGCCTCGGACTCGACCTGCGAATACAGTTCGTCCTCGGACAGGTTGTCCGGCAGGCTGACCGTCTGTGATTCGGTCAGCATGGACGGCACGCCCAGCACCACGTCTTTCGAGCGGATGCCGGCCTTGCCGAGCGCACGCCTGAGCGCGATCCCGACGGCTTCAATGTTGATGACGTTGCCATCGGCAACGGCATTGCGGTCCAGCAGTTCGCTGGCGCACTTTTCCAGTCGATAGTCGTGCTTGCCGCCACCGACGGACAATTCGACTACCTTGATACTGGACGACCCGATATCCACGCCGACCGTAGTCCGGCGCAGAAGCCCCGACAAAATGCCCCGTCGCAAGGTGACCCCCCTGACTTTGAACTCGCCCACGGCTTGTACGCTCTAATCGGGCGAGCCTTGTTTCTTGACCGAAACACTTGCTCTTATGTTGGCCGATTCTCACAAAAACCGGCATCGGTGGCAATGTGCCGGTCTGACCACGGTTCCTTTTTCAGAAGGCTCTCGCCAATCCGTTGCCAAAACCCCACGGTCGTCGGGTTCCCTTCCGCCTAAGCTTGCTGCATGCAACTTCGCCCTGCATGCCGGCTTCCGCCGTATTACATCTTGTAACAGCGCGGTAGCGACGCGCGGGCCACTGCGCGGTCGGAGCGCCCGATGCCGGAAGATATAATGCCCGGCACCCCTGACTAGGTATTTTCCTTATGGCCACAGCACAACAGAAGCCGTCCCACCCTGCGCGCCGCCCGCTTTTGGCGCGCTTCATGTTCTGGGCGGTGGGGCTGGTTGTTGCCGGTGCCGTCGTGATCGCACTGCTGCTTGGCTATGCGCTGCTGGTGGCCGCGCCTAACCTGCCCTCGCTGGACACCATCACCGACTACCGGCCCAAGATTCCGCTGCGCATCTACACCGCGGACAATGTGCTGATCGGCGAGTTCGGCGAAGAGCGCCGTAACTTCGTGCCGATCGCCGAGATCCCCGACGTGATGAAAAAGGCCGTCCTGGCGATCGAGGACGACCGCTTCTACGAACACGGCGGGGTCGACTTCGTCGGCGTGATGCGCGCGGGCCTGGCCAACCTGCGCGGGGGCCTGTCGCAAGGTGCGTCGACCATCACCATGCAGGTGGCACGCAACTTCTTCCTGTCGAGCGAGAAGACCTACACCCGCAAGATCTACGAAATGCTGCTGGCGTACAAGATCGAGGCCAACCTGAACAAGGACCAGATCCTCGAGCTGTACATGAACCAGATCTACCTGGGCCAGCGCGCATACGGCTTCGACAGCGCCGCGCGCGTGTACTTCGGCAAGTCGGTGCGCGACGTGACGCCGGCCGAGGCCGCCATGCTGGCGGGCCTGCCCAAGGCGCCGTCGGCGTACAACCCGGTGGTCAACCCGCGCCGCGCCAAGGTGCGCCAGGAATACATCCTGCAGCGCATGCGCGACCTGCGCTACCTCACCCCCGAGCAGTACGACACAGCGGTGCGCGAGGAACTGAAGGTGCGCACCGAGGGCAACGAGTTCTCGACCCACGCCGAGTACGTCGCCGAGATCGTGCGCCAGCTGATGTACGCGCAGTACCGTGAAGAAACCTATACGCGTGGCCTGACGGTCTACACCACGCTGACCAAGCCCGACCAGGATGCGGCGTACGAAGCCGTGCGCACCGGCATCATGAACTACGAGCGCAAGCACGGCTACCGCGGCCCCGAGGCCTTTATCGACCTGCCTTCCGATTCGGCCGAGCGTGAGCAGGCCATCGACGATGCGCTGGTCGAGCACCCCGGCAGTGGCGACCTGCGCTCGGCCGTGGTCACCAGCGTGTCGTCGAAGCAGGTCAGGGCCACGCTGCTGTCGGGCGAAGTGGCAACCATCGAAGGCTCGGCGCTGCGCTTCATCTCGCCGTCGATGTCGGCGAACGCGCAGCCCAAGATGAAGATGCGCCCGGGCGCGATCATCCGCGTGACGCAGGATGAGAAGGGCAACTGGTCGGTCACGCAACTGCCGGAAGTGGCCGCCGCGTTCGTGTCGCTGAACCCGCAGGACGGCGAGATCCGTTCGATGGTGGGCGGCTTCGACTTCAACCGCAACAAGTTCAACCACGTGACGCAGGCCTGGCGCCAGCCGGGTTCGAGCTTCAAGCCATTCATCTATTCGGCGGCGCTGGAGAAGGGCTTCTCGCCGGCCACGGTGATCAACGACGCGCCGCTGACGATCGGCCCCGATACCGGCGGACAGGTATGGGAGCCGAAGAACTACGACGGCCGCTTTGAAGGCCCCATGACCATGCGCCGCGCATTGGCCAAGTCCAAGAACCTGGTCTCGGTGCGGATCCTGCGCGCGATCGGCACGCAGTATGCGCAGGACTACATCACGCGCTTCGGCTTCGAGGCCGACAAGCACCCGGCCTACCTGCCAATGGCACTGGGCTCTGGCGCCGTGACGCCGCTGCAGATGGCGGGCGCGTACTCGGTATTCGCCAACGGCGGTTACCGCGTCAACCCGTACCTGATCCAGAAGGTTGTGGACGCGCGCGGCAATGTGATCTCCGAAACCCATCCGCAACGCGCCGGCAGCGACGCCGTGCGCGTGCTCGACGCTCGCACCGCGTTTATCGCCGATACCATGCTGCGCGACGTGGTCCGCTTCGGCACCGCCAACAGCGCCAAGCAGCGCCTGGGCCGCAACGACCTGGCCGGCAAGACCGGCACCACCAACGATGCGGTCGATGCCTGGTTTGCCGGCTACACGCCCAACCTGGTGGCGATCGCCTGGATGGGCTACGACCAGCCCAAGAGCCTGGGCGTGCGCGAGACCGGTGGCGGGCTGGCGCTGCCGATCTGGGTCGGCTACATGAGCAAGGCGCTCAAGGGCGTGCCCGAGTCGCCGGAGCGGCCGGCGCCCGAAGGCGTGCTGATGGTGGGCGGCGACTGGACCTTCGAGGAGAACGCGGGCGGTGCCGGCGTGGCCTCGGTCGGCCTGGGCGATCCGTGGCCGGGCAAGCCGGACGAATCCACGACGACACCGTCGCCGGATACCGAGCAGGAAAAGAAGAAGATCCTGGAAATGTTTGGCGGCGCCTGATCGCTCGCCAGCCCCCAGAAAGCAGAAAAGCCGGCCATGGGCCGGCTTTTTCCTTGCGCAACGCGTGCTGGCTTCAGCCCAGCTTGAGCGTGGTGCCGGCCTGCTCGCTCACATAGCCCGACAGCGCCGCGTACAGCTCGCCGCCGTTGCGCGTGTCGACCCAGCGCTCGCCGTCGCGGCGGAAATGGAAGCCGCCGGAGCGCGCCGCCACCCACAGTTCCTGCATCGGCGCCTGGCTGTTGATGATGATCTTGGAGCCATTCTCGAACTCCAGTTCCATCACATTGCCGGTGCGGCTGATTTCCACATCGGCATCGGCTGCGTCGGCGGCCGCTTCGACCGCGGCTTCGATGCGGTCCAGCTCCTGCGTGGCCAGGACCAGGAACTCGCTTTCGCTCAAGGGGGGCATGCTAAACTCCGAGACCGCCGTTGCCGCCGCTGCCCGAATGGGGCGTACGTGGCGCGAACGGCGTTTTTTGTTGAGATTTCATGTAGTGCAGTGCTTGGACGACCCGGCCCGCCATGCGTCATTGGCGTCAGTGCGCCGGAATCCGCCAACGCCGTGCCAACAGCCTAAAGGACGACCGATGCTGCGTCGTGTTGCGATTGTATCGGCGTTTGCCGCCACCCTTGCGATGCCCCTGCTGGGCGGATGCGGCATCCGCGGGCCGCTGACCTACCCCAAGGTGCCGCCTGAGCCGACCCCGCCGACCGTGGCCGATCCCGGCCTGGGCCGCGCCGATGCGGTGCCGGTTCCGGCGCCCGCTCCGGCACCTGCGTCATCGCCCGCCGCCCCCACTACCCGATAACCATGACCGCATTCTTTCATCGCCAGGACGGCACGCTTGCCGTCGAGCAGGTGCCGCTGGCGCAGATCGCCGCTGAATTTGGCACGCCCACCTATGTCTATTCGCGCGCGGCGCTGACCGCCGCGTACCAGGCCTACGCCGCCGCCTGCCAGGGCCGCAAGGCGCAGGTCCAGTACGCCATGAAGGCCAACTCCAACCTGGCGGTGCTGCAAGTGTTCGCCAAGCTGGGCGCGGGCTTCGACATTGTCTCGGGCGGCGAACTCAAGCGCGTGCTGGCCGCCGGCGGCGACGCGCGCAAGGTGGTGTTCTCGGGCGTGGGCAAGAGCGCGGCGGAGATGGAACTGGCGCTGGCGCACGACGTGCGCTGCTTCAATGTCGAGTCGATCCCCGAGCTGGATCGCCTGAACGAGGTTGCCGGCCGTGTCGGCAAGCGCGCGCGCGTGTCGCTGCGCATCAACCCGGATGTCGACGCCAAGACCCATCCGTATATTTCCACCGGCCTGAAGGGCAACAAGTTCGGCATCGCCTTCGAGGACGTGCTGCCGACCTACCGTGCCGCGGCCGCGCTGCCGCACCTGGAAGTGACCGGCATTGACTGCCATATCGGCTCGCAGATCACCGAGGTCGAGCCCTACCTCGAAGCGCTGGACAAGGTGCTGGACGTGGTCGAGGCGCTCGGGCGCGAGGGCATCAACCTCGAGCACATCGACGTCGGCGGCGGCCTGGGCATCACCTATACCGACGAGACGCCGCCGGACATCACCGGCTTTGCCACCACGCTGCTGGAACGCGTGGCCGCGCGCGGCCACGGCCACCGCGAGGTGCTGTTCGAGCCAGGCCGTTCGCTGGTGGGCAATGCCGGCGTGCTGCTGACGCAGGTGGAATTCCTCAAGCCTGGCGAGGCCAAGAATTTCTGCATCGTCGATGCGGCCATGAACGACCTGGCGCGTCCGGCCATGTACGAGGCTTACCACCGCATCGAGCCGGTCGCGCTGCGCGACGGCGCGACGGTGACCTACGACATCGTCGGCCCGGTGTGCGAGTCGGGCGACTGGCTCGGCCGCGACCGCGCGCTGGCGGTGCAGCCGGGCGACCTGCTGGCCGTGATGTCGGCGGGCGCGTACGGCTTCACCATGAGCTCGAACTACAACACCCGCCCGCGCGCCGCCGAAGTGATGGTGGACGGCGCGCGCGTGCACCTGGTGCGCGAGCGCGAACTGGTCGAGGACCTGTTCCGCGACGAGCGCCTGCTGCAGGACTGATCTCCACCGCGCAGCCGGCGATGCGGCCGGCTGCGGCCGGCTGCCGTACGTCAGGCCCTGCCCTTGCGCGCCCACCACCAGGCCCGCATCCCCAGCAGCACGAACACCACCGCGGCATAGATCGAGACTTCGCCGAAGTCGTTCTTGCCCGCCTTGTGCCACCAGTAGTGCAGGATCGCCAGCACGGCCGTCGCATAGACCAGCTTGTGCAGCGCCTGCCAGCGCTTGCCGCCCAGGCGGCGCACCATGCCGTTGGTCGACGTCAGCGCCAGCGGCACCATCAGCACGAAGGCCGTGAACCCCACCGTGATAAAGGGACGCTTGTACACGTCCTTGATCATGTAGGCCAGGTCAAAGCCGCGGTCCACGCCGATCCACAGCAGGAAGTGCTGCAGTCCATAGAAGAACGCAAACAAACCCAGCATGCGGCGCAGCCTGATCAGCCAGTTCCAGCCGGTCAGCCGGCGCAGCGGCGTGATCGCCAGCGTCAGGCACAGCATCACCAGTGTCCAGGTGCCAGTGGAGCGGGTGACGAATTCCAGCGGGTTGGCGCCGTATTGTCCGGTTGCGCCCAGGTAAAGCAGCCGGATGAACGGCAACAGCGCCAGCAGCCACAACATGAGCTTGATGGCGCGCACGCGCTGCGGCGACAAGGCAGCCAGGCCGGCCGGCTTGCGCGCCACCCCGCCCGCGGCGGTCGCGGCGTTGGTTGTGGAAGCCATGCGTTCACCCTGCATCAGAAGTTCTTTTTCAGGTCCATGCCCTGGTACAACGATGCCACCTGCTGGCCGTAGCCGTTGAACGGCAGCGTCTTGCGCTTGGGCGCGAACAGCGCGCCAAAGCCGCCGCCGCGGTCTTCGCCGATACGGCGCTCGGTGGCCTGGCTCCAGCGCGGGTGGTCGACGTCGGGATTCACGTTGGAATAGAAACCGTATTCCTGTGGTGCCGCCAGGTTCCAGCTGGTGGGCGGCTGCTTGTCGACAAAGCGGATCTTCACGATCGACTTGGCGCTCTTGAAGCCGTATTTCCACGGCAGCACCATGCGCACCGGCGCGCCGTTCTGGTTCGGCAGCACCTCGCCATACAGGCCGAACGTCAGCAGCGCCAGCGGGTGCATCGCCTCGTCCATGCGCAGGCCTTCGCTGTAAGGCCAGTCGAGCACGCTGCTGCTGACGCCGGGCATCTGCTTCTTGTCGGCAAGCGTGATGAACTGCACGTATTTCGCGCCGGGTTGCGGCTCGACGCGCCTGATCAGCTCGGCCAGCGGATAGCCGATCCAGGGGATCACCATCGACCATCCTTCGACGCAGCGCAGGCGGTAGACGCGCTCCTCCATTGCCGCGACTTTCATCAGCTCATCGAGATCGTAGACCTTGGGCTTCTTCACCAGCCCTTCCACCGACACCTGCCATGGGCGTGGGCGCAGCGTGCCGGCGTTGCGGGCCGGGTCGGACTTGTCGGTGCCGAACTCGTAGAAGTTGTTGTAGGTGGTCACGTCCTCGTAGGGCGTACGCTTCTCGGTGATGACGTAGGCGTTGTTGGGCGTGGCGGCCAGCTTAGGGCCGTGCTGTCCCTGCGCCCAGGCGTTGCGGGCAAACCATGGCGCCAGCGTGGCGCCGGCGGCGCTCGCGGCTGCCACCGCGAGCATGCGGCGGCGCGACTCGAAGACATCGCGGGGGGTGATCTCGTCGGTGGCGATATCGCCACCGCGAAGCCATTTGGGTGAAGGAATCAACATGGTTTTCCTCGTTTCCTGGCGCTTGCAGGATTGGACTCAGGGCTTGGTCGTGGCGTGCGGACCAATCCTGACAAAATTTTCGGTGCGGCGCAGGCGCCATGCCGGCGGCTAGCCGCCCTGGTATTGCTGGTAGACCGCCTGCGCCAGCGTCAGCAGCCGGGCGCGCTCCAGCGGGCCGGCCAGCGCAAAGCCGAGGTCGCGGTCGACCCAATAGAACGCCATCGGCGCCGGCCCGGCCGGCCGCCGTGCACCTTCGCGCGGCATGCGCTCGACGCGGAAGCCCGTGTCGGGCGTGCCCTGCGCCATGCGCCGCAATTGCAGCGACAGGCGCGTGCCGTCGTCGGCTTCATACATCAGGATGGCGGACGGGCCACCCTCGGCCACGCCCAGCCGTCCGCCGATCAGGTGGAAGCCCTGCGCGCGCAGGTCGGGCACCTGCAGCGCCGTGCCGAGGCGCTTGGATAACCATGCGATCAGGTGCGCCTCATCGCTGGCGGCGACTTCCACGGGGTGGCGCATTTCCGGCGCATAGACCACGTGCGTGGCCAATGCCTCGCGCGCAAAGCGCTCGCCGGGGGCCATCGCCACGGTGGTGCTGCCCATGCGATCGTGGGCGAGCCAGCCGAGCGCGCCCCCGAGCGCCAGCAGTGCCACCGAGGCACAGGTCGCGGCCAGCGCCATGGTCCAGCGCGGCGCGCGCCGGCGCCCAGCCTGGCGCGGCTCGCCATGCAGGGCGGGCGGCAGCGCGGCCAGCGGCACCGGTTCGTTCAATACGGGATCCAGCATGCCGTGCAGCGCATCGGCCTGGCGGCGCCACGCGGCGACCTGCGCCGCCGCGTCCGGGTGCTGCGCCAGGTACGCCTCCACCGCGGCGCGGCGCGCGCCGGACAGCTGGCCGTCGGCGTAGGCATGGAGATCGGCTTCGTGGATCGCGGACATCATTTCACCCGCTGCAGTGAGCTGGCGGCAGCCACCGGCTGGCCGGTAGCGCCGCCATCGAGCAGCCGCCGCATTTGCTCGCGCGCACGTGCCAGCCGCGACATCACCGTGCCTTGCGGAATGTCGAGCACGCGCGCCGCCTCGGCATAGGTCAGTTGCTCCAGGCTGACCAGCAGCAGCACCGCGCGCTGGGCTTCGGGCAACTGCGCCAGCGCCTGCAGCAGGTCGCGGCGCAGGCCAGGGTCGACCGCGGGCGCGCTGACCTCGGGGAGGGTATCGGTGGCCACCACCAGGTCCTTGCGCCGCAAGCTGTTCAGGCGCAGCCGATGCATCAGGGTCAGCAGCCACGGCAGGAGGCCGTCCGCGCCGTCGCCCCACCAGGCGCCGGGGCGCAGGCGGAAGCGCCAGCGGTAGCGTAGCGCGCGCTCGAGCGTGTCCTGCACCAGGTCGTCGGCCTGTGCCGCGTCGCCGGTGAGGCCGCGCGCGTGGCGCCGCATCCGCGGCGCCAGCGCTACGAGCTGGCCTTCAAAGCCTTCCATGCCGTGGCTGGCGTCAGCGCTTCAGCGGTCAGGGCTTGGCGACGTGCCAGACATTGTTGAGGTTGTCGCCGGTCTTGTCGCCAGGCTTGGCGTCCTTGGCAAAGCGATACAGCGGCATGCCGCGGTAGGCCCACTGCTTGGCACCGTCATCGCGCGTGATGATGGAGTACTGGCCCGACGCGTTGGTGCCCGGCGCTGCCATCAGTGGCGGCCAGTTGGTTGCACAGGGACCGTTGCAGGCGCTCTTGCCGCTGTTGGCGGTGTCGCGGTCGAAGGTATACAGCGTCAGGCCCTGCGGATCGGTCAGCACGCCATCGGTCACCTTCACCGTGGGCGGCAGGGTGCCGGCGCTGCCGCCGCCCAGGCCCATGCCGGAACAGCCGGCGAGCAGGACGGCCGCGCAGCCGAGCGCCAGCGCGGCGGGACGAACGAGGGATGCTGCAGAGGTAAGACGCACACGTGCCATGATCTTTTTCTCCATGCTAACCGGTGCCGCCAGCCGGCACCGCTCCTCAAGTAAACACCGGATGTGATGCCTTTATTCCGTCACGTTGCAAAAAAGTCGAAAAAAAACCTGCCCGGAGGCAGGTTTTTTTGCATCGCACCATGGTGCGTCGTGCATAGCGGTCAGAGTTCGCCGTAGCTGTGCAGGCCCGAGAGGAACATATTGACGCCAAGGAAGGCGAAGGTCGTCACCAGCAAGCCAACCAGCGCCCACCAGGCGGCCACGGTGCCGCGCAGGCCCTTCATCAGCCGCATGTGCAGCCACGCCGCGTAGTTCAGCCACACGATCAGTGCCCAAGTCTCCTTCGGGTCCCAGCTCCAGTAACCGCCCCAGGCTTCGGCCGCCCACAGCGCGCCGAGGATCGTGGCAATGGTAAAGAAGGCAAACCCGACCGCGATGGCCTTGTACATCACGTCATCGAGCAGTTCCAGCGACGGCAGCCGCTCGGCAAGGATGCCCCGCTGCTTGAGCAGGTACGCGACTGACACCATCGCGGCCAGCGCAAAGGTGCCATAGCCGATAAAGTTGGCTGGCACGTGGATCTTCATCCACCAGCTTTGCAGCGCCGGCACCAGCGGCTGGATTTCCTGCGCATTGCGGCTGACCGTGTACCACAGCAGGAAGCCCACCGCGGCCGACACCACCAGCATCACGAACGGGCCCAGCGCGCGCGTGGCGTAGCGGCCTTCGTAGTACAGGTAGAACAGCGAAGTGATCAGCGTGAACAGCACGAACACTTCATACAGGTTCGAGATGGGGATATGGCCGATGTCGGTGCCGATCAGGTACGACTCGTACCAGCGCACCAGCATGCCGGTGAAACCCAGCACGATGGCGGCCCAGCACAGCTTGCTGCCGATGCTGTAGCCAGTGTTCGAGCGCGTTGCCAGCCCGACCCAGTAGAACAGCGTGGACAGGAACACCAGCGCGCTCATCCACAGGATGGCCGACTGGCTCGACAGGAAGTACTTGAGGAAGAAGGCCTGGTCCGCGCGCGCCAGCTGGCCCTGGTACAGCTGGATCGCAGACAGCGACAGCACCGCCAGCCCCAGCATCAGGGGCCGTACCGGCTTCCAGTTCCAGCCGAGCAGCGCAAAGGTGGGCACGGCGCCGATCAGCACGGCCTTGTCGTAGCCATCCATCCACTGGCCGTATTGCGACAGCGCAACGCCCGCGCCGACGGCCAGCGCCAGCGCGAACAGCCAGTCCACCCACGTCAGCCGACGCAGGAAAGAAGGTTCGAGATAGGCCTCATCGCCAGCGCCCCCGTGGGCGGGCGTGGCGGGCGTGGCTTGTGTGGTGCCGCGCATGGCGTGGTCGGCCGGGTTCACGTTTGAAGACATAGCGTACCTGCTCGTTTAATGGCTGCCGCCCTGGTGTGGCGCTTCAGTGGGTGTCCCGCCGGCGGCACGGCCGACGTCGTCGCGCAGTGCCGAGAACTCCTTTTCGAAGTCCATCGTGCGGCGCTGGGTCGACATCGCCATCAGTACATGGCTGCTGGACGCCGTGGTCTCGCTCTCGGCGGGGTTGTCCTTGATCCAGATCCAGACGCGGCGCTCGCGGATATAGAACATCGCGAACACGCCCAGCGTCAGCAGCAGACAACCAAGATACACGATGTTCTTGCCCGGCGCACGGGTCATCTGGAACACGCTTGCCTTGATTTCCTTGAACTCGTCGAGCTGCAGGAACACCGGTGCGCCGTAGAAGAAACTGTCCGACAACGCGTTGATCGCCTGCTGCAGGAACGCACCGCTCTGTGCGCTGTTGGGCACCACCGGCAGCTTGTCCTGGTCACGCGCGAGCTGCCACAGCTCCCACATTGAACCGTTCAGGATCTTCAGCAACACGTCGGCGGCCTTCTGCTGCTCGGCCTGCGGCACCGACTTTTCCAGGAACGCCGCGATCGCGGTAAATCCGCCCGGCGGCGAGTCCGACGTGGGGCGCGTGGCGCCGGCGAACAGGTCGAGTGCGCGCAGCGCGCTTTCGGCAAGCTGGCGGCGCAGGTCAGCCTTGTCTGCGCCCGGCATCGATGCCAGCGCAAAGCGGCGCGCGGCCTCGCCGCGCAGCGCACGGTCCTGCAGCGCGGCACGCAGGCGCATCCAGTCGGCGACGCTGCTTTGGTCGTCGGCGGGAATGCGCAGGTAGCGGAACTGTTCGCTCGGCGATTCGCGCATGCCGGCCAGGAACACAGACTGGCCGTCTATCTGCACCGGCACCATGTAGTTGTTGTACTCGCGCGCCTGGCCGGTGCGGTCGCGCAGCTTGTACTGCACCGAGGGGCCGACGTTGCGCAGCGTCTTGGCGCGGTCGGCGCTGGCTGCGGCGCCCAGGTGCTTCTCCAGCGTCTCGTTCAGCGATTTGCGCGCGACGCCGCGCGCATCGGGCTTGCCCGAGGCATCGGTGACGTTCTCGATATTCATCAGGCGGAAGTCGCTGAATTCGACCGTCACGCCCTCGCTGTCCGCGCTGGTGCCGGTGCCCTTCAGCGGCGCATTGCCGCCCACCGCGCCGTCGATGGCAAAGGGGTTGCGCGCAGCACCCTGCATCGGGTAGCCGACGAACTTCAGCCGCGAGCCGCCGTCCTCGAAACTGGACTGGTAGATGGCGATGCCGTCGACGATCAGCGGCTCGTTCACCTTGATGGTGGCCTCGGTCTGCTTGCCGGTGGCGCGGTCGGTGACGATCACGTCGGAGGCGAACAGCTTGGGCATGCCGGTCTCGTAGAAGTCGATCGAGAACTTCTTGAGCGTGAGCGCGAACGGCAGGTCCTGCACCAGCGCACCATCGGCGACGTTCAGGATCGCCGTCGACACGGTCGAACCCTCAGGCACGTAGGCATTGCCACGGAAACCGGGGTTGCTCGCCGCCAGCCGGTGCTGTGGCGGGATCTCGCTGATCACCGCGTTGCCGCGGATCGGCGTCTTGCCACCCAGCCACATCTGCGCGCGGATCAGCATGTCGCCATCGAGCAGGCCACCGATGCAGATCACCACAATAGCGGTGTGCGCCAGGATATAGCCGACCTTGTTGGCGGCCCCCGCCTTGCCCGCCAGCAGCGTGGCGCCGTCATGCTCGACGGCCTTGATGCGGTAGCCGCGGTTGCGCAGCAGCGCGGACAGCCGTCCCACCGCCTCGGTACGCGTGCGCGCGCCGTCGAACTCGCCGCGATGGTGGAAGGCGCGCAGGCTGCGCTCGCGCACCTGGTCCTTCCACGACCGCATGTCCGCGACCATTTTGGGCGCATTGCGCACCAGGCAGAGCGAGGTCGACACCACCAGGAACGCCAGGATCAGCAGGAACCACCACGAGCCGTAGACCTTCTGCAGCGACAGCGAATGGAAGACATCGGCCCAGAACGGCCCGAACTGGTTGACGTAGTTGGGATACGGCTCGTTCTGCTTGAGTACCGTGCCAACAATGCTCGCGATGGAGATCACCGTCAGCAGCGTGATCGCGAAGCGCATCGAGGACAACAATTCGACCGCGTCGCGCAACACGCGGTGAGGGGTCTTCAGGTGCAGCCCTGAAGTAGAAGCGGTCGACATGTGCAGTGGAACCCAAGACAACGTGCTGCTTTGAAATGAAAAAGGGTGGACTTGCTTCGACAAGCAGGCCACCCTTTTCGATTGTGACAGGCGCGTTCGGTTGCATGCCACACGGGCTGCATGCCGAAGCGCCGGCGCCTGGCGGCGCCAGCGTACTACGCTAACGTCGTTACCGGACGCCGGCGACGTAGTCCGCCACCGCCTTGATCTCGGCATCCGACATCTTGGCGGCGATGGTCGTCATGACCGAATTGTTCTTGCGGGTGCCCTGGCGGAACGCCACCAGTTGTGCCTCGGTGTATTCCGACCACTGTCCGCCAATACGCGGATACTGGGCCGGGATGCCGGCACCGGCAGGACCATGGCAGGCGGCGCAGGCCGGCACGCCCTTGGCGGCGATGCCGCCACGGTAGATCTTCTGGCCTTCTTCGATCGTGTCCTTGTTCTTGGCGGTGGCAGGCTTGATCGGCTGCTTGGCCAGGTAGGCGCCGATGTTGCGCATTTCGTCGTCGGTCAGCACCGATGCCATCGGCACCATGATCGCGTTATTGCGCGCCTTGGACTTGAAGTCGGCCAGTTGCTTGTGGACGTATTCCGGATGCTGGGCGGCCAGCTTGGGGTTGGCGGCGGCCGCGCTGTTGCCGGCGGCGCCGTGGCAGCTCAGGCAGGCAGGCACATTGCGATCGGGAGCGCCCTGCGTGTACAGCGTTTCACCCTTGGCCGGATCGGCCTTCGCGGCGGCCTGCTCTGCGGCAGATGCCAGTCCGGAAAGGGTGGCTGCAGGAACGGCCAGAGCCAGGACACCCAGAATCTTCGCAATGCGGTTCATTCGCACACCTTCTCTGAATTGTTTTGGATACCGTAATGCATGCCGGCCGGCACTCTGCCGGCGGTGAGGACGCGCCGGGACAAAGGCCTGACATCGTGGCGACCCGCGCGGATGACCGATCCGCTGCGGCATGCCTGGCGGCAGACCCCCGCCAGCCCCTGCTCCGCTGCCGCGGCACCTGAAGTTGACCCCAGGTGCAACGCATGGTGCGTAACAAGGCCTTGCCCACGATAGGACGACACAACGAGGCTTCCCGTCCGGACAACGGCAGCCGAGCCACGCGGCAAAGGATGTCGCGCGTCACCCGATCAGGAGACCGTAAACCGGCGTATTGTACAATAAGTTATGTGCCGGATTGATGCCTTGCGCCCTGCTGTGCCGTCTTGAAGCGGTACCGGGCTGCGCCAGATCAAACCCGGCGAGCGGCCCCGCCGCAGCCCTCCCCACCCTGGCGGTAACCCGGCCACGGCCAGCGCCCATTGCGCCGCCGCGGCACCCCGCCCTACCGCTATCGCGCATGTCCCTCCTTCACCAGGCCCGCTTCTTCATTACTGTCAACCACCTGCGCGACCTGCCCGCCACGGCAGTGCCCGAGGTAGCGTTCGCCGGCCGCTCCAACGCCGGCAAGTCCACCGCCATCAACATCCTGTGCAACCAGAAGCGGCTGGCGTTTTCCTCGCGCACGCCCGGGCGCACGCAGCACATCAACTATTTCACGGTGGCTCCGGTCAAGGCGCCGGACCCGCAGGCATTCCTGGTCGACCTCCCCGGCTACGGCTATGCCGAGGTGTCGGGCTCGGCCAAGTACCACTGGCAGGGCCTGCTCAGCGACTACGTGCAGACGCGGCCGCAACTGTCGGGCCTGATCCTGATGATGGATGCGCGCCGGCCGTTTACCGATCTCGATTGCCAGATGGTCGAGTGGTTCCTGCCCACCGGCAAGCCGATCCACGTGCTGCTGACCAAGGCCGACAAGCTCACCAACAGCGAGAACGCCAATGCGCTGCGCGAGACGCGCAAGATGCTGCAGGGCTATGCCGAGCAACTGGCAACGCCGGTGCCCCTGACGGCACAGCTGTTTTCCAGCCTCAAGCGCCGCGGCATCGAAGAAGCGCAGGGTGTGATCGCCGGCTGGCTCAACCTGCCCGAGGCGCAGAAGGACGTGGCGCAGGATGCTGCCGCGGCCCCGACGGCTGAGCCGCCTGCTCCCATGGATCCTGCGTCCCCTGCGGCATAAAGCCGCAGCGTTGCAAGGGCGCAAAAAAAGCACGCAAAAAAAAGCCCCGCTGCAAGCAACGGGGACAAACTTTCCCGCCGCTGGGGCGGGTACCCGCTCAGGGAGGAGTAGCGGGGAACACCCGCGCCACGCAAGGCGCAACGCATAGTGTCCGCGAGTATGATGGCGGGCACGCACAAAAGTTTAGTTTTTCTTCAGCCGGCATCTTTGCGCCGCGCGCGCAGTGCCTGCCGGCTGGCAAATTGGGACTTTTCTGTCCCGTCTCCAGCACAAGAAGCCTGCCATGTCGACCTTCCCCGAGTACCGCCCGCGCCGCATGCGCCGCGACGATTTCTCCCGCCGCATGATGCGCGAGCATCGCCTGTCGCCGGACAACCTGATCTACCCCGTTTTCATCCTTGACGGCCAGAACCAGCGCCAGTCCGTGGCCTCGATGCCGGGCGTCGAGCGGGTCTCCGTGGACCTGCTGATGGCGGTGGCCGAAGACTGCGTCAAGCTTGGCATCCCGGTGCTCGCGCTGTTCCCGGTGATCGACCCGTCGCTGAAAACGCCGGACGGCATCGAGGCCATCAATCCCGACGGCCTGGTGCCGCGCGCGGTGCGTGCGCTGAAGGACCGCTTCCCCGAACTCGGCGTGCTGTGCGACGTCGCGCTCGACCCCTACACCAGCCACGGCCAGGACGGCGTGCTGGATGAAAACGGCTACGTCATCAACGACACCACCGTCGACATCCTGGTGCGCCAGGCGCTGGCCCAGGCCGAAGCGGGCGTCGATATCGTGGCCCCGTCAGACATGATGGACGGCCGCATCGGCGCGGTGCGCACGGCGCTGGAAGACAACGGCCACATCCATACCCGCATCATGGCCTACTCTGCCAAGTACGCGTCGGCCTTCTACGGCCCCTTCCGCGACGCGGTGGGCTCGGCGGCCAACCTGGGCAAGGGCAACAAGATGACCTACCAGATGGACCCGGCCAACACCGACGAGGCCCTGCGCGAAGTGGCGCAGGACATCCTCGAAGGCGCCGACATGGTGATGGTCAAGCCCGGCATGCCGTACCTCGACATCGTGCGCCGCGTGAAGGACGAGTTCAGCTTCCCGACCTACGTCTACCAGGTCAGCGGCGAGTACGCGATGTTGAAGGCCGCCGCGCAGAACGGATGGCTCGACCACGACAAGGTCATGATGGAATCGCTGCTGGCCTTCCGCCGCGCCGGCGCCGACGGCATCCTGACCTATTTCGCACGCGACGCCGCACGCCTGCTGGCCGCCTGATCCATATCGCTCTATTCGGGAACTCGCGCCTATGGAACTGCTCGGCTTCTCGGCCAGCCAGGTACACCCGCTTGCCTCGCTCGCCGAGGCGGGCGGCTTCCTCAGCGGCAATGCCGCCGCGCTGTTCGTCTGGGCAGACTTTTCCACCGAGGAAGTCACCGCCGCGCCCGACACCTGGCGCGAGAATGTGCGCCAGCTTGCCGGCGCCTCGATCCTGGACCTGCACCTGGCCGACGCCACCAATGCCGCGCATCCGTCGTACTTCGACACGACCAATGCGTATGACATGGTGATCTTCCGCAAGCTGACCTTCGAGACCAGCCGCGCGATCGCCGAGGCCGAACCGCAGGAGGCAACGCCGGCCAGCGCGGCCAGGATGCCGGGTGATGGGGCCGCCCGTGCGCGGCGGTATCCGCCCGGCTTCCTCCCCGCGCTGGCCAAGATTGATACGCAGCCGGTTACGTTTTTCGTCTTCGATACACTGCTGGTCACCGTCCGCAACGGCCCGTCGCGCACAGTCGACCAGGTACGCCAGCGCCTGCTCGAGCTTTGCCAGGCGCCGCGCCCGCAAGCATCGGCCGCGCGCGGCAACGGCCAAACGCTGCTGCACGGCGTGCGTCCGCCGAACCGGCCCGAAGACCTGATGCTGCGCCTGCTCAATGCGATGGTGGACCGCTACCTGGAACTACGCGCCCCGCTCACGCGCCAGCTCGACCGCTGGCAACGCGCGCTGCTGAACTCGCGGCGCAGCTTTTCCAGCTGGGAAGGCCTGCTGGATGCACGCATCCAGCTGCGCAAGCTGGAGCACCTGAGCGAGGAACAGCGCGATGCGTTGCAGGAATTCCGCGACAGCCTGCTGGACAACCGCTACAGCAGCGACCAGCACGGCACCCCGGTGGATATCCCGGGTCGCGACGAAGTGCTGCTGGTGCGCATCAACGATGTGATGGAGCATATCCAGCGCGTGCTTGCGCATGCGCGCCGGCTGGAAGATTCGATCGAGTCGGCGGTGCAGATCCACTTCTCGGCGGTCGCGCACCGGACCAACCGCACCATGCGCATGCTGACGCTGATCACGGCCCTGTTCATGCCGCTGACGCTGATCACCGGCATTTTCGGCATGAACTTCGAGCGCATGCCGTGGCTGCAGGCGCCGGACGGATTCTGGTGGTCCATCAGCCTGATGGGGGCGGTGGTGGTAGTGCTTGGCGCGCTATGGCTCGTGGCGCGGCAGCTGGAGCGCTAGCGCAGGGGCGGGTACGCCTCAGGTGCTGGTGCGCTGGCCGAAGGCGCGCTCCAGGCTTTCCAGGAAACGGTTGGCCGACTGGTAGCCGATCACGCGCACCGGCCGCTCGCGGCCATCCGGTCCGAACAGGATGATCCCCGGCGGGCCAAACAGCCCGAAGCGCTTGAGCAGCGCCTTGTCGTCGGCATTGTTGGCGGTTACGTCCGCCTGCAGCAGCACGATCTCCGACAGCCGCGCGCGCACGCGCGCGTCAACGAAGGTCATGCGCTCCATCTCCTTGCAGCTGACGCACCAGTCTGCATAGAAATCGAGCAGTACCGGCTTGCCGGCCGCGGCGGCCTGCGCCACGCGGGCATCGAGTTCGGCCACGCTGCGCACGCGCTCGAATCGCACCGCCTGGGTCGTGCCGGCGCTTTCCGCACCGCCGCGGCCGACGCTGAGGTGCGACAGCGGCTGCAGGGGATCGCGCCCGCCCGACGCCACGCCGATCAGTACGATGGCTGCGGCGATCGCAAACAAGACCCCCAGGCCCTTGCCCACGCGCGCCAGGTTGCGCGGATCGGGACCCAGCCCGTCAAAGGCGCCGAGGAACACCGCCGCGACCAGCAACAGTACCGCCAGCAGCAGCATCGTCGCCCACGCCGGCAGCACCGGCCCAAGCATCCACAGGGCCACGCCCAGCAGCAAGAAGCCAAAGAAGCGCTTGGTCACTTCCATCCAGCGCCCGGCGCGCGGCAGCAGGTTGCCGGCGCCTACGCCCACCAGCACCAGCGGCACGCCCATGCCGATCGCCATCGCAAACAGCGCCGCCCCGCCGATGACCGCATCGCGGGTCTGCGCGATATAGGCCAGCGCCCCCGCCAGCGGCGCGGTCACGCACGGGCCGACAATCAGCGCGGAGATCGCGCCCATCGCTGCCGCACCGGCCACCTGCCCGCCCTGGCGCCGGTTGGACGATTCCGTCAGCCGCGTCTGCCAGCGCTGCGGCAGCTGCAGCTCATACAGGCCGAACATCGACAGCGCCAGCGCCACCATCAGCGCGGCGAACAGGCCCAGCACCCAGGGCGTCTGCAACGCGGCCGACAGGCCTTCGCCAAGCATCCCGGCGGCCACGCCGACCGCGGTGTACACCACCGCCATGCCCAGCACGTAGGCCAGCGACACCACCAGCGCACGGCTGCGCGTGACGTGCTCGCCGACGACGATCGAAGACAGGATCGGCACCATCGGCAGCACACACGGCGTGAAGGTCAGCAACAGGCCCAGGCCGAAGAAGAGCGCCGCGATCAGGGCCACGTTGCGGCTAGCCAGCGCGCCGGCGATGCGGTCGCTGTCATCGGCACGCAGCGTGGCCGCGGGCGCCGGCTGGGCCGGCTGGGTTAGCGCAGGGGCTGCAGCAGTGGCATCGGAGCGCCCGCGTTTGCCGAACAGGTCGGCCAGGCCGGCGCCGCCGACCTTGTAGATGCTTTCCATCGGCGGATAGCACAGGCCCTTGTCGGCGCAGCCCTGCGAGGTGACCGTCAGCGTCCACTTGCCGTCCGCTGGCGCCGCCGCCACCGGCACGCGGATGGTCACGCTGTCGCGGTACGTTTCCATCTCCTTGCCAAAGGTGTCGTCGAACTTGACCTTGCCGTGCGGGAAGTCAGGCGTGCCGAGCTTCACGCCGGCAGGCTCAGTGGCAAAGGCGAATCGCTCCCGGTACATGTAGTAGCCGGGCGCGACATCGAAACGCACCTCCACGGTGTTGTCGTCGATCTGGCGCGCGGCGAAGCGGAAGGCTTGCTCCGGCGGCAGGAAATCGGCTTCCGTGGCGGCCTGCGCTGCGCCAGCCAGGCAAAGCCAGGCCAGTACCGCCAGCAGGACTGCGGCAATATGCCGCGCCTGAACCAGACCGCGTGCCCGCTGCGGAAGTGCCAAACCGATGTTCATGAAGCTGTTTCCTGTCTGTCCTGGCCACTGGGTCTCGCCGTACCCGCTGCTGCGCGGCGGCCCCCTTCGCCCGTTATCCCGCCGGCTGCGCGCCGGCATCCGTCTCGCTGCCGACCCACGCCAGGTATGGCGCAAAACCCGCCGTCACCGGCAGTGCGATGATCTCCGGCACGTCATAGGGGTGATGTTGCCGGATCACGGCCTCCAGTGCAGCGTAGCGCGCGCGCGTGGTCTTGATCAGCAGCGGCCATTCCTGCGCCTGTTCCAGCGCGCCTTGCCACCAGTACTGGGATTCCACCGGAGCCAGACGGTTCACGCAGGCGGCCGCGCGTGCTTCCAGCACGGCCCGGGACAGCCGCGCCGCAGTCTCGGCATCGGGAGTATTGGTGATCACCACGATCACTTCGGCGGAGTCGTGTGACGGGCTGGAATCTGGCATCGGAACCCTCCTGAAACGGCTGGCGGCCGCCCAAAACAAAAGAGCCAGGCGGATGCCTGGCTCGATTGTAAGCGGTGTGCCCGGAACCGTCGCACGACGGCAGCGGGCAGGAAACGCACTTATTCCGCGGCTTCTTCAGCCGGGGCTTCGGTGATTTCCGGACGATCCACCAGCTCGACCAGCGCCATCGGCGCATTGTCGCCCTGACGGAAGCCGAACTTCAGGATGCGGGTGTAGCCGCCCGGACGGGTGGCGTAGCGCGGGCCCAGTTCGGTGAACAGCTTGGTGACGATGTCGCGGTCGCGCAGGCGGGCAAAAGCCAGGCGGCGGTTGGCAACGGTGTCCTTCTTGGCCAGCGTGATCAGCGGCTCGACAACCTTGCGCAGTTCCTTGGCCTTGGGCACGGTGGTCTTGATCAGCTCGTGCTGGAACAGCGAGTTGGACATGTTGCGCAGCATCGCGAGGCGGTGCGACGAGGTGCGGTTCAGTTTCCGCAGACCATGACGGTGACGCATGATGATTCCTTTCAGTTAAGTGTTTGACCAGCTCTTCTATCGTCCGATGCGGCTGGACGCGGGCCGGTAGTGATACGAGCCCCGGCGCGAAGCCAGGGCGGTTACTGCGACGCGGGACAAAATGCCCCGCACCACAATTACTTCTCCAGACCTGCAGGCGGCCAGTTCTCGAGCTTCATGCCGAGGGTCAGGCCACGCGAGGCGAGGACTTCCTTGATCTCGTTGAGCGACTTGCGACCCAGGTTCGGGGTCTTGAGCAGTTCGTTCTCGGTACGCTGGATCAGGTCGCCGATGTAGTAGATGTTCTCGGCCTTCAGGCAGTTGGCCGAACGCACCGTCAGCTCCAGGTCGTCGACCGGGCGCAGCAGGATCGGGTCGATCTGCGGCGTGCGGCTCGAAGCAGCCTCGGCGGCCGACTCGGTGCCTTCCAGCGCTGCGAACACGGACAGCTGGTCGACCAGGATGCGGGCCGACTGGCGAATCGCTTCCTCGGGCGAGATCACGCCGTCGGTTTCGATGTTCATCACCAGCTTGTCCAGGTCGGTACGCTGTTCCACGCGAGCGGACTCAACGGCGTACGACACGCGGCGCACCGGCGAGAACGAGGCGTCCAGCACGATACGGCCGATGACCTTGCCCGACTCGTCGCCAAACTTGCGCACGTTGCCCGGCACGTAGCCGCGGCCTTGCTCGACCTTGATCTGCATGTCCAGCTTGCCGCCGGCCGACAGATGGGCGATCACGTGGTTCGGATTGATGATCTCGACGTCGTGCGGCAGCTCGATATCGGCAGCCGTGACAACACCTTCGCCATCCTTGCGCAGCGACACCGTGACTTCATCACGGTTGTGCAGCTTGAACACCACGCCCTTGAGGTTGAGCAGCAGGTTGACGACGTCTTCCTGCACGCCGTCGATGGTGGAATACTCGTGGACCACCCCAGCGATCGTGACTTCGGTCGGGGCATAGCCGACCATCGACGACAGCAGCACGCGACGCAGGGCGTTACCGAGCGTATGGCCGTAGCCGCGCTCGAACGGCTCCATCACGACTTTGGCGTGATGGTCGCCCAGAGGCTCGACGGCAATGATTTTTGGCTTGAGGAGTGCTGTTTGCATTAGGTTGTCCTTTTCAATACCCTCGGCTCGTTACACCGATAAGGCTGACGTTTGGAACCTGAAAATTCCCATCGCAACGATGGGCGAAGCCCGACCGCGCGTAGCGCGCGTCGGGCTGGAAGAGAAGCTTTGCGGAGAACGCAAGCGCTGGGCCGTCTGCTCGCGGATTAACGCGAGTAGAGTTCGACGATCAGGCTTTCGTTGATGTCGCCCGAGATGTCGGTGCGATCCGGAACTTGCTTGAAGGTACCTTCGAACTTCTTCGCATCCACGGCAACCCAGGTCGGGAAGCCCGACTGCTCGGCCAGCGACAGCGATTCGGCGATACGGACTTGCTTCTTCGACTGCTCGCGGATGGCGATGATGTCGCCCGACTTGATCTGGGCCGACGGCACGTTCAGGGTCTGACCGTTCACCAGGATCGCCTTGTGCGAAACCAGCTGGCGCGCTTCAGCGCGGGTCGAGCCAAAGCCCATGCGGTACACCACGTTGTCCAGGCGCGATTCCAGCAGTTGCAGCAGGTTTTCGCCGGTGTTGCCCTTGCGACGGTCGGCTTCGGCGAAGTAACGGCGGAACTGGCGCTCGAGCACGCCGTAGATGCGCTTGACCTTCTGCTTTTCGCGCAGTTGGTTGCCGTAGTCCGAGGTGCGGGCACCCGAGGTGCGGCCATGCTGGCCCGGCTTGCTGTCCAGCTTGCACTTGTCGGCCAGCGAGCGGCGCGAGCTCTTCAGGAACAGGTCGGTGCCTTCACGGCGGGAAAGTTTGGCCTTCGGGCCGGTATAACGTGCCACGTTGTCTTCCTTTGATCGATCACGGCGCCTTCTTGACGCGCCGCGAGTCCGTCAACGCAGTTACTTCCCGCAATGCTTAACGCTGCGGGGAGACCGTGACGGACGGTGGGCTTATGAAGCGTGCCCTGGCCGCATGGCCGGGTACGACGCTGAAAGCATTTACAGTGCATCGATATCGGAATGCGCTTTATGCGACACCCCGTCGATGCAAAACGAAAACCTGCCGCATCAAATGCAGCAGGTCAACGCGCGATACTATCATATCCGGCTCCGGCAGGTAAACCCACCGGGGCTGGACAAGGCCAGCGCTTAGATGCGGCGGCGCTTCGGCGGACGGCAGCCGTTGTGCGGAATCGGCGTGACGTCTTCGATGATCGCGATCTTGATGCCCAGCGCGTTCAGCGCGCGGACAGCCGATTCACGGCCAGGGCCGGGGCCCTTGATGCGCACTTCCAGGTTCTTGATACCCTGGTCTTGCGCCACGCGGCCGGCGTTCTCGGCAGCAACCTGGGCAGCGAACGGGGTCGACTTACGCGAACCCTTGAAGCCCTGGCCACCGGCGGTCGCCCACGACAGGGCGTTGCCCTGACGGTCGGTGATCGTGATGATGGTGTTGTTGAACGAGGCGTGGACGTGCGCAATGCCGTCGGCAACGTTCTTCTTGACCTTTTTACGCGCGCGAGCGGCGTTATTCGGACCTTTTGCCATTAGTTTCTTCCTCTGCCTTCGGCTTTACTTCTTCAGAGCCACGCCGGCCTTGCGCGGACCCTTGCGGGTACGTGCGTTGGTACGGGTACGCTGACCGCGCATGGGCAGGCCCTTGCGGTGACGCATGCCACGATAGCAACCAAGGTCCATCAGACGCTTGATGTTCATCGTGGTTTCACGACGCAGGTCACCCTCGACCGTGACCTTGCCCACTTCGTCACGAAGCTTTTCCAGGTCGGCGTCGGTCAGATCCTTGACCTTCTTGTCAAACGGTACACCGGTGGCCTCGCAAATCTTGCGAGCGCGCGAGCGGCCGACACCATAAATGGCCGTCAGGCCGATTTCGGTGTGCTTGTGGTTCGGGATGTTAACCCCTGCGATACGTGCCATTCGTCAATCCTCTTTCCGATTAGCCTTGGCGTTGCTTGTGGCGGGGATCCGACGAGCAGATCACGCGCACGACACCGTTGCGCTTGATGATTTTGCAGTTGCGGCAAATGCGCTTCACAGAAGCCAGCACTTTCATAATTTTCCTCTTCCTTCAATTCCTGTTCGCTCACTTCGTCCGGAAGACGATTCGTGCGCGCGACAGATCATATGGAGTCAGCTCGACCGTCACCTTGTCACCCGGAAGAATCCGGATGTAGTTCATTCTCATCTTGCCGGAGATGTGGCCCAGCACTACATGGCCATTCTCCAGCTTGACTCGGAACGTCGCATTGGGCAGGTTCTCCAGGACCTGGCCCTGCATCTGGATGACGTCGTCTTTTGCCATACCTAGCCTGTACCGATCCGAAGTCAGCGCAAGGTCAGATTACCCTTGAAATTCGCCTTCTTCAGCAGCGACTCATACTGCTGCGACATGACGTAGGACTGAACCTGGGCCATGAAGTCCATCGTGACGACCACGATGATCAGCAGCGAGGTTCCGCCAAAATAGAACGGAACGTTCCAGCGCAGCACCAGGAATTCCGGCAACAGGCAAACCAGCGTGATGTAGATCGCGCCAGCCAGCGTCAGTCGCACCAGAATCTTGTCGATATAGCGCGTCGTCTGCTCGCCCGGACGAATGCCCGGAATGAAGGCACCGCTTTTCTTCAGGTTGTCTGCCACTTCACGGCTGTTGTACACCAGGGCCGTGTAGAAGAAGCAGAAAAATACAATCGCAGCAGCGTACAGCAGGATGTAGACCGGCTGGCCCGGCGACAGCGTGGCAGCCAGGTCCTTGATGAACCGGCCAACCGTGCCCGTCGAGTCAGACGTGAACCAGCCCGCGATCGTCGCCGGGAACAGGATGATCGACGATGCGAAGATCGGCGGAATCACCCCTGCCATGTTCAGCTTCAGCGGCAGGTGCGACGACTGGCCGCCGTACACCTTGTTGCCGACCTGACGCTTGGCATAGTTCACCAGGATCTTGCGCTGGCCACGCTCGACAAACACCACGGCGAAGGTCACACCGATCACGATCGCCACGATGAAGATCGCCGCGATGATGCTCATGGAACCCGTGCGGACCAGTTCGAACAGTCCGCCGATCGCGTTGGGCAGGCCCGCCGCGATACCGCCGAAGATGATGATCGAGATGCCGTTGCCCAGACCACGCTCGGTGATCTGCTCACCCAGCCACATCAGGAACATCGTGCCGGTCACCAGCGTGATTACCGCCGTGGCCCGGAACATCAGGCCAGGATCCAGCACCAGCCCGGGCTGCGACTCCAGCGCCACCGCAATCGACAGCGCCTGGAACGTGGCCAGGACCACGGTGCCGTAACGCGTGTACTGCGTGATCTTGCGCTGCCCTGCCTGCCCTTCCTTCTTCAGCGTTTCCAGCTGCGGCAGCACGATCGTCAGCAACTGCATGATGATCGACGCCGAGATGTACGGCATGATGCCGAGCGCGAAGACGGTAAAGCGCGACAGCGCCCCGCCCGAGAACAGGTTGAACATCCCGAGGATGCCACCCGACTGACTCTGGAAAAGCTTCGCAAGCTGCTCCGGATCGATACCGGGCACCGGAATATGAGCGCCGATGCGGTACACGATCAGGGCCAGCACCAAGAACATCAGCCGGCGCTTGAGGTCGCCGTACTTCGCCGTGTTCCTGGCTTGCGCGCTTGCATTGGGTTTCGCCGTGGCCAAACGATGCTCCGACTATGACTGCCTATGCTGCGATAAATGCCGTATCAGGCTGCGATCTGGCCGCCGGCGGCTTCGATCGCGGCCTTGGCGCCAGCGGTGGCGCCCAGACCCTTGATCGACACCTTGCGGGTCAGTTCGCCAGCCTTGATGACCTTGGCGCTCTTGACCAGCTCGCCCACCAGGCCAGCTTGCTTCAGGACCAGCAGGTCGACTTCAGCCGCTTCCAGGCGCTCGATGTCACGCAGCGTGACTTCGGCGGTGAACGCCTTGGTCAGCGAGGTGAAGCCGCGCTTCGGCAGACGACGATACAGCGGCATTTGACCGCCTTCGAAGCCCACCTTGTGGAAGCCGCCCGAACGCGACTTCTGACCCTTGTGACCGCGACCGGCGGTCTTGCCCAGGCCGGAGCCGATACCGCGGCCGACGCGACGCTTGGCGTGCTTCGAACCGGCGGCCGGTTTCAGGTTGTTCAGTTGCATCTTGCTCTCCAAGTCCCGATCAGGCCAGAACCTTGACCAGGTACGAGACCTTGTTGATCATGCCGCGCACAGCGGGCGTGTCCTGCAGTTCCGACACCGAGTTGATGCGGCGCAGGCCCAGGCCACGAACGGTGGCGCGATGATCCTCGCGCGTGCCGATCAGGCTGCGCACGAGTTGCACTTTTACGGTTTTCTGCGACATTGCGTTCACCTTAACCCAGGATGTCTTCGACCGACTTGCCACGCTTGGCGGCGATTTCGCCCGGCGTGCTCATCTTCTGAAGGCCGTCCAGCGTGGCGCGAACCATGTTGTACGGGTTGGTGGAGCCGTGCGACTTGGTCACCACGTTGGTGACGCCCATCACTTCGAAGATCGCGCGCATCGGGCCGCCGGCGATCACGCCGGTACCTTCCTTGGCGGGCATCATCAGCACCTTGGCGGCGCCGTGCTTGCCAACGACTTCGTGTTGCAGCGTGCCGTTCTTCAGCGAGACCTTGACCATCTTGCGACGGGCTTCGTCCATTGCCTTCTGAACAGCAACCGGCACTTCCTTAGCCTTGCCCTTGCCCATGCCGATGCGGCCATCGCCGTCACCAACCACGGTCAGCGCAGCGAAACCGAGAATCCGGCCACCCTTCACCACCTTGGTGACACGGTTGACCGAGATCATC
Organism: Cupriavidus sp. P-10; assembly: GCF_003402535.2. Lineage (NCBI taxonomy): Bacteria > Pseudomonadati > Pseudomonadota > Betaproteobacteria > Burkholderiales > Burkholderiaceae > Cupriavidus > Cupriavidus sp. P-10. The sequence goes on from NZ_AP025170.1 coordinate 3,412,483, forward strand.
TTCTCGCGGAGGCCGTCGTCGCGTTCGTCCTGTTGGACTTTTGCTTGCATCTTTGCCATGACGTATCTCTCTCTATGCGCTTAGAACTTCAGGCCGGCTTCGCGGGCGGCGTCTGCCAGGGCCTTCACGCGGCCATGGAAACGGAAGCCGGCGCGATCGAACGCAACGGTTTCCACGCCGGCAGCCTTCGCCTTCTCGGCGATGCGCTTGCCAACCACGGTGGCGGCAGCGGCGGTAGCGCCCTTGCCATCCAGTTCCTTGCGCACTTCCACCTCTGCGGTCGACGCGGAAGCCAGCACCTTGGTGCCGCACTCCGAGAAAACCTGGGCGTAAATATGCGAATTCGTACGGAACACGGTCAGACGATTGACTTTCATCTCCGCGATCTTGGCGCGGGTCTGACGTGCACGGCGCAAACGAGCGTCTTTCTTGTTCATCATTGCACCCCTTACTTCTTCTTGGTTTCCTTCAGGATGACGCGCTCGTCGCTGTAACGCACACCCTTGCCCTTGTAGGGCTCAGGCGGGCGGTACGCGCGGACTTCCGCGGCAACCTGACCGACTTTCTGCTTGTCCGCACCCTTGATGATGATCTCGGTCTGCGTCGGCGTTGCAGCCGTCACGCCTTCCGGCATCTCATGGATCACGTCGTGCGAGAAACCAAGCTGGAGCTTCAGCGCAGCGCCTTGCAGCTGGGCACGGTAGCCCACGCCAACGAGGTTCAGCTTGCGCTCGAAACCGGTGGTCACGCCCTTGACCATGTTCGCCGCCAGGGCGCGCATGGTGCCTTGCAGGGCGTTTGCTTCACGCGACTCGTCAGCCGGCGAGAAGGTCAGCGTGTCGTTCTCGACATTGACCTTGACCAGGCTGTGAATCGGTTGCGACAGCGTACCGAGCGGGCCCTTCACGGAGAGCACGCCAGCCGCCACGTTCACTTCCGCGCCCTTGGGGAGCGCGATGGGAGCCTTACCTACACGGGACATGGTTCTCTCCTTAAGCGACGTAGCAGAGAACTTCGCCGCCCACGCCAGTGGCGCGAGCCTTGCGGTCGGTCATCAGACCCTGCGGGGTCGAGATGATCGCCACGCCCAGGCCGTTCATCACTTGCGGGATGTCGCTGCGGCCCTTGTACACGCGCAGGCCGGGCTTCGAGACGCGCTCGATGCGCTCGATCACCGGACGGCCGGCGTAGTACTTCAGGCCGATGCTCAGTTGTGCCTTGCCGCCATCTTCCTGGACGGCGTAATCGTCGATGTAGCCTTCGTCCTTCAGGACCTTGGCGATTGCCACTTTCAGCTTCGACGACGGCATGACAACCGACGCCTTCTGCACGCCTTGGGCGTTGCGGATGCGCGTCAGCATATCGGCGATAGGATCGCTCATGCTCATACTGTTTCTCCTGTAGCCTGTGCGTAATTACCAGCTGGCTTTCGTCAGACCCGGGATTTCGCCCTTGAAGGCGATTTCGCGGATCTTGTTACGCGCCAGGCCAAACTTGCGGAAGGTACCGCGGGGACGACCGGTGATCGCGCAGCGGTTACGCTGGCGAGTCGGGTTCGCGTTGCGCGGGAGCTGTTGCAGCTCGAGACGCGCGCTGTAACGCTCTTCTTCCGACTTCTCTTGGTCGTCGATAATGGCCTTGAGGTTGGCGCGCTTGGCGGCGTACTTCGCCACCAGCTTGGCGCGCTTCTTCTCACGTTCAATCAGAGCCAGTTTAGCCACGGTTACCCCTTAATTGCGGAACGGGAACTTGAACGCACCGAGGAGTGCCTTGGCTTCCTCGTCGTTCTTTGCCGTCGTCGTGATGCTGATGTTCAGACCACGCAGTGCGTCGATCTTGTCGTACTCGATTTCGGGGAAAATGATCTGCTCTTTCACACCGATGTTGTAGTTGCCACGACCGTCGAACGAACGGCCCGACACACCACGGAAGTCACGCACGCGCGGCAGGGCCACGGTGACGAAACGATCGAGGAATTCGAACATGCGCTCGCCGCGCAGGGTCACCATCGCACCGATGGGGTAGCCCTGGCGGATCTTGAAGCCGGCGATGGCCTTCTTGGCCTTCGTCACGACCGGCTTCTGACCAGCGATCTTGGTCAGGTCGCCGACGGCGTTTTCAATGATCTTCTTGTCATTGATCGCTTCGCCAAGGCCCATGTTCAGGGTGATCTTGGTGATGCGCGGCACTTCCATGACCGACTTGTAGCCGAACTGTTCGATCAGCTTCGGCACAACCTGTTCTTTGTAAAACTCTTGCAGACGTGCTGCCATGCTCAACTCCTAAACGTGCCCAGAATCAAGCTGCCACGACGGCGCCGGTGGTCTTCAGCACGCGCACGCGCTTGCCGTCTTCCACCTTGATGCCGACGCGCGACGGCTTGCCATTGGCATCCACGAGCGCAACGTTGGAAATATGCAGCGGCATGACCTTGTCGACCACACCACCGGTAGTGCCCAGCATCGGGTTCGGGCGGGCATGCTTCTTGGCGATGTTCACGCCTTGCACCGCGACCTTGTCGCCAAGCACGGCTTGCACGGTACCGCGCTTGCCCTTGTCCTTGCCGGTCAGCACGATGACTTCGTCGCCTTTGCGAATCTTGTTCATGGCGGCTCCTTACAGCACTTCCGGAGCGAGCGACACGATCTTCATGAATCGCTCGGTACGGAGTTCACGAGTCACCGGCCCGAAGATACGGGTGCCGATCGGCTCGAGCTTGTTGTTCAGCAGGACGGCGGCGTTGCCGTCGAACTTGATCAGCGAACCGTCAGCGCGGCGCACGCCCTTGGCGGTACGCACGACGACGGCGTTGTAGATGTCGCCCTTCTTCACGCGACCGCGCGGCGCTGCGTCCTTGACGGTCACCTTGATGATGTCGCCAACGCTTGCGTAGCGGCGCTTGGAGCCACCCAGCACCTTGATGCACAGCACTTCGCGCGCACCAGTGTTATCGGCCACTTCGAGCCGGCTTTCTGTCTGAATCATGGTGTTTGTCTTCCCAACTTAATCCGCCAGGTGCGATAGCGCCCGTCGGTCAGTCTTGGTCCCGTCGGCTCCGGCCTTGCGCCAGCACCGTCTGGGTTGATCAACTTTGAAGTCGGTAGGAACCTGGCAATCCCGACAGATCGTCGAGGCCGCCTGGCCCTGGCTCGCTCAACAGGCCCGCCCGGGTGGTACAGCTAAGGCGAACGCAATAAAGCGGAAGTCCAGGATTATAGCTACATAATCCTGGACTTGCAAGTCAAGCTAAGAACGTGTTGTTCTTAGATGACGCGTGCAGCCTCTACCAGCCGGGAAACCACCCAGGACTTGGTCCGCGACAGCGGACGGCCTTCCTGGATTTCGACCTTGTCGCCTTCCTTGTACTGGTTGGCTTCGTCGTGTGCGTGGTACTTCTTGGAACGCAGCACGTACTTGCCGTACAGGGGATGCTTGACGCGGTTTTCCACCAAGACCGTAACGGTCTTGTCCATCTTGTCGCTCACGACACGGCCGACCAGGGTACGGCGAAGCGACTTTTCCGTTTGTGCAGCTTCAGTCATTTCGCGTTCGCCTTTTGAGTCAGCACGGTTTGCACGCGCGCGATGTCCTTGCGAACCTTCTTCAGCTGGCTGGTGTTCTGCAGCTGTTGGGTTGCCTTTTGCATGCGCAGGCTAAATTGGGCCTTCAGCAGCTCGGAGAGCTCCTGGTTCAGGCCTGCGGCGTCCTTGCCGCGAAGTTCGGATGCTTTCATTCCTGCTCTCCTTACGTCCCGACCTGGCGCACCACGAAATTGGTGGCGATCGGCAGCTTGGCGGCTGCGAGGCGGAACGCCTCACGCGCCAGCTCTTCGCTCACGCCATCCATTTCGTACAGCATCTTGCCCGGCTGGATTTCAGCCACATAGTATTCCGGGTTGCCCTTACCGTTACCCATACGGACTTCAGCGGGCTTCTTCGAAATCGGCTTGTCCGGGAAGATCCGGATCCAGATGCGGCCGCCACGCTTGATGTGACGGGTCATCGCACGACGTGCCGACTCGATCTGACGAGCCGTCAGACGGCCGCGGCCCATTGCCTTCAGGCCGAATTCGCCGAAAGACACGGCGTTGCCACGGGTAGCCTTACCCGTGTTGCGGCCTTTCTGCTCCTTGCGGTATTTTCTGCGCTTAGGTTGCAGCATCGTTATTCTCCACTCTTCCCATCTGCGCCAGGCGCAGCGCGACGACCGGCACCGGCACCGCCACGGCGGTTGCCACCCGGACGGCCTTCGCCTTCACGGCGGCGACCTTCCGGACGACCCGGACGACGACGACGATCGTCTTGCGGCTCTTCCACCACCGGCGCGTCATTGCGGCCGAGGTGATCCCCCTTGTAGACCCACACCTTGACACCGATGATGCCGTAGGTGGTTTCTGCTTCGGAGAAGCCGTAGTCGATGTCGGCGCGCAGGGTGTGCAGGGGCACACGGCCTTCGCGGTACCACTCGGTACGTGCGATTTCGATACCGTTCAGACGGCCTGCGCTCATGATCTTGATACCCTGGGCGCCCAGGCGCATCGCGTTCTGCATGGCGCGCTTCATGGCGCGGCGGAACATGATGCGGCGCTCGAGCTGCTGGGTGATCGAGTCGGCGATCAGCTGAGCATCGGTTTCCGGCTTGCGGATTTCCTCGATGTTCACGTGCACGGGCACGCCCATGCGACGCTGCAGTTCGGCCTTCAGCAGTTCGATGTCCTCACCCTTCTTGCCGATCACCACGCCCGGACGCGAGCTGTAAATGGTGATGCGGGCATTGCGGGCGGGGCGCTCGATAACGACGCGGCCAACCGATGCGTTCTTCAGCTTCTTCTTCAGGAAGTCGCGAACTTCGATGTCTTCCTTCAGCATGCCGGCGAACTTCGTGTTGCTGGCGTACCAGCGCGAAGCCCAGTTACGGCTGACAGCCAGACGGAAGCCAGTCGGATGAATCTTCTGTCCCATCGTGACTCCTTAGTTGCCGAGCGTCACAGTGATGTGACAGGTTTGTTTCTCGATGCGGTTGCCGCGGCCCTTCGCCCGTGCGGTGAAGCGCTTGAGCGAGGTCGCCTTGTCGACGTAGATCGATTTGACCTTCAGTTCGTCGATGTCGGCGCCTTCGTTGTGCTCGGCGTTGGCGATGGCCGATTCGACCACCTTCTTCACGATCCCGGCAGCCTTTTTCGGGCTGAACTGCAGGACATTGAGCGCGCGCTCGATCGGCAGACCACGGATCTGGTCAGCGACCAGGCGCGTCTTCTGGGCGGAGATGCGGGCACCGCGATGAATCGCTTTCACTTCCATGATGGCACCTTACCTCTTCGCTTTCTTGTCAGCCGCGTGGCCCTTGAACGTGCGGGTAATCGCAAATTCGCCGAGCTTGTGGCCAACCATGTTTTCCGTAACGTACACCGGCACGTGTTGACGGCCGTTGTGCACGGCGATCGTCAGGCCAATGAACTCCGGCAGAATGGTCGAGCGACGCGACCAAGTCTTGATGGGCTTCTTGTCCTTGCCGCTTACCGCAACTTCCACCTTCTTCAGCAGGTGGGCGTCGCAGAACGGACCCTTTTTAGCGGAACGAGTCATATCTTTAGCTCCTACCTACCGATTAGCGCTTGTGGCGCTTCTGGACGATCATGCTGTCCGTGCGCTTGTTGCTGCGGGTGCGGTAGCCCTTGGCCGGGGTACCCCACGGCGAAACCGGATCACGACCAGCAGCAGTCTTGCCTTCACCACCACCGTGCGGGTGATCCACCGGGTTCATCACGACACCACGCACCGTCGGGCGGATACCGCGCCAGCGGGTAGCACCGGCCTTGCCGATGACGCGCAGGCTGTGCTCTTCGTTGCCCACTTCACCGATGGTGGCGCGGCACTCGATGTGCACGCGGCGAACTTCACCCGAGCGCAGGCGAACCTGGGCGTACAGGCCTTCACGAGCCAGCAGCACGGCGGAACCGCCGGCAGCACGCGCGATCTGGGCACCCTTGCCCGGCAGCATTTCCACGTTGTTGATCGTGGTACCGACCGGAATGTTGCGGATCGGCAGGTTGTTACCGGCCTTGATCGGCGCTTCCGAGCCGTTCATCAGCGGTTGGCCGGCAACCATGCCCTTGGTGGCGATGATGTAGCGGCGCTCGCCGTCGGCGAACACAACCAGAGCGATGTTGGCGCTGCGGTTCGGATCGTATTCCAGGCGCTCGACCTTGGCGGCGATGCCGTCCTTGTCGTTGCGCTTGAAGTCGACCACGCGGTAGTGGTGCTTATGACCACCGCCCTTGTGACGGGTGGTGATGTGACCATTGTTGTTACGGCCCGACTTCTGGAATTGCTTTTCCAGCAGCGGAGCGTGCGGGGCGCCCTTGTGAAGGTCCTTGTTGACCACCTTCACCATCGAGCGACGACCCGGGGACGTCGGCTTGGTCTTGACGAGTGCCATGATTACTTGGCCTCCGCTTCAAAATTGATTTCCTGACCCGGCTTCAGCGACACGTAAGCTTTCTTCACGTGGTTGCGGCGGCCCATGAAACGGCCGAAGCGCTTCTGCTTGCCCTTCTGGTTCAGGATCTGAACGGACTGCACCTCGACCTTGAACAGCAGTTCGACGGCGGCCTTCACTTCTGCCTTGTTGGCATCGCGGGCTACCTCGAACACGACTTGTTCATTCTTGTCGGCGACCAGGGTTGCCTTTTCGGAAACCACCGGCGCGAGCAGCACCTGCATCAAACGATGATCGTTCTTGGCTACTTGCGTCATTTCAGCAACTCCTCGATCTGCGCGACGGCCGCCTTGGTCACCAGCACCTTCTTGTAGTGCACGAGCGACAGCGGATCAGCCTGGCGCGGCTCCACGACTGCCACGTGCGGCAGGTTGCGCGAAGCCAGGTAGAGGTTTTCGTCGAGGCTGTCGGTGATGATCAGCACCGAGTCCAGGCCCATGGCCTTGAACTTGTCGGCCAAGAGCTTGGTCTTGGGCGCGTCGACAGTGAAACCGTCCACCACGTTGATACGACCTTCACGTGCGAGCTGCGAGTAAATCGAGCGCATGCCGGCACGGAACATCTTCTTGTTGACCTTCTGGGTGAAGTTCTCTTCCGGCGAATTCGGGAAGATACGGCCGCCCCCGCGCCACAGCGGCGAGGAAGACATACCGGCACGAGCACGGCCCGTACCCTTCTGGCGCCACGGCTTCTTGGTCGTGTGCTTGACCTCTTCACGATCCTTCTGCTTACGGTTACCGCTGCGAGCGTTGGCCTGGTAAGCGACGACGATCTGGTGAACGAGGGCTTCGTTGTAGTCACGGCCGAACACTTCGGGCGACGCGTCAACGCCGGCGCCGATCTGGCCATTGTCCTGGAGGAGCTTGAGTTCCATTACATGCGCTCCTTAAGCTTTGGCTTTGGCCTTGACGGCCGGGGTAACGATGACCTTGCCGTTCTTGGAGCCCGGGATGGCGCCCTTGACCAGCAGCAGCTTGCGCTCTGCGTCGATCTTGGCGATCTCCAGGTTCTGCACGGTGCGGGTGACATCGCCCAGGTGACCGGTCATGCGCTTGCCCGGGAACACACGGCCCGGATCCTGCGCCATACCGATCGAGCCCGGCACGTTGTGCGAGCGCGAGTTACCGTGCGTGGCACGGCCGGAGGCGAAGTGGTAGCGCTTGATGGTACCGGCGTAGCCCTTACCGATGGTCACGCCCTGCACGTCGATCTTCTGACCGACTTCGAACAGGTCGACCGACAGCGAACCGCCAGCTTGCAGTTCGGCAGCCTTGGCTGCGTCGATACGGAATTCGCGGATGATTTCGCCGGCTTCCACGCCGGCTTTGGCGAGGTGACCCGCCAGCGGCTTGGTGACACGGCTTGCGCGTCGTGCGCCGAAGGTGACTTGAACCGCGGTATAACCGTCGGTCTCGTCCGTCTTGATTTGCGTCACGCGGTTGTCGCCGACCTCGACCACGGTCACGGGAATCGCTTCACCGTCGTCCGTGAAAATACGGGTCATGCCAACCTTGCGACCTACAAGGCCAAGGCTCATGGTTTGCTCCATTCCCAGCTGCGATTGGCCGGGGCTGATTGATACACGAAAACTGTGTTTGCGCTTGTGCGCGGATGGGCTGCGCTAAAGAGGACTGCGCGTGGCCAAAACGGCCAACCCACTACCCGGAGACACGGGTAGCCTTACACTATAACGCTTCCCCCAGGAAAGGGCAATAAGCAATTGCGATTTGCCGAGGGGTGTTGCAGGCAGGATTCACGCAGATGTGCGCAAAAGCTGGCACGAAGGCGGCGCGGCGAGCGGCAGGCCCCGCCCCCGCGCAAAGGTCAGGCCGCGACGCGCACGAAGCCGCCACCATAGAAGACCAGCGGCTCGCCCTCTTCCGCCGAGATGGACTCCACCGCGCCCACGACCAGCAGGTGGTCGCCAACGGGATCGGCGCGCTCGACGCGGCATGCGAGCGTGGCGAGCGCCTCGTCCAGGTAGGGCACGCCCTGGGCGCAGCGCGTATGACGCACGCCGGCGAACTTGTCGGCCGCCGGCGTGGCGAAGCGGCGCGCCAGTTCCCCGTGTCCGGCGCGCAGGATGCTGACGCCGAACGGCCGGCCTGGCTCGAACAGGCCCGCATTGGGCGAGTGCGACGCCAGGCTCCACAGGATCAGCGGCGGCGCCAGCGACAGCGACGCGAACGAGTTGACGGTGATGCCGACCGGCCGCTGCTGCGCCGTGCAGGCACCGATGACCGCCACGCCGGTCGCGTAGCGGCCGCAAACCCGGCGCAGTTCGCGTGGATCGAGCAGGGGCGCGGCATGACTGGTGGTGTCCATGTCAGGCAGCCCGCGGCAGGTGGTGGTCGATCAGCTGGTGGCAAGCCTGCGCGTCCATCCACCATGGGAAATAATCCGGCGGATTGTCGAAGCCGTTGGCAATGCGCGCCGCCAGCGCCGGCGCCTGCCCCGCCGCACCCAGCAGCGCCAGGATATGCGGCGGCGGCGGGGTCAGCAGCGAGTTGGTCCACGCCACGACATCGCCGGCATATTGCCAGTACCGGGCGAAGGTCTGCTCCATCCAGTCACGGTCGAACGGCCGCTCGCCATGGGCAAGGATGGCGTCGAGGTAGACCTGGCAGCATTTGGCGGCATTGTTGGAGCCTTGCCCGGTGATCGGGTCGTTGACCACCACGGCATCGGCCATGCCGAATACCATCCGGCCCGATGGCAGCGTCAGCACCGGCTTGCGCACGCTCGGTGCGAAGCGGCCCGACAGGATACCGTTGTCGTCGGTCAGCGCCACGCGCTCGCAGCGCTCGGCTTCCCACGGCGCATAGGTGCGCAGGATGCGCAGGCTTTCTGCGAGGTGCTGCTCGGGCGTGCGCGCCTCGGCCCAGCGGTCCATCGGACCGCCAGGGATGCCTTCGAACACCATGATCTCGCACGGGCCCGACATCGTCAGCGCGGGAAAGACGAAGTATTCGCCGATGCCCGGGATCAGGTTGAAGCAAACCCGCGAGAACGGCTCGCGCGGCACCATGCCGGTCACGTAGGTCAGCGCCAGCGCGCGTTGCGGCTTGTCGAACGGGCTGCGCCGCGCATCGCGCTCGAAACGGCCGACGATCTCGCCCTTGCCGGCAGCCAGCAGCACGAGGACGTGATCGCGCGTCAGGTCCTCCAGTTCATCCATGCCGACATCGACAATGCGCAGGTCGCCGCCACGCGCAGCGAAGGCCTCCATCCAAACCGGCATCTTCAGCCGCTGGTCGACCGCCTGCGCTGGCCGGTCCAGCGGCGCGGCCCAGTCGATGACTTTCGCGCCAGGCTGCTCGGGATGCGGCACGGCGAGGCCAATGCCCTCGACCGGCGGGCAGGTGTCGTCCCACCAGTTGAGGCCGAGGTCGCGCTCGGTCTGCAAGGCGCGGTCGAACATGCATTGGCTCGACATGACCTTGCCTGCGCGGACCTGATCCGGCGCGCGGTTGGACAGCAGCGTGACCTGGTAGCCGGCTGCCTGCAGCCCGAGGGCCATTTGCAAACCGGACTGCCCGGCCCCGACGATGGCGATGCGTTGGCGCATGATGTTGTCTCCTGGTTGGATGCGGGATGGCTTCAGCCGGCCAGCTTGCCGATTGCCGGAACGTTCTGCTCCGGGCCCATGGCGCTGTAGCCACCGTCGACGGCGTAGTCCGCGCCGGTGACAAAGCTGGCATGGTCAGAGCACAGGAACAGCACCACCTGCGCGACCTCGTCGGGCTCGCCAACGCGGCCCAGCAGATGGAATGGCGCGGCAACGGCATCGGTACGGGCGCGGTTGCCGCCGCTGACCTCGTCCATCAGCCGGCACCAGGTCCAGCCGGGCGAGACCGAGTTCACGCGGATACGGTCGGGCGCCAGGTCCATCGCCATGTTGCGCGTCAACTGCGCGATGGCTGCCTTCGATACCGGATAGAGCCAGCGACCGGTCTGCGCGACGGTGGCCGAGATGCTGGTGAAATTGACGATGGCACCGCCGCCGCGCGCGCGCATCAGCGGCTGCACCGCCTGCGCCAGCATCACGCCGGACACGACGTTGACGTCGAGAGCCGTGAGCCAGTCGGCACGGCTGGAACGGAAGCCGTCATCGAGATAGGTGCAGGCAAGGTTGACCAGGAAATCCACGCCGCCAAAGCGCTGCGCGACCTGGCTTACCGCATCGCGGACCTGCTCGTCCTGCGTGATGTCAGCCGCGATGAAGAGGGCGTCCTTGCCCAGCTCCGCGGCGACGCGCTCGCCGTTGGCGGCATCGATATCGAAGATCGCCACGCGCGCGCCAGCCTCGACGAAAGCCCGAGCCACGCCGGCGCCGATCAGCGTGGCGCCGCCGGTGACGATGGCCACCTTGTCCTGCAATCCCTTCATGGTTGTCTCCTTGTTTGCCATCCGTGTCCAGGGTCCGGGCGGGCTTCTTCGGGCCCGCTCCGGATCGATGCTGCAACGCTCGCTACTTGACCTCGCTACTTGACCTCGCTACTTGACCTCGCTACATAACCTCGCTACTTGCCTTCACTCTCCTGCCAGCGCGCCATCAGCGTGTTCGACGGCAAGGCTTCGTCCAGCAGCTTGCGCGCGGTCTCGACGCCCGCCACCGGCAAGCCCGCCGGATCGAGCTTGCCGACCTGCACCAGCACGCTGGCCTGGTCCCAGTAGATATGCTCGTGATAAAGCTTGTCGCCTCGGAACTTGACGATGGCGATCAGCGGGATCTCCACGCGTTTGCCGGTGGGGGGCACGCCAGGCAGCATCCAGTCGATCTCGCAGGTATGCGTGAAGCAGAACAGCAGTTCGTCGACGATCTGCGTGGCACCGACCGTTCGCGACAGCGGGATCAGCGTGGTATCGGGGGGATTGCTGTGGACAAAGTGGTTCTGGTAGAAGCGTCGCAGCTGCGCGTAGCCGACGCCGCCGGTCATGGTCGGGATATGGTTCACATAGGGCTGCGCCACCATCGTCGCCATGGTGGCATCGACGTCGCGCGTGGCGAATTCATATTCGCAGTGCTTGTCCCACAGCGCGGAAAAATCGTAGTGCGGTCCCATCTCGCGCCGCAGCGCGGCGATCGCGCGCTGGTGCGCCATCAGTGCGGACGGCTTGTCGAAGTGCTCGCCGCCAGCACGCGCAAAGGCGTGGTCGACACCCGGGTAGACATAGACCTCGATGTTGTCGCGCCCGGCCAGGGCTTCGCGGATCGCGGCCTGTGCCTGCGGCGGGCAGAAGCCATCCTTCTCCGCGATATGCAGCACCAGGCGGCCTCGCACTTGAGCAGCTTCCCCCAGCGCATGCTCGATGCCCACGCCGTAGTAGGCCACCGCACAGCCCACGTCCGGTAGCCGGCACGCCGCCAGGTAGGCCAGCTTGCCGCCCAGGCAGAATCCCAGCACCCCGGTCTGGCCGACGCATTCCTGGCGCGCCCGCAGCGTATCCAGCGCCGCGCCTACGTCCTGCACGCCCTTGGCTTCGTCGAACTGCTGGTAGAGGCCGAGCGCGCGCTGGAAATCCTCGCCGCGATCGGTCAGCTCGATGCCGGGCGCGAGCCGCCAGAACAGGTCCGGAACCAGCACCGTGTACCCCTCTTCGGCGTAGTAGTCGGCGACCTGCCTCATGGTGGCATTGACGCCGAAGATCTCCTGGCACAACACGATTCCCGGGCCCTTGCCCGTCGCCGGAACGGCGAGATAGCCGCTGAAACTGCCTTCGGGGGTCTGGATCTGGATGGTCTGGCCCATGCCCTGCTCTCCTTGTCGTTGTCTCTTGACGGTGTCCGCTGGCGCCGCCGTGCTGGGTTCCATGATGGTGGCTCCGCACCGCAGCAAACTAGCCGCCCGCTGCAGCGGCTATCCGATTAGTGCAGGAAACTGCCAACTCGGTCAACGCTGCATCGCTGACGGCGAGGGCATCCGCTATAGTGGATCGCGTGGGAGACCGTGCGCCGGCGCAATCCCGGCGCAATGCCGGCGCAATGCCGGTGCGATACCGGACCATCCCCGGACCATGCGGCGCGCACGGCGCCAGGGCTCTGCCAGCACCGGCTGGCCGCCCTGCCCGGCAGCACCGCGGCCACGCCAGAGGAGCGAGACAATGCAGCTGCCCCCCGCCGCCACGGCCTTCCCGCACCAGGGAACGCTGGCGAGCACCCTGCTCGGCGATCCCGCCCGGTGCGTGTTCGCCTCGACCGACCTGGCAGAGACGCGCGCCGCCGTCGGCCGCGTATTCAAGCCGCACCGGCTCGATGTCCGCGGCACGCGGCTGCACGCGCGCATGCACCATGCGCCGCTTGGCGCGGTTTCCTTCAATCGCCTCGCCTACGGGGCCGAGGTCACCATCGATCCCGGTCCGCTTGGGGACTTCCTGCTGGTGCAGATGCCGCTGTCAGGGCAGGCCGATATCCGCTGTGGCGACCAGCACATCGTCTCGACGCCCGACTGCGCTTCGGTGCTGACGCCGAGTGATCCGTTGGCGATGCGCTGGAGCGCCGACAGTGACCAGTTGATCGTGCGCATCGAACGCAGCGCGCTGGAACGCGTCTGCGCCGCGCACCTGGGCCGGCGCCCCGGGCGGCCGCTGCGCTTTGCACTCGGCATGGACTGGCGCATGGGCGCCTGGTATGAGCTGGTGCGCTACCTCGCGGCGATGATCGAGACTGCGCCCGAGACCACGCGCCATCCGCTGACCGCCTGCCAGCTCGAGCAGCTGGTCATCGGCACGCTGCTGACATGGCAGCCGCACAACCTTTCGGATGCGCTGCGCGAGCACGGCAAGCCGTTGGCGCCGCGCCATGTGAAGGTGGTGGAGGAATACATCCATGCCAACGCCGATGCGGAATTGACGCCGGCCTTGCTGGCGGAAGTCGCTGGCGTCAGCGTGCGCAGCCTGTTCGCCGGCTTCCGCGAGCATCGCGGCACCGGGCCGATGGCCTACCTGCGCACCGTGCGCCTCGAGCGGGTGCGGCACGACCTGCTGAACGATGCGTCGGTGACGTCGGTCAGCGCGGCGGCTTTGCGCTGGGGCTTTGCGCACCTGGGGCGCTTCAGCGCGGAGTATCGTCGGGCGTTCGGGGAGTGCCCGGCGCAGACGCTGCGGCGGCGGGGAAGGGGCTAGCCGACCCCACACGAGAACGGCCGCCCAAAACAAAAACGGCGAACCACACGGTTCGCCGTTTTGCTGCATCAAGCCGCCGGAGCGGCCCGAAACATATTTACACCTTGATCTCGACGTCCACGCCGGCCGGCAGGTCGAGCTTCATCAGCGCGTCAACCGTCTTGTCGGTCGGATCGACGATGTCCATCAGGCGCTGGTGAGTGCGGATCTCGAACTGATCGCGGCTGGTCTTGTTGACGTGCGGCGAACGCAGGATGTCGAAGCGCTGGATGCGGGTCGGCAGGGGCACCGGGCCCTTGACGATCGCGCCGGTACGCTTGGCGGTATCCACGATTTCGGCGGCCGACTGGTCGATCAGGCGATAGTCGAAAGCCTTCAGGCGGATACGGATCTTCTGGTTCTGCATGATATTTCCTTAAAAGAGCGATTGGGCAACGTGCCCAGTTAAATGGGGACATGCCTGCAGGCATGTCCCAGGAAGTGCTTAGTCGAGGATCTTTGCCACGACGCCGGCGCCGACGGTACGGCCGCCTTCACGGATAGCGAAGCGCAGGCCTTCTTCCATGGCGATCGGGGCGATCAGCTTGACGGTGATCGACACGTTGTCACCCGGCATCACCATTTCCTTGTCCGCCGGCAGCTCGATCGAGCCGGTCACGTCGGTGGTACGGAAGTAGAACTGCGGGCGGTAGTTGTTGAAGAACGGGGTGTGACGGCCGCCTTCGTCCTTCGACAGGATGTACACCTCGCCGGTGAAGTGGGTGTGCGGCTTGATCGAACCCGGCTTGCACAGCACCTGGCCGCGCTCGACGTCTTCACGCTTGGTGCCGCGCAGCAGCAGACCGACGTTGTCGCCAGCCTGGCCCTGGTCCAGCAGCTTGCGGAACATTTCCACGCCGGTGCAGGTGGTCTTCACGGTCGGGCGAATACCGACGATTTCGATTTCTTCGCCAACCTTCACCACGCCGCGCTCGATACGGCCGGTCACCACGGTGCCGCGACCCGAGATCGAGAACACGTCTTCCACCGGCATCAGGAAGGTACCGTCAACGGCACGCTCCGGCGTCGGGATGTAGCTGTCCAGCGCTTCGGCCAGGTTCATGATGGCCACTTCGCCCAGCTCGCCCTTGTCGCCTTCCAGCGCCAGCTTGGCCGAACCCTTGATGATCGGGGTGTCGTCGCCGGGGAATTCGTACTTCGACAGCAGCTCGCGAACTTCCATCTCGACCAGCTCGAGCAGTTCAGCGTCGTCCACCATGTCGCACTTGTTCAGGAACACGATGATGTACGGCACGCCAACCTGACGGGCCAGCAGGATGTGCTCGCGCGTTTGCGGCATCGGGCCGTCAGCGGCCGAGCACACCAGGATCGCGCCGTCCATCTGGGCGGCACCCGTGATCATGTTCTTCACGTAGTCGGCGTGGCCCGGGCAGTCAACGTGCGCGTAGTGGCGGTTGGCCGTCTCGTACTCGACGTGGGCGGTATTGATGGTAATACCGCGTGCCTTTTCTTCCGGCGCTGCGTCGATTTCGTCGTACTTCTTGGCGGCACCGCCGAACTTGGCAGCCAGCACCGTGGCGATCGCTGCGGTCAGCGTGGTCTTGCCATGGTCAACGTGACCAATCGTACCAACGTTCACGTGCGGCTTGGTCCGCTCGAACTTTTCCTTTGCCATTTCTTAGCTCCTGATAGGAATGCAGTCTTGTTGTTTCATCGCGCCGCCGCACCGGCAGGCGCGGCGGCAAACTTCGAATTACTTGCCCTTGGCCGTCATCACGGCTTCGGCGATGTTCTTCGGTGCCTCAGCGTAGTGCTTGAATTCCATGGTGTACGTGGCGCGGCCTTGCGTGGCCGAGCGCAGCGACGTGGAATAACCGAACATTTCCGACAGCGGGACTTCGGCCTTGATGATCTTGCCGCCGCCCACCATGTCGTCCATGCCCTGCACGATGCCGCGGCGGGACGACAGGTCGCCCATCACGGTACCCGTGTAGTCTTCCGGCGTTTCCACTTCCACGGCCATCATCGGCTCGAGCAGAACCGGGCTGGCCTTGCGCATGGCTTCCTTGAAGGCCATCGAGCCGGCCATGCGGAACGCGTTTTCGTTCGAGTCCACGTCGTGGTACGAACCAAACGTCAGCGTGACCTTCACGTCCACCACCGGGAAGCCAGCCAGGATGCCGTTCGGCAGCGTGTCGACGATACCCTTCTCTACCGCCGGGATGTATTCGCGAGGAATCACGCCGCCCTTGATGGCGTCGATGAACTCGAAGCCCTTGCCCGGCTCTTGCGGTTCCAGCGTGATCACGGCGTGACCGTACTGGCCGCGGCCGCCCGACTGCTTGACGAACTTGCCCTCGACGCCTTCGGCGGTCTTGCGAATGGTTTCGCGGTAGGCCACCTGCGGCGCGCCGATGTTGGCTTCCACGTTGAATTCGCGCTTCATGCGGTCGACCAGAATTTCGAGGTGGAGCTCGCCCATGCCCGAAATGATGGTCTGACCCGATTCTTCATCGGTACGCACGCGGAACGACGGATCTTCAGCGGCCAGGCGGTTCAGGGCGATGCCCATCTTTTCCTGGTCAGCCTTGGTCTTCGGCTCGACAGCCTGCGAGATCACCGGCTCCGGGAACACCATGCGCTCGAGCACGATCGGTGCAGCCGGATCGCACAGCGTGTCGCCCGTGGTGGCGTCCTTCAGACCCACTGCAGCGGCGATGTCGCCGGCCAGCACTTCCTTGATTTCTTCGCGCTGGTTGGCATGCATCTGCAGAATACGGCCGAGGCGTTCCTTCTTGCTCTTGACCGGGTTGTACACGGTGTCGCCCGAATTGATCTTGCCCGAGTACACGCGGAAGAAGATCAGCTGACCAACGAACGGGTCGGTCATGATCTTGAACGCCAGTGCCGAGAACTTTTCGTTGTCGTCAGCCTTGCGCTCGAGCTTCTTCTCGCTGTCGTCCTCGTCCGTGCCCGTAACCGGCGGAATGTCGACCGGCGACGGCAGGAAGTCGATCACGGCGTCGAGCATGCGCTGCACGCCCTTGTTCTTGAACGCGGTGCCGCACAGCATCGGCTGGATTTCGCAGGCGATGGTACGGTCACGCAGCGCCTTGACGATCTCGGCGCGGGTCAGCTCTTCGCCGCCCAGGTACTTTTCCATCAGCTCTTCGCTGGCTTCGGCGGCGGACTCGACCATCTTCTCGCGCCATTCGTCAGCGGTGGCTTGCAGCTCGGCCGGGATGTCCTGGTATTCGAACTTCACGCCCTGGCTGGCTTCGTCCCAAACGATCGCCTTCATTTCCAGCAGATCGACGACGCCCTGGAAGCCGTCTTCAGCGCCGATCGGCACCACGACGGGCACCGGGTTAGCCTTCAGGCGGGTCTTCAGCTGGTCGTAGACCTTGAAGAAGTTCGCGCCGGTACGGTCCATCTTGTTGACGAACGCCAGACGCGGCACCTTGTACTTGTTGGCCTGACGCCAGACGGTTTCGGACTGCGGCTGCACGCCACCCACTGCGCAGTACACCATGCACGCGCCGTCCAGCACGCGCATGGAACGCTCCACCTCGATGGTGAAGTCCACGTGGCCCGGGGTGTCGATGATGTTGAAGCGGTGCTCGGGGTAGTTGCCGCCCATGCCCTTCCAGAAGGCGGTGGTCGCAGCAGACGTGATGGTGATGCCGCGCTCCTGCTCCTGCTCCATCCAGTCCATGGTGGCCGCGCCATCATGCACTTCACCGATCTTGTGGTTCACACCGGTGTAGAACAGGATCCGCTCGGTCGTGGTGGTTTTACCCGCGTCAATGTGAGCCGAGATACCGATATTGCGGTAGCGCTCAATGGGAGTCTTACGAGCCACTTTAATCCTCTATTCGTCCGTGAGGCGCCGGCATCTCATGGCCCGCGCCCCTAACACAAACGGGCGAGATGTGTAAAAACACAGCCCGCCCGGCAACCAACAAACGCTATCGCGCGCTTAGAAGCGGAAATGCGAGAACGCCTTGTTGGCTTCGGCCATGCGGTGCACTTCGTCACGCTTCTTCATTGCGCCGCCACGGCCTTCCGATGCTTCCAGCAGCTCACCTGCCAGGCGCAGCGCCATCGACTTCTCGCTGCGTTTCTTCGCGGCCTCGCGCAGCCAACGCATCGCCAATGCCAGACGACGCGACGGACGGACTTCGACCGGAACCTGATAGTTGGCGCCGCCCACGCGACGGCTCTTCACTTCCACCACCGGCTTCACGTTGTTGATGGCAACGGAGAACACTTCGATGGGGGCCTTGCCTGCCTTCTTCTCGATCTGGTCGAACGCGCCATAGACGATACGTTCGGCAACCGACTTCTTGCCGTCCAGCATCAGCACGTTCATGAACTTGGCAACTTCAACGTTGCCGAACTTCGGATCAGGCAGAACATCCCGCTTGGGGACTTCACGACGACGTGGCATCTTCTTTCCTTTAGATTCAGTTGAGAGCGCGGTCAGTTGTTTCCGCTCTCCGGCCACCAACTAGCTTGCATGCAATAGACAGCAAATTCGCCGGGGTGACCACTTACTCGACGGCACGGTTGCCAAAAAGGCGCTCCGTTGTACCGCCGCCTGGTGACAGCACCATGACTCGCGCCACAGGCTATCGTTTGTTTGCTGCTTTGGGTCTCGCAGACCCAGGCACCCTAAGCTTAGGCCGCCTTCGGACGCTTCGCGCCGTACTTCGAACGGGCCTGCTTGCGGTCCTTCACGCCTTGCAGATCCAGCGAGCCACGGACGATGTGGTAACGCACACCCGGCAGATCCTTCACACGGCCGCCGCGGATCAGCACGACCGAGTGTTCCTGCAGGTTGTGGCCTTCACCGCCGATGTACGAAATGACTTCGAAACCGTTGGTCAGGCGCACCTTGGCGACCTTACGCAGTGCCGAGTTCGGCTTCTTCGGCGTCGTGGTGTACACGCGGGTGCACACACCACGGCGCTGGGGGCAGTTCTCAAGCGCCGGGCTCTTGCTCTTGACGACTTCAGAGACGCGCGGCTTGCGAACCAGTTGGTTGATAGTTGGCATTGTTCAATCCAGCTTGGTTTTACGAAAAACGCCCCTCGCACCGGCATGTACCAGGATGGAGAGGCAACTACGGGTTTTTGGGCGGGAGAGATGAGCAGACGCGCTCTGGAGACGGGACTGTGCGGTAACAGCATGCCAAAGAGCGCGAGCCGGCACCCGGATCCCGCATCTGCCGCCACCGGTCCATCAAAACCGGTCCGGAAGGCTTGCCAGCAGCGGCATGAAAGCCACTTATCCGACGGGCGAGCGAAATCCAAAGCCAAAAACTCGAATCTGGCATCCTAGCAGGGGAATCGTATACAGTCAAGCCGTATACCCGACAGGCAAACAGTACCGGCTAGACCCCGCGCAGGGTGTCGAGGATACCCTGCCCATAGCGCTCCAGCTTGGATGCACCAATCCCGGGAATCCCTTGCATCGCCGAGAGCGAGTCCGGCGCAGTGCGCGCCAGTTCGGCCAGCGTGGCGTCATGGAAGATCACGTAGGCCGGCACGCCGTGTTCGCGCGCGGCTTCCGTGCGCCAGCGGCGCAGCGCCTCCCAGTTTGCCAGCGTATCGGCGTCCATGTCCGCGGTATGGTCGGTGCGGGTGCCGCGCGCCGCGCGCTCGCCGGACTTGCCGGGCTTGGTAGCCTGGCGTCGCAGGATGATCTGCCGCTCGCCCTTGAGCACCTCGCGCGCGCGCTCGCCCAGCAGCAGCGCGCCGTGGCCGCCATGGTCGATCATCAGCAAGCCCTGGGCGATCAGTTGGCGGAAGACCGTGTGCCACTCATGCACCGAACGGTCCTTGCCGATGCCGAAGGTCGATACCTTGTCATGGCCCCACTGCTTGATCTTCTCCGAGGCATTGCCGCGCAGTACGTCGACCAGGTGGGTCGCGCCAAAGTGGATCCGGCTTGCCTGCGCGGTGCGGTAGACGCATGACAGCGCCATCTGCGCCTCGCGCGTGCCATCCCAGGTGGCCGGCGGCTCCAGGCAGGTATCGCAGTTGCCACAGGGTTCGCTGGCTTCGTTGAAGTAGTCAAGGATGCGCTGGCGCCGGCAGCCGGCGGTTTCGCACAAACCCAGCAGCGCGTCGAGCTTGGCCGACGACACGCGCTTGAAGGCCTCGTCCGCCTCGGACTCATCGATCATGCGCTTCTGCTGCACCACATCGCCCAGGCCATAGGCCATCCACGCATTGGCCGGCATACCGTCGCGGCCGGCGCGGCCCGTCTCCTGGTAGTAGCCCTCCATGCTCTTGGGCAGGTCAAGGTGAGCGACGAAGCGGACGTCCGGCTTGTCGATCCCCATGCCAAAGGCAATGGTGGCCACCATTACCAGCCCTTCTTCCTCGCGGAAGCGTGCCTGGTGGCGCTGGCGCGTGCCGGGGTCCATGCCGGCATGGTAGGGCAGCGCGTTGATGCCCTGCCCTACCAGCCACGCCGCGGTGTCTTCCACCTTCTTGCGTGACAGGCAGTAGATGATGCCGCTGTCGTGGGTGCCGTCGGCGGCGGTGTGCTCCGCCTTGATAAAGGCCAGCAACTGCTGGCGCGCATTGTCCTTCTCGACGATGCGGTAGCGGATATTGGGCCGGTCGAAGCTGGAGATGAAAACGCGGGCGTCGTCCAGCGCCAGTCGCTCAATGATCTCGTTGCGCGTCAGCGCGTCAGCCGTTGCGGTCAGCGCGATGCGCGGCACGTACGGGAATCGCTCGTGCAGCACCGACAGCTGGATGTACTCAGGCCGGAAATCATGGCCCCACTGCGATACGCAATGCGCCTCGTCGATGGCGAACAGCCCGACACGGGTACGCTCGAGCAGGTCGAGGAAGCGCGGGGTCATCAGCCGCTCGGGTGCGACGTAGAGGATCTCCACCCTGCCGGCCAGCAGGTCGCGCTCGACGGCGGACGCCTCTGAACTGGTCAGCGTCGAATTCAGCACCGCGGCGCGCACGCCGGCTTCGGTCAGTGCCGCGACCTGGTCCTGCATCAGCGCGATCAACGGCGATACCACGATGCCGACACCCTGCCCTGTGCGCTGGCGCAGCAGCGCCGGAATCTGGTAACACAGCGACTTGCCGCCGCCGGTCGGCATCAGCACCAGGCTGTCGCCGCCTTCGGCAACGTGGTCGATGATCTCGGCCTGGCGCCCGCGGAAGGCGTGATAGCCGAAGACATCTTTGAGGATCGCCAGTGCTTGCGACATGGACTGCGGAATTGCTGAAGCCGGAAAAGCCGTAACCTTACCACTAAGGAACGCGGCCACCGCGCCTGGCGCGCAAACTCTCCGACGTTTCTCACGAAAGGTCACGTCACGCGCGGGCATAAAAAAAGCCCGGCTGATTCAGCCGGGCTTTTGGCCGCCTTGCGGCGGGCAATCACTACTGCAAGATCAGGCGTTGTCGCCTTCACCCTCAGTCGTCGCCTGCACCACCGGCGTCGGCTCGATGAAGAGCGACTGCTCTTCTTCGGCGATCGCCTGGGCGCGTTCGCGCTCGGAGGCCTCGCGCGCCTTGCGGGCACGGTGGTAGGCCAGGCCGGTACCGGCCGGGATCAGACGGCCGACGATCACGTTTTCCTTCAGACCACGCAGGTCGTCGGTCTTGCCCATGATCGCGGCTTCGGTCAGCACGCGCGTGGTTTCCTGGAACGATGCCGCCGAGATGAAGCTGTCGGTCGACAGCGACGCCTTGGTAATACCCAGCAGCAGGTTCTCGTAGGTTGCCGGACGCTTGCCTTCGGCGATCACGCGGTCGTTCTCGTCGAGCAGTTCCGAGCGCTCCACCTGTTCACCCGGGATGAACTTGGTGTCGCCCACGTCGGCGATCTGAACGCGGCGCAGCATCTGGCGAACGATCACCTCGATGTGCTTGTCGTTGATCTTCACGCCCTGCAGACGGTACACGTCCTGCACTTCGTCCACGATGTAGTGCGCCAGCTCTTCGATGCCCTTCAGGCGCAGGATGTCGTGCGGGTCCGCCGGACCTTCCACGATCATTTCGCCCTTGTTCACCACCTGGCCGTCGTGCACCAGCACCTGCTTTTCCTTCGCGATCAGGAACTCGTGGGCATTGCCGTCCAGGTCGGTGATGACCAGGCGCTGCTTGCCCTTGGTGTCCTTGCCGAACGAGGTCGTGCCGGTGACTTCCGCCAGCACGGCGGCGTCCTTCGGCGAACGCGCTTCGAACAGTTCGGCCACTCGCGGCAGACCACCGGTAATGTCGCGGGTCTTCTGCGATTCGGTCGGGATACGCGCGAGCACTTCACCCACATGCACCTGCTGGCCGTCCTTCACGGTAATCAGCGCGCCAACCTGGAAGCCGATGGTCACGGAGTGATCCGTGCCCGGGATCTTCACTTCCTGGCCGTTGGCGTCGAGCAGCTTCACCTGCGGGCGGATGCCCTTGGTTGCAGCCGTGCGGCGCTTGGCGTCGATCACCACCAGGGTCGACAGGCCCGTCACTTCGTCCATCTGCTTGGCGACGGTCACGCCTTCTTCGACGTTCTCGAACTTGGTCGTACCGGTGTATTCCGAAACGATCGGTCGAGTCAGCGCGTCCCACGTGGCCAGCTGCGTGCCAGCCTTGATGGCCTGGCCGTCCTGCACCAGCAGCGTGGCGCCGTACGGGATCTTGTGGCGCTCGCGCTCACGGCCGTGGTCGTCGGTGATCAGCGCTTCGCCCGAACGCGAGATGACGATCAGTTCGCCCTTCGCATTGGTGACGTAACGCATGGTCGCCGTAAAACGCACGGTACCGGTTGCCTTGGCTTCCACGCTCGATGCCACTGCCGCACGCGATGCCGCACCACCGATGTGGAACGTACGCATGGTCAGCTGCGTGCCCGGCTCACCGATCGACTGGGCGGCAATCACGCCAACCGCTTCGCCGGAGTTCACCAACACGCCGCGGCCCAGGTCGCGGCCATAGCACTTGCCGCACAGGCCATAGCGCGTGTCGCACGACAGCGGGGTGCGGACCTTGACTTCGTCCACGCCGATGTTGTCGATCAGTTCGACCAGGTCTTCGTCCAGCAGCGTGCCGGTTTCGATCGCGGTTTCCTGGGTTTCAGGGTTCACCACGTCGGCCACGGTCACACGGCCGAGAATACGGTCGCGCAGGGCTTCGATCACTTCACCGCCTTCGACCAGGGCCTTCATGGCCACGCCGTTGGAGGTGCCGCAATCGTCTTCCACCACGACCAGATCCTGCGTCACGTCGACCAGACGACGGGTCAGGTAACCCGAGTTCGCGGTCTTCAGTGCCGTATCGGCCAGGCCCTTACGAGCGCCGTGGGTCGAGATGAAGTACTGCAGAACGTTCAGGCCTTCACGGAAGTTCGCCGTAATCGGCGTTTCAATGATCGAGCCATCCGGCTTGGCCATCAGGCCACGCATACCGGCCAGCTGGCGGATCTGCGCTGCGGAACCCCGTGCGCCCGAGTCGGCCATCATGTAGATGGAGTTGAACGACTCTTGCTTCACGGTCTTGCCTTCGCGGTCGACCACGTCTTCGTGCTGGAGCTGCTCCATCATCGCCTTGCCCACCTGGTCGCCGGCGGCGCCCCAGATGTCCACGACGTTGTTGTAGCGTTCCTGGTCGGTCACCAGACCCGACATGTACTGCTTGTCGTATTCCTTCACCTTGGCCGAGGCCTCGGCGATGATCTTCTCCTTGGCGGGCGGCACCAGCATGTCGTCGATGGCGATCGAGATACCGGCGCGGGTTGCCAGGCGGAAGCCCGACTGCAGCAGCTTGTCGGCGAAGATCACGGTCTCGCGCAGGCCGCACTTGCGGAACGCGGTGTTGATCAGGCGCGAGATTTCCTTCTTCTTGAGCGGCTTGTTCAGCACCGAGAACGGCAGGCCCTTCGGCAGGATCTCGGACAGGATCGCGCGGCCGACCGTGGTGGCCTGCAGCGTGACCTTGGGTGCGAAACGGGCGTCGCCTTCGGCGTCCTTGTCGACCAGCTCATACTCGGTGATACGCACGTTCACGCGGGAAGCCAGCTCGACTTCCTTGTTCTCGTAGGCGCGGATCACTTCGCTGATGTCGGCGAAGGTCATGCCCTCGCCGCGGCCGTTGATCTTGTCGCGGGTCGTGTAGTACAGACCCAGCACCACGTCTTGCGACGGGACGATCGACGGGTCGCCGTTGGCCGGGAACAGCACGTTGTTGGAGGCCAGCATCAGGGTGCGGGCTTCCATCTGCGCTTCCAGCGACAGCGGGACGTGGACAGCCATCTGGTCACCGTCGAAGTCGGCGTTGAACGCCGCGCAGACCAGCGGGTGCAGCTGGATGGCCTTGCCTTCGATCAGCACCGGCTCGAACGCCTGGATGCCCAGGCGGTGCAGCGTCGGCGCACGGTTCAGCATCACCGGGTGCTCGCGGATCACCTCTTCGAGGATGTCCCACACCACCGGGGTCTGGCTTTCGACTTCCTTCTTCGCCGCCTTGATGGTGGTGGCGATGCCCATCGTTTCCAGCTTGTGGAAGATGAAAGGCTTGAACAGCTCGAGCGCCATCAGCTTGGGCAGGCCGCACTGGTGCAGCTTGAGCGTCGGGCCCACCACGATGACCGAACGGCCCGAGTAGTCGACGCGCTTGCCCAGCAGGTTCTGACGGAAACGACCGCCCTTGCCCTTGATCATTTCGGCCAGGGACTTCAGCGGGCGCTTGTTGGCGCCGGTCATCGCCTTGCCGCGGCGGCCGTTGTCCAGCAGCGAGTCAACCGCTTCCTGCAGCATGCGCTTTTCGTTGCGCACGATGATCTCAGGCGCCTTCAGCTCCAGCAGGCGCTTCAGGCGGTTGTTACGGTTGATGACGCGGCGATACAGGTCGTTCAGGTCCGAGGTCGCGAAGCGGCCGCCGTCCAGCGGCACCAGCGGACGCAGCTCGGGCGGCAGCACCGGCAGCACTTCGAGGATCATCCACTCGGGCTTGATGCCCGAACGCTGGAAGGCCTCGAGCACCTTCAGGCGCTTGGCGAACTTCTTGATCTTGGCTTCGGAGCCGGTGGCCTGCAGCTCGGCGCGGATCTGTTCGATCTGCTTCTCTATGTCGATGCCGCGCAGCAGTTCACGGATGCCCTCTGCACCCATCATGGCGACGAACTCGCCCTCGCCGTACTCGTCGCACTTCGCCAGGTAGTCGTCTTCCGACATGATCTGGCTCTTCTTGAGCGGGGTCATGCCAGGCTCGAGCACCACGAATGCCTCGAAGTACAGCACGCGCTCGATGTCGCGCAGCGTCATGTCCAGGACCATGCCCAGACGCGACGGCAGCGACTTCAGGAACCAGATGTGCGCGGTCGGCGCGGCCAGTTCGATGTGGCCCATGCGCTCGCGGCGCACCTTGGCCAGCGTCACTTCAACGCCGCACTTCTCGCAGATCACGCCGCGGTGCTTCAGGCGCTTGTACTTGCCGCACAGGCACTCGTAGTCCTTGATCGGGCCAAAGATCTTGGCACAGAACAGGCCGTCGCGTTCCGGCTTGAACGTACGGTAGTTGATCGTTTCCGGCTTCTTGACTTCGCCGTACGACCACGAACGGATCTTCTCGGGCGAGGCCAGGCCGATCTTGATCGCGTCGAACTGCTCTTCCTGCTGTACCTGCTTAAAGAGATCGAGCAATGCTTTCATTGCAACTCCTTGTTTCGCCATCGGCCCGGAGTCTGTCCGGGTCGATGGCATTCATCCTGTGGGAAATCCTTCGCTGCTTTGTGTCGACAGGGAACCGGCCGCAACCGGCTCCCTTCATCTGCCCGATCAGTAGCGATCGAGGTCGATGTCGATACCCAGCGAGCGGATTTCCTTCACCAGCACGTTGAACGATTCCGGCATGCCGGCGTCGATCGAGTGCTCGCCCTTGACGATGTTCTCGTACACCTTGGTACGGCCGTTCACGTCATCGGACTTGACCGTCAGCATTTCCTGCAGCACGTACGACGCGCCGTAGGCTTCCAGTGCCCACACTTCCATCTCACCGAAACGCTGGCCACCGAACTGGGCCTTACCGCCCAGCGGCTGCTGCGTCACCAGCGAGTACGGGCCGGTGGAACGGGCGTGCATCTTGTCATCCACCAGGTGGTGCAGCTTCAGCATGTGCATCACACCCAGCGTGACCGGACGCTCGAACGCTTCGCCGGTGCGGCCGTCGAACAGCGTGACCTGTTGCTTGGACGCGGTCAGGCCCTTCTCCTTCGCGATCCCTTCCGGATAGGCGAGGTCCAGCATGCGGCGGATTTCGTCCTCATGCGCACCATCGAACACCGGCGTCGCGAACGGCACGCCCTTCTTCAGGTTGTCGGCCAGTTCCAGGACTTCCGAATCCGACAGGCTGTCCAGGTCTTCGACCTTGCCGCTCTCGTTGTAGATCTGCGTGAGCAGGTTGCGCACTTCGGCTGCCTTGGCTTGCGCCTTCAGCATGTTGCCGATGCGCTCGCCCAGACCGCGCGCGGCCCAGCCCAGGTGCGTCTCGAGAATCTGACCCACGTTCATCCGCGAAGGCACGCCCAGCGGATTCAGCACGATGTCAGCCGGCGTACCGTCGGCCATGTAGGGCATGTCTTCGATCGGGGTGATCTTCGACACCACACCCTTGTTACCGTGACGGCCTGCCATCTTGTCGCCAGGCTGCAGGCGGCGCTTCACGGCCAGGTACACCTTGACCATCTTGATCACGCCCGGCGGCAGTTCGTCGCCCTGCGTGAGCTTCTTGCGCTTCTCTTCGAAGGCCAGGTCGAACTCGTGGCGCTTCTGCTCGATGGCTTCCTTGACGGCTTCCAGCTGGGCAGCCAGTTCCTCGTCGGCCGGGCGGATGTCGAACCAGTGGTACTTGTCGACGTCGGCCAGGTATTCCTTGGTGATCTTGGCACCCTTGGCCAGCTTCTTCGGACCGCCGTTGACGGTCTTGTCGATCAGCAGGCGCTCCAGACGCTGGAAGGCATCGCCTTCCACGATACGCAGCTGGTCGTTCAGGTCCAGGCGGTAGCGCTTCAGTTCGTCGTCAATGATCGACTGGGCACGCTTGTCGCGGGTCACGCCTTCGCGGGTGAAGACCTGGACGTCGATCACGATGCCGCTCATGCCCGAGGGCACGCGCAGCGAGGTGTCCTTCACGTCCGAAGCCTTCTCGCCGAAGATCGCGCGCAGCAGCTTCTCTTCCGGGGTCAGCTGGGTCTCGCCCTTCGGCGTGACCTTGCCCACCAGCACGTCGCCAGCTTCCACTTCAGCGCCGATGTAGGTGATGCCCGACTCGTCCAGGCGAGCCAGCTGAGCCTCGGCCAGGTTCGAGATATCGCGCGTGATTTCCTCAGGTCCCAGCTTGGTGTCGCGGGCAACGACCGACAGTTCCTCGATGTGGATCGAGGTATAGCGGTCTTCGGCCACCACACGCTCCGAGATCAGGATCGAATCCTCGAAGTTGTAGCCGTTCCACGGCATGAACGCCACCAGCATGTTCTGGCCCAATGCCAGTTCACCCAGGTCGGTCGAGGCGCCGTCGGCGATCACATCGTTGCGGGCAACGATATCGCCAACCTTGACCATCGGACGCTGGTTGATGTTGGTGTTCTGGTTCGAACGCGTGTACTTGATCAGGTTGTAGATGTCCACGCCGACTTCACCGGCCACGGCTTCGTCGTCGTTCACACGGATCACGATACGCATTGCATCGACGTAGTCGACCACGCCGCCACGCATCGCCTGCACGGCGGTACCCGAGTCGACCGCAACGGTGCGCTCGATGCCGGTACCGACCAGCGGCTTGTCCGGACGCAGGCAAGGCACGGCCTGACGCTGCATGTTCGCGCCCATCAGTGCACGGTTCGCGTCATCGTGTTCCAGGAACGGCACCAGCGAGGCAGCGGCCGACACGATCTGCGACGGCGCCACGTCGATGTACTGCACGCGGTCCGGCGTCACCATACGGGTTTCACGCTCGGAGCCTTCACGCGCCGACACCAGTTCGTCGGTCAGGTTGCCGCCAGCGTCGACGGTCGCGTTGGCCTGCGCCACCACGTACTTGCCTTCCTCGATCGCGGACAGGTAGTCGACCTGGTCGGTCAGCTTGCTGTTCTCGACCTTGCGGTACGGGGTTTCCAGGAAGCCGTACTCGTTCAGGCGTGCATACAGTGCCAGCGAGTTGATCAGACCAATGTTCGGACCTTCCGGCGTTTCGATCGGGCACACGCGGCCGTAGTGGGTCGGGTGCACGTCGCGGACTTCAAAGCCGGCGCGCTCGCGGGTCAGACCGCCCGGGCCCAGTGCGGAGACACGGCGCTTGTGCGTGATCTCGGACAGCGGGTTGGTCTGGTCCATGAACTGCGACAGCTGCGACGAACCGAAAAACTCGCGGATCGCCGACGAGATCGGCTTCGAGTTGATCAGGTCGTGCGGCATCAGGTTCTCGGTCTCGGCCTGGCCCAGACGTTCCTTGACGGCACGCTCCACGCGCGACAGGCCGGCGCGGAACTGGTTTTCGGCCAGTTCGCCGACGCAACGCACGCGACGGTTGCCCAGGTGATCGATGTCATCGACCTCGCCCTTGCCGTTGCGCAGGTTGACCAGGATCTTGATGGTCTCGAGGATGTCCTCGTCCTGCAGCACCATGGCGCCTTCACCGCTGGGGCGGCCCAGGCGGCTGTTGACCTTCATGCGGCCAACGCGCGACAGGTCGTACGACTCTTCGCTGTAGAACAGGCGCTGGAACAGCGCTTCCACGGCTTCTTCGGTCGGCGGCTCGCCCGGGCGCATCATGCGGTAGATCGCGATACGCGCAGCGGTCTGGTCGGCGGTCTCGTCCACGCGCAGGGTCTGCGACATGTACGGGCCCTGGTCCAGGTCGTTGGTGTACAGGGTCTGGATCTGCTTGACGCCGGCTTCGCGCAGGTTTTCCAGCAGCGTTTCGGTCAGTTCGTCGTTGGCGTTGGCAATCACCTCGCCGGTATCCGGGTCGATGATGTTCTTGGCCAGCACGCGGCCCAGCAGGTAGTCTTCCGGCACGCTGATCAGCTTGGTGCCGGCCGAGTCCAGGTCGCGGATGTGCTTGGCGTTGATCCGCTTGTCCTTCTCGACCACCACGCGGCCGTTCTTGTCGGCGATGTCGAAGCGCGCGACTTCACCGCGCAGGCGCTCGGGCACGAACTCCAGCTGCGCGCCTTCCGACTGCAGCGTGAAGTTGTCGAACACGAAGAAGTGCGCGAGGATCTGTTCCGGGGTCAGGCCGATCGACTTCAGCAGGATCGTCACCGGCATCTTGCGGCGGCGGTCGACGCGGAAGTACAGGATGTCCTTCGGGTCGAATTCGAAGTCCAGCCACGAACCGCGGTAGGGGATGATACGAGCCGAGAACAGCAGCTTGCCCGAGCTGTGGGTCTTGCCCTTGTCGTGCTCGAAGAACACGCCCGGCGAGCGGTGCAGCTGCGAGACGATGACACGCTCGGTGCCGTTGATCACGAACGAACCGGTGGAAGTCATCAGCGGGATTTCGCCCATGTAGACTTCCTGCTCCTTCACTTCCTTGACCTTGCCCGGGTTCTCGCGATCGTTGATGATCAGGCGAACCTTGGCGCGCAGGGCCGAGTGGAAGGTCAGGCCACGCTGTTGACATTCCTTGACGTCGAACGGCGGGTTGGACAGGTGATACGAGACGAACTCCATACGGGCAAGCCCGTTATGCGAGGAGATCGGGAAGATTGCGTTGAAAGCGGCCTGGAGGCCTTCGGTCTTGCGACGCGCGGTCGGCGTTTCCGCTTGCAAGAACTGGGTGTAGGATTCAATCTGAGTGGCAAGCAGGAATGGAACCTGATGTACCGTAGCGCGCTTCGCAAAGCTTTTGCGAATGCGCTTCTTTTCGGTGAAGCTGTACGCCATGGGATCTCCGAATCATCGCAGGACGGCTGGACCTGGCCGCGCCTGAGGTGTTCAGCGACTGGGAGGGGATTTGGCGGTTGGCCGCTACCAACCTCTGGCTGACGGTGTCCGCACGCTGCGGGCGGTGTGGTCGTCGCATCAGCGCAACGCCTGCACTCGCCCGGGGGACACCCGACCAAACTTGTCTTCTGCAGTCGGTTCAGAAGACAAACATCAGCAGCAACTAGTTAGTGTGCCACTGATGTTTGGCCTCTGCTGAGATGCCGGCAAATCAAGTGCCGCCGGGACTCGCAAAGATCACTTCTTGCAGCTTTGCCGCTGTGCGGAGTGGTGACTAAAACACAATCGCACAAGCGCAAAAAGGCTGGCGCCGGGAATTTCCCTTTGCCAGCCCCATTCGCGTGCCACGAGGGCACGCGAGCACAGCCTTACTTGACGTCGACCTTTGCGCCAGCGTCTTCCAGCTTCTTCTTGGCTTCGGCAGCAGCGGCCTTGTCCACGCCTTCCTTGACGGGCTTCGGTGCGCCATCGACCAGGTCCTTGGCTTCCTTCAGGCCCAGACCGGTGATTTCGCGAACAGCCTTAATCACGCCGACCTTGTTGGCGCCGACTTCGGCCAGGATCACGTTGAATTCGGTCTGCTCTTCGGCAGCAGCAGCGCCGCCAGCGCCCGGAGCGGCAGCCACGGCCATGGCAGCGGCCGACACGCCAAACTTCTCTTCGAACGCCTTAACCAGGTCGTTCAGTTCCATCACGGACATCGCGCCAACGGCTTCCAGGATGTCGTCTTTGGTGATTGCCATTTGAAATACTCCTACTAGATTTGATTCGGTATCGGTAATGCGATCTTTCGATGCGCGGCCTGGATTGCCTTAGGCGCCGGCGGCTTCCGCTTCCGCGGGAGCACCTTCTGCGTTCTTGGCAGCCAGTGCAGCCAGCAGACGGGCGAAGCCCGACACCGGTGCCTGCATCACGCCCAGCAGCTGAGCAATCAGTTCGTCGCGGCTCGGGATCGAGGCCAGCGCCTTCACGGCGGCAGCGTCGAGAACCTTGCCGTCATACGACCCGGCGCGCAGGACCAGCTTGTCGTTGGTCTTGGCGAAGTCGTTCAGAACCTTGGCCGACGACACTGCATCTTCGGAAATACCGTAGATCAGCGGACCGGTCATCTGCTCTGCGAGGCCTGCAAACGGCGTACCTTCGACGGCACGGCGAGCCAGCGTGTTCTTCAGAACACGCAGGTACACGCCTTGCTGGCGAGCGGCAGCACGCAGCTTGGTCAGATCGCCAACCGCAATGCCGCGATATTCGGCCACGACGATGGTCTGGGCCTTGGCGACTTGCGCCGAGACCTCAGCAACGACGGCCTTCTTATCTTCAATATTGAGTGGCACGGTTAAGCTCCAAAATGACGCTGTTTCTCCGGCAATACCGGAGCCTTCACGTCAGCACAAACGAACGGCGTCCGATTGGCCCGAATCGACCGGGGCAGTGCCCGGCTTCTTCAATCCCTTCGGGTGCGCCATCTGCGCTGGCTGGCCGGAACACGTCGCTCAGGCTGGGAAGCCTTCCCGCACGTTCCGACCGATTAAGCCCTTTCCGCATCACTGCCGCGGACAAGGACACCAGCGGTCTTTGATAACCAGCAGTGCCCGCCGATGCTTTCGCACCCGGCCGGACACCACTGCCCAAAGCCTTGCTCCATCCCTTGCGGTCCGGAGACGACCCCCGCCATTGGCCAGGGCCTTCAATTCTTCTTGCCAACCGGAGTTATCGGGTTCCGGTCAGCAATTTGCCGTCAGCTCAGGCAGCCAGCGTAGCCTGGTCGACACGCACGCCAACACCCATGGTCGACGAGACAGCCACCTTGCGCAGGTACACGCCCTTGCTGGTAGCCGGCTTGGCCTTGACCAGCGCGTCCAGCAGCGCGGCGAGGTTGCTCTTCAGCGCGGTGTCTTCGAACGAACGACGGCCGATGGTGGCGTGGATGATACCGGCCTTGTCGACACGGAACTGGACCTGACCGGCCTTGGCGTTCTTCACGGCCTGGGCCACGTCGGGGGTCACGGTGCCAACCTTCGGGTTCGGCATCAGGCCACGCGGGCCCAGGATCTGGCCCAGCGTACCGACGATACGCATAGTGTCCGGCGAAGCGATCACGACGTCGAAGTTCAGGTTGCCGGCCTTGACTTGCTCAGCCAGGTCTTCCATGCCGACGATGTCAGCACCGGCGGCCTTGGCGGCTTCGGCCTTCTCGCCCTGGGCGAACACAGCCACGCGCACCGACTTGCCGGTACCGGCGGGCAGCACCACGGAACCACGAACCACCTGATCCGACTTCTTGGCGTCGATGCCCAGTTGCACGGCCACGTCGATCGATTCGTCGAACTTCGCCGAGGCGCAGCCCTTCACCAGGCCCAGGGCCTCGTCGATCGGGTAGAACTTGGTACGCTCGATCTTCGCCTTGTTGGCGGCGACGCGCTTGGAAACCTTAGCCATTTACAGACCCTCCACGGTGATGCCCATCGAACGAGCCGAGCCGGCGATGGTACGCACGGCGGCGTCCAGGTCGGCGGCGGTCAGGTCAGCGTTCTTGGCCTTGGCGATTTCTTCAGCTTGCGCGCGGGTGATCTTGCCAACCTTGTCGGTGTGGGGCTTCGGCGAACCCTTGGTGATGCCGGCTGCCTTCTTGATCAGCACGGTCGCCGGCGGCGACTTCATCACGAAGGTGAAGCTCTTGTCGGCGAAGGCGGTAATCACCACCGGCACCGGCAGACCAGGCTCCATGCCTTGGGTCTGGGCGTTGAACGCCTTGCAGAACTCCATGATGTTCAGACCACGCTGGCCCAGTGCGGGACCAACGGGCGGGGAGGGATTTGCCTTACCAGCCGGAATCTGCAGCTTGATAAAGCCAATGATCTTCTTGGCCATTTCTACTCCAATCCGGATCGCCCCACAGAGGGGTTGCGATCCTGTTGAGTCGTAACGCGCTGTCGCCGCACCGATGGCACGGCCTCACGCTCCTCTTTGGCTACGCCGTGAGGCGCTGCCCTTGCCAGTTGCCGCCCTTTCGGCCGCCAACCGGCAAATTCCTTAAACCTTCTCGACCTGGCCGAACTCGAGTTCGACCGGCGTAGCGCGCCCGAAGATCGTGACCGAGACGCGCAGGCGCGATTTCTCGTAGTTCACTTCTTCCACGTTGCCGTTGAAGTCGGTGAACGGGCCGTCCTTGACGCGCACCATTTCGCCTACTTCGAACAGCGTCTTGGGACGCGGCTTCTCGACCCCTTCCTGCATCTGGGTCATGATCTTGTCGACTTCGCGCTGCGAAATCGGGCTCGGGCGATTGCGGGCGCCGCCCACAAAACCGGTGACCTTGCTGGTGTTCTTCACCAGATGCCAGGTCTCGTCGGTCATTTCCATTTCCACCAGCACATAACCGGGGAAGAAACGGCGTTCGGTCACCGACTTGTGGCCACCCTTGATTTCCACGACTTCTTCGGAGGGCACCAGGATGCGGCCAAACTTGTCCTGCATCTCGGCGCGCTCGATGCGCTCCTGCAGCGCGCGCTGCACGCTCTTCTCCATGCCGGAGTAGGCATGCACGACATACCAGCGCTTCTTCGATGAAGGCGATTCCGGCGCGGTGGTTTCCTGCTGGGCGTTATCCGTCATGTGCTACCTCTTATTTCCAGCCCAGTACGAGCGAAAACACGATCCACTCGATGAGCTTGTCCGCCGACCACAGGAACAGTGCCATGATGACGACAAAGACGAAGACCAGCCCCGTCATCTGCCCGGATTCCTTGCGCGTCGGCCAGACGACCTTGCGAACTTCTCGATACGATTCTTTGGCGAACCCAATGAAGTCCTTGCCTGGTGCCGACACCAGTGCAACGACGACACCCAGTGCAATACCGCCGAACAGCGCAGCGCCACGTACATAAGACGGTTGCTGTGCAAGTGCATAGAAACCGATGACGCCGGCAACCACCAGCAGCACCGCGACGCCGAGCATCCACTTGCCGCTGTTGGCGTTCACGGTT
Organism: Cupriavidus sp. P-10; assembly: GCF_003402535.2. Classification (NCBI taxonomy): domain Bacteria; kingdom Pseudomonadati; phylum Pseudomonadota; class Betaproteobacteria; order Burkholderiales; family Burkholderiaceae; genus Cupriavidus; species Cupriavidus sp. P-10. The sequence goes on from NZ_AP025170.1 coordinate 3,446,062, forward strand.
TCAACATTGGGATTGGCCATGTTTCGCAAACGAGACTAAGCCGCGTCACGATTGTTCTTCGCGACGCGGCTGATTGATTTGGCAGGGGCAGAGGGAATCGAACCCCCAACCTTCGGTTTTGGAGACCGACGCTCTGCCAGTTGAGCTATACCCCTAGAACTACTGAGGGCTGACGCTTGCGCCACCCCTTTTCTGGCAACGAACGCGGCCGGTTGTTGCCGCGTTCGCAATCGAACAGCTTAGTCGAGGATCTTTGCCACGACGCCGGCGCCGACGGTACGGCCGCCTTCACGGATAGCGAAGCGCAGGCCTTCTTCCATGGCGATCGGGGCGATCAGCTTGACGGTGATCGACACGTTGTCACCCGGCATCACCATTTCCTTGTCCGCCGGCAGCTCGATCGAGCCGGTCACGTCGGTGGTACGGAAGTAGAACTGCGGGCGGTAGTTGTTGAAGAACGGGGTGTGACGGCCGCCTTCGTCCTTCGACAGGATGTACACCTCGCCGGTGAAGTGGGTGTGCGGCTTGATCGAACCCGGCTTGCACAGCACCTGGCCGCGCTCGACGTCTTCACGCTTGGTGCCGCGCAGCAGCAGACCGACGTTGTCGCCAGCCTGGCCCTGGTCCAGCAGCTTGCGGAACATTTCCACGCCGGTGCAGGTGGTCTTCACGGTCGGGCGAATACCGACGATTTCGATTTCTTCGCCAACCTTCACCACGCCGCGCTCGATACGGCCGGTCACCACGGTGCCGCGACCCGAGATCGAGAACACGTCTTCCACCGGCATCAGGAAGGTACCGTCAACGGCACGCTCCGGCGTCGGGATGTAGCTGTCCAGCGCTTCGGCCAGGTTCATGATGGCCACTTCGCCCAGCTCGCCCTTGTCGCCTTCCAGCGCCAGCTTGGCCGAACCCTTGATGATCGGGGTGTCGTCGCCGGGGAATTCGTACTTCGACAGCAGCTCGCGAACTTCCATCTCGACCAGCTCGAGCAGTTCAGCGTCGTCCACCATGTCGCACTTGTTCAGGAACACGATGATGTACGGCACGCCAACCTGACGGGCCAGCAGGATGTGCTCGCGCGTTTGCGGCATCGGGCCGTCAGCGGCCGAGCACACCAGGATCGCGCCGTCCATCTGGGCGGCACCCGTGATCATGTTCTTCACGTAGTCGGCGTGGCCCGGGCAGTCAACGTGCGCGTAGTGGCGGTTGGCCGTCTCGTACTCGACGTGGGCGGTATTGATGGTAATACCGCGTGCCTTTTCTTCCGGCGCTGCGTCGATTTCGTCGTACTTCTTGGCGGCACCGCCGAACTTGGCAGCCAGCACCGTGGCGATCGCTGCGGTCAGCGTGGTCTTGCCATGGTCAACGTGACCAATCGTACCAACGTTCACGTGCGGCTTGGTCCGCTCGAACTTTTCCTTTGCCATTGCGCGACTCCTGTCTCGGTAGCGATGTTGCCAGTGCGGTGGTGTTTGGTGCCCATGGGCAGGATCGAACTGCCGACCTCTCCCTTACCAAGGGAGTGCTCTACCACTGAGCCACATGGGCGAAACTAGACGTACTACTTTATGACAGCAACCGCGCGACTTGGAGCGGGTGAAGGGAATCGAACCCTCGTCGTAAGCTTGGAAGGCTTCTGCTCTACCATTGAGCTACACCCGCCCGGTTCTTTCCTGCTTCTTCACCGGCACTGCCGGCTGCTGTCTTGCATTCTGGTGGAGAGGGCTGGATTCGAACCAGCGTAGGCGTAAGCCAACAGATTTACAGTCTGCCCCCTTTAGCCACTCGGGCACCTCTCCGCAGAGAACTATCGATTATGGGGCTGTTCACCTCGCCTGTCAAGCACTTTCCGTTGCGGATGCTGTACCTGATCAGACTAGGGAAGGCGTTCCAGCGTGGCGCTTGATGCCGCCTGACCGCTCCCACAAGCGCAGATTAGATTTCTACGTTCTCACCCTATAGGGGCTTCGCAGGACGGCTCCTGGAGGCTCTGAAGGAGCCTGGCAGAGTTGCATGGCGGCACGCGAGGGGCGACCGGAAAAGCAAAAACCCCTCGCAGCACACGCTGTCGAGGGGTTTTGCACAATAAGAGCCTGGCGATGACCTACTTTCACACGGGTAGTCCGCACTATCATCGGCGCGGAGCTGTTTCACGGTCCTGTTCGGGATGGGAAGGGGTGGTTCCAGCTCGCTATGGTCACCAGGCATAAGGGGTTGCAGCGCTGAGGTTGAGGTCAACGCTGCGAATCGGGATGTAGTCTTGGGTTGTGCGTATTGTGCCAACCGAGGGCACAGACACGATCACACACACCAGGTGAAACACACTGGTTATAGGATCAAGCCTTACGGGCAATTAGTACTGGTTAGCTTAACGCATTACTGCGCTTCCACACCCAGCCTATCAACGTCCTGGTCTCGAACGACCCTTCAAGGAGGTCAAGCCTCCAGGGAATCCTCATCTTCAGGCGAGTTTCCCGCTTAGATGCTTTCAGCGGTTATCTCTTCCGTACATAGCTACCCTGCGATGCCTCTGGCGAGACAACAGGTACACCAGCGGTACGTCCACTCCGGTCCTCTCGTACTAGGAGCAGCCCCCGTCAAGATTCCAACGCCCACGGCAGATAGGGACCAAACTGTCTCACGACGTTTTAAACCCAGCTCACGTACCTCTTTAAATGGCGAACAGCCATACCCTTGGGACCGGCTACAGCCCCAGGATGAGATGAGCCGACATCGAGGTGCCAAACACCGCCGTCGATATGAACTCTTGGGCGGTATCAGCCTGTTATCCCCAGAGTACCTTTTATCCGTTGAGCGATGGCCCTTCCATTCAGAACCACCGGATCACTATGTCCTGCTTTCGCACCTGCTCGACTTGTCGGTCTCGCAGTTAAGCACGCTTTTGCCATTGCACTTTAGGTACGATGTCCGACCGTACCAAGCGTACCTTCGAACTCCTCCGTTACACTTTGGGAGGAGACCGCCCCAGTCAAACTGCCTACCATGCACTGTCCCCGACCCGGATTCACGGGCCAAGGTTAGAACCTCAAACAAACCAGGGTGGTATTTCAAGGACGGCTCCACGTGAACTAGCGTCCACGCTTCAAAGCCTCCCACCTATCCTACACAGATCGGTTCAAAGTCCAATGCAAAGCTACAGTAAAGGTTCATGGGGTCTTTCCGTCTAGCCGCGGGGAGATTGCATCATCACAAACACTTCAACTTCGCTGAGTCTCGGGAGGAGACAGTGTGGCCATCGTTACGCCATTCGTGCAGGTCGGAACTTACCCGACAAGGAATTTCGCTACCTTAGGACCGTTATAGTTACGGCCGCCGTTTACCGGGACTTCAATCAAGAGCTTGCACCCCATCATTTAATCTTCCGGCACCGGGCAGGCGTCACACCCTATACGTCCACTTTCGTGTTTGCAGAGTGCTGTGTTTTTATTAAACAGTCGCAGCCACCATTTTATTGCAACCCCTTCACCCTTCTGGCGCAGGCCAGTCAAGCTACCAGGGCGTACCTTATCCCGAAGTTACGGTACCAATTTGCCGAGTTCCTTCTCCCGAGTTCTCTCAAGCGCCTTAGAATACTCATCTCGCCCACCTGTGTCGGTTTGCGGTACGGTCTCGTATGACTGAAGCTTAGAGGCTTTTCTTGGAACCACTTCCAATTGCTTCGCAGCACTAGGCCGCTCGCCCCACATCCTTGAATTCCGCGCCCGGATTTGCCTAAGCGCCTTCTCCAATGCAGGGACCGGGACTTCCAACACCCGGACAACCTTCCGCGATCCGTCCCCCCATCGCATCATACGACGGTGCAGGAATATTAACCTGCTTCCCATCAGCTACGCATCTCTGCCTCGCCTTAGGGGCCGACTCACCCTACGCCGATGAACGTTGCGTAGGAAACCTTGGGCTTACGGCGAGGGGGCCTTTCACCCCCTTTATCGCTACTCATGTCAGCATTCGCACTTCTGATACCTCCAGCATCCTTTACAAGACACCTTCACAGGCTTACAGAACGCTCTCCTACCACGCACATTGCTGTGCGTCCGCAGCTTCGGTGACTGGCTTAGCCCCGTTACATCTTCCGCGCAGGACGACTCGATCAGTGAGCTATTACGCTTTCTTTAAAGGGTGGCTGCTTCTAAGCCAACCTCCTGACTGTTTTAGCCTTCCCACTTCGTTTCCCACTTAGCCAATCTTGGGGACCTTAGCTGGCGGTCTGGGTTGTTTCCCTCTTGACACCGGACGTTAGCACCCGATGTCTGTCTCCCGTGATTGCACTCTTCGGTATTCGGAGTTTGCTATGGCGGGGTAATCAGCAATAGACCCCCCAACCATGACAGTGCTCTACCCCCGAAGGTGACACACGAGGCACTACCTAAATAGTTTTCGGAGAGAACCAGCTATTTCCAGATTTGTTTAGCCTTTCACCCCTATCCACAGCTCATCCCCTAACTTTTCAACGTTAGTGGGTTCGGTCCTCCAGTACGTGTTACCGCACCTTCAACCTGGCCATGGATAGATCATCTGGTTTCGGGTCTACACCCAGCGACTCAACGCCCTGTTCGGACTCGCTTTCGCTACGCCTTCCCTAATCGGTTAAGCTTGCCACTGAATGTAAGTCGCTGACCCATTATACAAAAGGTACGCCGTCACCCGTTGCCAGGCTCCGACTGTTTGTATGCATGCGGTTTCAGGATCTATTTCACTCCCCTCCCGGGGTTCTTTTCGCCTTTCCCTCACGGTACTGGTTCACTATCGGTCGATCACGAGTATTTAGCCTTGGAGGATGGTCCCCCCATCTTCAGACAGGATTTCACGTGTCCCGCCCTACTTGTCGTACACCTAGTTCCACAACGCTGTTTTCGCATACAGGGCTATCACCTGCTACGGCCGGGCTTTCCATCCCGTTCTGCTAACAATGCTGCTAAAGAGTACAAGGCTGTTCCCATTTCGTTCGCCACTACTCTGGGAATCTCGGTTGATTTCTGTTCCTGCAGCTACTTAGATGTTTCAGTTCGCCGCGTTCGCTTCCCACACCTATGAATTCAGTGTGGGATGACCCATTCGGGCCGGGTTTCCCCATTCGGACATCTCCGGATCAAAGCTTGTTTGCCAGCTCCCCGAAGCTTTTCGCAGGCTACCGCGTCCTTCATCGCCTGTGATCGCCAAGGCATCCACCACATGCACTTGTTCGCTTGACCCTATAACAAGTGTGTCTCAAGCTTGCGCTCTATGACACCGCTCACTACAGGTTGAGTTCTCGCATTTGTGCCGTATTCCAAGTCATCTTTCGATCACTTAAATACATTTTGGTTGATACAATCACAACCCGGTATCGCGTTGGTACTGCAGCGTCTCATCAACGCTCGCGCGACACCTTTACTACATCCCATATTGTTAAAGAACAGCCGATCGTTCCGATCGCTTGGCAATGCCAAATGCAAACGCTCAATCCTAAGCGCTTGCATTTGACCACCAATCCAAGGTAACCAGGCCCATCGAAGCGATGGTGGAGGATGACGGGATCGAACCGACGACCCCCTGCTTGCAAAGCAGGTGCTCTCCCAGCTGAGCTAATCCCCCGCATGGATAACTTGGTGGGTCTGGTAGGACTTGAACCTACGACCCCCGCCTTATCAAGACGGTGCTCTAACCACCTGAGCTACAGACCCTTGGCTGTAACAGCAAACAAACCGATAAGTGTGAACGCTAGGCTTGAGACACAAGCCTCTAGAAAGGAGGTGATCCAGCCGCACCTTCCGATACGGCTACCTTGTTACGACTTCACCCCAGTCATGAACCCTGCCGTGGTAATCGCCCTCCTTGCGGTTAGGCTAACTACTTCTGGCAAAACCCACTCCCATGGTGTGACGGGCGGTGTGTACAAGACCCGGGAACGTATTCACCGCGGCATGCTGATCCGCGATTACTAGCGATTCCAGCTTCACGTAGTCGAGTTGCAGACTACGATCCGGACTACGATGCGTTTTCTGGGATTAGCTCCCCCTCGCGGGTTGGCAACCCTCTGTACGCACCATTGTATGACGTGTGAAGCCCTACCCATAAGGGCCATGAGGACTTGACGTCATCCCCACCTTCCTCCGGTTTGTCACCGGCAGTCTCTCTAGAGTGCTCTTGCGTAGCAACTAGAGACAAGGGTTGCGCTCGTTGCGGGACTTAACCCAACATCTCACGACACGAGCTGACGACAGCCATGCAGCACCTGTGTCCACTTTCCCTTTCGGGCACCTGATGCATCTCTGCTTCGTTAGTGGCATGTCAAGGGTAGGTAAGGTTTTTCGCGTTGCATCGAATTAATCCACATCATCCACCGCTTGTGCGGGTCCCCGTCAATTCCTTTGAGTTTTAATCTTGCGACCGTACTCCCCAGGCGGTCAACTTCACGCGTTAGCTACGTTACTGAAGAAATGAATCCCCAACAACTAGTTGACATCGTTTAGGGCGTGGACTACCAGGGTATCTAATCCTGTTTGCTCCCCACGCTTTCGTGCATGAGCGTCAGTGACGTCCCAGGGGGCTGCCTTCGCCATCGGTATTCCTCCACATCTCTACGCATTTCACTGCTACACGTGGAATTCTACCCCCCTCTGACATACTCTAGCCTGACAGTCACAAGCGCCATTCCCAAGTTAAGCTCGGGGATTTCACGCCTGTCTTATCAAACCGCCTGCGCACGCTTTACGCCCAGTAATTCCGATTAACGCTCGCACCCTACGTATTACCGCGGCTGCTGGCACGTAGTTAGCCGGTGCTTATTCTTCCGGTACCGTCATCGACCCCGGGTATTAACCAGAGCCATTTCTTTCCGGACAAAAGTGCTTTACAACCCGAAGGCCTTCTTCACACACGCGGCATTGCTGGATCAGGGTTGCCCCCATTGTCCAAAATTCCCCACTGCTGCCTCCCGTAGGAGTCTGGGCCGTGTCTCAGTCCCAGTGTGGCTGATCGTCCTCTCAGACCAGCTACTGATCGTCGCCTTGGTAGGCTCTTACCCCACCAACTAGCTAATCAGACATCGGCCGCTCCTGTCGCGCGAGGCCGTTACCGGTCCCCCGCTTTCACCCTCAGGTCGTATGCGGTATTAGCTAATCTTTCGACTAGTTATCCCCCACGACAGGGCACGTTCCGATGTATTACTCACCCGTTCGCCACTCGCCACCAGGCCGAAGCCCGTGCTGCCGTTCGACTTGCATGTGTAAGGCATGCCGCCAGCGTTCAATCTGAGCCAGGATCAAACTCTTCAGTTCAATCTCTGTGTGGAAGCCTCGCGGCTCCCTCGCTCTTTCGAGCGGTCGCTCACTCTCAGAAAACTGACTGACCAGATCCGAAGACCCAGTCACGTTTTGCTGTGCGAGCACTGTATAACTTGTGAAGCAGCACCGTCCGAAGACAGTGGCGTCCGCTACCCAGCGCCCACACTTATCGGTTGTTTGTTTGTTAAAGAACTTCGCTCACCGGCTTTGCCGTTCAGCGCGCTGCGTTGTCTGCAGCAGAGAAACGAGATTATGCAGAGCTTTCTTCGTTTCGTCAACCGTTTCAGCAAGCTTTTTTTGCTGCGGTCAGCGCTGCAAACTTCGCTGCGCCAACCTCCCGGTCGACCCCGCAACCCTTGCCAGTGCTGCCTTGCAGCGCCGCGTTGTGTTGCGAGGGGGCGAATATTAAGCGACGCCAACGGGCTTGGCAAGGGGTTTCGGGAAATAATTCGAATCGACCGTATAAGCGGTGAAAGCGGCGCTGCCAAGGGCGGCAGCCGATGCTGCCTCCTCCTATATATGGATGTCACAGAAAGGTGCAGATGTTTGTCATGCACGACCCGTTGATTCATGATCTGGGCTTCAGCCTCGCGCAGCCGCGCAGGCAAGCCGGACTGCGGGATCTCCATGACCATCCGAATCGTAAGACTGGGAACGCCACGCGCAAGCGACGAAGGCCTGCGTATCGGTACTGTGCGCCGGCCACCACGCGGCGTGCCAAAGTCCGAGTTCGCCAGCCGTGACTATTACGATGTCTGGTACCCCGCCCTGTCTCCTACCCCAGAGTTGGTCTCGCAGGCGCAGGGCGCTACGGACGACAAGGCATGGCGGGCATTCGTCCGGCATTTCCGCAAGGAAATGGCCGATCCGGAGCCAAGCCGCACGCTCGACCTGCTGGCTGCGCTTTCGCACCAGACCAATTTCTCACTCGGCTGCTATTGCGAAGAAGAGGCGCACTGCCACAGGTCGGTGCTGCGCGAACTGCTGGCCGAGCGCGGCGCCAAGATCGCCTGATCCGCCCTTGCCTGGCGGGAGACTTTCCCGCTTTGACCTTTTCGTTTGCGCAATCCGATGGCCCTGAACGTTGTCTGGCTCGGCTTTTTCCTGGTTTCCTTTGTCGCCGCATGCATCCGGCTCGCCAGTGGCGACCTGACCGTCTTCCCTGCCATGCTGGCGAGCCTGTTCGACAGTGCCCGCACGGCCTTCGAGATCGCGCTTGGGCTGGCGGGGGTGATGAGCTTGTGGCTTGGCATCATGCGCATCGGCGAACGCGCCGGGGTCGTCGATGCCTTTGCGCGGCTGGTGAATCCGTTGCTGCGGCATTTCTTTCCCGGCGTGCCGCAGGGCCATCCGGCGCAAGGCGCCATGATGATGAATGTGTCGGCTAACCTGCTCGGTCTGGATAACGCGGCGACGCCGCTTGGCCTGAATGCCATGCGCGAGCTGCAGACGCTGAACCGTCGCCCGGACGTGGCCACCGACGCGCAAATCATGTTCATCGTGCTGAATACAGCTGGGCTGACATTGATCCCGACTTCGGTCATCGCGATCCGTCAGGCGATTGCCGTCAAGCAAGGGCTGGTGGGCTTCAATGCGGCGGACATCTTCCTGCCGACGCTGCTGGCCACCGGTGGCTCGTGCCTTGCCGGTCTGCTGGCTGTCGCCTGGGTACAGCGGCTCAATCTGCTGCGGCCCGCCGTGCTGGTCGCATTCAGCATGGTTGCGGCGGCGCTCGCCGGCATGTTTGCCTGGCTGAAGCATGCGCCGCCCGAGCAAGTGGGCAGCGTGACAGCATTGGCCGGCGCAGGCTTTATCCTGTCGCTGATCACGCTGTTCCTGGTCTGCGGCGCACTGCGACGGGTCAACGTCTACGAAGCCTTTATCGATGGCGCCAAGGAAGGATTTGGCGTGGCGGTGCAGATCATTCCTTATCTGGTCGCCATCCTGGTCGCGATCGGATTGTTCCGGGCGACCGGCTGCATGGACGTGCTGATGGGCTGGCTGACGCTGGGATTTGCGCATCTCGGCATCAATACGGATTTCGTACCCGCCTTGCCGGTCGGCCTGATGAAGATCCTGTCAGGTGCCGGTGCGCGCGGGCTGATGGTCGATGTGATGACGACTTATGGGGTCGACTCATTCCAGGGACGCCTTGCCGCCATCATCCAGGGCTCGACCGAAACCACTTTCTATGTGTTGGCGGTCTACTTCGGCAGCATCAATGTGCGAAATACCCGGCACGCGCTTGGTTGCGCGCTGGTGGCAGATGCCGCGGGCATCTTTTGTGCCGTTGGCGCCGCATATCTGTTCCGCTAGAAGCTACGATTCGATCCTTGTTGTATGCACACAACATCATTGTGCGTATCACCAGACATTGACACATTGCACTTGGTGCGACGCAACAAACCATGTAATATGAAGTCTGTCTCCTCCACCACCTCGGTGGATTCCAACCCACGCACAACCTGCGTGGGTTTTTTTTGCCCTGAGCCCGGGCCACTGCAACAATCGTTGCGCAAGAAGCGCTGCGCCGGCTTGCTCGCTGTGCACCGCGCACCACTAGAGCCCGGTTGGCGCCCCTGAACAGGGCATCACATGACTGGGCCCTCCTGCTTTTCCGCTTTTGTTGCGACGCAGCAATCCGTGTCGTAGAGTGGCAACACGAAGGTCATGCCAACCAGGCGTACCCGTCCTGTCCAGCTTCGCATGTCGCCCGCCGCCTCCCTGATCCGCTACTGGCCAGAACCCGCGCTGCTCCGGCGCGGGCTTATCTATGCGCTCTCGTTCCTCGCGCTTGCCGGCGTCGGCTGGCTTACCGGCGACCAGGGCTATCTCTGGTCGGCCACCGCGTCGATCTGGACTTGTCTGGCAGACCGGCAAGGCACCGCATCCGCACGGCTGTCGAGCCTCGGCGCAGTCGGTATTGGCGGCGCGTTGGCCAGCGCGTTGGGCACGGTCGTGGCGCCGACCCCCTGGCTGGCCTTGCCGGTGGTCATGGCGGCCGGCCTGGCCGCAGGACTGGCCGAAATCCGCGGCACGGCGACCGCCCTGGCAGCCAAGCTGCTCTATGTAGTGCTGGTCGCCGCCTGCCTGCAGCCGGGCGCAGTCGGTGATCTGGCGCCGCTGGCCCTGCTCAGCGGATTGGACTATCTCCGCGGCGGCATGTTTGCCTGCCTGGTTTGCCTGGCGCTGATCCCGTCCGAACGCGATGAGCGGCCGCGACGCGAAGTGCTAGCCGCCTATGAGGCGTTGGTACGGTTCGCCGCCGTGCTTGCGGACAGTGCGCAAGGGCACGATCTGGCCGCCTGCAAGCAGGATCTGCGCAACCGGATCGAGGCTGCCCGCGAGGCGATCGAAGCGCGCCGCAGCCTGCGCGACGCCACCCAGCTGCTGCACCACAGCTATGCCCTCGGCATCGCCGACGCCCTCTTCGCAATGCTCATCGTGGCAGGCGAATTGCGAGACCGTGCCGGCCCTGGCGGCCATGGGCTACCGCTGCGCCATATTGCGCGCAGCGTGGCCGACGCCCGCGACCAGGTCAGGGAAGCCCTGGCGCGGCATGCGCCCGACCTGCCCGCCTTGAGCGCCGCGCTGCGCCATGACCTGCACAGGCTGACTGCGCCAGGTGCCAATGCCGGGGCCCCGCCGTCATACCAATCCGCCGTGTCGGCACTGGCCCGCTACCCCGCCTTTGAGGCCTGGCGCGCTGCCTTCGCGTGGCCGCGGCGCGGCGCGGGTCACGGCGCCGCGCGCTTGCTGGGCAGCGTGGCGGATCACCTGGCACGCGATGCTGTCGCGGCCCGCCATGCATTGCGCCTGGCGCTGGCCGGCAGCCTCTGCCTGATGCCGGCGCAGTTGTGGCAGCTCGACCACGGCTATTGGGTCGCCGTCACGGTGATCATGGTGCTGAGCCCGCGCCTGCAGACTACGCGCCAGGTGTCGCTGAAGCGCTTTGCCGGATCACTGGCGGGTGCGCTGTGCGCCTGCGTGATCGGCCTGTTCCACCCAGCGCCGGCCATCGCCCTTGGCATCAGCGCCGTTTTTCTTGCCGGGGCCTATGCCAACCGGCTGGCCGGCCAGCCTGGCGCGTTCGCGTTTTGCCTGACGCCGGCCGTCATCCTGTTCTCCTGGATGGGCGCGCCAATGCTCGACAGCAGCCACTTTGCGGCGCTGCGCGGCATCGACACGGCTGTCGGCTGCCTGATCGCACTGGCCACCTACTATGTGCTGGCGCCGCGCGTGGAAATGTCGCGCGTGTTCCGCCATGCGGTCGATGCCGTGACGGTCAACGCCGTCTACCTGCGCGCCGCGCTTGCCGCTGCGCGTGTGGCAGAGGGCAAAGCCACCCCCGGCGCGGCGCGCCTGGAGGCCTTGCGCATCGCCGCCGGCCGTGCCTCGAGCCGTGCCGAGCACACGCTGGAGCAGTCCGCCGGCGCGCTGGCAACTGCCCATGGGCACTCCTACCGGCAGGCCCATGCCACGGCGCGACGCATGGCGGCGCTGGCTGGCGTGGTGCGGGCCGGGATCGAATCCGGCGCGTTCGCCCTGCCAGCGAGCGCCGGGTCGCGCGCGCTGATGGCCTGGCTGGAGGCAAGACTGGCGGAACTGGCGATACGGCCTGGCAGCACGGGCGACGCGGTAGCTGCGGGCGATGCCAGCGACGGAAAAAGGCCCGAAGCGCCGCCAGGGCCGGAAGCCACACCCGGCGCCATCGATGTATTCCTGGCCGAGCAGGCCGACTATGCCCGCGCGCATATCGCCGCCGCGCATGCCGCGGTGGCCGGCCTGCGCGTGCTCGGGACAACGGCCCGCAAGCCGGTGGGACGCTGGCGCGTACGCCGTAGCTGACCTGCGTGGCTGACCCGAGCCATTGCATGGAAAAGCCGGCGTCCACGCCGATTTGCAGTTTTTGACGCCCCTTTTACCGCCCCTTTTGCCCCCCTTTACGAACCCGTTACTGACCCTTTACGGCAGGCCGCAATGACCTAGAATGATTGAATACGTCCGTCGCCAGCACGAGGCACGCCATGCCTGAGATCACGTTCCCTCGCAGCGTCCCGACCTACTGCGCAGCCAGCCTCACGCTGTCCTGCCCCGCTACGGTCAATGGCAGTCCGACTCAGTATTCCGTCACCGCGGAAGCCCTTGAGGCCCACTTCGGTGCGCGCTCGCCGCGCGAGGAAGACCTGGTTGCCGCCTTCACCAGCAATCGCCAGCGCATCGAAAGCCTCGCCGAAAGCCTGTTCGAGCTGACGCAGGCGCGGGAGATCGTGCTGCGCAGCGGCCATTTCCGTTTCGCGGGCTGAGCGGCCGGCTGGCCAGCCGCCGCGATTCCACAGCATCCACGCCGAGACGCCGGGCCAGCCCGGCGTCTTGCGCATGCTCAGTCGGCCCTGGCTTCGCCGCGCACCAGCAGCACCGGCGTGGTCGACTGCCGGATCACCGCTTCCGCCACGCTGCCCAGTACCAGCCGGCGCACGCCGCGCCGCCCATGCGTGCCGATAACGAGCAGATCCGCACCCCACTGGCGCGCGGCTTCGTTGATCGACGCGCCGATATCGCCGGGCACCGGCGCCTGGCTGACCAGTCTGGTTTCATGCGGCACGCCGGCCGCGGACAGTTGCTGCGCGGCGTCCTGCAACGCGCGCTGGCCGCTTTCCTCGAATGCCTTCTGCAACTGGCTCGGATCGTAGTAGCCAACGTCGAACATCGGCGTACCCGTATCGACGACATAAAGCGCCAGCACCGTGGCGCCGCCTGGCGCCGCTACGCGGATGGCTTCGGCCAGTGCCAGTCCGGACGTGCTGCTGCCATCCACCGCCACCACGATCTTGCTATATGCCGCGCTTGCCATTTGCGTTACCTCCGTAGACAAAGGGAATAAGGGGTCGGACGACTGGAGGCCGTCCGCCTTCGATACTACACATGCGCAGTCCGTCACGTGGCGCTGACTCCGGCAACAGTCCATGCAAACCCGTCGCGCTTAAATTGACCGACCGGTCGGCTTATATATAATAGGGCCAGCCGCCGTGCCAACGGTCCCCCACCGGCTGCGGCCCCGCCAGAGGAGGCGCTATGTACACCCAAAGCCTGGATGTTCCCGGCCACGCTGACTCCGCTCTAAGCGCCGCCCCCCAGGACGACAACGTCCGCCAGGCCGCTTTCGACGCCCGTATGGCTGCAGACGGCAAGATCGAACCGCAGGACTGGATGCCGGCGGCCTACCGCAAGACACTGGTACGGCAGATTTCCCAGCACGCGCACTCCGAGATCGTCGGCATGCTGCCTGAGGGCAACTGGATCAGCCGCGCGCCGTCCCTCAAGCGCAAGGCGATCCTGCTGGCCAAGGTGCAGGACGAAGGCGGCCACGGCCTGTACCTGTACTCCGCGGCCGAAACGCTGGATGCCTCGCGCGACGATCTGGTCGACGCGCTGCACAGCGGCAAGGCCAAGTATTCGTCGATCTTCAACTACCCGACGCTGACCTGGGCCGACGTTGGCGTGATCGGCTGGCTGGTGGACGGCGCGGCGATCATGAACCAGATCCCGCTGTGCCGCTGCTCCTACGGCCCGTATGCGCGCGCCATGATCCGCATCTGCAAGGAAGAGTCGTTCCACCAACGCCAGGGCTTCGACGCGCTGCTGGCGATGATGCGCGGCACCGACGCCCAGCGCGAGATGGTGCAGGACGCGGTCAACCGCTGGTGGTTCCCGGTGCTGATGATGTTCGGCCCGCCCGATGCGGCCTCGACCAACAGCGCGCAGACCATGGCCTGGGGCATCAAGCGCATCTCGAATGACGACCTGCGCCAGAAGTTCGTCGATGCCACGGTGGAACAGGCACGGGTGCTGGGCGTGACCCTGCCCGACCCGGGACTGCAATGGAACGCCGAGCGCGCCCACTATGACTACAGCCCGCTGGACTGGAACGAGTTCTGGCGCGTGATCAACGGCGACGGTCCGTGCAACAAGGAGCGCCTGAAAACGCGCGTCAAGGCGCACGAGGACGGCGCCTGGGTCCGCGAAGCCGCTTTGGCCCACGCCGCCAAGGTGGCCGAACGCGAAGCGGGCGAGCGCCGCACGGCTGCCTGACCCCACGCCGCAGCCCGCGCGCAAGGATCGAGGAGAGAACGATGAATCGCAAGGAATGGCCGCTGTGGGAAGTATTCGTGCGCAGCAAGCAAGGCCTGGAACACAAGCATTGCGGCAGCCTGCACGCCGCCGACGCGCAGCAAGCGCTGCACATGGCGCGCGATGTCTACACGCGGCGCCAGGAAGGCGTGTCGATCTGGGTGGTGCCGTCCGCTGCCATCACGGCGAGCGTGCCGGAGGAAAAGCCGGAACTGTTCGACCCCATGGCCGACAAGATCTACCGGCATCCGACGTTCTACCAGCTGCCCGACGAAGTCAACCACATGTAAGGGCCACGCACGATGACCGCGTCCCCGCAACCCGCCTCCCTGGATCACCTGCCGCCGGCACGCACCGCCGCGCTGCGCTACATGCTGCGCCTCGCCGACAATGCGCTGGTCCTTGGCCAGCGCAATGCCGAGTGGTGCGGCCACGGCCCGGTGCTGGAAGAAGACATTGCGCTGGCCAACATCAGCCTCGACCTGATCGGCCAGGCGCGCCTGCTTTACGGCCGCGCCGGCGAACTGGAAGGCGAGCTGACCGGCCTGCCGCGCCATGAAGATGACTATGCCTACTGGCGCGCCGAGCGCGACTTCCGCAACTGGACGCTGGCGGAACTGCCCCACCGCGGCCCGCTGGCCGGCAATGCCGCGGCGGAGCGCGACTACGCCGTCACCATCGTGCGCAACTTCCTGTACGGCGCGCTGATGGTCGAGTTGTGGGAAGCGCTGCAGTCCAGCAGCGATGCGCAGCTTGCCGCCATCGCCGCCAAGTCGGTCAAGGAGGCGCGCTACCACCTGCACCATGCCGCCGGCTGGGTGGTGCGCCTGGGCGACGGCACCGAGGCGTCGCACGCACGCATGCAGCGCGCCCTGGACCACCTGCTGCCCTATATGAATGAGTGCTTTGCCGAAGACCCGATGGAAGCCGAGGCCGCGGCGCAGGGCATTGGCGTCGTCACCGCCTCGCTACGGGCGGCCTGGGACGCGACCGTGGCCGAAACCCTGCAAGCCGCGACACTGGCGCTGCCGGCTGCGACCAGCTTTGTCTCGACCGGCAAGCTCGGCGTCCATTCCGAGCACATGAGCTACCTGCTGGGCGAGATGCAGGGGCTGGCGCGGGCCCATCCGGGCGCGCAATGGTAAGCGCCCGCTTCGCCGCAAAGGACTGTCCGGCATGAACGTCACCACCCTGCTCCACTCAGCGAAAGCTGCCGCCGATGCACGCGTCGAGCAGGCATGGGCGGCGCTGGAAGCGGTTCCCGACCCGGAGATCCCGGTGGTTTCGATCCGCGGCCTCGGCATCCTGCGCGGAATCGCCGCCGATGCCGACGGCACGCTGGAGGTGACGGTTACACCCACCTACTCCGGTTGCCCGGCGATGTCTCAGATCGCCGAGGACATCGGCCAGGCGCTCGACGCCGCCGGCCTGGCGCCGTGGCGCCTGCGCACGGTACTGGCGCCGGCGTGGACCACCGACTGGATCACCCCCGCCGCGCGTGAACGCTTGCGCGAATTCGGCATCGCGCCGCCCGGCCAGTGCGGCGCGCCGGCGGCGGCACAACCGTTGCGCTTCGTCCCGCGTGCCGCGCGCGCCGGCGCCCCGGACCGCGTCGCCTGCCCGCGCTGTGGCAGCGTGCATACGCAGGAAATCTCGCGCTTCGCCTCGACGGCTTGCAAGGCGCTGTACCGCTGCCTGGACTGCCGCGAACCGTTCGACTATTTCAAACCCTACTGAGCCCCGCCGGGCCGAAGCCACGCTGCCATGACCCCACAGTTCCACCCGCTGCGCGTGGCGCAGGTACGCCCCGAGACTGCCGACACCATCTCGATCGCGTTCGAGGTGCCGGAAACGCTGCGCGACGCCTACCGCTTTACCCAGGGCCAGTTCCTGACGCTGAAGGCGCCGGTCGATGGCAAGGATTTGCGGCGCTCGTATTCGATCTGCTCGGCGGTGCAGGACTATGACGCACAAGGCGAATTGCGCGTGGCGGTGAAGCTGGTCGAGGACGGGCTGTTTTCCTCCCATCTCCACGACTCCATCGCACCCGGCCAGGTGATCGACGTCATGACGCCCGACGGCCGCTTCCACGTGCCGCTTGAGCCGGCCGCGGCGCGCCACTATGTCGCCTTCGCCGCGGGCAGCGGCATCACGCCGGTGCTGTCGCTGATCCGCACCACGCTGCCGGCCGAGCCGCGCAGCCGCTTCACGCTGGTCTACGGCAACCGCAATGTGGACAGCATCATCTTTTCCGAGACGCTGGAAGACCTGAAGAACCAATACCTGTCGCGTTTCACGCTATATCACGTGCTGTCGCGCCAGCCGCAGGAGGTGGACCTGCTGCACGGCCGCCTCGACCATGCCCGCGTGACCGCCTTCCTCGAAGCGCTGATTCCGGTGGACGACATCGACGCGGCCTTTGTCTGCGGGCCGGCCTCCATGATCGACGAGGCCGAGGCGGCACTGCGCGACGCCGGCGTGGATCCGCACCGCATCCACGCCGAGCGCTTCGGCGTGCCACTCGCACGGGCCAAGCCGAAGCCTGCCCATACCAGCACTGACCATGCGGGGACCGCCGAGCTGGTGGTAGTGCTCGACGGCAAGCAGCACAGCATGCGCCTGCCGATGGAAGACGCCAACGTGCTCGATACCGCGCTGGCCGCCGGGCTCGACCTGCCGTATGCGTGCAAAGGCGGCGTCTGTTGCACCTGCCGCGCCAAGGTGCTGGAAGGCCAGGTCGAGATGGAGAAGAACTACACGCTCGAGCCGTGGGAGATGGAAAAGGGCTTCGTGCTCACCTGCCAGGCGCGCGCGCTGACGCCGCGGGTAGTGGTCAGCTACGACGAACGCTGATCCAGGTACGCGGCCGCGGGCGCCGCGTACGGGTGCCGACACTCGCCGCCATTGGCCAGGCCTGGCCGTGATTAAAATGGCGGCAGGCCGGGCAGCGGCCTGGCGCGATGCTTGCGGGGGCGGTAAACAACGGCAGCGCATGGCGGTACATGGCGGCGCATGCCGCCTGTCGCGCGGGCGCCGCGCGGTGCCAGCTAACCGTCCCACCCATATACAATCACGGCCATGCAATATATCCATGTCGTCAACGGTGATGTAGCAGGCACGACCCTGCGCCAGGCGCTGGCCCAGGCCGCGCGGCCGGACCCTGTCGTGGTGCTGCGCGACGACCTGGCCGTAGGGCCGCTGGCCGACATCGACAGCACCGGGCTGATCCGTTCCGGCTTCTGGCAGCGGGTCGCCCCGCGCACCGACATCGATTTCGCTGCCGAGATGCGCCAGGCGCTGGACCAGCTCCAGGCGCTGCGCCAGGACGACATGGAAGTGGCCATCTGGCACGGCCAGAGCGCGGCCGACCAGCTGATGCTACGCCGGGTGGTGTTCCACCTGTACCAGGCGCCGCAACGGATCAATGAAGTGGCGATGGACCTGCGCGAGCTGGAGATGTCCGCGCAAGGCAACCTGGCCGCGATCGGCATGTATTCGCCGGCGCGGCTGGCGCGGCGCTTCTCCACGATCGCGCCGGTTTCCGTGCTGCGGCTGGGCCGGCTCGGCTACGAGTGGCAGCAGAACGTCAAGGAAAATGCCGACGTACGCCTGTGGAAGGGCAACACGCTGGTTCCCGCCGCCTACCACACCATCGACGACATCATCATGGATCGCGCGCCGGCCGAATGGACGCCAGCGGCGCAAGTGGTCGGCAGCGTGATGGGCGCGATCGAAGGCCTGCTGGCCAGCGACTGGTTCGTATTCTGGCGCTGCCGCGAGCTGATCGCCACCGGCCAGATGGTGCTGCGCGGCAACTCCGACTCGCTCGAGACCTGCGAGCTGCGCCGCCACGCCGGCGGTGGCGGCGAGTAACCCCGCGAGTAATTCCGATACACATGGCCCGTACCAAGGCACCCGATTTCGAGGCGCAGCGCGAACAGATCCTGGATCTGGCCGCCGCCGCCTTTGCCAACAGCAGCTACCCCAGCACCTCGATGGCCGACCTGGCCGCGGCCTGTGGCACGTCCAAGGCGCGGCTCTACCATTATTACGAGAGCAAGGAAGCGATCCTGTTCGACCTGCTGGACCGCTACACGCGGCGCCTGATGCTGCTGGTCACCGAGGTGGAAGCCGACGCCGAGCGCCGTGGCCTGACCGACAAGGAGGCGTTCGCCAACCTGATCCGCGCCTTCCTGGCCGAGTACGAAACCTCGCAGACACGCCATGTTGCGCTGATCAACGACGTCAAGTTCCTGGCGGAAGGCCAGCGCGACGTGATCCTGGGCCGCGAGCGCGACGTGGTGGCGGCCTTTTCGCGCCTGCTGCGCCGGGCCTACCCGGAGCGCGTCACGCGCGATAACCAGACCGCGCTGACCATGACCGTGTTCGGCATGATCAACTGGACCTTCACCTGGCTCAAGCCGGGAGGTCGGCTGTCGTACGCCGACTTTGCCGAGACCGTGCTCGACCTCCTCGAGGGCGGGCTGCCGGGCCGCGCCGCCACAGCCCGCTGACGAGGGCGGTCAGTCCCACCCCGCCTCTTCGCGCTGCCGGCGCTGCTCGCGGTCCTGCCGGAACATTTCCTCCAGCTCATCGCGGGCCTGGCGCGCCAGCGAGACCAGCTTCTTCTGGTCGGTGTAGTGCGGGTAAAAGCGGTCGATCGCCTGGATGTTGTGCCGGCGGAAGCGCAGCGCCACGTTGCGCGCCTCGGCCGGGTCGAAGCCCAGCCCTTCCAGCACGCGCCGTCCCATCGTCAGCGAGCCCTCGAACATCTCGCGCTCGAACAATTGCACGCCGCGGTCCTTGAGCTGGTAGATGTGCGACACATGACGCGCCCGCGCATAGATCTGCAACGCCGGGAAGCGCTCGCGTACCCGGTCGATCAGTTGCAGGCTGTCATCCATGCCGTCGATCGCCACCACCAGGATGCGCGCGCGGGCGATACCTGCAGCTTCAAGCAGGTCGAGCCGCGTGGCATCGCCATAGAAGATCTTGAAGCCGTACTGGCGCAGGAACTCGATCTGGTCCGGATCGTGGTCGAGCACCGTGACACCAATGCCCTGGCTGTACAGCAGCCGCCCGATGATCTGGCCGAAACGGCCAAAGCCGGCGATCAGCACCGGATTGTCCTGCGGCGTGATGGCATCGTCCGGACGCGCCCTGGCGCGGCCCAGCCGCGGCGCTACCAACTGGTCGTAGGCCAGCAGCAGCAACGGCGTGGCCACCATCGACAGCGCCACCACCAGTACCAGCAAGGCCTCGGTCTCGCGCGGCAGCAGGCCAGCGCCGCCGGCCACGCCGAACACCACGAAGGCAAACTCGCCGCCCTGCGAGATCAACAGCGCGAACAGCAGCCGCTGGCCACGCGCAATGGCGAATTCTCGCGCCAGCAGCATCAGCACCGCGGTCTTGGCGACGACGAAGGCCGCCACCAGTCCGAGCACCAGCCAGGGCGAGCGCGCCAGCACGGCAAAGTCGATCGACATGCCGACCGCCATGAAGAACAGGCCCAGCAGCAACCCCTTGAACGGCTCCAGGTCGGCCTCCAGCGCATGGCGGTATTCCGAATCGGCCAGCAGCACGCCGGCGAGGAAGGTCCCCAGCGCCATCGACAATCCGACTGCATCCATCATCAGCGCGATGCCGACCACCAGCAGTAACGCAAACGCGGTGAACATCTCGCGCATGTCGGTGCGCGCGATAAAGCGCAGCGCCGGCCGAACCAGGTAGCGGCCGCCGACCACCACCGCTCCGATCACCGCCACCGCCTTCACCCCGGCCATCCAGCCGGCGGCGCCCGCGCCGGCACCTTCGGCGCCCTCGACGGCGAGCAGCGGCAACAGCGCGATCATCGGGATGGCGGCAATGTCCTGGAACAGCAGGATGCCGAAGCTGGCCGCGCCGGCCGGCGTGCCGAACAGGTTGCGCTCGGTCAGCGTCGCCAGCGCAATGGCAGTGGACGAGAGCGCCAGGCCCAGGCCCGCGACCAGCGCCACCTGCCACGACGCGCCCGCCAGCGCTGCCGCCCCGCCGATCACCAGCGCGCACGCGGCGAGTTGCGCGCCACCGTAGCCGAAGATGCTCCGGCGCAATGCCCACAGCTTGCGCGGCTCCAGTTCCAGCCCGATGACGAACATCATCAGCACCACGCCGAATTCGGAGAAATGCAGGATCGACTCGACATTGGTGACCAGGCGCAGCGCAAACGGGCCGATCGCCGCCCCCGCCAGCAGGTAGCCCAGCACAGCGCCCAGGCCGCTGCGCCGCGCCAGCGGCACCGCCACCACCGCCGCGACCAGGAACACCAGCAGTGCAATCAGGAAGTCATGCTGGTTCATGCGCGCGCCTCCGCCGGATTGGCTTCGGCGCCCAGGCGCCCGCAGACGTGTGCGATATGGTCGGCCAGCGCCTGCGCGTCGGCATTGTCGGCGTCATGCAGCACCACCGGCGGCAGCCAGGTCATGCCGCACAAGAGCGCGGTCTGCTCCAGCGGCAACAGGAATTCGCCGATCGGATGGCCGTGGTTGCCGTCCGGGCCATAGGCATCGGCACTGCCGCCGGTGCTTACCACGGCCAGCAGCGACTTGCCGCGCAGCGCCGTGCCGCCGGGGCCGTAGGCCCATCCGTGTTCGAGCACCTCGTCCAGCCACAGCTTGAGCAGCGCCGGCACGCTGTACCAGCGCACCGGGAACTGCAACACGACGGTGTCCGCGACCGCCAGCACGCGCTGCTCGGCGACGACATCGATGTCGTAATCCACATAGAAGCGGTAGAGATCGCGTACCTGTACCTGCGGCAGCGAGGCCAGGGCGTCGGCCAGCGGCCGGTTGACGCGCGATCGGCTGGGCGTGGGATGCGCGTAGATCACTGCAATGGGAGACTCGGTCATCGAAGACGGGGCGGTTTGGCCAGGAAATGGGATGGCGGCGGGAGGAATGAGTCGGTTGCCGCGTTGCAACATATCCACAGTTGGTCACGCGCAACAATTCATCACATTTTTTTAGGCTATTGATTTTATTTGGTTTTTCAGAGTGCTGTGGTGCTGCACCCGGCTGCTGCGGCGCGGGAAGCTTACGCCAGACTGACAATTCCACTACAATACTTTCCACGCTGCATCAAGATGGTGTTTCCCCGAACCCTGCACCGAGGCAGGGAAAAGTGGCTGGCAAAACACCAAGGCAGTGCCTATTTTTATCTGTGACCACACCAGGAAGGATTTAACGTGAACCCGCTCGAACTGAGCAAGGCTGTCGGCGCACTGACCGACGAAGATCTGCGCAAAGCAGCTGCAGCGACGCAGGCCGCCCACCGCGCCACCGTTCTGGTGCGCGAACTGGCCGCCCATCACCGCTCGCGCCTGCTGAAGCATTTCCTCGCCCTGGGTGAGGACGATCGCCTGCTCCGTTTCGGCCAGTCGGTGGGTGACCACGTGATCGAAGCCTACGTGGACAGCATCGACTTCGACCACGATTCCGTGTTCGGCGTCTACGACGACAAGCTCGAGCTGGTCGGCGTGGGCCACTTCGCCAACCTGCGCGACAACGCCCAGGGCCGCGTGGCGGAGTTCGGCGTGTCGGTGTCGCGCAGCGCCCGCGGCCGTGGCATCGGCAGCGCGCTGTTCGAGCGTGCGGCTATTCATGGCCGCAATACCAACGTGCGCACGCTGTACATGCACTGCCTGTCGCGCAACGCGGCGATGATGCATATCGCCAAGAAGGCCGGCATGAAGGTCCAGTATGCCTACGGCGAGGCCGACGCGTACCTGGAACTGCCGCCCGCCGACACTGCCAGCCGCCTGACCGAGGCGCTGGACGAGCAGCTGGCCGACCTGGACTACGCGGTGCGCCGCAACCTGCGCGACGCGCGTCGCTTCGGCCTGCGCTTCTGGCGCAGCATGGTGCCGCAGAAGCACACTGCATAAGCACAGCGTGTAAGCGGGCTTTTCGCCAGCTTCGCCGCCCACGGCCACAACGGCGCATCGCAACGATGCGCCGTTTTTGCATGCTCCCCCTTACCGCTCAGGCTGCGCCGCCGACCGGCAGCGCCGTGGTGTCCTTGATGCTTTCCAGCGCAAAGCTCGAGCGCACGTCGATCACCGACGGATGGGCCAGCAGCTGCTCCTGCATGAAGCGCGCGAAATGCTCCATGTCCTCGACATAGACCTTGAGCAGCAGGTCCATCTCGCCGGTCATGGCGTGGCATGCCGCCACCTCGGGCCACACCGCGATGGAGGCGCGGAACAGATCCAGCGGCGCCTTGCCCTTGGGCGCGCCGCCATGCTTCTCCAGCCGGACATTGATATAGGCCAGCAGGCCAAGCCCGATCTTGTTCGGCTCCAGCAATGCCGCGTACTGCCGGATTACGCCGATCTCCTCCAGCCGCCGGATGCGGCGCAGGCAGGGGCTGGGCGACAGGTTGACGCGCTCGGCCACCTCCAGGTTGGTCAACCGGCCGTTGGTCTGCAGCACTTCCAGGATCTTCCGGTCGATCTTGTCCAACTCCACCTTGCTCACGATATTGTTGCTCCGCAATATGTTTATTGGCAATTTTTTTGCGCAAATTTAGCAAGCCGTGCACAAATACGCAATTTTTTGTGTGATTGCGTCCGTTGCGGGCGGGATTCTGGCGAACCGGCAGCCTCTTCGGTCACTCGTGCTGCAGCCGGTCGGGCTGGGCAACCTGTCTGGTGGCACGGCCGCGGGGGTTGCGGTCGCGCCGCGCCGACCAGGGAAAGGCAAGGATGGTGCCAAGGCCCGGCCGGACAGGGAAGCGGCATTCTACGGGCGTTTGCCGCCGGGGTCAGATACTTCCTGGTCGACGCGCTGCCAATGCAGTCCCGGAGCGGACAAAACCAAAAGCGCGCGGCCCCGGGGCACGCGCGCTAAACAGCGGCTTCAGGCAGGGACGGCCATGGCCGTCCCGCCGCGGCATCAGCCTCCGCTACTGGACGGGGCACCTGGCGCAGACGGATTGGCCGGGGCCGGCTGGCTGCCCGGCGCACCCTGGCCGCGCTGGCCCCGGTGCTGGTGGTCGCGGTGCATCTTCTCCATGCCGGCGCGGATTTCATCGCGGGTCAGCTTGCCGTCGCGGTTGGCGTCGAGCTGGTCGAAGCGCTTGGCCAGGCGCGGCATGCCGGCATTGGCCTCGGCCTTGGTCAGGGCGCCGTCGCCGTTCTTGTCGGCTGCCTTGAATTTCTCGTCGAAGGCGGCCTGCATGCGGGCGTGACGCTCGGCCATGACGGCCTTGCGGTGCGCGTCCATCTCCGCCTTGTCGATCTTGCCGTCGCGGTTGGTGTCGAGCTTGTTGAAGTAGGCGTCGGCTTCCGCCTTGGAGATCGCGCCGTCGTTATCGGTGTCGACCGCCTTCATCCAGCCGCCGCCATGACCCATATGGTGGTGGTGGCCGTGGCCGGGCTTGCCGGCCGGCGCGGCGGGCGCGCTGGCCTGGGCGAAGGCACCTCCGGCGACCAGCAGGGCGGCCGAGGCGGCGAGGAATTGCTTCAGGATCTGCGGCTTGGAATTGCGTTGCATGTCTTGCTCCTTGTCAGCACGTTGGCATGTACGGATTAGAACGCAGACGATGCAGGGAAGTTGGTGCTTTTAATACGATGTTACCCGCCTCACAGAAAGGTTGGGGCGCCGTAAGGGAACGCAACGGAACGTGAATATTCGCGCCCGTGCCAGCTTAGTTCTTGGGGACCAGCATGCCGTCCTGGCTGGGCGGCGGCGCCATCATGGGCTGATGCTGGGCAGCCGGCTGTGCCTGGGGTTGAGACTGGACTTGCGGCTGCGGGGGCTGGCTTGTAGCCGGTAGCATCGGCTGGGCCGGCTGGCCGGCCATCGGGGTCATCGGAGCGGCCGGCGGCGGCATCGGCGTCGCCATCGGCGCGGCCGCGCCGGCGGGCGGCGTAGGCAGCGCGGGACCCGGCGCACCTGCGGCTGGTGCACGCGCGGCGCCCGCCTGCAGCGGCAATGCGATTTCCTGCCGCACGCCGCTGCGTTCGATCACCACGGAGCGCTGGCGGATCTCCACCAGCCGGATCTGCTGCGACAGTTCGGCTCCGGAGCGCACCGCCTTGGGCGGCCCGCCGTCCATCGACACGATCGCCGCGCCGGCGCCGCCGTCGACCTCAGCCACCACGCCAAGCAGTTGCACGTCGCGCGGACCGCCCTGAACCGAGCCGCCGAACAGCGTCGCCACGGCGCCGGTCTCGACCGCTTCGGTCTGCGCAACGCGCGCGCTCTGCGGCACCGGGAGGGTGCGCATCGCGCTGAAAGTCAGCGCCCAGTACGTGGCGAGCGCGCACAGCGCGACAAACAGCACCACGCTTGCCAGGCGCGGCAGCCACGGCGCGGCGGTATCGAAGCGAAGGACAGGCCGGAGGGAGAGTTGCACGGGAACGGTACCCCTGACGCAAATGAACGATCGCGCCAAGCCTACCAGAGCCACATGACACTGTCGCCATCACCGGCCCGTCCGGCGACGGACTCAGAGCAGGTGGTCGAGCAGGTCCGGGCCGAAGACTTCGCGGTCGATGTGCGCCACCGGCACGCCGGCGCTGACCACAGCATGCCGCTGCGCCTGCATGAAGCCCAGCGGCCCACACAGGTAGAAGCGGCCATCGATGAAGCGCTGCAGCGCCGGCTGGGCCAGCAACTCGGCCATCGGCATGGTGCCCGCGTGGTCGTAGTCGCGGCCGATGGCGTCGGCGGCCTCGGGGGCTTCATAGCTGATATGCGTCACCAGTTGCGGCAACCGCTCGCGTGCCCACTGCAGGTCGGCACGGTGCGCATGGTAGCGGCCATTGCGGGCCGCGTGGGCGAACAGGATCGGGCGCTGCGAGCCCTGGACGGCCAGCGTGCGCAGCACCGACAGCATTGGCGTGATGCCGATGCCGCCCGACAGCAGCACCAGCGGGCGATGGCCGTCGAGCGCCGGGGTGAAGTCACCAAATGGCGGGCTCACCTTCAGCTCGGTACCCTCCTGCGCGTTGGCATGCAGCCAGTTGGAGACGGCGCCGGCCGGCGTAGACTGGTCGCCGTCTTCGCGCTTGACCGAAATGCGCCAGGTCGGCAGGCCGGTCTCACCCGACAGCGAATACTGGCGCAACTGGCGCGTGCCGTCGTCGAGGTGCGCCTCGACGCTGACGTACTGGCCGGGACGGAAGTCGCGCAGCGGGCCACCGTCGGCAGCCGCCAGCGTCAGCGACACCACCTGCTCGCCCTGCGCTTCGCGGCGCATCACGCGCACCGCCGTCAAGTCGCCGGCGGCAACGCCGGTACGCTGGTACAGCCGCGCCTCGGCGGCGATCAGCTCTCCGGCCAGCAGCCAGTAGGCCTCATCCCAGGCGGCCAGCAGCGGCGACGTGGCGGCGTCGCCCAGCACCGCCTTGATCGCGCCCAGCAGGTGGCGGCCGACGATCGGATAGTGCGAGGGCGTCAGGCCCACTGCCGCATGCTTGTGCACGATGCGGTCGACCACCGGCGCCAGCGCCGCGCCATTGTCGATATTGGCGGCGTAGGCGAACACGGCCGACGCCAGCGATTGCTGCTGGCTGCCGTTGGCCTGGTTGCCCATATTGAACATCTGCGTGAGTTCAGGCCGGTCGGCGAACATCTCGCGGTAGAAATGGGTGGTGATGGCCAGGCCATGCTCGCGCAGCACCGGGACGCTCGCATCGATATAGGGGCGGGAAGCGGCGGACAGCATCAGGTAACACTCCGTTTAATTCATGCATGTTATATGCATGTTTTTTCGCACAATAAAACCGGCGCTCGTCGGCGCCTGCGCGGAACTCAGTCCACTCAGGCCGAACGCCGGTTCAGGAAATCGCGATGCAGCCGGATGATCGACTCGGCGGTCTTGCTGCCCGTGACATCGGCCAGCGTGACATCGTCCAGCGCGCGGTAGAACGCCTGCTCGGCCACGTCCAGGGCGCGCTTCAGGCGGCAGTTGCCGTTCAGCGCGCAGGGCGGGTTGTCGCAGTCGATGATGGCCTTGTGGCCTTCCAGCTCGCGCAGGATCGTGCCGATGGTCAGCTGTTCGGCACCCGGCCCCAGCTGCAGGCCGCCGTGGCGGCCGCGCGTGGCCGTGATCCAGCCCAGCTTCGACAACCGCGCCGCCACCTTGACCAGGTGGTTGTGCGAGATATCGAACTGCTGCCCCACTTCCGCAATGGTGATGGGCCGGCTGCCGTCGCCACGGGCGACGTACATCAGCAGGCGCAGTGCATAGTCGGAAAAGCGGGTCAGTTGCATCGTGGCGACATCTTAAAAAATATGCATTCAGGATGCAAGTTAAATCCGGGCGGGTGCACGAGCTGTGATTTGCATCGCACATTGCCGCGGCGCCGACGCCACCCCCATAAAACAGTCATGTGGCGCCGGTTATACTGACTGGCGAAACCGGCCCGCCGCCAGCCCGGCCGCGGGCCTAGCCATTCCAGCAACGAGGTTCACAGACGATGCGCATTTTCACTACCCGTTCCGCCAGCCCTGTCCGTTCCCGGCCCGCACGCGCCCGCCGCGCGCGCGGCTTCACCCTGATCGAGATCATGGTGGTGATCGTGATCCTTGGCGTGCTGGCGGCGCTGGTAGTGCCCAAGATCATGAGCCGTCCGGACGAAGCGCGCATCGTCGCGGCACGCCAGGATATCTCGTCAATCATGCAGGCGCTCAAGCTGTACCGGCTCGACAACAGCCGCTACCCGACCACCGAGCAAGGCCTGGCCGCGCTGGTGAGCAAGCCTACCACCGAGCCGGTGCCGAACAACTGGAAGGGCGGTGGCTACCTGGAGAAGCTGCCCAAGGATCCCTGGGGCCATCCGTACCAGTACCTGAACCCGGGCGTGCGCGGCGAGATCGACGTGTTCAGCTTCGGCGCCGACGGCCAGGCCGGCGGCAATGGCAACGACGCCGATATCGGCAACTGGGAATAAGTCCCGGCGCCCCCGCCCCCTTCCCTAAACCATGACCACGGCGCCGCGCCGCCGCGCGCCCTTGCGGCGCCGGGGCTTTACCCTGCTCGAGCTGCTGGTGGTCATGGTGATCGCCGGCATCGTGATCTCGCTGGTGGCGGTCAATGCCTCGCCCAACGAGCGCGGCCGCGTGCTGGATGACGGCCAGCGCATCGCACGGCTGTTCGAGCTGGCGCAGGAAGAAGCCCAGCTCGGCGCCCGCCCCCTCGCCTGGGAGGGCGACGCCAGCGGCTGGCGTTTCCTGGAGTCGACCCCGAACGGCTGGATCCCGATGCGCACCGACGTGTTCGCGCCGGGCCGGTGGCGCCTGGCGCTGGACCAGGTGGTGGTGGTCGAAGGCGGCCGCCCCACTGGCACCGGCGGCCCACTGCGGCTGGTATTCGGGCGCGAGCTGATCGATGCGCCGCAGCGGCTGGTGCTGGTGCGCGGCGACATCCGCGTTGACGTCACCGCTGACGGTAGCGGCCGTTACTTCGCCAGCTCGCCATGACCCGCGCCCCCTTGCACGGCCGCCGGCGCCGCGCCGGCTTTACGCTGATCGAGGTACTGGTCGCGCTGACCATCCTGGCGGTGGCGCTGACCGCCGCCATGCGCGCCATGGGCTCGATGGTCGATGCCGGCGTGGCGCTGCAGACCCGCATGCTGGCCGAATGGAGCGCCGAGAACCACCTGGCCGCGCTGCGGCTGTCCAAGACCTGGCCAGAGCCCGGCGTCAGCGGTTACGCGTGCCCACAGGGCGGCACGCCGCTGTATTGCGAGCAGTCGGTGTCGGGTACGCCCAATCCGGTCTTCCGCCGCGTCGAGATCGCGGTCTACCCGTCCGCCACCGACAAGTCCGTGCGGCTGGCGTGGCTGGTCACCATCGTTCCCAATGAAGCCCGCAACGTTCTCTGAGCGCAGGCGGCCGGGCCGGCACGCACGCGGCTTCACGCTGCTGGAGATGCTGGTCGCGATCACGCTGCTGGCGGTGATGGCAGTGATCGGCTGGCGCGCCCTCGACAGCCTGACGCGCAGCCGCGAGCGCCTGACCGACCACGATGCGCGCCTGGACGCGTTGAAGATTCTCTACGGCCAGTTCCAGTCCGACTGCGAGCACCTGGCCAACCCCACGCTGCTGCAGGGCAGCCCGGTCGAGGTCGGCCAGAACCGGCTGCTGCTGGTGCGCGACCGCCGCGACGAGGGGCAACCGCCCGCCTGGCAGGTACTCTCGTACCAGATCGACGGCAACACGCTGGTGCGGGTGGCCGCGCCGCCGGTGGCCGATCGGGCCGGGCTGCAGTCGGCACTGCTTGCGCTGCGCCAGGGCGGCAGCAATGCGGCGCAGGTGCGGCGCGTGCTGCCCGACATCGCCGGCATGAACGCGCGCGCCTGGGTGGAGCCAGCCGGCTGGCAGGCCGATACCGGCCGCATCCGCAATGTGCTGTTCGCCGGCAACGCCGCCAGCGCGGTCGAGGCCTCGGGCGTCGGCGCGGCGCAGCCGAATTCCGCGGTGCGCGCGGTCGAACTGACCGTGTTCGCCCGCATGGGCGACGGCGACGCGCCGCGGCAGTTCCAGAAGATCTGCATGACCGGGCTATGAGGCGCGCTCCCGTCCGTTCCCGCCCGGCTTTCGCGCGGCGCCGCGCCCGAGGCGCCGCCGTGGTCACGGCGCTGCTGATCGTGACGCTGGCCGTGGTGGTGGT
This sequence comes from Cupriavidus sp. P-10, assembly GCF_003402535.2. Classification (NCBI taxonomy): domain Bacteria; kingdom Pseudomonadati; phylum Pseudomonadota; class Betaproteobacteria; order Burkholderiales; family Burkholderiaceae; genus Cupriavidus; species Cupriavidus sp. P-10. The sequence continues at coordinate 3,475,140 of NZ_AP025170.1, forward strand.
GTCCGGCATGCTGTGGCGCCAGCAGGTGCAGATCCGCGCCATCGAGAACCAGCGGCTGCTGGCGCAGGCGACCTGGATCGAGCGCGCCGCGGTGGACTGGGCGCGGCTGATCCTGCGCGACGACCAGCGCCGCACCAACGTCGACCAGCTCGGCGAGCCCTGGGCGGTGCCGATCGCCGAAACCCGGCTGTCGGACTTCCTCGGCGCGTCGCTGCGCACCGACGTGGCGGGCGAAACCTCGTTTTTGTCGGGCCGCATCCTCGATGCGCAGGCCCGCTTCAACCTTGCCAACCTGGTGATCTGGACCGCTACCGCCGGCCAGGGACGCGCCGCTTCGGTCGATCCCGAGGCCCAGGCCGCCTACCGCCGCCTGCTGCAGACCGTGGGCCTGAACCCGCAGCTGGCCGAGTCCACGGCGCGCGTCATGCTGCAGGCAGCGCAAGGCGGCAGCGGCGACGGCCGCGCGGCGCCACGCCCGCTCGACAGCGTGCAGGGGTTGCTGTCCCTGCCCGGCTATACGCCGGAAATGGTCGCCGTGCTGGAACCGTTCGTCACCGTGCTGCCGGAGCGCACCCTGGTCAACGCCAACACCGCCGAGGCCGAGGTGCTGGCCGCCGTGATCGACAAGCTGCCGCTGGAGCGCGCCCGCGAACTGGTGCGCCAGCGCGACCGCGCCTATTTCAACAACATCGGCAACGTGCAGACCCAGCTGGCCGCCGTCGCGCCCCAGGCCGACAGCGCCAGCCTGGCCAACATGATCGACGTGCGCTCGCACTATTTCCTGGTCTACGGACTGGTTCGCCACGAACGCGCCAGCCGGCTGCAGGTGTCCCTGATCTTCCGCGGCGAGCCGCTGGGCGCCACCAATACGACGCGCGTAATCTGGATACAGGACGCCGACCGGTTGCCGGACCTGCGCTGAATGTCTGATACAAGACGCACGAAGCATGCATAGGCGGCGCGATGTGCAGGCGTTGGCAACCGGGGAGAATGGTATTGACGCGGTTTAGTCACACAGGCAAGGTATGCTGCGACGCTGGCGCGAGCGAGGCGCCACGCCGCCCGCCGCCAAGCGCGGCCGTGCACCGCTGCCTGCTGACCCGCCCGCGTCTCCGCGCGCAGCGGCAAGCCCGCGGCGCCGCGGCATGCCGGCTGCGGGGCAACCAAAAGGCTGGCCAAGGCGCAATCCACGCGGCAATGCGCCTTCCCGGGTTCTCCCATGTCCCGCCACTGACGCCAAGCTAAGGAAATCTTGAGCACCACCCTGTACGTCCGCCTGCCGCACCGGCCGCACGACCAGCCGCAACCCTGGCAATTCGGTGCCCTGCCGTTCGCGTTGGTACGCACCGGCGCCACTGCCGCCACCGACGCCGCACGGCGCGTGCCCGGCCGCACGGCGCCTGAAGTGTTGCGCGAAGGCCACGCCCGCATCGCCGACCTGCCCCCTGCCGAGCGCCTGGTGCTGATCCTGGCGGCCAGCGACGTACTGCTTACCACTGCCAGCGTGCCTCCGCTGCCGCCGGCACGTTTGAAACAGGCGCTGCCCAACCTGATCGAAGACGCGCTCGCCACCGACGCACAGCCCTGCCATATCGGCGTCGGCCCCGCGCTCGACGGCAGCGCCGCAATTCGCGGCCCGCGCCGGCGGCTGCTGATGGTGGCCGACCGCGCCTGGCTGCGGGCCGTGCTCGAAGCGTTTGCCGAACACCGCCATCGCCGCCGGCATGTGCTGGCGGCGCAGCTGTGCGTGCCGTTGGCAGCGGCAGCCGAGGCGCCTGCTCAAGCGCCGGGTACCGAACCGACGCTGCGCCCGGCGGAGGAAGCCGCACAGGACGAGCCGGCCACGCTGGTGGTCGAGGCTGACGCCAGCGCCCTGGCTGCCGGCGGCGGACTGCTCGGTAGTGCGACCGTCGGCGCCACCGAGCCAGCCCCTGCGCTGGCGCGCCAGTGGCAGCTGACCGTGCGCACCGGCGCACACGCCGGTTACGGCTTGCTGCTGGGGGACGACGCCCTTGGAGCCTGGCAGGCGCTGGCGCCCGACGGCATCTGGTACGCCGACGCCGATGCTGCCGCCGCGGCGCCGGTACCCGCATTGCATGGCGCCGCACCCGCCGGCTGGCCGCTGTGGATCGAGGGCGCGCAGGAATGCCTGCGCGAGCCGGCACTGGACCTGGCGCAGTTCGAGTTTGCGCAAGGCCGCGCCGACCGCTGGAACCTGGCGGCATGGCGCGTGCCGCTGGCGCTGCTGGCCGGCCTCGTGCTGGTGCAGGTGCTGGGCATGAACATCCACTGGCTGCTGCTGCGGAACGAACAGCAGCGCGTGGAAGCCGCGCAGCAGCAGACCCTGCGCAGCGCCTTCCCGCAGATCCCGACCATCCTGGACGCACCGTTGCAAATGCGCCGGCAGGTCGAGCAACTGCGCATCGCCAGCGGCCGCAGCACGCCGGAAGACTTCCTGCCGCTGGCAGACCGCTTTGCCCAGGCCGCGCGCCGCCTGCCCCCCGATGCGCTGCAGGCGCTGGAGTACCGCGGCCGCATGCTGGTGGTGACACTCAAACCGGGCACGGACATTGCCAGCCTCCGTACTGCCGCGCGCCAGGCCGGCCTGCAGATGGAAGAGGACAAGACCGGTGGCGCGGCCGGTAGCGCACCCGGCAGTGCGGCGGGCGGCGCGTTGGGTGGCGCCACGCCGGTGACGCCGGGCTCGCGCTGGACCGTCAGGCCGGGCCTGTGAGCGCGGCAGCACGATACGCATGGATGCCATGAAAGACTCCGCCCGAAACCAGACGCCACGCCCGGTCCGCTCCGCTGGCCCCACCGCGCTGCGCGCACGCGTGGCGCGGCTGCGCCCGAGCGTGCCGCAGGCGTGGCGGGAACGCTTCAACGCCTTCTGGTCGGCACGCAACCCGCGCGAACAGGCCATCCTGGCCGGCGGCGCCGCGGTGCTGGCGCTGGTGATCGGCTACACGCTGCTGTGGGAGCCGGCCGCTGAAGGCCGCCAGCGCCTGGCGCGCAGCCTGCCGCAGATGCGCGCCGACCTGGCCGAAATGGAAACGCTGGCGCAGGAAGCGCGCGGCCTCAAGGCCACGCCGGCACCGGCGCTGCGCGGCGACGCGCTGACGCAGGCACTGCAGGACAGCCTGGGCCAGCATGGCCTGAAGGCGACCCGGCTGGCCGCCGGTGCCGACAACAATGTCCAGGTGCAGCTCGACAAGGTGCCCTTCGGCGCGTTCAGCAGCTGGCTGCAGGACGTGCGCCAGCAGCAGCGCATGAAAGTGATCGATGCCCGCATCGTCTATGTCGGCGCCACGGCGCTGGTCAATGTCAGCGCGACCCTGCAGGGTCCGGGCGGCCGCAGCTGATGGTACGGTTGGAAACGCTAAGGCTGCCGCGCCGCAAGCTGCGCCAGCCGGGTGCGTGGCGGCGCCTGCGCTGGCTCGCGCTGGCAGTGGCGACCGCCGCGGTGACGGTGGTGGCGATGCTGCCGGCGGCGTGGATCGCCGAGCGCGTGGCCACGCAGACGCAGGGACGGGTGCTGCTGGCCGATGCCAGCGGCTCGATGTGGCACGGCAGCGCCACGCTGGCGCTGTCGGCCGGCGCCGGCAGCCAGACCGCCACGGTGCTGCCGGGGCGGCTGCAATGGACGCTGGCCTTCTGGCCACTGCTGGCCGGCACCGCGCGCGCGGTGGTAACGCACACAGAAGCCATGGCTGCGCCTGTGGCGATCACCGCGACGCCGGGCGGCTGGACCGTGCAGTCCGGGGCGATGCGGCTGCCGGCATCGCTGCTGGAAGGCATCGGCGCGCCGTTCAATACGCTGCGCCTGGATGGCCTGATGCGCGCGGACTGGTCGACGCTGCAGGGCCGCTTTGGCGGCCCGGATGGCAACGGCAATGGCAACCGCAACGGCATGATGCGCGGCCATGTCACGCTGCGCATCGAGCAGGTGTCGTCCGCGGTTAGCCGGCTGCGCCCGCTCGGCAGCTACCGCGCCGAGATCGACTGGAGCGGCGCCGGCAGCGGCAAGCTGCAACTGAGTACTATCGCCGGGCCGCTGCACGTGGAGGGCAGCGGCACACTAGGCCGGCAGGCGCGCTTCGAGGGCACCGCGCATGCCGAGCCCGATGCGGAAACGCAACTGACCAGCTTGCTGAGCCTGCTGGGACGACGAGACAACAACGTGACAAGGCTGCGCTTCTGATGCCAGGCAGCGCCAGGAGCATACGGAAATGACTATGACAAACCATGCCACCCGACCTGTTTTCCAGACCGCCTGCGCCCGCGCCGTGGCCCTGCTGTGCGGGCTCTCGCTGCTGGCGCCCGCGCCGCTGTGGGCCCAGCCTGGCGCGCCGGGCGCACGCGCCACGGGCACGCCGCCGGCCCCGCCGGACGTCACGCCGGCCAGCCGCGACCAGGTGGTCCTCAACTTCGTCAATGCCGACCTGGACTCGGTGATCAAGGCGGTCGGGCAGGCCACCGGCAAGAACTTCGTGATCGACCCGCGCGTGAAGGGCACGGTGAACCTGGTCACGGAGCAGCCGGTGTCGCGCGCGCAGGCGCTGCAGACGCTGGGCTCGGTGCTGCGCATGCAGGGCTACGCGATGGTGGAAAGCAACGGCTTCACCAAGGTCGTACCCGAGGCCGACGCCAAGCTGCAGGGCTCGCCCACGGTGATCGGCGCGGCGCCGAGCCGCGGCGACCAGGTGGTGACACAGGTGTTCCGGCTCAACTACGAGTCGGCCAACAACCTGGTGCCAGTGCTGCGGCCGATGATCGCGCCCAACAACACCATCACCGCCTACCCGGCCAACAACACGCTGGTCATTACCGACTACGCTGACAACCTGCGCCGGCTGGCGCGCATCATCGCCGCCATCGACGCGCCGGCCACCGGCGAGGTCGAACTGGTGCCGCTGCGCCATGCACTGGCCAGCGACACCGCGCTGGTATTGCAGAAGCTGCTGGACCCCGCGGCGGCGGGCGCTGCCGGCGGCGGTGCCGCGCCCGGCGCCGACGCCAGCCTGCGCACTTCGGTGGTAGCCGAGCCGCGCAGCAATGCGCTGATGATCCGCGCCTCCAGCCGCGCCCGGCTGCAGCAGGCACGCCAGCTGATCGAGAAGCTCGACCAGCCCTACGCCCGCCCCGGCAATATCTGGGTGGTGCCACTGAAGAATGCCGATGCGGTCAAGCTGGCCGCCACGCTGCGCGCCATCGTTGCCGCCGACAGCAGCTTTGCCTCCTCGACCCAGCCCGGCACCGGCGGTGCAGGCGGCGTGGGCGGCATCGGCGGCGCGGGTGGCATGACCAGTGTCGCCACGCCGGCCGGCGGCCAGTTCACCGGCGGCACCACCGGCACCCAGACCGGCATGCGCAGCGGCACCAGCGGCACCGGCGGCGGTGCCTATGGCAACTCGGCCTTTGCCGCGTCGTTCGGCACCAGCACGCAGCCGACCACCGGCGGCATCATCCAGGCCGATCCGTCGACCAACTCGCTCATCATCACCGCCAGCGAGCCGGTCTACCGCAACCTGCGCGGCGTGATCGAAGACCTCGACGCGCGCCGGGCGCAGGTCTATATCGAATCGATGATCGTAGAGGTCACCGCCACGCAGGCGAGCGAACTCGGCATCCAGTGGCAGGGCCTCATCAGTTCCTCGAGCGGCAACAACAACGTCTTTGCCGGCACCAACTTCGGCTCCGGCGGGCAGAACATCCTGAACCTGACGCTGGCCGGTGCGCTGTTCGACACCAACCGCACCGCCGGTATCGCCGCGGCGCAGGGGCTGGTGCAGGACGTGGGCGGCCTGAACCTTGGCATCGTCAACAAGGCGATGGGACTGGGCGCGCTGCTGCGCGCGCTGGGCAGCAACGGCAGCGTCAACCTGCTGTCCACGCCGAACCTGATCACGCTGGAGAACGAGGAAGCCAAGATCCTGATCGGCCAGAACATCCCGATCACCACCGGCTCGTATGCGCAGACCGGCGGCGCGGCCTCGGTGACGCCGTTCCAGACCTTCGACCGCAAGGACGTCGGCATCACGCTGCGCGTGAAGCCGCAGATCACCGATGGCGGGCTGGTCAAGATGCAGATCTTCCAGGAGTCGTCGTCGGTGGTGGCTGGCACGCTGACGCAGGTGCAGGGCCCGACCACCAATGTGCGCTCGATCGAGACCAATGTGCTGGTCGACGATGGCCAGATCATCGTGCTCGGCGGCCTGATCGAGGACTCGTATGGCGACGGCGTGCAGAAAGTGCCGCTGCTGGGCGACATCCCGCTGATCGGCGGCCTGTTCCGCTACGAGAACAAGAACCGCTCCAAGACCAACCTGCTGGTGTTCCTGCGCCCGTATGTGATGCGCACGGCAGGCGCCGCCGACCGCCTGACCGCGGACCGCTACGACTATATGCGCGCGCAGCAGCAGGGCTTTGTATCGCCTAACATCATGGTGCGCGACACCAACACGCCGCTGCTGCCGCCGGCCGACGCGCCGAGCACGCCGTTCGTCGATCCGCGCGCGAACGGCCCGGTAGCAACGCCGCTGCCGCTGCCGCAAACGCTGCCGCAGAATCCGCAGAACCCGCAGCAGCCCGGCTTGCCGGCACAGCCGCAACCGGTGCCGCCGCCCGCGGCCGTGCAGCAGCCGCTGAGCCAGCGCGGCGAAGCCGTCACGCCGGGCGCTGTCCAGAACTGAGGCCTGCCATGGCGAGCGAAGTCCAGACCCCTCCCCTCGATACCCTCGAACCGCCCTCGCCGATGGCGGCGCGGCTGGTTTCGTACGGCTTTGCGCGCGAAGCGCCGCTGCTGATCGCGCACCAGCGCCCGGACGGCCTGGAGGTATGGGTCAGCCGCGCCACCTCGCCAACCGCACTGGCGGAAATCGCCCGGGTGCACGGCGCGCTGCGGCTGCGCGTGCTGGAGCCCGAGGCGCTCGAGCTCGCCATGTCCGACGCCTATAACCGCCAGGACGGCAGCGCCGCGCAGGTGGTCGGCGAAGTCGAGGGCGAGGTCGACCTGTCGCGCCTGATGCAGGACATCCCGGCGGTGGAAGACCTGCTCGAATCCGAGGACGACGCGCCGATCATCCGCATGATCAACGCGCTGCTGACGCAGGCGGCGCGCGAAGGCGCATCGGACATCCACATCGAGCCGTTCGAGTCGTCGTCGGTGGTGCGCTTCCGCGTCGACGGCACGCTGCGCGACGTGGTGCGGCCCAAGAAGGCATTGCATGGCGCGCTGATCTCGCGCATCAAGATCATGGCGCAGCTCGACATCGCCGAGAAGCGCCTGCCGCAGGACGGCCGCATCACGCTGCGCGTGGGCGGCCGGCCGGTGGATGTGCGCGTGTCGACGCTGCCGACCGGCCACGGCGAACGCGCGGTGCTGCGCCTGCTGGACAAGGAAGCGGGCCGGCTCGACCTGGCCAGGCTCGGCATGGCGCCCGACACCCTGCGCGGCTTCGACCACCTGATCCGCCAGCCTCACGGCATCGTGCTGGTGACGGGGCCGACCGGCTCGGGCAAGACCACGACGCTGTATGCGGCACTGTCGCGGCTGGACGCGCGCACCACCAACATCATGACGGTGGAAGACCCGATCGAATACGACCTCGACGGCATTGGCCAGACCCAGGTCAACCCGCGCATCGACATGACCTTCGGCAAGGCCCTGCGTGCAATCCTGCGCCAGGACCCGGACGTGGTGATGATCGGCGAAATCCGTGACCTGGAAACCGCACAGATCGCGGTGCAGGCCTCGCTGACCGGCCACCTGGTGCTGGCGACGCTGCACACCAACGACTCGGCCTCGGCGGTGACGCGGCTGGTCGACATGGGGATCGAGCCGTTCCTGCTGTCGTCGTCGCTGCTGGGCGTGCTGGCGCAGCGGCTGGTACGGCGGCTGTGCCCGCACTGCAAGCGCGAGGAAGTGATCGAGCTGCCCGAGGGAATGGCTGCGGTCGATGCCGAAGCGCTGCAGGCGCAGGGCAAGCCGCTGCAGCACGTGTGGCATCCGGTCGGCTGCGACAAGTGCGGACAGTCGGGCTACCAGGGCCGCATGGGCGTGTACGAGCTTCTGACCGTCGGCGACGAGATCCGCACCATGATCCACCGGCAGGCGCCGGAATCGGAGATCAAGCAGGTGGCGCTGGCGCATGGCATGCACACCATGCGCGGCGACGCGCAGCGCTGGATCGACAGCGGCGCGACCTCGCTTGAGGAAGTGTTGCGCGTGACGCGCGACTAAGGCGGAGCCCAACGGATGCCAGCCTTCCGCTATGAAGCCGCCGACGCCGCCGGCAAGACCGACCGCGGCGTCATCGAGGCCGACAGCCCGCGCCAGGCACGCTCGCAACTGCGCGCGCGCGGGCTGACGCCGCTGACCGTCGATGCGCTGGCCGGTGCCGGCCTGGCGCCGCGCAGCGGCAGCCAGCTGTTCGCGCGCAAGCTGTCGACGCAGGAGCAGGCGCTCTTCACGCGCCAGCTTGCGAGCCTGATCGTGGCCGGCCTGCCGCTGGACGAAGCGCTGGGCGCGCTGGCCGACCAGGCCGAACGACCGTATGTGCATGAACTGCTGGCCGGCATCCGCGCCGAGGTGATGGGCGGCAGCTCGCTGTCGGTGGCGCTGGCGCAGAATCCGCGCGACTTTCCGGATATCTACCGCGCGCTGGTTTCGGCCGGCGAGCATTCGGGCCATCTCGGGCTGGTGCTGGAGCGGCTGGCGGGCTATATCGAGTCGCGCAATACGCTGACGTCGAAGATCCGGCTTGCGTTCACCTATCCGGCGATCGTCACGGTGGTGGCATTCGCGATCGTGATCTTCCTGCTGTCATACGTGGTGCCGCAGGTGGTGAGCGTGTTCGCCAATACCAAGCAGAAGCTGCCGACGCTGACCATCGTCATGCTGTGGCTGTCGGACTTCGTGCGTAACTGGTGGTGGGCCGCGCTGGCGTTCATCGCCGTGGTTGCACTAGTGATCCGCAGCTTGCTCAAGCAACCCGCGGTGCGGCTGGAATGGCACCGCTGGCTGCTGACCGCCCCGCTGTTGGGCAAGCTGATTCGTGGCTATAACACCGCACGCTTTGCCGGCACGCTGGCGATCCTGGTGTCTGCCGGCGTGCCGATCCTGCGCAGCCTGCAGGCGGCCGGCGAGACGCTGACTAACGACGCGCTGCGCGCCAACGTGGAAGACGCCAACATGCGCGTACGCGAAGGGGCTTCGCTGGCGCGCGCGCTGGCGGCGCAGAACCAGTTTCCGCCGGTGCTGGTGCATCTGATCCGATCTGGCGAGGCAACCGGCAACCTGCCGGTGATGCTCGACCGCGCCGCGCAGGGCGAGGCACAGGAACTGGAAAGGCGCACGCTGTTTCTGACCAGCTTGCTGGAGCCGCTGCTGATCCTGACGATGGGGGTGGTGGTACTGCTGATCGTGCTGGCGGTGTTGATGCCGATTATCGAGATCAATCAGCTGGTGCGGTAGGCGGTGATACGGCAGTGGCGCCTGCATTGCCTGACGCCGCTCGCGTAGGCTCCGTTCTCCCGCATGCGGGAGAGCGGAGCCTACCGGCGCGGTGCGTTATTCAGTGGCCGGTTCGGCCTTCTTGCCAGGCCGCTTGCGGGGCTTACGCGCCGGCGCCGGCGCAGGCGCTGCTTCGACAACCACTTCCTGCTGAGCCGGCGCCTCGGGCTCCGCCGCCGTCGCCACCGTCGCCGACAACACCGTCGTCCCTGGTGCCGAGAACACCGATTGATCGATCGGCCAAGGTGTCTCGCTCAACGTCACATCAGGACGACGCGCCGCGCGCTTGCGTGCCGTGCGGCCCTTGGTGGCAGGCTCGGGTTGCGGCGCTTCTTCTGGCACCGATGCCGCGGCCGGTTCCGGCTCCACCACGTCGGCGGCAACGAATGGCATTTCGGGCTCGGGTTCGCGGACTGGCTCCGGCTCCGGTGCCACTACCGGTGGCACTACCGGTGCCACTACCGGCTGCACAATGACCGGAGCGGGCGGTTCTGCCGGCACAGGTGCCGGCTGTGGTTGCCGGCGCGGCTCCTGCTGCACAGCCTGCTGAACCTGGCGCTGCTGCGGTTGTTGCTGCTGGGCCTGCTGCTGGGCCTGCTGCTGGGCCTGCTGCTGGGCCTGCTGCTGGCCGCGGCCATCGCCCTCGCCACCGCCCTTGCCGCGCTTCTTCAGCCGGATCCAGATGGTCTTGTTGTTGCCGCCGTTACGCGTCTCGACCTCGAACAGGCCAGTGGCCGCCACCAGTTCCGATAGCTTGCCGTAGCCATAGTTGCGCGAGTCGAATTCCGGCGCCTGCTTGGCAATGTGGTTGCCCATGCTGCCCAGCGTCAGCCAGCCGTCTTCATCAGACACCGCCTGCGCCGCATTCTGCAGCAGGCGCACCAGGCGAGAATCCTGGCGCAGTTCGCCGGTGCTGCGCTTGCGCGTGGGCGCGGCGGCCCCATCGACCCCTTCGGCGCCTTCGGTATCTGCATCGGCGCGCAGCACGTCCGAGTAGATGAACTTGTCGCAGGCGGTGACGAACGGCTTGGGCGTCTTGCGCTCGCCGAAGCCGTACACGGTCAGACCCTGCTCGCGGATGCGCGAGGCTAGCCGGGTGAAGTCGCTGTCGCTGGAAACGATGCAGAAACCGTCGAAGCGCCCGGTGTACAGCAGGTCCATGGCGTCGATGATCATGGCGCTGTCGGTGGCGTTCTTGCCGACGGTGTAGCGGAACTGCTGGATCGGCTGGATTGAATGCGACAGCAGCCGCTCCTTCCAGCCGGCCAGGTTGGGCCGGGTCCAGTCGCCGTAGATGCGCTTGACTGCCGCGACGCCGTACTTGGCGACTTCGGCCAGCAGGCCTTCGACGATGGCGGGCGCCGCGTTGTCGGCGTCGATCAGCACGGCCAGGGTCGCGGTGCCCTGGCGGGGGGAATTGGTCATGTTCGGGTATTCGCTGGTTTGCCCGTGCATGAGACGGGCAATCGGAAATCAGGTTGCACCAGGCTGGCGCGGCAGATGTGGTGCATCGAAGACCGCGGAGCGGCATCGCCGGCGTTCTCGATGCAACGCAGTGTACACGCGAACCCCCATCCGTACGGGAAAACACGGTTGCCACGGGCACGTTTCGTGCTGCGCTGCAAGGTACCGCCGACCGCACGGCGGTGCTACCATCCCGCGCAGAGACACAGCCGCCCAACGCCTCCACAAGAGGCCGCGAGGCGATTGCCCACAACTGCAGGTGTCGGTGATCCCGACAACACGCCCCATAGAGGAGCACCTATGAATGCCCCCCTGACCCCTCCGGTCAGCGACGCCATCCGCCGCGCGCTCGAAAACGTTTCCCTCGACGACAAATACACGCTGGAGCGTGGCCGCATCTATATCAGCGGCACGCAGGCCCTGGTACGCCTGCCGATGCTGCAGCAGGAGCGCGACCGCGTTGCCGGCCTGAATACCGCCGGCTTTATCTCCGGCTACCGGGGCTCGCCGCTGGGCGCGTTGGACCTGTCGCTGTGGAAGGCCAAGAAGCACCTCGCCGCGCACAACATCGTGTTCCAGGCGGGCCTCAACGAGGACCTGGCCGCAACCTCGGTGTGGGGGTCGCAGCAGGTGAACATGTATCCGGATGCCAGGTTCGATGGCGTGTTCGGCATGTGGTACGGCAAGGGGCCGGGCGTGGACCGCACCGGTGACGTGTTCAAGCACGCCAACTCGGCTGGCTCGTCGAAGCACGGCGGCGTGCTGGTGCTGGCGGGCGACGACCACTCGGCCAAGTCCTCGACGCTGGCGCACCAGTCCGAGCACATCTTCAAGGCCTGCGGCCTGCCGGTGCTGTATCCGTCGAACGTGCAGGAGTATCTGGACTACGGCCTGCACGGCTGGGCCATGAGCCGCTACTCCGGGCTATGGGTGGCGATGAAGTGCGTGACCGACGTGGTGGAATCGTCGGCCTCGGTCGAGTTGGACCCGCACCGCGTGCAGATCGTGCTGCCGGACGACTTCATCATGCCGCCGGGCGGCCTGAACATCCGCTGGCCGGATCCGCCGCTGGAACAGGAAGCGCGCCTGCTCGACTACAAGTGGTACGCGGGCCTGGCCTATGTGCGCGCCAACAAGATCGATCGCATCGAGATCAATTCGCCGCACGCGCGCTTCGGCATCATGACCGGCGGCAAGGCCTACCTGGACACGCGCCAGGCGCTGGCCGACCTGGGCCTGGACGATGCCACCTGCGCGCAGATCGGCATCCGCCTGTACAAGGTCGGCTGCGTCTGGCCGCTGGAAGCGCATGGCGCGCGCGCGTTTGCCGAGGGCCTGCAGGAAATCCTGGTGGTCGAAGAGAAGCGCCAGATCATGGAGTACGCGCTCAAGGAAGAGCTGTACAACTGGCGCGATGACGTGCGCCCGAAGGTCTACGGCAAGTTCGACGAAAAGGACAACGCGGGCGGCGAATGGTCGATCCCGCAGAGCAACTGGCTGCTGCCGGCGCATTATGAGCTGTCGCCGTCGATCATCGCCAAGGCCATCGCCACGCGGCTGGACAAGTTCGAGCTGCCGATGGACGTGCGCGCGCGCATCACCGCGCGCCTGGCCATCATCGAGGCCAAGGAAAAGGCCTTGGCCACGCCGCGCGTGGTTGGGCAGGAAAAGGCGGAGCGCAAGCCATGGTTCTGTTCGGGCTGTCCGCACAACACCTCGACCAACGTGCCCGAGGGCTCGCGCGCGCTGGCCGGCATCGGCTGCCACTACATGACGGTGTGGATGGACCGCAGTACCAGCACCTTCAGCCAGATGGGCGGTGAAGGCGTGGCGTGGATCGGGCAGGCACCGTTCGCGGGCGACAAGCATGTGTTCGCCAACCTGGGCGACGGCACGTACTTCCATTCTGGCCTGCTGGCGATCCGCGCGTCGATCTCCGCGGGCGTGAACATCACCTACAAGATCCTGTACAACGATGCGGTGGCGATGACCGGCGGGCAGCCGGTGGACGGCCAGCTGTCGGTGCAGGACATCGCCTGGCAGGTGCACAGCGAGGGCGCGAAGAAGATCGTCATCGTCACCGACCAGCCAGAGAAGTACAACGCGGCGATCAAGCTGCCCCAGGGCATCGACATCCATCACCGCGACCAGCTGGACAGCGTGCAGCGCGAACTGCGCGAAGTGCCGGGCTGCACCATCCTGATCTACGACCAGACCTGCGCCACGGAAAAGCGCCGCCGCCGCAAGCGCGGCACGATGGAGGACCCGGCGCGCCGCGTCTTCATCAATGACACGGTGTGCGAAGGCTGCGGCGATTGCTCGGTCAAGTCGAACTGTTTGTCGGTAGAGCCGCTTGAGACGGATTTCGGCACCAAGCGCCAGATCAACCAGTCGTCGTGCAACAAGGACTTCTCGTGCCTGAACGGCTTCTGCCCGAGCTTTGTCTCGGCCGAAGGCGCACAGGTGCGCAAGCCCGAGCAGCACGGCGTGTCGATGGACAGCCTGCCGGCGCTGCCTGCGCCTGAGCTGCCGGCGATTCGCCGCGCGTATGGCATCCTCGTGACCGGCGTCGGCGGCACCGGCGTGGTGACCATCGGTGGCCTGCTGGGGATGGCGGCGCACCTGGAAAACAAGGGCGTGACCGTGCTCGACATGGCGGGCCTGGCGCAGAAAGGCGGCGCGGTGCTGTCGCACGTGCAACTGGCCGCGCGCCCCGATGACCTGCACGCAACGCGCATCGCGATGGGCGAGGCGGACCTGGTGATCGGCTGCGATGCCATCGTGTCGGCCACCGACGAAGTCATCTCCAAGACGCAAGCCGGCCGCACGCGCGCCGTGGTCAACACCGCCCAGACGCCAACCGCCGAGTTCATCAAGAACCCGAAGTGGCAGTTCCCGGGGCTGTCGGCGGAACAGGACGTGCGCAACGCCGTCGGCGAGAAGTGCGACTTCATCAACGCCAGCGGCCTGGCCGTGGCGCTGCTGGGCGATGCCATCTACACCAACCCGCTGGTGCTGGGCTACGCCTGGCAAAAGGGCTGGATCCCCCTGACGCTGCAGGCGCTGGAGCGCGCCATCGAACTCAACGGCGTGGCCATCGAGAAGAACAAGGCCGCGTTCGACTGGGGCCGGCACATGGCGCACGATCCGGAGCACGTGCTGTCGCTGACCGGCAAGCTGCAGACCACCGCGGAAGGCGCGGAAGTGGTCAAGCTGCCGACCTCGACCGGCGCGATGCTGGAGAAGCTGGTCGCCCGCCGCATGGAACACCTGACGGCCTACCAGGACGCCGGCTACGCGCGCACCTACCGCGAAGCGATCGACCGCGTGCGCACGGCCGAAAGCGCGTTGGCCGGCAGCGGCAAGCCACTGCCGCTGACCGAAGCCGCGGCACGCAACCTGGCCAAGCTGATGGCGTACAAGGACGAGTACGAGGTGGCGCGCCTTTATACCGATCCCGTCTTCCTCGACAAGCTGCGCGCGCAGTTCGAAGGCGAACCGGGCAAGGACTACCAGCTCAATTTCTGGCTGGCGCCGCCGACAACGGCCAAGCGCGACGACAAGGGGCACCTGGTCAAGCGCAGATTCGGCCCATCAACCATGACGCTGTTCCGCGTGCTGGCGAAGATGAAGGGGCTGCGCGGCGGCATGTTCGATGTCTTCGGCAAGACCGAGGAACGCCGCACCGAGCGCGCGCTGATCGGCGAATACCGCGCCTTGCTGGATGAACTGGTGGCGGGGCTGAATGCTGCCAACCACGACACCGCCGTCGCGCTGGCCAACCTTCCGGACGATATCCGGGGCTTCGGGCACGTGAAGGAAAACAACCTGAAGGCGGTGCGCGGGCGCTGGGCGAAACTGCTCGAGCAGTTCAGGCATCCTGAGACGGCGCAGCGCGCGGCGTAACGCGCTGTTCCTTCCCTCTCCCGCTTGCGGGAGAGGGAACACAATCGGTCCGCTCGTGGCGCCGCCCTACGGCTGCGCCAACTCCTTCTCGCCCGGCTTCACATACATCGAATTCTTCGGCTGCGACAGCACCCGCCGCACCATCGGCTCGAAGAACGATAAGGGCAGCGTGTCGTAGTCCGTCATGAACGCTGCCGCATCGTACTTGCGGCAGAACTCGGCCGTGCGCTCGAACAGCTCCGGCTGATTGCGATACTGCTCGCGCAGGTTGCGATCCAGCCCGAGGTGATGGAAGAAGTAGTAGCCCTGGAACACGCCATGCTTTTCCACCATCCACAAATTCTCGGCACTGACGAACGGCTTCAGAATCGCCGCCGCGATATCGGGATGGTTGAAGCTGCCAAGCGTATCGCCGATATCGTGCAGCAGCGCGCAGACCACGTATTCCTCATCCTGCCCGTCCCGGTGCGCGAGCGTCGCGGTCTGCAGCGAATGCGTGAGCCGGTCCACCGGAAAGCCGCCGCAATCGCCATCGAGCAGCCGCAGGTGCGCCAGCACGCGGTCCGGCAGCGCCCGCGCATACGGCATGAACTCGGCGGAAATGGCCGCCCAGTCCTCGCGGGTGCCGTGTTCCATATGGCTGAAGCTCGCGCGCGCAGGCGCATGGGTGTCGCTCATGCTGGGTCTCCTGTTGTGGGGGCGTGTGCGGGGGCCGCACATCCGCTCGTCATGTTGTGCGGGCATTGTGGCATCCGTAGCGGCGCTACACTGTCAAAAAGCTAACAATGTGCCGGCATATTGCAGCGCACCACCGTCCATGCTGATCCGTCCCTTCCGTCCTGAAGACGAACCCTGCGTCATTGACTTGTGGCAGGCCTACGGCCTGACCCGTCCGTGGAACGACCCGCGGCGCGATATCGCGCGCAAGCTCACCGAGCAACCCGAACTGTTCCTTGTCGGTGAAGCCGACGGGCAGCCCGTGGCCACTGCGATGGTGGGGTTCGACGGCCACCGCGGCTGGGTCTACTATGTGGCCGTACATCCCGAGCTGCAGGGCCGCGGCTACGGCCGCGTGCTGATGGCGCATGCCGAGCAGTTGCTGATCGAACGCGGCTGCCCCAAGATCAACCTGCTGGTGCGCACGGGCAACCGCGCGGTGATCGATTTCTACGGCAAGCTGGGCTACGCGCCCGACGAAGCGGTCAGCCTGGGCAAGCGGCTGATCCCGGATATCTAGCAGCAACAGACTGAGGATCAAGGAGACGACATGACGTTCCACGGAAGCTGCCACTGCGGCAACATTGCCTTCGAGGTCGAGGCCGAAAGCATCCCGAGCGTGATCCGCTGCAATTGCTCGATCTGCCGCCGGCGCGGCCACCTGCTGTGGTTCGTGCCGCGCGCGACGTTCAAGCTGGAAACGCCGGAGAGCAATGCGTCGACCTACCGCTTCAACACCATGAAGATCGCGCACCGCTTCTGTCCGGTGTGCGGCTGCGGCCCGTACGCGGATGGCCAGGACAAGGACGGCAGGCCGATGGCAGGCGTGAACGTGCGCTGCCTGGACGATGTCGACCTGGACAGCCTGAAGGTCATCGACTACGACGGCCTGCACCACTGACGCGCGCCATGTTCCGCATCCTCGATCTCGACCACCTGGTGCTGCGCACCGCCGACGTGGACACGCTGCGACGCTTCTATGTCGACGTGCTGGGCTGCAGCGTCGAGCGCGAACAGCCTGACTTCGGCCTGACGCAACTGCGCGCGGGCAGCGCGCTGATCGACCTGGTCTCGCTGGACGGCCCGCTCGGCCGTGCCGGCGGCGCGGGCCCGGGCGCCGAGGGTCGCAACCTCGACCATTTCTGCCTGCGCATCGAACCGTTCGACGAGCCCGCGCTGCGCGCGTGGCTGGCCCGGCACGACGTGCAGGCCAGCGACGTGGCGCAGCGCTTCGGTGCCGAGGGCAAGGGCCCGTCGCTCTACATCAGCGACCCGGACGGCAACGTGGTCGAACTGAAAGGCCCGCCTGCACCAGCATCGGCGATGACCGCACAGTAAGCGGCGCACCGTCGCGCAGCGTGCGCGCAGGATCGCTACAATTTGCCACTGGTCCCGCGCGCCGCCAGCCATGGCGACTCCCCCGCCGGGGCCCGCCATGACAACGCTAGAAGCCAGCTCCGATCCGGACGCCGCCAGTACCGCCGATTCTTCCGCAGACGCCAGCCCGGCACGCGCCGGACCCGCGCAGCCAGCCACGCCGCCGCGCCGGCTGGTCTGGGTCCTCGGCCTGACCGAGACCATCTCCTGGGGCACGCTGTTCTTCGCCTTCACCGTCTTCATCGAGCCGATGATCCGCACCACGGGCTGGTCCAGGCCATTCCTGGCGGGCGGCTATTCGCTGGGGTTGCTGGTGTGGGCAATGTGCTCGTTCGCGGTGGGCCGGCTGCTGGACCGCGCGCCGGCGCGCAGGGTGATGGGCGCGGGTTCGGTGCTTGCCGGCCTGGGGCTGCTGCTGTGGGCATGGTCGCCCTCCCCCGCCATGTTCCTGCTGATGTGGGTGCCGATCGGGCTGGCGATGGCCACCACGCTGTACGAGCCAGCCTTCGTGGTGCTGCGCCAGGCCTATGGCGACCAGTACCAGAAGCCGATCATGGCGGTCACGCTGATGGCCGGCTTCGCCAGCACGATCTTCGTGCCGCTGGCGCAATGGCTGGTGCTGCATGTCGGCTGGCGGCCCACGCTGGTTGGCTTCGCGCTGCTGAACCTGCTGGTCTGCGCGCCGCTGCACGCGCGCATGCGCTATGCCATGCATCCCACCTACACTGGCACGCCGACCGCCGGTGCCGACGCGGGCAGCGCCGGCATCGCGCGCACCACGCTGCGCCAGCCGGTGTTCTGGGCCGTGGTGCTGGCCTTCACCGCGACCGCCGTGGTGGCCTCGCTGCTGGGCGCGCACCTGATCCCGATGCTGACCGAGAAAGGCCTGCCGGTGTCGCAGCAACTGGCGGTGGCGGCGCTGATCGGCCCGGCGCAGGTGGTGGGCCGCATGCTGATGATGCGGGCGGCGGTGCGCCACCCGGTGCGGCTGTCGCTGCCGGTCTACCTGCTGATGAGCATGGGGCTGCTGTGCTTCGCGCTCGGCCACGGCGCCTGGCTGATGGTGGCCGCGGTGCTCTACGGCTGCGCCAACGGCGTCAACACGATGCTGCGGGCGATGGCCATGCCCGAACTGATCTCGCGCCACCACTACGCCACGCTGAACGGCCTGATGATGACACCGGTGCTGCTGATGCAGGCCGCCGCGCCGTGGCTGGGCGCGCTGATGTGGCGGGCGGCGGGCGGCTACTGGCTGATGCTGTGGGTGATGCTGGCGCTGGCGCTGGGCGCGCTGCTGGCGTTCGGCTACGCGCTGCACCGGCGCGGGCTGCTGCGCCTGGCGGATACCGCGCCGTAGCGCCGCCAGGCCCCGGTCGCCCGGATGCACGACAATAGGGGCTTTTGCGGCCGCGCCGACGGCGCCGGCCGCGCCCCCGCATCACGATGTCAGACTCCAACTCGCCACCCGGCACCGCCCCGCTCGCCATCGCCGCCCCATCCACGCCGGGCGCGCTCGCGCGCGCCACACGCGGCACCATGGCGCTGTTTTTCGTCAACGGCGCCACCTTTGCCACCTGGGGCGTCCATATCCCCACCATCAAGGCGCGTTTCGGCCTGTCCGACGCGATGCTGTCGCTGGCGATGCTCGCTGTCGCCGGCGGCGCCCTCCTGGCAATGGGGCCGGTCGGGCGCTGGGTCACCCGCGTCGGCAGCGCACGCACGGCGACAGCCAGCGGGCTGTTGTTCGCGCTGGCCACGGTGGCGATCCTGGCGATGCCTTCGTTCTGGTGGCTGCTGCCCGCGCTGGTGGTATTCGGCATCGCCAATGCCGGCTTCGACGTGGCCATGAACGCGCAGGCCGCCACCGTGGAGGCCAGCCGCCCGCGCCCGGTGATGTCGGCGCTGCACGGCATGTTCAGCCTCGGCGGCATGGCCGGCGCGGCCTTCGGCGGGCTGATGCTGTCGCTGGACGTGGCGCCGCTGGCGCACGCGGCGATGATGGCGGGCGTGACCGCGTTGGCTGCGCTCGCGGCCATGCCCGGCCTGCTGCCTGACCACCCGGTGATGCCTGGCGCCGGCCACCATCGCGACCACGCGGTGCGCGCGCTGTGGCTGCTGGGCCTGCTGGCGTTCCTGGGGCTGATCGGCGAAGGGGCGATGTACGACTGGACCAGCGTCTATATGCGCGATGTGACCGCGGCGCCAGCCGGGTGGATCAGCCTGGGCTACGCCGCCTTCTCCGGCGGGATGGCGTGCGGGCGCTTCGGCGGCGACCGCCTGCGCGCACGCCTGGGCGATGGCGCCACGCTGACCGGCAGCGCCTGGCTGGGCTTTGCCGGCATCGTGCTGGCGCTGATGGTGCCGCTGCCACTGGCGGCGCTGGTGGGTTTTACGCTGATGGGACTGGGCGCCGCCAACATGGTGCCGATCTTCTTCGTGGCCGCGTCGCGGCTGCCCGGCGTGGCACCGGCCGAGGCGATCTCGCGCGTGGCGCGCTTCGCCTACCTGGGGCTGCTGCTGGGCCCGGTGCTGATCGGCGGCGTGGCGCACCTGGCCGACCTGCGCGTCGGGCTGGCCGTGGTGGCACTGACCATGGGCTGGATTGCGCTGGCCGGCGCGCGCTCGGCGCGGCGCTACCTGCCGCCGCGCAGGGATGGGCGCTGAGCAGCGCCTGCAGAAAACTCAGGCTGCCGCACGCAATGGCGTGCCGGCGCCTAGTCCCTCGAACACAAAGCTGTCCATTGCCAGCACGCCGTAGGTGACCTCATCGGCCACGCAAGCCACGCTGGCCGGCGCTGGCATCGTACCTGCGGCGCCTGCGCTCCGCGGCCCCAGCGCGGCACCCAGCGCCACGTAGAACGGCAGCAGGTGCTCGTCGGTCGGGTGCGCGCGGCGGGCGTATGGGGCCTCGGCGCGGTAGTTGGCAATGCGGCCGGTGTCGCCGGTGGCCAGCGCCTCGTCCAGCGCGTCGCGCATCCAGCCGCGGAAGGCCTCGACATAGGGTTCGGCCTGCGGCCCGTGCTGGTCGGGGCGGGCGCCGCTGCCGAACACCTCCTGCAGGTTATGCGTGAAGCTGCCCGAAGCCAGCACCAGCACACCATCCTCGCGCAGAGGGGCCAGGGCACGGCCGATCTCGATCTGAATGGCGGGTGACAGGTACGGGTTCAGCGCCAGCTGCACCACCGGTACGTCAGCGTCCGGGAAGAAGTGCCGCATCGGCATCCAGGCGCCGTGGTCGAGCGGCCGCTCGTCGTCCTCGCCGACAAACCCCGCGCCTGGAATGGCAGCGGCCTCGACCAGCGCCTTGACGCGCGCGGCCAGCGCCGGCGAGCCCGGGGCATCGTAGCGCAGCGCATACAGCTCGCGCGGGAAGCCACCGAAGTCGTGCCACGCTTCCTGCCGCTCGCGGCTGCTCACCGCCAGCGTGCTGTAGATCCAGTGCGCCGACACCACCAGCACCGCGCGCGGCGGCTGCGCGCGCAGGCGCTCGCCAAGTGCGTCGAAGGCCGCGCCGGTGGGGCCGGGATCGATGGCTAGCATGGGGGAACCGTGCGAGATGAACAGTGCGGGAAGCATGGCGTCGGGTCTCATTGATCTGTGTACTTGCCATTGAGTTTGGCAAAGATCGGCCGCCGTCACGGCCCGCTTTTGCGCATCTTTCATGCAAAAAAACTGAACTGGCGCAGGTGAGGTGGGCTAGACCACACACCGCCCCAGACATGCCGGGACGCCGCCGGCGCCGCCACCCTATGATGCAGCCGAGGGGGCAAGCGCCGCGCCGGCATGCCTCTGCGCCAATGCATGACGCCGCCAGCACGCCTTGCGCGCCGGGTGGCCGGAGACATCGTGGTACCGAATCTGCTGCGCCGCACCGGGCGGCGCCTCCCCCTTCCAGCCCACTGGTGGCAGCCGGGCGTCTACGGCAGCGTGCCTGCGGTCGCGCTGTGGATCGCGGCGCGACTGCCTGCGCAATGGCTGTGGTCGCTCGCCGGCCAGCCGGATGCCGGCGAATGGCTGAACCAGGTGGGAGATACGGTGTTTGTTGCCGGCTGGGCCGGCAGCGCGCTGATGCTGTGGGTGACCCGCCACCGGCCCCCGCCGGCGGCCAGGACCGAAGTGGCGAATGTGGCGAACATGGCCAATGCGGCCGAAGCAGGCGATGCCGGCAGGCGGCAGACACCTCGCCGCCATCCGGCAGGCTGATCCTGGCCCCGCGCCCGATTCAATTCGTCGGCAACCCGATCTGAAAACTTTTGCGCAGTGCTCCCACGCCCGCCCGCGTGGCTAGAATGGCTGCTGCCTCGCGGCGCGCCGCGTAAGCCGTGTGCAAGGGGGAATGCCCATGTCCGTACGCCTGCTGACCGCCCGGCTTCGCGCCAGCCTGCGCCGCGCTGCCAGTTGGCGCGCCGTGGCGGCGACGCTCGGCTTGCTGGCCGCGGGTACCGCGCACGGCCAGGCCGGCAACGGGCTGCAGCTCGTAGGTGCCAACGTGCAGCGGCACGCCAACGCGGTGCTGTCGCTGATGGCGTATTCGGTGGTGCCTGACCTGACTTCCAGTTCGCTGTCCATCAACAACGCCAGCACCGACGATCCCGGCGTCGTCATGTCGCAGCTCGGCGGCGGCTTCACCATCAGCAAGTCGTTCCCCCTCTACCTCGAAGGCGCGATCGCCTACAGCCGCTACGATCCCACCTTCATTGCCAGCAACGGTACCGAATCGCGCGCCATCCCGACCCGCTGGAATACGTTCTCCGGCACCATCGGCATCGGCTGGGATTTCCCGATCACCGCCAACAAGGAGCTTGTGATCCGGCCGATCTTCAATTTCTCGCTGGGCAATGTCTCCAGTGACCTGTCGATCGGCAAGTTCGCGGTGGAACGCGTGACGGACCGCCAGATCAACTTCCTCGATGGCGGCAGCCTGAACGCGTACGGCCTGGGCGGCTCGTTGATGCTGGACTTGGAGCACTACCGCGAGAACTACGAGGTCGACGTCGAGCTGCGCTACACCAGCATCCACCTGCAAAGCTTCGGCGGCACGACCAGTTCAGTCACCGGCACGGCGACCGCGCAGACCGCCAACCTGTGGGCGCGCTGGCGGGCACCGACCGGCCTGTACGCGCTCGACCGGCCGGTGCGCTATGTGCTGGAGCTGTCGCATTCGCACTATTTCGGCAGCCAGGCAGGCATTCTCGGCTTCAACTACCTGACCACGCTTGGCACCGGGCTGGAGCTGGATACCAGTGCGCACGAGGTGTTCGTCACGCGGATACGGGCGGTGGTGCGCTATGTGTTCGGCAACAATGTGTCGGGGGTTTCACTGGGACTGGCGGCGAGCTTCTGACCCGCCCAGGGAGTTGGCTGCGCTCACTCCGCCTCATCCCCTTCCCGGTAGATATTGATCACATGCCTCGCCTCGAAGCAAAGCGGCATGCCCGGCGCCATATCCTCGGTGCAATACGGCTGGTTATCCAGTTCGCCGGTATAGAGGCTGCCCTCGCGCCCGGTCACGATCACCCACATCCGCTCGACATGGACCTCCTCGCTGTCGTCGTCGGCGGCGACCAGGATACGGAAGATCAGCTTGACCTGCTGGCCCGGCACCAGCGCTTCACGTTCCTCGCGGGGCGGAATCCAGAAGGTGTCGGGATGGGCGGCGGCAATGGGCTCGCCGTCGTCCAGCTCCCAGCCGTCTTCATCCAGGGTCGTCAATCGCATGTCCATTTTCAGCCTTCCGCAATGTCTCAGGTGCGGGCATGATCGCAGCAAATGCGGCGCGCCGCGAGCCAGTTGAGCGGCCGCCGCGCCGGATCCACCGAAATGGGAGAAAGGTTGCGCATGACAAGCAAGAAGGAAGCGCAGGCAGCCACGACAGCGCCGGTGCGCTGCGGCTGGTGCGGCACGCTGGAAGACTATTGCCACTACCACGACCACGAGTGGGGCTTCCCGGTCGCGGATGACCGGCGGCTGTTCGAGAAGCTGTGCCTGGAGGGTTTCCAGGCGGGCCTGAGCTGGCTGACGATCCTGCGCAAGCGCGAGGCCTTCCGCAAGGCCTTCGCCAACTTCGACATCGACAAGGTCGCCCGCTTCGGCGAGCGCGACATCCAGCGCCTGCTCGGCGATGCCGGCATCGTGCGCCACCGCGGCAAGATCGAGGCCGCCATCAACAACGCCCAGCGTGCGCGCGAACTACTGGAAACGGAATCGTCGCTGGCTGCCTATTTCTGGCGCTTCGAGCCGGATCCGGACAGCCGGCCCAAGGTGCTGACGCCCGAGGTGCTGCGCACCATGGCGGTCTCGCCCGAGTCGACGGCGCTGTCCAGGGACCTGAAGAAGCGCGGCTGGCGCTTTGTCGGGCCGACCACCATGTACGCGCTGATGCAGGCGATGGGCCTGGTTAACGACCACCAGGACGGCTGCTCGACGCGGGCGGAAGTGATACGGGCGCGCAAGGTGTTCAAGGTGCCGCGTTGACCAGCGTTAACGATGGTCCGCGCTCATCACGCGACGTATACGTCCGCCGCAAGGCGATGCATTGTTCAGCGCCTGACCGATGCGGTCGATGCAACGGTCCTTGTGATGGTTTTTATATTGTTTACATATGTAAACATAGTAGTAGTAGGTAAACCAGTCACTGCGCCGTGGATAAGTCACCTTTTCCCTTTCGCCTCAAGGACTTGCAAGAAAGATAACCACGGCGGCAGCACATGCGTATACGTGGATAGCCGGGCGCTTGCGTATACGTCCGCGACGGCGGCGCGATTGTTGTTCGTATACGTCCCACAGCGCACCCCCAGGCGGGACACAGCTTGTCCGGCGAGTTATCCCCAGGTGCGGGCCTAGATGTCCACAGCCGCCTGGCCGGCGGCGGCGGTTCTGGTGGAGGCCCCTGCGGCGTATGCGGGATTAACCTGCGCGGGATTAACCTGCGCGGGATCGACGTGCGTCATCACGTTGAGCACGTGATGGTGTTCGAGCGCGCGGCGCCGTGCCTCGACCGCGATCGCATGGCCCTGCGCCACGGTCAGGGTGCCGTCGATCTCCAGGTGCACGTCGACCAGCACCTGGTCGCCCATCTTGCGCGTACGCAGGTCATGCAGGCCCTGCACACCCGGCGTGCCGAGCAGGGTCGCCTCGATCGCTGCGACGGTTTCTTCGTCGGCGGCACGGTCCATCAGGTCGTTGAGCGCGTCCCAGCCGAAGCGCAGGCCCATGCGCGCCACCATCAGCCCGACCACGATCGCCGCCACCGGGTCCAGCAAGTGATAGCCGAGCAGGTTGCCGCCGATGCCCAGCGCCACCACCAGCGACGAGGCCGCGTCGGAACGCGCATGCCAGGCATTGGCGACCAGCATGCCGGAACGCACGCGCCGCGCCACCGCCAGCATGTAGCGGAACAGCAGTTCCTTGGCAACCAGCGTGGCCAGCGCCACCCACAGCGCCAGCGCCTGTACCGGCTGGGCGCCGCCGGGGTGCTGCAACTTGCCGACCGCGGCCCACAGCATGCCCGCGCCGACTGCCAGCAGCAGCCCGCCCAGCGCCAGCGACGCCGCGGTTTCGAAACGGAGGTGGCCGTACTGGTGGTCGCCGTCGGGATCCTTGCGGCTCTGCCAGGCGGCCAGCAGCACCACGAAGTCGGAGAGCAGGTCGGACAGTGAGTGCGCTGCGTCGGCCAGCAGCGCTTGCGAGCCGGCGAGCAGGCCTGCGGCGCCCTGCGCCGCAGTCAGCACGATATTGACCCCCACGCTGACCAGCGTGCAGCGCCGGCCCGCGCGGTGGCGCGCGTCGGCTTCGGCCGCGGTCGCGGCGGTGGTGTCGTCGGGCAGGCTGGCTGATTGGGATTGCATGGGTTCACGTCGCACGGGTCAGCGCTCCACCGCGGCCGCCAGGTAAGCCAGCGCGCGGCATTGCGTGCGCGTCAGGTCCAGCGTGGACTTCGGCAGGTCGTCGAAGCGCTTGCCGCAGAGCCGCCCGACATCGGTGACCAGGAAGCCAGAGCGTTTTTCGGATTCCGATTCCATCGCGCGACTATAGCCCAGGAAGGCACCCACGATGCCGACCGGGAGACGCGGGCGCCCCACTGGCGTTGCCGCCCTGCCCGGCCGTCATGCTGGCACGGGCCCGCTGTGGCAGGCCGGAGATCGCCAGCCGTGCTTGGTCACCGACGATATTTCCTCCATCGCGGCCAGCATGTGCCCTCTTTTGTAGCCGATCTTGCCGCACGGCGTGGCAGTTCCGACTGCAATCGTGCCGATTTCGTAACAGCGCTGGCGAAGTTCATGCGACGCTCTTACCGTAGTCAGTGACCGGCCTGCCGGTCACTGCAAGGAGGGCCTTTACGATGGCGATTCGGTCACTTGCCTCGCACAGCACGTCGCAACTGCGCCGCCTGGTCGGCCAGATGCAGGCGGAAGTCGATGCACTGGAACAACTGTCCACCTCCGATGCCGATGCGCAAAGCCGGCTCGGCTATGCCACTGCGCGGCTGCGCGACGGCATCGAGGCCGTGGAAGACGCGCTGCAGTCGCTGCGCGCGCTGCAACAAGTAAGGCCTTCGGCGATGAAAGCCCGGCGGCCGACGCGGGTGGCGTAGGACGGCGGGCTTTCATTGCCGAGGGCGTCCGACTTCGGCTCAGCCCGATTGACCGCCGACGGCGCATCCGGAACGCGTGCCCGTCTTGCGGCACGCCGCCATCAAACGATTCAATCGGCTTCAGAAAAGATTGAATTCTGCCGAACAGTCGCCGCTGCTAGAGTGCCCCTTGCCACCCGGGCCAGAAGCCAGGCCATCGACACGGGCCGGCTATTCCAAGACACAAGCGAGGAGACTTTGATGACGAAACGCGTACTGGTGACCGGCGCCCTGTTGACTGCCGTGTTCTTCGCCGGGCAGGCCGGCGCCCAGCAACAGCCGCAGGCACAACCGGCGCAACCGGCACAGCCCGCACAGCCCGCACAGCCCGCACAGCCCGCACAGCCCGCACAAGCGGCGCAGCCACGGAAGCCGATGACTGCCCAGGAGATGAAGGCGGCGTTTGCGGAAAAATTCAAGGCCGCCGATGCCGACCACGACGGCAAGCTGACCCGCCAGGAAGCCGAGGCCGGCATGCCCGAGGTGGCGAAGAACTTCGACAAGATCGACCGCAAGAAGACCGGCTATGTCACGCAGAAGCAGGTCGGCTCTTACGCTGTCGCCAGGGCCAAGCAGCGCAAGACGGCGCAGGATCCCAGTTCGCTGAACTGACGGCTGGCCCCGGTCTACTGGTGGGGGCCCAAAGCAAAACAACGCTCGGCATCGTGAGATGCCGAGCGTTGTTTTTGTATGGAATCCTGGTGGACCGAAGGAGGATCGAACTCCCGACCTCTGCATTGCGAACGCAGCGCTCTCCCAGCTGAGCTATCGGCCCGTCGCGAGGATTGTAGCCTACTTCGCCGGCCGCCTTCAATCCTCGGCGGCCACCATGAGGACGCCGCGCAACATCGCCGGCAAGTCAGGCGGCGATGCCGGGGTTGCCGTCCATGCCACGGACCGTGGGCAGGTTCAGCGGCCGTGCGCTGACTTCCTTCGTGCTGCGCAGCCACTGCGCCATCACGTCCCAGATGGGTGCGCCGCCGTTGTTGCGCGCCTCCTCGGCCACCGGCGCCCAGCCTGCCACCTTGTAGGTCTTGCCCACCTCCAGCGGCTTGCCGGCCAGGCGCATGGCGGTGATGCGCTTGCCCATGCCGGCGTTGGGATCGATGGTGTACTGCAGGCCGCCGACGCGCACCATGTCGCCGCCCTGCTGGTAGTACGGATCGGGGTTGAACAGGTTGTCGGCGACGTCTTCCAGGATGGTCTTGATGGTCTCGCCGCTCATCGCCGTCACGGTCGTGTACGGGTAGGTGATGGCGGTCTGGTCCATCAGGTGTTCCATGGTAATGGCCTGGCCCGGCAGCAGCGTGGTGCCCCAGCGAAAGCCCGGCGAGAACGCGATCTGCGCGCCCTGCACCTGCATCAGGCCGTCCAGGATCAGTTGGTCAAACGTGCCGTTGAAATTGCCGCGGCGGTACAGCACGCCACGGTTGACGGCGAGGACTTCGGACAGCTTCTGTTCATACGGCGCCCGTACCTGCTTGATGAGCGCGTCCATCGCCGGGTCGGCCGGCAGGTAGTTGGCGAACACCGGCAGCAGCCGGTAGCGGAAATCCGCCACCTTGCCGCCCTTCACGTCAAAATCCAGTACGCCCAGGAACTTGCCGTTGGAGCCGGCATTGGTCACCAGCGTGGTCCCGCCGGCGTTCTTCACCGCCACTGGCCTGGGCACGCCGTCATGGGTGTGGCCGCCGAGGATGGCGTCCAGCCCGCGCACGCGCGAGGCCAGCTTCAGGTCGACGTCCATGCCGTTGTGCGACAGCAGCACCACTGCCTGCGCGCCTTTGCCGCGCGCCTCGGCGATGACGTGCTGCAGGTTTTCTTCCTGGATGCCGAAGGTCCAGTCGGGCACGAAATAGCGCGGGTTGGCGATCGGCGTGTACGGAAAGGCCTGGCCGATGATGGCCACCGGCACGCCGTTGATCTCGCGGATCACGTAAGGATCGAACACCGGGTCGCCGAAGTCGTTGGTCTTGATGTTCTGCGCGAGGAAGGCAACCTTGCCCTTGAAGTCCTTGTCGACAATCTCCTTGACACGGTCTGCGCCGAGCGTCATTTCCCAGTGCGGAGTCATCACGTCGACGCCGAGCGCCAGCGCCGC
This sequence comes from Cupriavidus sp. P-10, assembly GCF_003402535.2. NCBI lineage: Bacteria > Pseudomonadati > Pseudomonadota > Betaproteobacteria > Burkholderiales > Burkholderiaceae > Cupriavidus > Cupriavidus sp. P-10. The sequence goes on from NZ_AP025170.1 coordinate 3,502,851, forward strand.
ATCGACCATGTCCTGCCCCTTGGTCCACAGCGCCGTGGCCGAGCCCTGCCAGGTATCGCCGCCATCGAGCAGCAGCGCGCCCGGCCGCCCCGCCTTGAGCCGCTTCACCAGCGTGGCCAGGTGCGCAAACCCGCCGACCTTGCCGTAGCGGCGCGCGGCCTCGTTGAAATCTAGATAGGTGAACGCATGCGCCTGCGGCGTGCCGGGGCGGATGCCGTAGTGGCGCAGCAACGCGTCACCGACCAGGTGCGGCGGCTTGCCGGCGTAGTCGCCGATGCCGAGGTTGACGTTGGGTTCGCGGAAATACACCGGCCGCAGCTGCGCGTGGCAGTCAGTGAAATGCAGCAGGTGGACGTTGCCGAAGCGCGGCACGTCGTACATCGACTCGGCGGCCTGCGCGGCGTGCGCGTCGTGGTGGGGGAAAGTCATGCCGCCGGCGCCGGCGATGGCCAGCACCTGCAGGAACTCGCGTCGGTTCATGTCTCTTCCTGTGGATAAGTGCGTGCCGGTGGGCGCGTGGCGTCCGGCATCGCATCGCTATGGCTTCGCGTAACGCTCCAGCGCGGCCACGTCGTCTTCGAGCATCTCGCCCACTTCCTTCTGCACCACGCGCCCGCGCGCGTCGATCACGTACAGCTCGGGCAGGCCTTTGCGCTTGCCGAACACGGCCTGCAGCGCGGCGGAATCCATCGTCGCCGGGAAGGTGTAGCCGCGCTTCTTCATGTAGTCGGCGGCTTCGCGCGGGTCCTTGTCGATGCTGATGGCCAGCACCTGCAGCGGCGTGCCGCGCGTGCGTTCGTACAGCTTCTGCAGGCGCGGGTTCTGCATCGCGCAGAACGGGCACCACGAGGCCCAGTATTCGACCACCAGCGGCTTGCCGGCCAGCGTTGCGGCGCGCAGCGTGCGGCCGTCGAGCGTCTGCACGTCGGGCAGGCGCACGGTGTCACCCACTTCCAGCGCGGCGGCGCCACCTGCGGCGCTGGCCAGGCCAGCGGCCAGCAGCCAGCGCAGCAGCACGGCACGCGCGCGCATCGGGCTTACTGGTTGACCGGCGAGGCCGGGTCGAGCAGCAGCGCCATCACGTCGCGGATCTGGGCTTCGGTCAGGATGCCCTTGTGGCCGAAGCGCGGCATGTTGGAGCAGGCGGAGTAGGCGTTCGAATCCCAGATCTTGCCCCAGGTGTACCTGACCACTTCCTGCGAGTTGCCGCGCAGCTTGCCGTACTGGTACAGCGACGGGCCGATATTGCCGAACGAGATCTCGGCCTTGGTCATCTGGTGGCAGGCGTAGCAGTTGCCGCCGTTGGTGCCGCCGACCTGGTCGGTGAACTGCATGCCGCGGCCGTTCTGGGCGACCTTCTCGCCTTCCTTCCAGTCACCGAGCCAGTTGCTGTCGGCGGGATATTTCACCTGCTTGAGCTCGGCGGCCTCGATCTTCTTCGCCAGCTTGTCCGGCACCTTGCTGCGGTCGGGGTACTGGCTGCAGGCCTGCTGCATGGTGTCCTGGTTCAGCACGCCTTCCACGGTGGCCGGGCCCCTGGAGGAAAACGAGTCCTCGATCAGGTGCTTCATGTCGGCGTTGCTGACGGCGGCGGGCTTGCCCTTGGCGGGGCGGGCCTTGGCGTTGTCCTGTGCGTGCGCACCGGTTGCCACCAGGGTAGCCAGCGCGGCGATGGCGAGCGCCTTGTATTGTCGTTGCATGTTGTCTCTCCCGTACTGGTCAGCGCTTCATCGCCGGGCCATCGTAGGTGCCGCCGTTGGCGTTCTTGGCCAGGAACATGGTCAGCGCGGTGATCACGTCCGAGCCATAGGCGGGTTCGGGAAAGCGTTGCTGGCGCAGGCAGTCGTACAGGCGGTGCTGCATCGAGCGGACCTCGCCCTGCGACACGCGGTAGGCGGGCCACGTGGTGTAGGCCGCCTGCGCGCCCTTGTCTGTCAACAGGTTGGGCAGGTCCTGCAGGCGGATGCGCTGGCCGTCGACCGCGTGGCAGGTGGCGCAGGCGAAGTCATAGGCGCCGCCGCGGTAGAAGAACATTTTCTGGCCGAGGGCGTAGGTGCGCTTCTCTTCCGGATGATTGAGCTGCACGTTCATCTTCACGCCGCGCGATTCGCCGGTCAGGTACGCAACCAGGCGCTCGATGTCGGACGGCTTGCCCGACGCGGAGAACGGATTCTTCGTCGCCTCTTCCCTGGTCAACCCCTGCAGCGTCGTGCGGCACCAGGCCAGCCGCTGCTCCAGGTCCATCACCTTGTCGGCGTCCTTGAAGTAGCGCGGCAGCTCGGCGTAGGCGCCCTTGGTCACGCCCGGGCCCTTGCCCAGGTCGCACTGTTCGAGCGAGACGTTCTTGGGGCCGGCCGGCTTTTTCCACAGTTCTTCGCCGGCGGCTTCCCACAGCTCGGCGGGATTGCCTTCGGCCAGCATCTGGCGGTACTTGGCGATTTCGTCGGCGGTGCTGCCCTGCGCATGCACGGCGGCGGCGCCGGCAACTGCCGCGGTGGCGGCCGTGGCCAGCGCGGCGCGCCGGACCAGGCTTCGGATCGATTTCATGGGGCTTCTCCTCGCGGCCGCGCCTTTCGGGACGGGCCGTTCTTCTCTTGTCTTGCCTTCAGACCGCGCCAGCCCGGCTCAGGGCTTGATATAGGCGTAGCCTTCCTCGGCCTGCAGGCGGGCAATCTCGACCACGCCAGCCTGTACCACCTTTGCTTCCATCAACAGCTGCGATTCGGTAATCCTGCGCGCGGTCAGCGTATTGCGGCACACGCGGAACTCCACGCCTTCTGCGGCCAGCGCGCCAACCGGGCTTTCGAAGCTGTTGCCGCGCGCATCCTTGGCGCCTTCGACCAGGAAATCGATGCCATAGCCGAACGCGACCACCACGATCCTGGTGCCGGGGGCGCCATTCAGGTGGTTGCGCAGGTTGCCCATCGCGCGCACGGCCTGGTCAATGCCTTCCGACAGCTGGTACACCACCTTCACGCGCCCGCCCTTGCCGGCACCGGCCGGCGCCGACTGGCCGGACTGTGCAGAGGCCCTGGCCGCCAGGCCGATGGCGGCCAGGGCCGCCGATGCTCGAATAAATGCTCGCCGCATAATGCTCCTTCCGTCCGGGTCCGTCCCGGCATTCCGCCCCGAACCTTAGCAGAGGACGGCGCGGCCTGCCGGCGACATCCCGGCCGTAACCCGGGACCAGGATCGGGCAGCGTCAGGCGATGGTCGCTTCGTCGGTGCGCTTGTCGCCCTTGTTGTCGACCCAGGTCACGGTGACCTTGTCGCCCTTGGCGCCGCCCTTGAACTTGAAGTTCAGGAACGGGTCCTTGGACACCGCCGGCCCGAACTGGGCGCGGAACACTTCCTTGCCCTTGCACTGTGTGGTCACGGTCTGGATATGCCAGGCCGGGATGACCTTGCCGGACGCATCCTTGCGCTGGCCGGTCTCCATGTCGTGCTTCATCAGGATCTTTACATCAACCACGCCGCCGTTCTCGGTGGCGCGTACGCGCATCGGGTCTGCCATGTGTTTCTCCGGTTGCAGTTGGCGGAAATCTTGGTTACGGGGATAAGGGGGGCCGGCCTCAGCCGCCGCAGCCGCCCAGCGTGACCTTGATTTCCTTCGATGCCACGTACCACTTGCCGCCGGCCTTGACCGCGGCGTGCACCACCGAGGTCTGGCCCATCTTCACGCGCGTGGAGACGAACGGCTCGGTGCCGGCCGGGATGATGAAATCGGCGGCCAGGGTATTGGGGTTCTTTTCCACCAGGATCGCGATCTGCTCGGTATCCGGGATGGTGCTGGTCACGGCCACCGGCACCACGGCGCCGTTCTCGGCGATGTCGGGGGCGTTAAAGGTGATGGCGGTGCTTTTCTCGGTGCCGCTGCCGCCAAGTGCCTTGATCACGTCGGCAACGCTCTTGCCGTCAAAGGCGGTCTTGTTCCATTCGGCCGCCTGCGCTTCGCTGATCAGGCCGGTGGCGGCCATCAGCGACAGGACAGCGGTGACCCGCAGCACTTCTCGTCGTTTCGAATTCATTTCTTATCTCTCCGGCTACTCCGTCCCAATCGGCTTGCGTCCGCTTTGGCGGTACTCGTTGGTGTGTCCTGCTTGTGTCGTGCTTGTGCCCTGCTTGCGGCCGGTACATTGCCGGCCGCTGGATCTGTCCAGGTCGGGTCGGCTTGCGCCGTCCGGCCCGTTGCATCGGTGGACTGCCCGCGCGGGGCGGTCAGGCTTTACTTGGCGGGCGCGCCTGCGAGCACCCACTCGACCACGGTCTTCAGGTCGGCGTCGCTGATGGCGGCGTTGGCCGGCATCGGCACCGGGCCCCAGACGCCCGAACCACCGCTCTTGACCTTCTTGCTCAGGGTCGCGAGGGCGTTCTTGTCGCCCTTGTACTTGGTGGCGACTTCCTTGTAGGAAGGACCGACCAGCTTCTTGTCGACCTGGTGGCAACCCATGCAGGCGTTCTTGTTGGCGATTTCCTGTGCCTTGGCGGCATCGACCGCGTGGGCCGATGCGGCGGCGCCCAGCATCAGCGCTGCGATGACAAACTGCTTCATTGTTAAGCTCTCCAAGCTCTGTAAAGCCGTGGGGACGGCAAAGGCCGCTCGGCGTACTGCAAGGACTGCAAGCTGCTTCGCGGCACACACCGGCCGCCGCCTCGGGGGCACTGCGGCGGCCAGCCCGCTATTTTGCCTCAAGAATCCACCCCACCATGGCATGGACGTCCGAATCGGGGATCTGCGGCTGCGGCGGCATCGGCACGCTGCCCCAGGCGCCCTGCCCGCCTGCCTTGACCTTCCTGGCCAGCGCGGCGTGCGCGTCCTGGCCCTTGTACTTGCCTGCGATATCCGCGAAGGACGGGCCGACCAGCTTCCGGTCCGTCGCATGGCAGGCCACGCACTGGTACTGGCTGGCCAGCCTGGCGCCAGCCGGCGCGGGCGCTGGAGCGGCGGATGCGGCACCCGCTGGCGCTGCGCCATGGGCCGCAACCCCGCGCACCGGGCCGAAGCCGCGCTGCTGCTGCGCCAGGTCGCCATGCGTGTCATGGGCATAGTCCGGCATCGCCGAGGCGATCGCGACCTGGCCAGCGCAGTCCTTCATGCAGGCGGTATTGCGCGTGTCCGGGCGGCCGCGTCCCGGCCACAAGCCGTGGTCGGTGGTCATGCCGTCGCGGTTGGGCATGCGCCGCTGCACGGTGGCGATATTGGCGTCGGACAACGTGAAGTCCGCCGGCACGATCTCGCCCAGGTTCAGCAGGTAGGCGGTGACGGCATAGACCTCGTTGACGGACAGGCTCTTGGGCGCGTTCCACGGCATGGCGCGGTGGATGTAGTCCCACAGCGTGCTGACCGTGCTGACCTTCATCAGTGTGGTGCGGTAGGGCTGGTTGCCGGTCATGGCGGCGACGCGGCCGCGCTTGATGTCCTCGGCCGTGGTGCCGCCGACGAGCGGCGTGAAGATCTCGTTGGACTCGCCGAAATCGCCGTGGCAGGACGCGCACTTCCCGTCCCAGACCTTCTGCCCTTGCGCCACGGTGCCGCTGCCCTTGGGCAGGCCCTTGAAGTCCGGGCGGACGTCGATGTCCCAGGCGGCCACTTCGGCCGGGGTAGCGGTGCGGCCAATTGCCGCACGGGCCTCGGCCGTGCCGGCGGCCCAGGACGGCGCCGCGCAGGCCGCGGCCAGCGCCAGCGTTGACACCAGCAAGGCGGTGCGGCGCTCAGCCCACATGGACATTGGACACCTCGCCGCCTGCCGCCACCTGCCAGCTCTGGATGGCGTTGTTGTGATAGATCGAGCGCGTGCCGCGCACCGCGCGCAACTGCGCCATCTTCGGCTGCACGTAGCCGGTCTCGTCGATGGCGCGGCTCTGCAGGATGACGGGACTGCCATCCCAGACCCAGTCCAGGTTGAAGCGCGTCAGGCACTTCGACAGCACCGGCGATTCCAGCCGCGCGGTGCGCCAGTTACGGCCGCCGTCGGTCGACACATCGACCCGCCGGATGCGCCCGCGCCCCGACCACGCCAGCCCGCTGATGTTGTAGAAGCCCTTGCCCACCAGTTGCTGTCCGCCCGAGGGTGTGGTGATCACCGACTTGCACTCCTGGATCGAGGTGTACTGGCGCAGCTTGCCGTCCGGCATCATGTCCACGTAGTGGATGGTCTCGTCCTTGGCGTTCCACGGCTGGTCGCCCACCTCCAGCCGGCGCAGCCACTTGACCCACGACACGCCCTGCACGCCCGGCACCACCAGCCGCAGCGGGTAGCCGTTCTCGGGTCGCAGCATCTCGCCGTTCATGCCCCAGGCCACGATGATCTCGTCGGCCAGTGCCATTGGGATGGTGCGCGTCATCGACGAGCCCTCGCCGCCCTCGGCGAGCAGGTAGCGGCCGCGGCGCAGGTCGGCGCCGGCGTCGTCCAGCAGCACCCTGAGCGGCACGCCGGTGAATTCGCAGCAGGACAGCATGCCGTGGGTGTACTGGACCGTGGGCACGGCCACGTTGCCCCACTCCATGCCGGTATTGGCCCCGCACTCGATGAAATGCATGCGCGACACCGCCGGCAGGCGCATCAGATCGTCCATGGTGTAGACGCGCGGCGTGCGCACCAGGCCGTTGATCATCAGGCGGTGGCGGGCCGGGTCGATATCGTGCCAGCCCTGGTGATGGCGCTCGAAATGCAGGCCGTTGGGGGTGATGATGCCGAAGAAGCCCTGCAGCGGCGCGAAGGCGACCGACGCCGCGGCCACGCGCGTCAGGCCCGGCGACTCGCGCCGTATCAGGTTCTTTTCATGGACCGAAGGCTGCCCATAGGGCCGCGCCGCGACCGGCTGCCCGAGCGAAGTGGCCCAGGGCTGCGGCTCCAGGATGGCGGGATCGCCGTCCGCCGCCAGCGCGCGCCGGCCGGCGGTGGCGGCGGCGATACCTGCCGCGGCGCCCAGGAAGCTCTTGCGCAGGAAGTCGCGCCGCGGCGCGTCCAGGCCGTGCCGGCCGATGTCCTGCTGCAGCGATGCGCTGACGAAGTGCTCGGGCGCGGGCACGATGCGCCCGGGCCGGTTCCGTTCCTGCAATGCCGTCTCCTCCGGCAGCTTGCGTGCGTGGGGGCCGCGCTGCCTGTTATTCGTGCCGCCGCGCGGTCGCGCAACAGCTATCGATTGGCCGGAAGAGCCGGATCGCGCTCAGCTTGCCGCCCGGCGCCTGCGCGCGGGCGCTGCCTCGGGCTGCGCCATGAAGCGGTCGACCGCGCCGGAGGGCAAGGCGTTGTCCTCCAGCCGGCTGGCCACCTGCACGCATACGGTGCGGCACAGCTCGATCACGCTCTCGTCCGCAATCGCGTAGAAGACGAGGTTGGCCTCCTTGCGGCGCGACAGCACGCCCGAGCGGTACATCGCGTTGAGATGCCGCGACACGTTGGTCTGCGACGAACCCACCGTCTCGACCACCGTGCTGACCGGCTTCTCGCCATCGCACAAGGCGTGCAGGATCTTCAGCCGCGTCGGCTCCGCCAGCAGGCTGAAGTAGCCCGACACCTTCTCGAATACGCGATCCAGCTCTTCCATGCCATCCAATATATTCGTATATGCGTGAATGCGCATATGGTGTTTACCCAATGATGCAGAACAACATGATTGTGCCGGCCATGGCTGCGCGGCACCAATCATGGTTTGCCAGCGGTGGCGCCGGGTGGTGGCCTATCGGCGCTGCATTGCCCTGCCCGCCCACAGGCGCCGGCCGAACACATTGAGCAGCAGCCCCGCCATGACCACCGCCGCGCCCCCCCATTGCGCCGGCGACAGGTCTTCACCCAGCAACACATGCGCCGACACCAGTCCCACCACCGGCACCAGCAGCGTCAGCGGCGCCACCTGGCTGGCGGGATAGCGCGTCAGCAGCCGGCCCCACATGGTGTAGCCGAACACGGTGGCGGCGAATGCCAGGTACGCCACGGCGAACACGCCCATGGCCGACACATGCGTGACGCTCTGCACGATGCGCGCCGGCCCTTCCGCCCACAGAGACAGCAGCGTGAACGGCACGATCGGCACCAGCGCGCCCCAGATCACCAGTCCCAGCAGGTCGACCGGTCCGATTTTCTTGCTGACGATATTGCCGCTGGCCCAGCAGAACGCCGCGCACAGCGTCAGCACGAAGCCGGCCACGCTCATGCCACCGGTGCTGGCGGCGGCACCCGAGCCGATCAGCGCCAGTCCGGCGGCGGCAACCGCCATGCCGGCGATGTTGTGCCAGCGCACAGGTTCGCCCAGCCACAGCGCAGCAATCGCCAGCGTGAAGAACGCCTGCGACTGGAGCACCAGCGAAGCCAGCCCGGCCGGCATGCCCACCGCCATCGCGTAGAACAGGAAGGCGAACTGGCCCAGGCTGATGGTCACGCCGTACGCCAGCAGCAAGCGCCACGGCACGCGCGGCCGCGGCACGAAGAAGATCGCGGGGAAGACCACCAGCAGGAATCGCAATGCGCCGAGCAGCATCGGCGGCATGCCCGCCAGCCCTACCTTGATGATGACGAAGTTGACGCCCCAGACGCAGACGATGGCGAGGGCGAGGAGACGGTCTCTGGCTTGCATGGCGGGGGCGGCCTGGATGGCCGGTCTCTATGGCGATTGGGGGGGCGATCAAACCCCCAAGCCTACCAGCCGCCCCGCGCGCGGCATTGCACGTTCTTGCGGTTTTGTCATGAGGCGCCTGGCGCGCTCCGAACTTCCAGGGCCTTACGCCAGTGCCTAACGCCAGTGCCTAATGCCAGTGCCTATCCCAGCATCTCCGACCAGATGCCCTTGGCCCACGACAGCGCGTACACCCCCTCCAGCGTATTGGGCGCGTCCGACAGCCCGCCCGAGCCCGGCACGGTCAGCATGGTCTTCTGCGCGGCATCGTAGCGGTGCACGCTCGCCACATGCACCGCCTCGCGGTCCGAGGTAAAGCTGTAGCAGGTGTTGTTATAGAGCGGCTGCGGGTCCGGCGCCCGGCCCGAGAGCAGCGCCACGATCGCCGCCGCCGCCACCTTGCCATGCTGGTTGGCCATATGGCCGGACTTGGGCATCAGCTGCGCGATCTGGATGGCGTCGCCGACCACATGGATATTGGGCGCCGCGCGCGACTCGAATGTGACGAAATCGACATCGCACCACTTGGCATTGGCCGTGGCCAGCCCCGTCGCCACCGCGATCGCGCCCGCGCGCTGCGGCGGCAGCACGTTGATCACGTCGGCGCGCACGTCCTCCTGCACCTCGAACTTGAGCGTGCGCGTGGCCGGGTCGACGTCGACCGTGTTGTATTGCGGCCGGTACTCGACCATGCCGGCATACTGCCCCGCCCACACCTTGCGGAACAGGCCGGCCTTGGACGTGATGTCCGGGTTGGCGTCCAGGACCAGCACCTTGCTGCGAGGCTTGTGCTGCTTGAAATAGTGCGCCACCTGGCAAACACGCTCGTATGGGCCGGGCGGGCAGCGGTACGGTGCCGTAGGGATGGTGATGGCGTAGGTGCCACCATCGGGCATCGCTTCCAGCTGGCGGCGCAGCGCCACGGTCTGCGGGCCGGCCTTCCAGGCGTGCAGCACCTGGTCGCCGCCGGGCCGCTTCAGGCCGGGCAGCGCATCGCTCATCAGGTCGATGCCGGGCGACAGCAGCAGGCGATCGTAGGACAGCGTGCTGCCACTGGCCAGCCGCACCGTGCGCTTGCCCGGATCGATGGCGACGGCAGTGTCGCGCACCAGTTTCACGCCGTGGCGGCGCACCAGCTGGTCGTACGACAGCGTGATGTCGCCCATCTGCCGGCTGCCCCCGATCACCAGGTTGGACAGCGGGCAGGAGATAAACACAGGGTTGGGTTCGACCAGCGTGACTTCGATGGCATTGCCGCTCCACTCGCGCAGGTAGCGCGCGGCGGTGGCGCCGCCGTAGCCGCCGCCGATCACCACCACCCTGGCCGGCGCCGCGGCCCTCGCCGCGAGTACGCCCATCGAGCCCATCGAACCCAGCACCGCGGCGCCGGCGGCGCCCAGGAAATGTCGTCGTTGCATGGCGCTCTCCCCCTCAACGCACGTTGGCGAACCACGCCGCGATCACGGCGAGCTGGTCGTCGGTGTAGCCCTTGGCGATCTGGTGCATCACCGTGGCCGGGCGTGCCCCGGAACGGAACGCCTGCATCTGCGCCATCAGTTCGGCCTGCTGGCGTCCGGCCAGCGACGGGATGGTGCTGCCTTCGGGCGCACGGCCGGATGGCCCGTGGCAACTGGTGCAGGCGGCGGCATGGCTGCGTGCGCGCTGGGCGGCGTCGATGGCGGGGACTGCGGCGGGAACCGAGGCAGGGACAGAGGCCGCGGGATCGGCGGACAGCGCGGGCTGGGCGCCGCACAGCGCCGAGGCCAGCATTGCCAGCCGCACGATCACAGCGGGCCGGGGGATGGTTGTCATGGTCTCGCTCCGTGTGGGGATGCCGGGCGCTGGCATCGGCAAGATGCCGGCGGGCGTGGCAACCGTATCACATCGGAAGCGGGCGGTGTGCGGTGAAAACCGCAGAACGAAAAACGGCGCCCGCATGTGCGGACGCCGTTGATCGGCAGCGAGTCAGCCCGCTCAGGGCAGACTCCGGCCCGGCGGCAGCGCAACGGGCGAGGAGACCGGCGAACTTACCGGGCTGGTAGTCACCTGGCTGGGCGTGCTGGCCGGCGCATCGACCGGTCCGCCCACGCCAGGCACCGACTGCACCGGCGCCGGCGTGCCGACGGTGCCATCCATCGACGGGTTCTGCGCGGTCGAGGCCGAATCCAGGCGCGCGCGCTCGGTGTCGTTGACGTAGTCGAATGCCTTGACGACCTTGGTCACGCCGGAGGCGTTGCGCGCCACGTCGGTGGCGCGGTCGCCTTCCTGCTGGGTGACCACGCCGAGCAGGTAGACCACGCTCTTCTCGGTGGTGATCTTGATCGAGTTCGACGGCACGCCATCCGCGGTCATCAGCAGCGTCTTGACCTTGCTGGTCAGGTAAGCGTCCTGGCTCTGCGTCATGAAGCCGGGCGAACTGACCACTTCGAGCTCGTTGATCACCACGCGCGCATTCTGCAGGCCGCGCACGTACTGCTCGACCTGCTGCTTGACGCTGTCGTTGCTGGCCTCGCCGGTGAGCAGAACCTTGCGGTTGAACACGGTCACGTTGACGCGGGCCTGGCCGCTGTAGCGCGAGTTGATGGTGCTCTCGGCTTCCATTTGCAGGCCGCGGTCGACGGTCTGCGTGGCGGCCGGGCGGCGGTCGGTGGCCATGGTCACGCCGGTTCCGACGGCGCCGGCGATCACGGGGAAGCAGCCGGCCAGCTGAGTGGCGGAAACCAGCACCGCCGCCGCGGTCAGCGTGGCGCGAAGGATGCGGCCGGTGCCGGCGGCGCCGGTCCGGGGTTCAGGCGTAGTGGGCAGGTTCGTCATGCGGTCCTTGCTGTGGCTGGATGTTGGAAATTGGGTCGGAAGTGAGGAAGCAGGCGAGCGCGCTCAGGCTTCCCCGAGCAATGCCTCGTCGATGCCGTCGCACAGGCAATGCAGCGTCAGCAGGTGCACTTCCTGGATGCGCGCGGTGCGCTCGCTCGGCACGCACACGTGGATATCGAATTCGTCGAGCAGGCCGCCGATGACGCCGCCACCCTTGCCGGTCAGCGCAATCACGGCCATCTCGCGCTGGCGCGCCGCCTCGACCGCGGCGATCACATTGGCCGAGTTGCCCGAGGTGGAGATCGCCAGCAGGATGTCGCCGGGCACGCCCAGGGCCTCGACCTGCTTGGAAAATACCTTGCTGAAGTCATAGTCGTTGCCGATCGCGGTCAGGATCGAGCTGTCGGTGGTCAGCGCGATCGCCGCCAGGCCCGGGCGCTCGCGCTCGAAGCGCCCCACCAGCTCGGCCGCGAAGTGCTGCGCATCGGCCGCCGAGCCACCGTTGCCGCACGCCAGGATCTTGTTGCCGCTGGTCAGCGCGCCGACCATGCGTTCCACGGCGGCGTCGATATATGGGGCCATTGCCGCCGCGGCCTGTCGCTTGGTCTCGGCGCTGTCTAGGAATTGTTGCTGGATACTCTCGATACTCATGGCTCTGTGGCCTTTCATTGGCAGTTGCGCGCTGCCTCGCGCGCCAGCGCGCATTATGTACCAGCTGCTGCGGCGTCCAGGTCAAACGCGTGCTGCAGCCACTCCAGCCGGCCCGGCTCCAGCGCCACCACGTCGAACCGGCACGGCGGCAACTGCGCCAGCGTGGCCAGGTAGTGTGCCGCAGCCAGCAGCACGCGGCGCTGCTTGGCTGGCGTGACGCTGGCGGCGGCGCCGCCGAAACCGCGTCCGCTGCGCTGGCGCACCTCCACGAACACCAGCGTGCCGTCCGGCGCGCGCATTACCAGGTCGATCTCGCCGCCTTTGCAGCGATAATTGCGGATCACGGGCTGCAGGCCCTGGCGCCGCAAATGCGCCAGCGCCCGGTCCTCCGCCCGCATCCCGCGCGCCTGCGCGCCGGTCAGCTGCGTGGTGGATTTGAATGATGGCATCGACGGAAGTTCTCAATGAGTGACTGGATCTCGCTGGCGGCCGGCCAGTCGTACCCGGGCGGCACGCTGTATGTCGTGGCCACGCCCATCGGCAATGTCGCGGACCTGTCGCTGCGGGCGCTGCATGTGCTCGGCCTGGCCGACGCGGTGGCCTGCGAAGACACCCGCAATACCGCCCAACTGCTGTCGCGCGTGGGCCTGCAGCGGCCGCTGGTGGCCGTGCACGAGCACAACGAGCGCGAGGCGGCCGGCCGCATTGCCGCGCGGCTGGCCGCGGGCGAGCGTATCGCCTACGTCTCGGACGCCGGCACGCCGGGCATTTCGGATCCGGGCGCCAGGCTGGTCGAGGCGGTGCGCGCCGCCGGCCACCCGGTGGTGCCCCTGCCCGGCCCCAGTGCCGCGGTGGCCGCGCTGTCGGTGGCGGGCGAAATGCTCGACGCCGGCGAAGGCCGCTTCACCTTCGTCGGCTTCCTGCCGAGCAAACCGAAGGCGCGCGGCGAGGCCATCGCGCGGCTCGCCGCGCTGGACCATGCCTGGGTCTGCTACGAGGCGCCGCACCGCATTGCCGACACGCTGGCCGCGCTTGCCGCCGGCCTGCCGGCCGAGCGCCGCCTGCTGGTCGGGCGCGAGCTGACCAAGCTGTTCGAGGACATCGCGGTGGTGACCGCAGCGCAGGCGCCGGCGTGGCTGGCGGCCGACCCCAACCGGGCCAAAGGGGAATTCGTGCTGGTGGTGGAAGGCGCCGGTGGTGACGCGGCTGCGGACGGTGCGCCGGATGCCGAGGCGCAGCGCGTGCTGGGACTGTTGCTGGCGGAACTGCCGGCCAAGCGCGCCGCCAAGCTGGCGGCCGCGATTACCGGGGCCAGCACCGACGCGCTCTACCAGCTGGCGCTGGCGCAACGTTCCGGAAACAGCGGGGACTGAAGCCGCCCGGGCGACGGCGCCGGGGCGATGCGGGGAAAGTAACGGAGAGGTGTCAGCGCGCGGTGGCATGCATCGGGCGCTGCCGGCGTCAGTGGCGCTTGCGCTTGACGGTCTTGCCGCTGGCCTTGGCCTTGCGCGCCTTGGCGGGCGCCAGCGAGTTGGCCAGTTCGGGCACGGAGACATCGTCGTCGCCGCTGCCATCGCCGGCCTCGGTGCCGCTGGCATCGATCTGCGGGCCCAGCGCCGCGACTTCGGTGCGCGTCAGCCGGCGGATCTCGACGTTGGTGGCGCCGCGTTCGACGAAGCCAAGCCGGCGGGCGGCGCCCATGGACACGTCCAGCACACGGTTGCCGTGGTAAGGACCGCGGTCGTTGATGCGCAGCACCGCGACCTTGTTGTTGCGCAGGTTGCGCACCAGCACCCAGCTGTCGAGCGGCAGCGACGGATGGGCGGCGGTCATCGCGCGCATGTCGAAGCGCTCGCCATTGGCGGTCTTGCGGCCATGGAAGCCCTTGCCGTACCAGGAAGCGACGCCGCGCTGCTCGAAGGTGCCGATGTCCGCGCGCAGGCCGTCGAGCGAGCTGCCGCTGCGGCCTTCGTCCGGGTCGTAGCCGAACAGGTTCCAGCTGCCGCCTTCGGACGACGCACGGGCGCTCCTGTCCGCGTCGTTGCGGCCAGCCTTGCCGGCGTTCTTCGCGGCGCGCGTGGGCACCGCGTTCGACGTACCGGCAACGTCCGCATTGTCGCCCTCGGGGGGCGTGGCACAAGCGGCCAGCACCAGGGCGCATGCGCTGCATGTCCCGAGCTTGGCCAGCCGTTGCCAGCGCTTGGTGAGGGCGGTGAAATTAAGCATGGGCGCGAGTCTAGCATTGACTATTGCTGACTATCTCTTTCATTTTGTTACGAAATCTGTTCGATCTCGCACGAACGGGATCTATCTCGCCCGCGATCCACGGCGTGACAAGGGATTGCGGGCGATTGGGCGATTTTGTAACTGAGTGGTCATTACGTCTCATTCAGTCATGCGCCGCAACAATTTAGCCCCTGGCGCTACAATGCAAAGCATGAATGCCGGCCAGTTTTTCGACACTGTCGCGGCGCGTGCGGCGCGAGTTGTACATGCCGCATGGATCACAAAAAATCACCGATGAAAGTCCTCCTTATTCCGGTCACCCCCTTCCAGCAAAACTGTTCGCTGCTGATCGACGAAAGCACCGGCACCGCAGCCGTCTGCGACCCCGGCGGCGACCTCGAGCGCATCCGCGAAGCGCTCCGGGAGCAAGGGGTCACGCTGCAGAAAATCTTCCTGACGCACGGTCATGTCGACCACTGCGCCGGTGCCGCGGCGCTGGCGCGCGAATTCGGCATCCCCATCGAAGGGCCGCAGCAGGACGAGCGTTTCTGGATCGAGCAGCTGCCCGACCAGACGCGGCGCTTCGGTTTCGGCCATGCGGAAAGCTTCGAACCCGACCGCTGGCTGGAAAACGGCGACACCGTGCAGTTCGGCAATGAAACGCTAGAGGTCTACCACTGCCCTGGCCACACGCCCGGCCACGTGGTGTTCTTCTCGCGCGCCAACAAGCTGGCGGTGGTGGGCGACGTGCTGTTCGCCGGCTCGATCGGCCGCACCGATTTCCCGCGCGGGAACCACGCCGACCTGATCCGCTCGATCCGCACGCGGCTATGGCCGCTGGGCGAGGACGTGACCTTCATTCCCGGCCACGGCCCGGTTTCAACCTTCGGCGAGGAGCGCCGCAACAACCCCTACGTGGCCGACCACCTGATCGACGTGGGCTGACGCCATGGCCAAGCGACAGCTGCCCGACGCCCGGCCGGAAATCTACGTCAGCACCGACGTCGAGGCCGACGGCCCCATTCCGGGCCCGCACTCGATGCTGTCGTTCGCTTCGGCGGCCATGCTGGCGGACAAGACGGTGATCGGCACGTTTTCGGCGAACCTGGAGACGCTGCCCGGCGCGGCGGGGCATCCGGTGCAGATGCAGTGGTGGCAGACCCAGCCCGAGGCCTGGAGCGCCTGCCGGCGCGACCTGCAGCGCCCGGAGGACGTGATGGTGCGCTACGTGGAGTGGGTCGAGAGCCTGCCCGGCAAGCCGGTCTTCGTGGCCTTCCCGGCCGGCTTCGATTTCACCTGGATGTTCTGGTACATGATGCGCTTCGCCGGGCGCTCGCCCTTCGGCTGGGCCGCGCTGGACATCAAGACGCTGGGCTTTGCGCTGACAGGCCGGCCTTACCGCAAGACCGTGAAAGCGGCATTCCCGAAGGAATGGCTGGATCCGCTGCCCCACACCCATGTGGCGCTGGACGATGCGCTGGAACAGGGTGCGCTGTTCTGCAACATGCTGGCAACGCTGCGCGCGCAGGAAGCGTCGCTGGCGAGCCTGGCGCCGGCCGTGGCCGATGGCGCGAGCGAGTCCTCACAGCCTGATCCAAAGCCCTGACGCGTTGCCGCAGCGCGGCATGTGCTGCGGCACGCCCCTTGCAGGCCGCGCTCTCGCATCTGCCGCCAACCCGCCTATAGTAGAAGTGGATGTGGCGCACCGGGCGAAACGAGCCAACCGACTATTCGGCGCAATTGCGCAACCCGCCATCATCCGCCTGACCGATGTTGCCCGGAGCCGCGCGGCGCCTGCCGAGGAGGTGTCGATCATGCGTTTTCCTACCGACCTGCACTTGAGAGACCTGGCCGGCCGGATTCACTGGCCGCATGGGTCGCACCCGAAGGGCGCCACGCCCATCACCCATCACCACACCTCGGATGAAGACGCCGAAGTCGCCAAGGCCACGCTGTACGTCAGTACGGTGACACTGGTGGTACTGCTGGTCGTGCTCGCGGCCATCGCTTTCGGTCAGGAGGCCATGCACTGGCTGGGTGTTCATTAGACGACCCGCCTGAAGCTGTTTGTCTCGCAGACCGGCCGGCCCCCACAGCTCGTGGGGGCCGGTTTTATTCCGGCGGCCGGTTCAGGCCAGCAGCGGCACTACGTTTTCGGGCGGGCGGCCGATGGCGGCGCGGCGGTTGCGCACGACCACCGGGCGCTGCAGCAGGATCGGGTTATCGGCCACGGCGGCCAGCAGCTCGGCATCGGTCAGGCCGGGATCGGCCAGGCCGAGTTCGGCGTAAGGCGCCTCGTTGTCGCGGATCATCTCGCGCACCGGCACGCCCAGCATGGTGTTGAGCTGTCGCAGCGCCGGCACGGACGGCGGGTTCTTCAGGTACTCCACGATTTCCACCGGCTCACCCAGGCGCCCGGCGGCTTCTTCGACCATGGCAAGCGTTTCGCGCGACTTGGAGCAGCGGGGGTTGTGGTAGATCGTGATCATGGCAGGTGTCCTTTCTTGTTGATGGGCGCCCCACGCTTGGGCGGTGGCACTAATGCGGTGCAAATCCAACGGCACTATATACAACACAACGGGCTGCGCGCAGGTACAAAGCCACAAGTGTCGGGCACGCATCCTGCGTTGCCCCAAGTCCATGCATCCGGCCACAGGCCTTGCTTCCGCAATGACAACCGCTACCGCCACCAAACGTCCTGTCCCCGCCCGCAAGCCGTTCACGCTGCGCGACGCCACCGCCGCCGACGTGCCGGCCATCCACGCCATCTACGCGCACCATGTCCTGCACGGCCGCGCTTCATTCGAGGAAGTGCCGCCGACCGTCGACGACATGCGCCTGCGCTTCGCCGAGGTGCACCGCAAGAACCTGCCCTACCTGGTCGCGGAGCGCGATGGCGAGGTGCTGGGCTACGCCTATGCGTCGGCCTACCGCACCCGCAGCGCCTACCGCTTCGCTATCGAGGATTCGATCTATATCGACCACCGCTGCGTGGGCGAGGGATTGGGACAGGCGCTGCTGTCAGCGCTGATCGCGCGCTGCGAGACCGGGCCGTGGCGCCAGATGGTCGCGGTGGTCGCCTGCACCGCCAGTGGCGAAGGTGCTGGCTCGGTGGCGGTGCATGAGCGGCTGGGGTTTCAAACCGTGGGCCGGCTGGAAGCGGTCGGCTATAAGCATGGGCAGTGGATCGATACGGTGTTGATGCAGCGGATGCTGGGGACGGGGGCGAAGACGCTGCCGGAGTAGGCGGAAGCGGCACACATCGCGACAACTGGCCGCCATCCTCTGGTAGCTCTCGCTGAAGAAACAAAAAAACGCCACGGCAATGCCCGTGGCGTTTTCATGCTGCAAGCGAGCAATGCCGATGACAGTCGTCCGGAACGACTCGCTTACTTCATCAGGTCCGACAACGCCAGCGCCACCACCTTGGTCGCACGGTTCAGGTCGTTCAGGCGCAGGTTCTCGTCCGAGTTGTGGCCACGTGCTTCCATCAGCGTGCGCGGGCCGGCACCGTACAGCACCGTCGGAATGCCGCGCTTGGTGTAGTGGCGGGCATCGGTGTAGAGCGGCACGCCCTGCACCGGGATTTCCACGCCGAACACCGACTCGGCACGGCTCTTCAGGGCACCAATCAGCTTCTCGACGCCCGGCAGTTCCGACAGCGGCTCGGCCAGGATGATGCGCTCGACCTTCACTTCGATGCCCGGGCGGTCCTTGGCGGCCTTCTCGACCACGGCGCGGATTTCGCCTTCGGCGTCGAAGCCGATTTCCTCGGGGATCATGCGGCGGTCAACGCGGAAGGTCACCAGGTCAGGCACCACGTTGGTGTTGATGCCGCCCTTGATCAGGCCGACGTTCAGCGTGGCGGTGTCGATGCCAGGCACCTTCGACTTGCGCGTGGCCAGCTCGGCACGCAGGCCGTAGATGGCTTGCAGGATATGGGTGGCGGCTTCAATCGCGTCGACGCCGGTGTGCGGCATGGCGGCGTGGCCTTGCTTGCCCTTGACCGTCACTTCGACGTGCAGGCAGCCGTTGTGCGACGAGGTGATGCCGTACGAGAAGCCGGCCGAGATGGCGTAGTCGGCCTTGCTCAGGTTGTTGTCGAGCAGGAACTTGGGACCGATGTCGCCGCCGGTTTCCTCGTCATAGGTGAACTGCAGTTCGACCGCGCCGTTGATCGTGGCGCCCTGCTTTTCGGCTTCCATCAGCGCCAGCACGGCGTAGGTGTAGGTGGCGAAGTCCGACTTGGACACCGCCACGCCGCGGCCGTACATGACCGGGCCGTGCTCGCTGTCGGCAATCTCGCCGCCGTACGGATCCTTGGTCCAGCCCAGGCCCGGGGGCACCACGTCGCCGTGGGCGTTCATGGCGATGGTCGGGCCGCCCGTGCCGAACTGCTTGCGCACGATCAGGTTGGTGGCGCTGATCATGCCGGCTGCCTTCACCTGCGCGTCGGGGACCTTGTGCGCCTCCACGGCAAAGCCCAGACCCTCCAGCAGTTCCCTGGCGCGCTTGCCGTGGGCATCGCAATCGCCTGCCGGGTTGTCCGAGGGCACCTTGACCAGCTCGGCCAGGAAGGCTTCCTGCTGCGGGCGGTGCTGGTCGATGAACTGCGTCAGCGTGGTTTCGGTGGGGTTCATATTGTCTCGTGCGGTCATGACTTGTTCTCGTAACTTCTCAGGAGGGTTCGGGTGGGCTTGCGGGCGCTGGCTTACTGCTGCAGCCGGAAGTGCTCGACGAAATCGCTGAACACGCGCGCGGACAGTGCTGCGTCCTCGGCGGTCATGGTTTCGGTGGGATGGTGGCTGATGCCGCCGTTGCCGCAGCGCACGAACAGCATGGCGACATCGGCGATGGCGGCAATGGCCATGGAGTCATGGCCGGCACCGGACGGCAGATGGCGCACGGGCACGCCCTGGCGGGCGATGGCGGCGGCCCATTGCTCTTGCAGCCACGGGGCGCAAGGCACGCTGTTCGCCTCGTGGGTCTTGCGCACTTGCACGCGCACGTTGCGGCGCGCGCACACGCGTTCGATCTCGGCCAGCACGTCGTTGACGGCGGCCTCGCGCTCGGCGTCGATGCCCGAGCGAATGTCGATGGAAAACACCGCGTGGCCCGGCACCACGTTGGTGGCGCCATTCGGCACGTTGAACTGGCCGACGGTGCCGACCAGGCCCGGCTTGCCGCCGCAGCGCTTTTCAATGTACAGGCCGATTTCGGCACCGGCCATGGCGGCATCGCGGCGCATGTCCATCGGCACCGTGCCGGCGTGGCCAGCCAGGCCTTCCAGTTCGACGATAAAGCGCGTGGCGCCAGAGATCGCGGTGACCACGCCGACCGGCAGGCCCTCGTTCAGCAGCACCGGACCCTGCTCGATATGCACCTCGATGAAAGCGGCAACCTTGCTGCGGTCATGCTTGGCGGCAGGCAGGTCGGCGGCGTCGAAGCCAGCCTCGCGCATCACTTCGCGCATGGTCTTGCCGCTGTCGTCGACATTGTCCAGCACCTTGTTGTCGAAGGTACCGGCAATGGCGCGGCTGCCCAGCAGCGTTGCCTTGAAGCGCACGCCCTCTTCCTCGGCAAAGCCGACTACTTCGAGCGCGAACGGGAAGCGCTTGCCCTGGCGGTTCCACTCGGCCACACAGGCAATCGGCAGGATCACGCCCAGGTTGCCGTCATAGCGGCCGCCGTCGCGCACGGTGTCGAAGTGCGAGCCGGTCAGCAGCGCCGGCGCGTCCGGCGTGGTGCCCTCATAGCGGCCGATCACGTTGCCGGCGGCATCGCGCCGCACCGTCATGCCGGCTTGCTGCATCCATTCGGTCAGCTGCGCGGCGGCGCCGTGGTGGGCCTCGGTCAGGTAGGTGCGGGTGAGCATGCCGGGCTGCTCGGTGTGGACGGCCAGGGTATCGGCCCAGGCCATGATGCGCGTGCCTACCTCTGCGGCTGCCGGCGCGGTTGTCGGCATGCTGGCCGACGACGGATTTGCTGCCATGCGTGTCTCCTGCTGGATGTACTTGAAAGCCGCGGCGGCGTGGCTGGCGGGGTGCCAGTGCGGGCGGGACGCCCAGGCCGAAGCTCTATTCTGTGCGATTCATGGTAGCACAGTGAATTCAAAAATTGCATACAAAAATGATATGCACTATATTCGGTTCCACGTTCAGACAATCCGCTGCGGACAATCCGGTCCGGACAACGGATTGCGTGGATTCCGCCCCAACAGGGGGGCTGTCCGCGCGGTGGCGCGCTCCCGACCCGGAGCCCCGCCCGAGACGTAAGGCCGGCAGCCCACCCAGCCGTCAGAGCAGTACGGGGCCGCCGGTGATTCCTGGATCGAAATGGGCCAGCCAGCGCACATGCACAGGACCGGCCCGGCACGGAGACAACCATGCAGCACGCAGTTCCCTCGCAGAACCGCCCGGGCACACCACGCCTGCACACCCGCTTTACCCGTTCGCTGTTCGGCCAGGTGCTGATCGCCCTGGTGATCGGCACCGCACTCGGCCTTGCCTTCCCCGAATTCGCAGCCAAGCTCAAGCCGCTCGGCGACGCCTTTATCAAGCTGATCAAGATGCTGATCGGCCCGATCGTGTTCTGCGTGGTGGTGGCCGGCATCTGCGGCGCCGGCGAGCTGAAGAAGGTCGGCCGCGTCGGCATCAAGGCGGTGGTGTACTTCGAGATCGTCACCACCATCGCGCTGGCGCTGGGCATTCTCCTGGCTTATGTGTTCCAGCCCGGCGTCGGCATGAACGTGGATCCGCGCTCGCTCGACGCGTCGGCCATTGCCGGTTTTATCGACAACGCCACCAAGGTGAAAGACCAGGGCACGGTCGACTTCCTGCTCAAGCTGATCCCCAATACCGTGTTCGGCGCCTTTGCCAACGGCGACGTGCTGCAGGTGCTGCTGGTGTCGATCCTGTTCGGCTGCGCGCTGTCGCTGGTGGGCGAGCCGGGCAGGCCGCTGGTCAGGCTGATCGACACGTTCTCGCACACGCTGTTCAAGATGATGGGCTTCATCATCAAGCTGGCGCCGCTGGGCGTGCTGGGCGCGGTGGCCTTCACCGTCGGCAAGTACGGCATCGGCTCGCTCAAGCAACTGGGCTTCCTGGTGTTCCTGTTCTACGGCGCGGTGATCGTGTTCGTGCTGGTGGTGCTGGGCACCATCATGCGCGTGTGCGGCTTCTCGGTGATCAAGCTGATCCGCTACCTGCGCGCCGAGCTGCTGGTGGTGCTGGGCACGGCCTCGTCCGACAGCGTGCTGCCGCAGGTGATGAAGAAGCTGGAGTTCATGGGTATCAAGAAGTCCGTGGTGGGCCTGGTGATCCCGACCGGCTATTCGTTCAACCTGGACGCGTTCTCGATCTACCTGACGCTGGCCGCGGTGTTCATCGCGCAGGCAACCAACACGCCGCTGGCGATGGGCGACCTGCTCGGCATCCTGGCGGTGGCGCTGGTCACCTCCAAGGGCGCGCACGGCATTCCGGGCTCGGCCATCGTGATCCTGGCGGCGACGCTGTCGGCGCATCCGGCAATCCCGGCGATCGGCCTGGTGCTGGTGCTGTCGGTGGACTGGTTTATCGGCATCGCGCGCGCGCTCGGCAACCTGATCGGCAACTGCGTGGCGACCGTGGTGGTGGCCGCGTGGGAGAAGGATATCGACCGGGCGCGGGCGCATGGCGTGCTCAATGGCACCATCGAGGCGACCGACCTCGATGCCGGCCTGGCCGCGATGGCAGAGGACGTGGCCGCTGCCGCTTCGCCGGCCGCCGTGCCCGGCACCGTCGCGGGGCGCTAGAATCACGGCATCTCCCCAACGCGCAGCCCCTGCGCAAGTGCGCTGCCATGCCCGAGCATATCGATCCTGACATGACCGCCGAAGCGATCGCCGAAGACATCGTCGCGGCGATCGTCTCGCACCGCCTGCCGCCCGGCACCAAGCTGCGCGAGGAGGCGCTGGCCAGCGTCTACCGCGTCAGCCGCACCAAGGTGCGCGCGGCGCTGCTGATGCTGAGCAAGGACAAGGTCATCCAGATCGTGCCGGACAAAGGGGCGTTCGTCGCCAAGCCCAGCGCGGAAGAGGCGCGCGAGGTCTTCGCCGTGCGCCGCATCCTGGAAGCGGCGCTGGCGCGAGAGTTCGTCGCCAAGGCCACCGCGGCCGACTACAAACGCATCGACAAGCACCTGGCCGCCGAGCGCAAGTCGCTGGGCGGCAACGATGCGCAGGTGCGCACCCGTCTGCTGGGCGATTTCCATATCGTGCTGGCCGAGGTGGTGGGCAACGGCGTGCTGACCGAGATGATGCGCGAGCTGTCGGCGCGCAGCGCGGTCATCACCATGCTGTACCAGTCGCGGCGCGATGCGGCGTGCTCGTCGGACGAGCATCGCGAGTTCATCGAGGCCGCGCGGGCTGGCGATGTCGAGCGCGCCGTCGCGCTGATGGTGGACCACCTCGGCCATGTCGAAGGCGCGCTGCATTTCGAGGAAACCCCGCCGGTGGCGCGGGGCAAGGACCTGGTCGCGGCGCTGCTGGCGTAGGACCAGAGTCGGCCGTTGAGCAGCGCTTGACGTGAGTCAAAGCGGCTTGGGCCGCGCCGGGGCACACTTGTCCTCGCCATGAAGACGCGGGGGCGCACTTCATGAGCACTCCGCCTTCCGCGCATCATTGCCGGAAGGCCGCCCGCACGCTGCAACGGTGTGCGGGCTTTCTTTTTTCTGAGGGCTGGCTTTTGCGGCGCTGAGCGTCGCCGGCCCGCGGGCCCCGGCAAACGATGCCGCCGCGCGGCATTTTCCCTTTCCGGCCAATCACTTGCGCAAACGCGGGCAGCCGGCAGGTCGTGCGGGGTCACGCACATTGCCGCGCCACACAGCTCCAGCGCTGGCGGAAAGCGGCCATAACCGAACGCGTCCTTCAGGTTAGGATCGCGAGGGCCCAATACAGAGGCCTGCGCCGCGGCATCGCCGCGGACGCGCACCAGAACAACCGTCATGGAGACCCATCATGCGTGATCGCACCGCGCCCGCGCGGCCGTCCGGCCTGCGTTCGCACCCTCTCCCGGTTTTCGTTTCCTGAGCGCCCCGCCCCGCTTCTGGCGGGTGCGTCCGCCCCTCGCATTGCCCTGACCATCGATCAAGAGGACTAACCATGCCCAGTGCCTTCCGCGCAGACGCCTTCGCCGGCAAGACCGTATTCATCGCCGGTGCTTCTTCCGGCATCAACCTCGGCATCGCGCACGGCTTCGCCCGCGCCGGCGCCAAGCTGGCGCTGATCAGCCGCACCGAGGACCGCATCCAGGCCGCTGCCGAAGGCATCGCCGCCGCGGGCGGCACCGCGATTGGCATGGCGGCCGACGTTCGCGACTATGCCGCGGTGGAAGCGGCACTGGCGCGCACGCGCCAGGAGCTCGGCCCGATCGACGTGGTGATCTCCGGGGCCGCCGGCAACTTCCTGGCACCAGTGGTCGGCATGTCGGCCAATGCGTTCAAGACCGTGGTCGACATCGACCTGCTCGGCACCTTCAACGTGTTCCGCGCCAGCTTCGACTACCTGAGCAAGCCGGGCGCATCGCTGATCGCGATCACCGCGCCGCAAGGCGTCAACGCCATGATGTTCCAGGCCCACGCCTGCGCGGCCAAGGCCGGCATCAACATGCTGATCAAGTGCCTGGCAATGGAATGGGGCCCGGCCGGCGTGCGCGTGAACGGCATCTCGCCCGGCCCGATCGCCGATACCGAAGGCATGGCGCGGCTGGCGCCGACGCCGGAGGTCGAGGCGCGCTACAAGGCCCGCCTGGCGCTGCGCGACTACGGCACCAAGGACGATATCGCCGACGCGGCGATGTACCTGAGCAGCGACAACGCGCACTACGTGACCGGCACCATCCTCGACTGCGATGGCGGCAGCAAGCTGGGCGACGCATCGGCCGATGCGCTCAAGCCCAACCGCTGATACCCGACCCGACAAATACACAAGAGCAACCACAACGATTCATGGAGATCCAACGATGACAGCATCCGTGCTCTACCAATCCAGCGCAGGCGTGGCGACGCTGACCCTGAACCGCCCGGACGTACTCAACGCGATGAACGCCGACCTGATGCGCGACCTGCGTGAAGGCGTGGATCGTGCCGCCGCCGACGCCGAAGTGCGCGCCGTACTGATCACCGGCGCGGGCCGCGGTTTCTGCGCCGGCGCCGACCTCGCGGCGCGCCAGGCTGGCGGCAACGGCATCCAGGATTCCGGCCAGATGCTGCGCGAGCGCTATCACCCGATCATCCTGGCGCTGCGCCAGATGCCCAAGCCGGTCATCACCGCGGTCAACGGTGTCGCCGCCGGTGCCGGCATGAGCCTGGCGCTGGCCGGCGACGTGGTGCTGGCGGGCCGCTCGGCCAGCTTCCTGCAGGCATTCTCCAAGATCGGCCTGATTCCCGATGCCGGCAGCACCTACTTCCTGCCGCGCTACGCCGGCGAGATGCGCGCCCGTGCGCTGGCCATGCTGGCCGAGAAGATCGACGCCGAGGAGGCGCACCGCATCGGCCTGGTGTGGAAGGTCCATGACGATGGCGCGCTGCAGGATGAAGCCGGCAAGCTCGCGCACCACCTCGCCGCCATGCCGACGCTGGCCTACGGCATGATCAAGGAAGCCCTGAACCAGAGCTTCGGCAACGATCTCGCCGCGCAACTGGAAGTCGAAGCCACGCTGCAATCGCGCGCCAGCCGCAGCGAAGACTGCAAGGAAGGCGTCGCCGCCTTCATCGAGAAGCGCAAGCCGCAGTTCAAGGGCCGCTGAGCAGCGCCCTCGCCGTTTGCAGCACGTTCGCAGCACGTTTGCAGCCCCCCCGGCGACGGCCGTCGCCGGGGCAAGGGAAACAGCACCTGGGAGACATCGTGCTTGGTCTCATGCAAGACCGTCCGTCGCGACTACGTGCTGCCGACCGTCGACACGGCCCGCAGCGCCTGAACCGGCAACACCAAACCCAAGGAGCCCGCGCATGAGCGCCAGCAGCAATGAACGGATCATCGTCACCATCGAAGGCGGCGTCGCCGACGTCCGCCTGAACCGTCCCGACAAGATGAATGCGCTCGACCAGGCGATGTTCGATGCGCTGATCGAAACCGGCGAGCAACTGGCACGCATGCAGGACCTGCGCGCCGTGGTGCTGTCGGGCGAAGGCCGCGCGTTCTGCGCGGGCCTGGACATGGGCCGCATGGCCGGCATGCTGTCCGGCGATGGCGGCAGCAGCGAAAGCGACAGCATCGGCGGCGGCCGGCTCGGCAAGCGCACCAACGGCATTTCCAACCGCCCGCAATATGCCTGCATGGTGTGGCGCGAGCTGCCGGTGCCGGTGTTCGCGGCGGTGCACGGCGTGGCCTTCGGCGGTGGCCTCCAGGTGGCGCTGGGCGCCGACGTGCGCTACGTCGCGCCCGATACGAAGTTGTCGGTAATGGAGATGAAGTGGGGGCTGGTGCCGGACATGGCCGGCATGGTGCTGACGCGCGGGCTGGTTCGCCCTGACGTGCTGCGCGAGCTGGTCTACAGCGCGCGCGTGCTCAGCGGCACCGAAGCATGCGAACTGGGGCTCGCCACCTACGTCGCCGACGACCCGCGCGCCGCGGCGCTGGAGGCGGCGCGCCAGGTGGCGCAGAAGAACCCGGATGCGGTCCGCGCGGCCAAGCGGCTGATGGCCGTGGTCGAGCGCGGCGACAATGCCGCCATCCTGCAGTCCGAATCGGACGAACAGGACCGGCTGGTCGGCTCGCCCAACCAGCGAGAAGCGGTGCTGGCCAACATGGAGAAACGCGCGCCGCGCTTTAACCCGGCGCGTTGAAGCCTGCAGCTCAGTGGCGGCGCCGGCGGCGCCACCACACCGCGTAGACCGCCACGTTGACCACCAGCACCACCAGGCCGAGCCACATTTGCACGGCGGGCGTCAGGCCCGCCGGATAGATCAGCGGCAACAGGTAGCGCTCGACAAAGCCCCCGCTGTAGCCCGCTTCGCCCGCGGCACGACGCAACGCATTCTCCAGCGGCGTCAGCGGGCAGATCCACCCGGACCACTCGATCAGCACGCCCCACGCCGCGGCGGGCAGGTGTACCCACGCCAGTCGCGGCCAACGCAGCACCAGCAGGCCGCCGGCCACCACGAACACGATAAACAGGCCGTGCACGATGACGACGAGGTCGGCCAGCCAGGCTGCCATGGCGTCTCGATTCGTTGCGCCCGGCCGCCCTCAGTCGCCGTTGCCGCCGGCCATCCAGTAGCCGGGGCGCGCGAACTGCGCTTTCAGGTGCTCGATAAAGAAGCGGATCTTGGCCGGCACCGGGCGCTGCTGCGGGTACACCGCGAGGATGTCGTAGTCGGGCAGCGCGTACTCGTCGAGCACGGTAATCAGTTCGCCGCTCTCCAGCTGCGGCAGGATTTCCCAGGTCGAGCGCCAGCCCAGCCCCAGTCCCTCGCCGGTCCAGCGGTGCAGCAGTTCGCCATCGTTGCAGTCGAGGTTGCCATTGACCCGCACCGTCACGGCCTTGCCGTTCTGGCTGAAGTACCAGCCGCGCTGCTGCCCGCCCTGCAGGTTGAATGCCAGGCAGTTATGGTGCTCCAGGTCGTCCAGCGTCTGCGGCACGCCGTACCTGGCGAAGTAAGCCGGCGTGCCGCACACCACGCGCTTGTTCTGCGCCAGCTTGATCGCGACGAAGTTGGGGTCGATCGCGCCGCCAATGCGGATACCCACGTCATAGCCCTCGCGCACCAGGTCGACCACGCGGTCGGTCAGGTTGAACGAGATCTGCACTTCCGGGTTGGCGGCCAGGAAGGCCGGCGCGTGCGGCGCCACGTGCTTGCGGCCGAACGCGGCCGGCGCCGACACGATGAGGTGGCCGGTGGCCTTGTGCTTGCCTTCGGCGATCAGCATCTCGGCGCGGTCCAGGTCGGACAGCGCCTTCTTGCACTGCTCCATGAACACCGCGCCCTGCTCGGTCACGGCGATGCGGCGCGTGGAGCGGTGCAGCAGCTTGACGCCGATGCGCGCTTCCAGTGCGTTGATGCGGCGGCCGATCATCACCGGCGTGACGTTCTGCGTCAGCGCCGCGGCGGCCATGCTGCCGTGCTCCACCACGGCGATAAAGGCTTCGATTTGCTTGAGTTTGTCCATCGGATATCAGTCTCCCGGGCGCCATTGTGCGGCATCGGCGCCGCCGTGGCACCCCGGCGGCGCTTATGAAGCGGATCGGGCCCGGCGCATGGCGGGCGGCGCATCGCGGCGCTCACGGGCACAGTGGCGCACTTCGCGGCTGAATTCGGCGCAAACATGCGTCATCAGGTCGACCGAGCGATAAACCAGGAACACGCGAAAATCCGGCAACTCGTCCTGGATCGGCAGCGGCACCAGCTGGTCGCTGGCCAGTTGCAGCGGGCCGCCAGTGCCGTGGAAGACAAAGTCCGACCACATGCTGATCAGGTCAGTGCGCGTGGCCAGCTGCAGCCCAAGCAGGTTGGACGCGCTCTGCACCACCCGGCGCGGCATTTCCATCCGGTGCAGCCGCATCAGGCTGGCGAGCGGGCTGCCGGCATCGTCGACCGGGTCGAGCACCAGCCAGTCGGCGTCCAGCAGCGGCCGCAGCCGGCGTGTGCGCCGCAGCGGGTGCCCGGCGCGCACCGCCAGCTTCATGCCGACCGAGAACAGCGGCTCCCATTGCAGCGACGCCGAGCCGGGGCCGCTGTTGGTGGAGATCAGTCCCAGGTCGAGCCGCCCCTCGCGCAGCCCTTCCTGGATCTGCTGGGGGCGCAGCTCGAAGCCGCGCAGCGCGACGTTGGGGAAGCGCTGCCGGAATGCCGCGATGGCCGCAGGCAACGGGCCGCTCGACGCCACGGCGGTAAAGCCGATGTTCAGTTCTGCCTCGGCATGGCCGCGGATCGACTCGATGTCTTCCAGCGCGTGCCGCAGCTCCTGCTCGACCACGCTGGCGCGCTTGACCAGCGCCAGGCCGTAGGCGGTCAGGCTGACGCCGCGCACCGAGCGCGACAGCAGCGTCACGCCCAGCTCGCGCTCCAGCTCGGCGATGGCCTTGGACAGCGCAGGCTGCGAGATATGCAGCGCGCGCGCCGCTTCGTGGATGCTGCCGTGCTCGGCCACGGCCAGCAGGACCCGCAGTTGGTGCAGCTTCATCGTTTCCGTTTCCTGTTCCAGGGTGCCGTGCGTTGCCATGCGGAATGCCCCGGCGCGGGGCAACACGCCCCATCGACGAGCGCGGCGCCGACGCGCGCCGCGGGCCGCACTTCCGCCCCTTCGCCGCATCGGTCAAGGCTTTGCAGGCGCCCTTCAGTAGTTTTCCCGATACCGGGCGGACACCGGTTATGACGGTGATTCAATTTGGTTATCAGGATGAAAATATATGATTTTTTGTCCTGGTCCGTTTGCCTGAATACTCAGCGCCACAGGTTGCCAACCTGACTGCCGCGCGAGCCGATCCTGCTCACCGGGCCCCGACAACACCGGTCCGCCGTGCGTGCAGCCCCCCACCAGTTCGTGGAGACCTTGCATGAACGACGCCACCCTCGCGACGCCTGCCAGCGTTGCGGCCGCCCCCGCCACAGCCGCAAGCACGCCCCGCAACCAGAGCCAGTTCCGCCTGATCGCGGCGTGCTCGCTGGGCAATGCGCTGGAGATGTTCGACTTCACCGTCTACAGCTTCTTCTCGCTGCTGATCGGCAAGCTGTTCTTCCCCTCCGACAGCCCCTACGGCTCGCTGCTGCTGGCAGTGGCCACCTTCGGCATCGGCTTCGTGATGCGCCCGCTCGGCGGCGTGGTGATCGGCAGCTACGCCGACCGGCGTGGCCGCAAGGCGGCGATGACGCTGACCATTGGCCTGATGGTGCTGGGTACCCTGTTCATCGCGCTGGCGCCGCCGTATGCGTCGGCCGGCATGGTCGGCTCGCTGATGATCGTGGCGGGCCGCTTGCTGCAGGGCTTTTCGCTCGGCGGCGAGATCGGTGCCTCGACCGCGATGCTGATGGAGGCAGGCGGGGTCAAGGGCCGCGGCTGGCGCGTCAGCTGGCAGCTCGGCAGCCAGGGCATCTCGGCGCTGCTGGGCGCGCTGACCGGCGCCACGCTGTACGCCGTGCTGCCGACCGCGTCGCTGGAAAGCTGGGGCTGGCGCCTGCCCTTCCTGGCCGGCCTGCTGATCGCGCCGGTGGGGCTGTATATCCGCGCGCACCTCGATGAAACCCACCAGGCCGACGCTCACGCGCCGAGCCCGCTCGGCGAGCTGTTCCGCAACCACGGCGCCACCGTGCTCAAGGGCATCCTGGCGACCACGGCCGGCACCGCGACGATGTACCTGGTGGTGTTCTTCATGCCCACCTACATGATCCGCGTGCTGCATATGCCGGCGTCGCTGTCGTTCCTGTCGGGCTGCGTCACCGGGCTGACGCTGACGGTGGTGTCGCTGTTCGCCGGCCGCCTCGCCGACCGCCTTGTCGCGCGCAAGCCGCTGGTGGTGGCATCGCTGGTGCTCAGCATGCTGGCGGTGTACCCGGCGTTCTGGCTGATCAATGCCTACCCGAGCGTGCCTCTGGTGCTGTGCGTGTCGGCGCTGCTGACCGCGCTGGTCAACCTGGGCACCACGCCGATGTTCCTGATGATGCTGGAGATGCTCCCCGCCGGCGTGCGCGCCAGCGGCCTGTCGGTGATCTACAGCGTGGGCGTGACTGTGTTCGGCGGCTCGTCGCAATTCATCGTCACGTGGATGCTGGCCCGCACCGGCAACCCGATGTCGCCGGCCCTCTACATGCTGGCCTGCGGCGTGATCACGCTGCTCGCCGTGCTGCGCATCCGCGAGATCCGCGCCCACTGAGCCGCGCCCACTGAACCCTATACATTTTCGGAGACCGATCCCATGACCCGCGCACCGACGCTCCAGCCGTTCCAGTACCTGCCCCACCTGCTGCCGGCCATCGGCATCGACGCCGAGACCTTCGTCGGCATCCGCCGCCAGATCCACGCGCAGCCCGAGCTGGGCTTTGAGGTCGGCGCGACCAGCAGGCTGGTGGCGACGCTGCTGGCGGAATGGGGCTACGAGGTCCACACCGGCATCGGCAAGAGCGGCGTGGTGGGCCAGCTCAAGCGCGGCAGCGGCGCGCGCCGCCTCGGCATCCGCGCCGACATGGACGCCCTGCCGATCACCGAAGCGACCGGCCTGCCCTACGCCAGCCGCGTGCCCGGCAAGATGCACGCTTGCGGCCACGACGGCCATACCGCGATCCTGCTGGCGGCGGCCAGGGCGATTGCCGACAAGCCTGATTTTGACGGCACGCTCAACCTGATTTTCCAGCCCGACGAAGAGAACCTGTGCGGTGCGCGCGCGATGATGGAGGACGGGCTGTTCGAGCGCTTCCCGTGCGATGCGATCTTCGCGCTGCACAACATGCCGGGCGTGCCGGCGGGTTCCTTCCGCGTGCTGCCGGGACCGGTGAGCCTGTCTTCGGACGTGGCCGACGTGACCGTGCGCGGCGTGGGCGGCCACGGCGCGATGCCGCACCGCGCGCGCGACCCGATCGCGGCGGCCGCGGCCATTGTCACTGCGCTGCAGACCGTGGTGGCGCGCAATGTCGCGCCGGACGATACCGCGGTGGTGTCGGTGGGATTTATCCGCGGCGGCGCCACGCACAACGTGATTCCGGAAGCCGTGACGCTAGGGCTCAACGTGCGCGCCGCGCGGCCAGAGACGCGCGCGCTGGTCGAGCAGCGCATCCGCGAGGTCGTTTCACTGACCGCGCAGGCGCATGGCGTGGAAGCGGAGATCGACTACCGCCAGCTGACGCCGCCGATGGTCAACGCGGAAGCCGAAACGCTGCTGGCGCAGCGCGTCTGCACCGAGCTGGTCGGCGCGGACAACGTGGTCACGCAGGCGCCGAAGGGCCTCAACGGCAGCGAAGACTTTGCCTGGATGCTGAACGCGGTGCCCGGCTGCTACCTGATCCTTGGCAATGGCGAAGGCGAGTTCGGCGGCTGCATGGTGCACAACCCCGGCTACGACTTCAACGACGCGGTGCTGCCGCTGGGCGCGGCGGCGTGGGTACGGCTGGTGCAGGCCTATCTCGCCGCGGCCTGATTACGTCTTCCTGATCACGCCGCTTGATCACGCCTCCTGCCGGGCGGCGGCGCGTTGCGCGCGCCGCGCGTCCAGTTCGGCATTCATTCGCGCCGCCTCGCCCAGCACGTACGCCAGCCGCCGCAGCGGCCGGCTGCACTGCATATGCAGGTACAGGTAGGTGGCGCCGCCAGCGACCAGCATCACGCCATAGCCCCACAGCAGCGTCGGCACCGTCTGCTCCGGACGCGGCAATGCGCGCCACGCGCTCGCCAGCACCACCGCGGCGGGCGCCAGCGCCAGCAGTAGCCCTACCGTGCGTGCCGCCCCTTCCCATAACCGCAGCTGCAAGGCCACGCGACGCTGCCGCGCCTCCAGCTGCGCCGGCGGGACGCGCGCCAGCTGCCGCAGCAGCGCATCCTCGGCGGTGCGCTGGCGGTCCATTTCGGCGGCTTGCCAGCGCAGCGGGTTGCGCAGCCTGGCCAGCACCGAGCGCGAGCGCGCCACACCTGCGCCGACATAGCAGGCGGCCGCCGTGGCCAGGGATGCCTCGAACGCGCGCAGCGACCACGGTGGCACCGGGTGCTTCAGCCACAGCCGCCATACCGCAAGCGCCCCGCTGCCAAGCAGGGTCGCCACCAGCGCGACGATAAAGCCGATCCACAGCAAGCGGGCCAGCCCGCCGGCCGGCGCACTTTCCTTTGGCGGCGCGGGCGCGCTGCTGGCTTCAAGCGCTTCAAGCAATTCGTAGGTCGGCGGCAGCCTGGAATACATGGTCGGCATGGGCAACGGGATGGCGCCATTTTCGCCGCTCGGGGCACGTGCCGGATAGTCACCACGACTAGCAGTGCCGGCACGTACCTATTGCTGCGCAACGTGGCCGCTTCATCACACCATATATCCAATTGCATACGCTGGCGTGCCATCGGCGACCGTCTCATCAGGCTTCCAAGCCCATATTCCATACCCGAAGTATCGAATCAACTGATCGTCCTTCTGTTTATCCCAGCCGGGTTGGGGGAATAGGATCGACTCCAATGCGAATCCCACCACCATTGGAGACAAGATCATGGCAAAGATGAGAGCAATCGACGCGGCCATCGCGGTTCTGGAAAAGGAAGGCGTGACCACGGCGTTCGGCGTTCCGGGCGCGGCGATCAACCCGTTTTACTCGGCGATGCGCAAGTCGGGCAACATCAGCCACGTGCTGGCCCGCCACGTCGAAGGCGCCTCGCATATGGCCGAGGGCTACACCCGTGCCGAGCCGGGCAATATCGGCGTCTGCGTCGGCACCTCGGGCCCCGCGGGCACCGACATGATCACCGGCCTGTACTCGGCCTGGGCGGATTCGATCCCCATCCTCTGCATCACCGGCCAGGCCCCGCGCGCCCGCCTGTACAAGGAAGACTTCCAGGCCGTCGATATCGAGTCGATCGCCAAGCCCGTGACCAAGTGGGCCGTCACCGTGCGCGAGCCGGCGCTGGTGCCGCAGGTGTTCCAGCAAGCCTTCCACATCATGCGCTCGGGCCGTCCGGGCCCCGTGCTGATCGACCTGCCGTTCGATGTGCAGGTTGCCGAGATCGAATTCGATGTCGACACCTACCAGCCGCTGCAGCCGTACAAGCCGGCCGCCTCGCGCGCCCAGATCGAGAAGGCCATCTCCATGCTCAACGCGGCCGAGCGCCCGCTGATCGTCTGCGGCGGCGGCGTGATCAACGCTGACGCTTCGGAGCTGCTGGTCGAGTTCGCCGAGCTGGTCAACGTGCCGGTGGTCCCGACGCTGATGGGCTGGGGCGTGCTGGCCGACGACCACCCGCTGCAAGCCGGCATGGTCGGCCTGCAGACCTCGCACCGCTACGGCAACGCGACGCTGCTGGCTTCGGACTTCGTGATGGGCATCGGCAACCGCTGGGCCAACCGCCACACCGGCAGCGTCGATGTCTACACCAAGGGCCGCAAGTTCGTGCACGTCGATATCGAGCCCACCCAGATCGGCCGCGTATTCGGCCCGGACCTGGGCATCGTCTCCGACGCCAAGGCCGCGCTGGAACTGTTCGTTGAAGTCGCCCGCGAAATGAAAATGGCCGGCCGCCTGCCGTGCCGCAAGTCGTGGGTGGCCGACGTGCAGAAGCGCCGCCGCACCATGCAGCGCAAGAGCGACTTCGACAACGTGCCGGTCAAGCCGCAACGCGTGTACCGCGAGATGAACCAGTACTTCCCGCGCGACGTGCGCTACGTCAGCACCATCGGCCTGTCGCAGATCGCCGCGGCGCAGTTCCTGTCGGTCAACGAGCCGCGCCACTGGATCAACTGCGGCCAGGCCGGCCCGCTGGGCTGGACCATCCCGGCCGCGATCGGCGTGAAGACCGCTTCGCCGAACTCGGACGTGGTGGCGATCTCGGGCGACTACGACTTCCAGTTCATGATCGAAGAACTGGCCGTGGCCGCGCAGTTCAAGGTGCCGTACATCCACGTGGTGGTGAACAACTCCTACCTCGGCCTGATCCGCCAGGCACAGCGCGGCTTCGAGATGGACTACTGCGTCCAGCTCGCCTTCGACAACGTTAACTCGCCCGAGCTGAACGGCTACGGCGTGGACCACGTCAAGGTGGTGGAAGGCCTGGGCTGCAAGGCGATCCGCGTGTTCAAGCCGGAAGACATCGCCCCCGCCTTCGCCGAGGCGCGCGACCTGATGGCCGAATTCTCGGTGCCGGTGGTGGTCGAGGTGATCCTGGAACGCGTGACCAATATCGCGATGGGCACCGAGATCGACAACATCAACGAGTTCGAGCCGATCGAAGACATCGAGGACGCCCAGGACGTCGAAGGGGCCATCCTGACCGAAGAAGTGGAAACGGCGTAAGACCCTTCCCGCCCCCTGCAGGACCAGAACGCCATCCCCGCGCCAGCGGGGATGGCGCACAAAAACCAAGTCACAGGAGATGACAAATGACCAAACTTGCGGCCAACCTCACCATGCTGTTCAACGAAGTGGGCTTTCTCGACCGCTTCGAAGCCGCCGCGCGCGCGGGCTTCCGCGGCGTGGAGTTCCTCTTCCCGTATGCGTTCCACGCGGACCAGATCGCTGACCGCCTGAACCGCTTCCAGCTGGACCTGGTGCTGCACAACCTGCCCGCCGGCAAGTGGGACGCGGGCGAGCGCGGCATTGCCTGCCACCCGGACCGCGTCGGCGAGTTCCAGGACGGCGTGGGCGAGGCCATCAAGTACGCCAAGGTGCTGGGCGTGCGCCAGCTGAACTGCCTGGTCGGCATCCTGCCGCAGAACGTCAAGCGCGAGCAGGCGCAGGAAACGCTGGTGGAAAACCTGCGCTTCGCCGCCGGCGCGCTGGCCGCCGAGCATATCGACCTGCTCGTCGAGCCGATCAACACCTTCGACATCCCCGGCTTCTTCCTGTCGCGCACGCAGCAGGCGGTCGACCTGATCAACCAGGTCAACGCGCCCAACCTGTACGTGCAGTACGACATCTATCACATGCAGCGGATGGAAGGCGAGATCGCCAACACCATCAAGGCCAACCTGCCCAAGATCAGGCACGTGCAACTGGCCGACAACCCGGGCCGCAACGAGCCGGGCACGGGCGAGCTGAACTACCAGTACCTGTTCAAGTTCCTGGACGAGATCGGCTACACCGGCTGGATCGGCTGCGAATACAAGCCGAAGACCACCACCGAAGCCGGCCTGGGCTGGCGCGCCGCGCACGGCGTGCAGTAAGCCCCGCGGTAACCCGTTACCACCTACGCGAACCAAGACAGACTTACTCTCAAGCAAGGAGACATCAATATGGCAAACCAACGCAACGTCGGCTTTATCGGCCTGGGCATCATGGGCGCACCGATGGCGGGCCACCTGCGCGCCGCCGGCCACACGCTGTTCGTGCATGACGTCAACCCGGCCCCGCAAGCGCTGGTCGATGCAGGCGTGACCGTCTGCACCAGTGCCGAGGAAGTCGCCAAGCGCGCCGACATCATCGTCATCATGGTGCCGGACACGCCGCACGTTGAGGCCGTGCTGTTTGCCGACAAGGGCGTTGCCGCCGCGCTGAAGGCCGCGGGCAAGGAAGCCAGCTACAGCAAGATCGTGGTGGACATGAGCTCGATCTCGCCGATCGCCACCAAGGACTTCGCCGCGCGCATCAACAAGCTGGGTGCTTCGTACCTGGACGCGCCGGTGTCGGGCGGCGAAGTGGGTGCCAAGGCCGCGTCGCTGACGATCATGGTCGGCGGCCCGCAAGAGGCGTTCGACCAGGTCAAGCCGTTGTTCGATCTGATGGGCAAGAACGTCACGCTGGTGGGCGGCAACGGCGACGGCCAGACCACCAAGGTTGCTAACCAGATCATCGTCGCGCTGAATATCCAGGCTGTGTCCGAAGCGCTGCTGTTCGCCTCCAAGGCCGGCGCCGATCCGGCCAAGGTGCGCGAGGCGCTGATGGGCGGCTTCGCCGCTTCGCGCATCCTGGAGGTGCACGGCGACCGCATGGTCAAGCGCACCTTCGACCCGGGCTTCCGCATCGAGCTGCACCAGAAGGACCTGAACCTGGCGCTGCAGGGTGCCAAGGCGCTGGGCGTGGCGCTGCCCAATACCGCCACCGCGCAGGAGCTGTTCAACACCTGCTCCGCCAACGGCCTGGGCAAGCAAGACCACTCGGCCCTGTGCCGCGCGATCGAGATCATGTCTAACCACCAGATCGCCAAGTAAGCAGTGCCCCAGTCGTCCCCGCCCCGCGGGGACGACTAGCTTTTCCCGTCAGCACCAGGATTCTTCATGCTCGCCACCGAACCCCAAGCCGCCCTGCTGTCGCCCCAGCGCACGGCAGACCTTCCCGGACAGATCAATCCCCGCGCGCTGCTGCGCGACCTGTTCGATACCGCGGTCGCTTCCGTCAGCGCCAGCCACTGCCTGCCGCCGCACCTGCCCGCGCCGCCCAAGGGCCGCACCGTGGTGATCGGCGCCGGCAAGGCCGCCGCCGCGATGGCGCAAGCAGTGGAAGCGAACTGGCAAGGCGAGCTGTCGGGCCTGGTGGTGACGCGCTATGGCCATGGTGCCGATTGCCAGCGGATTGAAGTGGTCGAAGCCGCCCACCCCGTTCCCGATGAAGCCGGCGCGCGCGCCGCGCAGCGCATGGTGGAACTGGTGCAGGACCTGAGCGCCGATGATCTGGTGCTGTGCCTGATTTCCGGCGGCGGTTCCGCGCTGCTGGCGGCGCCCGCGCCGGGCCTGACGCTGGCCGACAAGCAGTCCGTGAACAAGGCGCTGCTCAAGAGCGGCGCGAGCATCGGCGAGATGAATTGCGTGCGCAAGCACCTGTCCGCGCTCAAGGGCGGACGCCTGGCGCTGCACTGCGCGCCGGCGCGCGTGGAAACGCTGCTGATTTCCGATATCCCCGGCGATGACCCGACCCTCATCGCCAGCGGCCCGACGCTGCCCGATGCGACCACCTGCGCCGATGCGCTGGCCGTGATCGCCAAGTACGGCATCGACGTGCCCGCCAACGTGCGCGCGCACCTGGAGAGCGGTGCCGGCGAAACGCCCAAGCCGGGCGACGCGCGCTTCGAAGGCCATCGCCATGTGACGCTGGCCACCGCGCAGCAATCGCTGGAGGCGGCCGCGGCGCGCGCGCGCGAACTGGGCTTCGAGGCCCACATCCTGTCCGACTGCATCGAAGGCGAAGCACGCGAAGTGGCCGAAGTCCACGCCGCCATCGCGCGCCAGGTGGCGCAGCGCGGCCAGCCCTTCAGCAAGCCGTGCGTGATCCTTTCCGGCGGCGAAACCACCGTGACCGTGCGCGGCAAGGGCCGCGGCGGGCGCAATGCCGAGTTCCTGCTGTCGCTGGCGGTGGCGCTCGACGGCCTGGCCGGCGTGCATGCGATCGCCGGCGATACCGATGGCATCGACGGCTCCGAAGACAACGCCGGCGCGCTGCTGTCCCCCGATACGCTGACCCGCGCCGCCGCGCGCGGGCTGAACGCCCGAGCGCGTCTGGAAAACAACGACGGCTACGGCTTCTTTGCCGGCGTGGACGACCTGATCGTCACCGGGCCGACCCGTACCAACGTGAATGACTTCCGCGCGATCCTGATCGTCTGACGATCGCCGCCAACGTAGTACCGACTGACTCGCGGCGCCAACGCGCCGCTACCGAGAATGGAAGAGGAGACATCATGAGACGCCAGCGCAAAGCGAAGATCTTGGCCACGCTCGGCCCCGCCAGCACCGACATCGCGGTGATCCGCGCGCTGTTCGAGGCCGGCGCGGACGTGTTCCGCCTGAACTTCAGCCACGGCACGCACGACGATCACCGTGCGCGCTACGACGCGGTGCGCCAGATCGAGGCCGAGACCGGCCGCCCGATCGCCGTGCTGGCTGACCTGCAGGGTCCCAAGCTGCGCATCGGCACCTTCGCCGCGGGCAAGGTCGCGGTACGCACGGGTGACGTGTTCGTGCTCGACAGCGATCCCACGCCGGGCGACGGCAGCCGCGTCTACCTGCCGCACCCCGAGCTGT
Source organism: Cupriavidus sp. P-10 (assembly GCF_003402535.2). Classification (NCBI taxonomy): domain Bacteria; kingdom Pseudomonadati; phylum Pseudomonadota; class Betaproteobacteria; order Burkholderiales; family Burkholderiaceae; genus Cupriavidus; species Cupriavidus sp. P-10. The sequence continues at coordinate 3,540,764 of NZ_AP025170.1, forward strand.
TCGAAGCCGCGCAGCCGGGCCAGTCGCTGCTGATCGATGACGGCAAGGTGCGCCTGGCGATCGAGTCGGTGACCACCGGCACCATCACCACGCGCGTGGCCAACAACGGCACGCTGTCCGACCGCAAGGGCGTGAACGTGCCCGACGCGGTGATCCCCATCCCCGCGCTGACGGCAAAGGACCGCAAGGACCTGGACTTCGCGCTGTCGCTGGGCGCTGACTGGATCGGGCTGTCGTTCGTGCAGCGTCCGTCCGATATCGTTGAAGCGCGCGAGATCGTCGGCACCCGTGCCGGCATCCTGTCGAAGATCGAGAAGCCGGCCGCGCTGCAGCAGCTGGAAGAGATCGTGCGCGTGTCCGATTCGGTGATGGTGGCGCGCGGCGACCTGGGCGTGGAACTGCCGCCCGAGCGCGTTCCCGGCGTGCAGAAGCGCATCCTGCGCGTGTGCCGCCAACTGGGCAAGCCGGTGGTGATCGCCACGCAGATGCTGGAATCGATGATCGACTCGCCGGTGCCGACGCGTGCCGAAGCGTCGGACGTGGCCAGCGCGATCTATGAAGGCGCCGATGCGGTGATGCTGTCGGCGGAGTCGGCCAACGGCCGCTACCCGGTGCAGGCGGTGTCGATGATGAACCGCATCGTCACCGAGGTGGAGCGCGACCCGCTGTACCGCAACCTGCTCGATGCGCAGCACGAGACCCCGCTGAACACGCGCCAGGATGCGATTTGCGCCGCGCTGCGCGAAGTCACGCAGATCATCGGCGCGGCGGCGACGGTGACCTATACGTCGTCGGGCGCCACCGCGCTGCGCGCCGCGCGCGAACGGCCGTGCGCGCCGATCGTCAGCATCACGCCCAACCTGGACATCGCGCGCCGGCTGGCGATCGCCTGGGGCATCCACTCCACCGTGAGCCCCGACGTGCAGAGCGTCGACGAGATGGTCGAAGCCGCGACGCGCGCGGCGCTGGTGGAAGGCTACGCCGCGCCGGGCGACCAGATCACCATCGCTGCCGGCATGCCGTTCGGCCAGGGTGGAACCACCAACCTGCTGCGCGTGGCGGAAGTCGGCGCCAGCGCGGTGGCCACGGCCTCGTCCACGCGGGAAGCCGCATTGGCCTAACCCCCGCACCAGCGTTCCGTCCCGGGACGCTCAGGCAGTGACCGGACCGGGCGCATGCCCGGTTTCTTATGTTTGCCGCACACCGCCCGCGTTGCCCGGCTCCAGGGTGATCGGGCGGTGTTTTTTTTGGGGGTGCAGAAAGGGGAGCGGTTTTGGGCGCACGCAAGCAGGCCGAGCCGGTTGCTATACTGATTTCCACCCCGGTCAGTCCCCGACCCCCCATCACATTGCCCCAGGAGCCCGCAGCATGCGCCTCGATGACGAAGCCGAAAGCCAGCACGTAGAAGACCGCCGTGGCGGATTCGGCGGGCTGGGCGGCAAGTCGATCGGCATCGGCACGGTCATCATCGCATTGGCCGCGTCATACTTCTTTGGCATCGACCCGACGCTGATCATGCAGGGCGCATCCGTGCTGCAAGGCTCGGGCCAGCAACAACAGCAACAGCAGGCCAACCGCCCGCCCGCCACGGACCAGATGACGGTCTTCACGCGCAAGGTGCTGGGCAATACCGAGCGCACCTGGCAACACATCTTCGAAACCGAGCTGAACCGCCGCTATGCGCCGCCGACGCTGGTGCTGTTCTCCGGCGCCACACCGACCGCGTGCGGCACCGGCCAGTCTGCGATGGGCCCCTTCTACTGCCCGGGCGACCAGAAGGTCTATATCGACCTGGCGTTCTATGACGAACTGCGCAAGCGCTTCGGCGCCAGCGGCGACTTTGCCCAGGCGTATGTGATCGCGCACGAGATCGGGCACCACGTGCAGAACCTGCTGGGCGTGGCCGAGAAGGTTGACACCGCGCGCCGCCGCATGGGCGAAGCGCAGGCCAACCAGCTGTCGGTGCGCATGGAACTGCAGGCCGATTGCCTGGCCGGCGTCTGGGCCGCCACCGCGCAGCGTGCCAACCAGCAACTGCTGGAACCAGGCGATATCGAAGAAGGCCTGAAGGCCGCCGCCGCGATCGGAGACGACCGGCTGCAACGCCAGTCGCAAGGCTATGTCGTGCCCGACGCCTTTACCCACGGTTCCAGCGAGCAACGCGTGCGCTGGCTGCGCCGCGGCATCGAGTCGGGCGACATCCGCAAATGCGACACCTTCGCCGCGCGCCAGCCCTGAAGCCTTAGCTCCCCTGCGCACCCCCAACGCCTGAGGGGTGCGGCAATGTGACGCTTGCGTTGTCCCGCGCCCGCTTCCGTGTCTATAATCGCCGCCAAGGCCGCATCACGACGGCCAGTCGCCGGCTCCGGTCTCTGAAGCTTCATTGACCCCCTGCGCCGCTGCGCCGGGCCCTCTCCTCCGGGCCCCTGTGCGCCGCGGCCCGCGCCGGATCCAGTCAACGGGCCACGCGTCCCCTGACTGAACCGGCACAACACCTTCCGGCACGACCAGCATGTCCAGTGCCGCTGCCCCTTGCCGCCCCTGTTGTCGATGGCGGGGTCTCCACCCGAAAGCCGTTCCGTTCCAACCGCACCGGAGCCACGGCCGATCTGTTGCTGCCGTGCGGCCGTGCCAGCCCTGACTTGACCTGACCATCGTGGTGCCGGTGTCGCTGCTGGGCACGGTGGCTTGCCTGTATGCGCTGGGCCTGTCGCTGAACGTGATCACGCTGTTCGGCGTGGTGCTGGCAATCGGCATCCTGGTCGACGACGCCATCGTCGTGGTCGAGAACGTCGAGCGCATCATGCGCACCGACGGTGTCAACGCCATGCAGGCCGCCGCGCGTTCGATGCGCGAAGTCTCCGGCGCGCTGGTGGCAGTGACGCTGGTGCTGTGCGCGGTGTTCGTGCCGATGGCGTTTTGTTCGATGCCCGCTTTGCCGCCTTCACCGAACGCTACGCCGGCTGGGTCGGCGCGCTGCAGCGCTGCCGCATGCGCTGGCTGGCGGTGTATCTGGCGCTGACGCTGGCGTGCGGCTATGCCTTGTGGAAAATGCCGAGCGGCTTCCTGCCCGAGGAAGATACCGGCGAGATCGTGGTCGACGTCGAACTGCCGGCCGGCAGCACGCAGGCCGATACGCGCCGGCTGGTGGCATCGCTGGAGCAATGGATGCAGCAGGAGCGCTTCCCGGTGCATTCCACGTTTGCGGTGCTGGGCTGGTCCAGCGGCGGCAGCGGGGAGCAGCGCGCCAGCCTCTTCATCAGCCTGACCGACTGGAAGGCGCGCGGACGCAAAGACAATGCGCACGCGGTGCTGGCGCGCCTTTCGGCCGGGCTGGAAGAGTGGCCGGGCCGGGGCGCGGCGCAACTGTTTGCCTACAACAGCTCGGCGCTGCCGGAACTGGGCAGCATCGGCGGCCTCGACATGCGTTTGGTGGCGCGCCAGCCGGTCGGCCGCGAGGCGCTGTTCGCCGCGCGCGACAAGCTGATCGAGCGCGCCAGGGCCGACCCGGTGCTGGGCGAAGTGCGCGCCACCACCGGCCAGCCGGTGCCCGCGCTCGACCTGAAGATCGACTACCGCAAGGCGGAGAGCTTCGGTGTCGAGGCCGAGGCGATCCACCATACGCTGTCGGCCACGCTGGGCTCGCGCTATATCGACGAGGTCGCGCGCGAGGGCCGCGTGCGCCGCGTGATCCTGCAGGCGGATGCGCCGTTCCGCATGCATCCGGAGCAGCTGGCGCGCGTGCATGTGCGCAATGCCCAGGGCGCGATGGTGTCGCTGGCGGCATTTGCCTCGCTGGAATGGGGGCATGGCGAAGTCACGCTGGAGCGCTTCGACGGCTTCAGCTCGGTGCGCATCAATGCCGAGGTGGCGCCGGGCCACACCACCGGCGCGGCGATGGCAAGGCTGACCGAACTGGTCCGCGGGCTGGGGCCGGAGTATGACGTGCGCTTGACCGGCCGCGCCTTCGAGCAGCAGCAGACCGGCACGCAGGCGCCGTGGCTGTTCGCGCTGTCGCTGCTGTTTATCTTCCTGTGCCTGGTGGCGCTGTACGAGAGCTGGACGCTGCCGCTCGCGGTGATCGCGATCGTGCCGACCGGCCTGATGGGTGCCGCCGCGGCGATCTGGCTGCGCGGCATGCCCAACGACGTCTACTTCAAGGTGGGTGTGGTGGTGATCATGGGGCTGGCCGCCAAGAACGCGATCCTGATCGTCGAATACGCCGAGCAATTGCGGCGCGAGCGCGGAACCGGCGTGACCAGCGTGGTGGAGGCTGCCGGGCGCGCGGCACGCCAGCGCCTGCGGCCGGTGGTGATGACCTCGCTGGCATTCGTGCTGGGCGTGGTGCCGCTGGCCATCAGCACCGGTCCGGGCGCCGGCGCGCAGCAGGCGGTCGGCACCGGCGTGCTGGGCGGCATGCTGGGCGCGACGGTACTGGGTACGCTGGTGGTGCCGCTGCTGTACGCGGCGATTGCGCGCAGGTTGCCGGATGCACAGGCAGACCGGCACGACGCCGCAGCCAGGCAGCCGCCAGCGGAATAGGACGCGCCCAGGCTATTGCAGCCGTGTCGGGCAACAGGAATGGGGAAAAAAGAGGGGAGAAAAGCGCCTGCCCGGCGAAGAGAGAAGGAGGAGGAGGTCAGCCGGGCAGGCGGGAGAGAAAACATGCGGCCACCGCAGTGGCCGCTTCAGGTCGGGTGAAGACCGGAAAGAACAGGCGTTCGGCAGCGCCGTTCAGACGCGATAGCCGTACAGCGAGCCGTCACCGGTGCGCGAGTTGTCCAGCGCGCGGTCAGCGATATCGCCGCTGAAGGTGTGCGTGCCTTCGCTGAAGGTATCGAACTTGCCTTGCTTGGAGATCTCGCCGCTGAAGGTATGCGTACCTTCACTAAAGGTGTCGAACCTGCCACCCTGGCGCGAGCCTTCCGAGTACACATCGAAGCGGCCGGTGCGGGCGCCATCGGTGTATGTATCGAACTTGCCTTGCTTGGCACCGTCCGTGTACACGTCGTACTTGCCGGCGCGCAGCGCATCGGCATACACATCAAACTTGCCGACCTTGCTGGTGGCGGGGGCAGCCAACGCCGCAGCGGACGCGGCAACTGCCGCGAACACAAGCGCGCCGCCAAGGATACGTCTGGCGATCATTTCGGGACTCCTTCAACTGATTTCGTCTGTCTTATTGTTTGACCGGGATGAAGCTCCGGCCGCCCGGCAATCCTATGTTGCGATGCGAGCACGGACTGAAGATTAGTCACAGTGCGCGCAAGCAGAAATGCCGCTGCGACGAATGGTGCGTTGCGAGTCGTGAAACGACTCGCTTGCCGATGAATGGTGTCCACGGATCGCCATTGGCGCGCACGCGGCGCGGCAGGCGTGTGGCCCGCCCAGCACGCGCTGGCGCGGGCCCGGCGGCCGCTCAGAGCGTGTACTGGCCGCTGGCTTCCGGCTGGAAAGCGATCTCGCTGATCGTCACCTGCTGCTCGCGGCCGTCCGGAAGGCGGTAGCCGACGGTCTGTCCGGCGCGTGCGCCCAGCACCGCCTGGCCCACCGGCGACAGCACCGACAGCCGGCCGGCATCGAAGTCGGCCGCATCGGGGTAGACCAGGGTCCAGTTGCGCGGCGCCGGGTCGCCGGGCAGCGTGCACACCAGGCGCGAGTTCATGGTGACGACGTCGGTCGGGATCTCCTCCGGGGCGACGATGGTGGCGCGCGCGAGCAGGCTGTCGAGCATGTCCTCCAGCTGCGCCGAGCCGGCACGGCTGGCGATGCGCTCCAGGCGTGTGACGTCGAGCTCGGTCAGGTAGAGCGACGGGGTTGCGGCTTGTGCAGATTGGGCGGATTGTTTCTTCGTGGCCTTCATGGCGGATCCTCCGGCAGTCATGGGTTGGCGCGGCCCGGCCTCCATGAATGGAGACAAGCGGCAGCGGGATCAGGTCTTGGCTTTGCGCAGCAGCGCGAACATCAATGGTGCTGGCGACGGCATGGCGGTCGCCGGCAACCATGGAGAGGCTGGCTCGGGCCCGGTTCGGCCCGGGCCCCGTGGTGGGGAGAGTCAGGCTGGGAACCGGGCGGAAGCAGGCGGTGCGCTGATCCGGCGGGGAGACATGGCGAACGCGGACGCGCGCGGGCGGCCGGTCCGCTGCAGGCGGACAGGCGCGTCGGTCATCGGCGTCAGACGATCGTTCACGGTCATGTGGATAAGTTTGGGTTGCGGCGGCCTTTCAGCCGTAGCAGCCGTAGGCCCGCAGCGTAAGTCATTGCTTACTGTGCAAGGCGCCGCCCGAAGTCATGCACCGCAGTGGTGCGGTCACGGTGACAGCCATCGTAGCACAGCGGCGTGTTCGCGTACCTCACCCGTTGGCAGCATGTCCGGCATCGTGCGTGGCATGGCATTCACAGGCTGCCCCGACGGCGGCCTGCTGCAGGTTCTGCAGGATGCCGCATTCGCTGGCGGGCTGGTGGTGGTGATGGTGGCAGGTTTCCCGTAGTGCGCGCAGCTGCCCTTCCAGCGCCTCCAGCGCCACCCGCTGTGCATGGATCTGCGCGATCTGGCGGTCCAGCAGCGTGTTGATGTCGTCACAGTCCTGCGACGGGTTGCGCTCGAACTCGCGCAGCCGGCGCACGTCCGACAGGCTCATGCCGAGCGAGCGGCAATGGCGTACGAAATTCAGCTGCACCAGGTGGCCGTCGTCGTAGCGCCGATAGCCATTGGCCTCGCGCCGCGGGGCGTCAAGCAGCCCCTCGCGTTCGTAATAGCGGATGGTCTCGACATCGCAGCCGCTGGTACGGGAAAGTTCACCGATACGCATCGTATGAGTCCTGTCTTGCGTGCATCAAATCCCTGTAATGACTACAGGGTTTAAGCTAGTGTAGGGCAGTCTGCGCAACCTTGCAGCGGCGTGCCGCAACCGGCGCCGGCGTCATGGCGCATCCTGTAGAATCGCTCAACACCTACCGATAAGTTCGTCCTCCAAGTGCGTTCGCTCCGGCTTCTCCTGCTGGTCATGATGCTGGCCTTCCTGCCCCTGCCGGGCTGGGCAGGCGCGCTCGCGCACGCCGTGGACACGATCGGCGACGGACTGGTGGCGTCCGCCACCGCGCCTGCCGCAAGCGCGGCGGACGAGATGGCCGGCGATGCCATGCAAGCCGACCTGGCCGCCGCACCCGATTCAGCGCCTGCGCCCGAATCCGCCGAGCCGCAACCGCAGCCCGGCGCCGACCTGGCCGAGCAGCTGCTGCCCGCAACTCCCCTGCGCCTCGCGCCGTGGGCCGGCCGCGTCGGACCGCCGCGCTACGCCGGCGCCCCGCTGCCCGAGCCGGACCTGCCGCTGCTGCCCCGCCCGCCGCGCGCCTGAGCGTGCGCGGCCGCGGTTGTCCGCGTCCGCCGTTTCCTGCGCCGTGCCGCGGGTACGGTGCGCTGCTTGCGGCTTGCCCGCATCCTTCCCGTAGTTGCTCCACTCCGATTGCACTCGACTGCATTCCATACACACATGAAACGCGTATTGCTTTTCCTGGCGACCAACATCGCCGTCATGATCGTCCTCAGCATCACCGCCAGCGTGCTCGGCGTGAACCGGTTCCTGACCGCCAACGGCCTGAACCTGGGCATGTTGCTGGCCTTTGCCGCGCTGATGGGCTTTGGCGGTTCGTTTATCTCCCTGCTGATGTCCAAGACCATCGCCAAGTGGTCCACCGGCGCGCAGGTCATCACCCACCCGAGCACCAGCACCGAGCTGTGGCTGATGCAGACGGTGGAAAAGCTGGCGCAACGCGCCGGCCTGCCCATGCCCGAGGTGGCGATCTACGAGGGCGAACCCAACGCCTTCGCCACCGGCGCGACCAAGAACAGCTCGCTGGTGGCGGTGTCCACCGGCCTGCTGCAATCGATGTCGCACGACGAAGTGGAGGCGGTGCTGGCGCATGAGGTTGCGCACGTGGCCAACGGCGACATGGTTACGCTCACGCTGATCCAGGGCGTGGTCAATACCTTCGTCATCTTCATGGCGCGCGTGGTCGGCTACTTCGTCGATTCGATGCTGCGCAAGAACGACGAGGAGTCGAGCGGTCCCGGCATCGGCTACATGGTGACGGTGGTCGTCTGCGAGATCGTGTTCGGCATCCTGGCCAGCATCATCGTGGCGTGGTTCTCGCGCCAGCGCGAATTCCGCGCCGATGCCGGCGCCGCGGGCCTGATGGGGTCGCCCACGCCGATGGTCTCGGCGCTGCGCCGCCTGGGTGGCCTCGATCCGGACGGGCTGCCGCAGAACATGCAGGCGATGGGCATTGCCGGCGGCAAGTCGTGGATGGCGCTGTTCTCCAGCCATCCGCCGATCGAGCAACGCATTGCCGCGCTGCAGTCCGCGCGCTGACGCGAACCGGCCCCCGTTCGCGGGGGCTAGTCGAAGACCTTGCCGCGCAGCGCCTTGACCTGGCTGCGCTGGTTCTTGCCTTCCAGCCTGCGCCGTCGCGATGCCAGCGTTGGACGCGTGGCGCGCCGCACACGCGGCGGCGTGGCCACGCTGCGGACCAGCTCATGCAGGCGCCGCACCGCTTCGTCGCGGTTCTGTTCGAGGCTGCGGAATTGCTGCGCCTTGATCACCACCACGCCGTCGCGCGTGATGCGGTGATCGTGCAAGGCCAGAAGACGTTCCTTATGGTCGGGCGGCAGCGAAGAGTCCCGCACGTCGTAACGCAGGTGCACGGCGTTGGATACCTTGTTGATATTCTGGCCGCCAGCGCCTTGCGCGCGGATCGCGGTGATCAGGTATTCGTGGTGGGGAATGACTAGCTCGTCGACCATGGCCGCATCATAGCAAGCCGGCCCCGCGCCGCCCCGTGCTAGCGCCACGAATAAGCCAGGCCGATGCCATAGGTGATCTGGTTGCGCGTGCCGCGCTGCGTGACGATGGGACTGTCGGCGGCATCGCCGGCCAGCCGCTGTGCATAGACCATCGCACCGCCATACCAGTGCTTGTCGAACTGGTAGATCATCGCCAGCCAGCCCGTGAATTGCTCCAGCCCGCCGCCGGGGCTGTAGACGGGCAGGCCACTGGCAGCCGAGTCTGCCGGCGTCACGCCGAAGTAGGTACGGTTGAAGCTGCCGCTGACCCAGGTCGCGCCGAGGCCAGCCCCCACGTAGATCCGCCGGTGCAGCGGCATCCAGAAGGTGCCGGTGGCGGTGACACGGCTGCCGCCGTAGACGATGCCGGCATTGGTCATCACGTTGATGCCGCCGCGCAGCCGCCACGGGACGCTGCCCGGGTTTAGATATTCATAGCCAATATACCCGCCCGCCTCCACCGTGGTGTCGATCTCATGCACTTGCGCCACCACCGGATCGTCGACGTTATTGCGGCCCAGTCGCAACCCAACCGCCGGTCCCCACTGGAAGCCCGTCAGCCCGCCGAAGTTGAACTGCGCATACGGTCCGTACCACTCCAGCAGCCGTCCACCCGGGGTCACGTAGCGGACGCCGGGCACAATGCCGAGCATGCGGTCCTCCCCACCAGCGAACTCGGTGGTGGAGCCGACCCCGAGGCCGACCATGTTGGGTAGCGATCCTGGCAGGCTCAGCGGTGCGGCCTCGCCGGAGTGCGCGGTCGCCGCCAGTGCGATGCCGGCCAAGGTGCCGCGTAGCCGGCGCAGGAGTCTTGTCGAGATAACCATGGCATCGCGCCCGGATAGGGGTGGTCGGGTGAATCTATCAGGACGGCTGTGGCGCAAGATTGTGTGGCCGTCCTGAAACTTTTCGTGTGGGGAATTAAGTGCGCGTCGATTTCTGTTTTCACAGTAACGATATCGCCACCTGCGAGCCCCCATCATTCCTGCTTTGGCAATGAGGTGTAGACACCCTTTGTCTTTTATTCCGGACAGCGCATCATGAGTTCGGATTTCACTGAACTCCGCACCACACGAACCCGATCGCGAATGCAGTAGGCTGCGTGCACGGATTCAGGAACCCCCTGGAGTCACTCATGCGCCCCCGCCTTTCCGCACTGCTCGACCGGCTATGGGAGCAGGCAGTGCGCACGCCGCAACGCTTCGTGGTGCTGTCCTTTGCTGCCGCTTCCGTGCTGCTGCTGGTCATTTCCGCGCACGGCCTGGTGGTGCTGCGCGACCACGAAGTGCAGACCCTGCAGCAAACACAACAGCTGCAGGTGGCCGGCATCAGCTCGGTGCTGAACGTCGAGACCGAACGGCTGCGCAGCGTGCGCAATTTCGCCCAGCACCTGATCCGCCTGCAGATGGGCCCGCACGCGGTCGAAGCCGATCCGCCGCTGCAAGCCGCCTACGCGCACCGCAACGATGACCTGTGGCAACTGCCCGCGCCGGAAGGCGATGCGGTGTTGCTCGGCGCCGGCCCCCGGATGCTGGAAGGCATGGACGGCTTTTACCGCCGCGATGAAGACCTGCTGCCCGGCCTGTATGTGGCACGCGGCCTCAGCCACCTGCTGAGCGCCGAGCCGGTCAACCCGCTGGTCACGCGCAAGCTCATGTACGTGTCCACCAACGGGTTCTTTGTCACCTATCCGCCGGTGCCGCCTGCGCGCACGGCCGCCGTATTGCGTCGCGTCGACGATGCCGGCTTCATGCGCGAGCACCTGCCGCATAACAACCCCGATCGCACCCTGCGCTGGCAGATGGTGCCGGCTGCCGATGGCAGCGGCGACATGTACCTGACAGTCAGCCTGCCGGTGTACCTGCACGCCCAGTTCCGCGGCGTGGCGATTTCGGGCATTTCGCAGCGCAGCCTGGACGCTTACCTGACCAGCACCACGCGCAAGGGGGTGCGCAGCTTCCTGATCGATATCGACGGCCACCTGATCGGCGCCAGCACGCGCGACGTCAAGGGCGGCGAGAAAATAGATGCGGTCGTGCCGCCCGCCTGGCGCGAAGCCACGCCCCAGGAGATGTTCAGTCGCGGCTCCGGCACGCTGCACCTTGGCGACGGCAGCCGCCTGATGTTCCAGCGCATCGGCAGCACCAACCTGATGCTGGTGGACTACTTCTCCGCGACGGACCTGCTGCTGCGTACCGCTTCGCACCTGAGCGCGGTGCTGGCGGCCAGCGCGCTGTCACTGGCGGTGCTGCTGTGGGTCACGCTGCAGGGCTTCCGCAAGCTGTTCTCGCACTACCTGGCCCGCGGCGAAGCGCTGCGCGAACTGGCCGAGACCGACGCGCTGACCGGGCTGGCCAACCGCCGCGTGTTCGAGGCGCGTTTTGCCATCGAGCACAACCACAGCCTGCGCGAAAACACGCCGATGTCGATGCTGATGATCGATATCGACCGCTTCAAGCGCATCAACGACCAGTGGGGCCACGCCAGCGGCGACCGCGTGCTGAAGACGCTGGCCGACGTAGTGCGCGCGACAGTGCGCGCCATCGACGTGCCGGCGCGCATCGGCGGCGAGGAGTTCGCCGTGCTGCTGCCGCGCACCAGCATCGAGGAAGCGACCCAGGCCGCGGAGCGGCTGCGCAAGATCCTGGGGCAGACGGCATGCGGTCCGGCCGCCGATGCGACCGGCAAGGGTGATATCCGGTTCACGGTCTCCATCGGCGTGTCGGATCTGGGCGCCGACGGCACCGACAACCTTGACACCATGCTGATGGTGGCGGACCGCCGCCTCTACGCCGCCAAGAACGCCGGCCGCAACCGGGTGGTCAGCGACGACCGTATGCCGGAACCGGCAGGCGAAAGCATGCCCGCCCCTGCGCCGACGGCATGAGCGTCGCGCGAAAGCGGCTGTTCGCGGCGGGGGGAAGAAAGCGGGAAAGCGGAGGAATCCGGATGGGATTGGCGCGCCCGGCTGGGATCGAACCAGCAACCCCTGCCTTCGGAGGGCAGTACTCTATCCATTGAGCTACGGGCGCACAGAAGCGGTTTTTCAACCGGTATTGCAGGTACAGCGGTTGCGGCGCGCGAATGCCGCCGCAGGAAAGTCGCATAGCATACCGCGTTTGCACCGCGCCGTCCATGCGGGCTCTCCGGAGGGTCCGCCATACGTCTCGCAACCGCCGCTTTTGGCACTGGCGAAGGGTGGAATGGGGCTATAATCGCCAGCTATTTGCGTCAAATCGTGCCCCTCGCGCAGTCGACCAGGCTCAAGGCTTTGCCACTTGATTTCGGCGACAATCCGGGGCCCGGTCCGGGAGACAGTCCGAATTGCGCAAATAGCGACAGACCCAAGTCAGGCAATGGCCGCAGGCAGCATGGGCGGACTTCTGTCGGGCCCCTTGCGGGCCAGGTAGTGGTCAGACAAGGGCCAGATAAAGCAAGCCGAGGGTGAGCGGCCAGAAGGTTTCCTGCAAAACTGAGAGTTCTGTATGAGCGACGTCCACAACGAACACCACGAACACGAGTCTCCCATCAAAACGCCCAAGCAGCTGATCGCTGTGGTGATCGCGGCTTTCCTGGTGCCGATCATCGTGATCGCCCTGCTGGTCAACTTTGTCGGACACGGCTCTACGGAAAGTGCCGGCGCGGTCACCACCGCGGAAGCCGTCAACGACCGCATCAAGCCGGTCGCGTCGCTCGAAATCAAGGATCCCAACGCACCGCGCGTGTTCAAGACCGGCGAGCAGGTCTACAAGGAAATCTGCGCGGCCTGCCACGCCACCGGCGCGGCGGGTGCGCCCAAGTACGGTACTGCCGGCGACTGGACCGCGCGCATCGGCCAGGGCTTCAACGGCCTGATGAAGTCGGTAATGGCCGGCAAGGGCGCAATGCCGCCGCGCGCCGGCAGCACCCCTGACGACTACACCGATTACGAACTGGCCCGCGCCGTGGTCTACATGGCGGACGCCGGTGGCGCCAAGTTCCCCGAACCGCCGGCACCGGCTGCCGCTGCCCCGACGACCGCTGCGGCGCCGGACGCCGCTGCCGCCCCGGCTGCTGCCGCTGCACCTGCCCCGGCCGCACCCGCTGCTGCGGCTCCGGCAGCCGCTGCCGCGGCGCCAGCTGCGGCGCCCGCCGCTGCGTCGGCAGACGTCGGCAAGAAGGTCTATGACCAGGTCTGCGCCGCCTGCCACGCCGCCGGCGTGGCCGGTGCGCCCAAGTTTGGCGACAAGGCCGCCTGGGCACCGCGCCTGAAGGAAGGCATGGACGCAGTCCACAACTACGCACTGAAGGGCAAGGGCGTGATGCCGCCCAAGGGTGGTTACGCCGGCCCGGACGCCGACGTGATCGCCGCGTCGGACTACATGGCCAACGCCGCCAAGTAAGAGACAGCTGCGCTGCAAACAAAAACGCCCGCGAATTTCGCGGGCGTTTTTTTATGCCTGGCGGCGCTTACACGACGCGCGAGTAGCGGGCCCGCGGCACGAAGCGGATCGGTTGCGCGCCGTCGTTGGCGGCCTGGGGGATATCGTGGCCCTCGGGCCCGGCGAGCGCGGCGCGGGCGGCATCGTCGCGCAGGTAGCGGTCGAACACCATCGCCACGCGCCGGACCAGCAGCCGGCCAAGCGGCGTGACCGTGATGCGGGCGGGCTCGATCTGCACCAGGCCGTCGACTGCCAGGGTGGCAAGTTCGGCCAGTTCCGGCGCGAAGTCGGCGCCGAAATCGATGCCGTGGTGCCGCTCCAGCGCCGGGATTTCCAGCACGCCGTTGCACATCAGCGCGCCGATCAGTTCGCGCCGCAGATGATCGTCGGCCGTCATGGCAACGCCGCGCACCAGCGGCAGGCGGCCCTGGTCGAGCGCGCCATAGTACTCGTCCAGCGTTCGGGCGTTCTGCACGTAGCGCCCCGCGACCGCGCCGATCGCGGAGATGCCGAGGCCGAGCTGGTCGTAGCCGGCGTGCGTGGAATAGCCCTGGAAGTTGCGCTGCAGCCGGCCTTCGCGCTGCGCCACGGCGAGGTCGTCGTCGGGCAGCGCGAAGTGGTCCATGCCGATGTAGACGTAGCCCTCGGCGGTCAGGCGTTCGATGGTGGAAACCAGGATGTCGAGTTTCTCGCCCGCCGGCGGCAGCACGCTTTCGTCGATGCGCCGCTGCGGCTTGAACACATGCGGCAGGTGCGCGTAGCTGTAAACCGATAGGCGGTCGGGCCGCAGCGCCAGCACCTGGTCGATGGTGCGGCCAAAGCGCGCGGCGGTCTGGTGCGGCAGGCCGTAGATCAGGTCGAGGCTGACCGAGCGGAAGCCGAGCCGGCGCGCGGCGTCGACCACGGCACGGGTCTCTTCGTAGGACTGGATCCGGTGGATGGCCTGCTGCACCTCGGGATCGAAATCCTGCACGCCCAGACTGACGCGGTTGAAGCCCAGCTCGGCCAGCAGCGCCATGCGCGCGTCATCGACCCGGCGCGGATCGATCTCGATCGAATGCTCGCCGTCGGGCGGCAGTTCGAAATGCTGGTGCAGCAGCGCCATCACGCGGCGCATTTCGTCGGGATCCAGGAAGGTTGGCGTGCCGCCGCCCCAGTGCGACTGGAGCACGCGCCGGCGCGTACCGAGCCGCGCGGCGAGCAGCGCCATCTCGCGGCCCAGGTAGGTGACGTAGCGCGCGCTGCGGCCGTGGTCGCGCGTGATGATCTTGTTGCAGCCGCAGTAGTAGCAGATGTTCTCGCAGAACGGGATATGCAGGTACAGCGACAGCGGCGCGGGCGCATCGGCGCGGCACGCGGCCAGTGCGTCGTGGTACAGCGACAGATCCGGGGTGTTGTGGAAGCGGTCTGCGGTAGGGTAGGAGGTGTAGCGCGGGCCGTTGCCGTCGATGCGGCCGGCGAGTGCACGAAAGTCCGACAGCGCGCGGCGGTCGGGCGCAGGGGTAGTCATGGCAAGCGGATTCATGGGGGCGCGGGGGAACGGTATTTGACAGCCCATGCTAGGACTGCACGCGGCGCGTTGCGTTGACCGTGGTCAAGCGCAACGCTGGCCGGTGCGCGCAGCGTGGGCGCCGCACGTCACACGGCGGTCATACGTGGCGGATACGCTGCGCGCCGGCGCCACTTGCGCCCGCTTCCCTTCTGCGCCATGCCGATCCCGGATTCCCTGCCCAACCTTATGCCGTACCTACCGCTGCGCCGACGCCTGCTGGCGGCCGGTGCTGCCGCCCTGGCGCTGCCCGCTGCACCGCTGCTGGCCCAGTCCACGGCGCGCCGCACCGTGGTGGTCGGCCACCTGATCGACCGCGGCGGCGCGCAGGCCGACCTGGCGCGCGACTACCTGGCCGGCGCCAAGGTGCTGTTCGACGCGGCCAACGCCGCCAATGGCCAGGTACGCATCGTCCACGTGGTGCGTGACGCCGATCCCGATCCGCGCCGCGCGCTGGCGCAGGCCTTGGCGCTGGCCGACAGCGAACGCGCGGAACTGCTGTTCGGCGCCGGCGACCGCATCCTGCCGGCGCTGGCGTCATCGGCCGAGCTGGCCCGGCGCGGCGTGCAGATCGTCGCGCCGCTGTCGGGCCTGGCGCTGGCGGGGGACAACGTCTGGTTTACCCGCGCCGACTACCAGGCCGAACTTGATGCAGCGGTGCGCCAGCTGCGCAGCTATGGCCTGAGCGCGATCGCGCTGGCGGTGGCGCACGACTTCGCCACGCAGTCGCTGGCCCGGCTGGAGGCGCAGACCGGCACCCGCGCGGTGCCGCTCGATCCCAGAGCCGATCCCGGCGGCGACGCCGCGGCACGGCGCATTGCCGCTGCCCGCCCCGGCGCCGTGATCGTTGCGGGCGATACGCTGGCTTATGCCGGACTGGGCCGCGCGCTGGCGGCACAGGGCTGGTATGGCTTCCTGGTCGGGCTGTCGTCGGTCAGCGCCACGGCTGCGCGCGAGATACTGGGCTCCGGCTACGCCGGCGGCATGGTGCTGACCCAGGTCGCGCCTGGTCCGCAGCAGGCCACGCTGCGCGTGGTCAGGGAACACGTGGCGCGCATGAAGCAATACCTGGACGAGCCGCCGTCGCCGGCGACGCTGGCCGGCTATATCGGTGCCGCATGGCTGGCGCGGGCGCTGGCGGGCATGCGCACCAGCGGCGCCCCGGAGCTGCGCCGCGCACTGCAGGGCCGTGTCGACGTGGGGGACTTTACGCTCGACTTCAGCCACGGGCAGCGCGGCTCGCAGTACGTCACGCTGGCGGTGTCAGGCGCGCGGTAGCGACAGGCGCGCGCGCAGGCCGCCTTCCGGGCGGTTGGACAGGATCAGTTCGCCGCCATGCCGTGCGGCGATGTCGGCGGCGATCGACAGGCCCATGCCGACCCCGCCGGTGGCGCGGCTGCGCGACGATTCGAGCCGGTAGAACGGCTCCATCACGCGTGCCAGCTGGTCTTCCGGGATGCCGGGGCCGTCGTCGCAGATATCGATCAGCACCCGTGCCGGGCTGTCGGTCAGCACGATGCTGGCCGCGCCGCCATAGCGCCGCGCATTCTCGACCAGGTTGACGACCGCGCGCCGCAGCTCGGATGGCCACGCCAGCAGTGGCTGCGCCTGGCCGCTGAGCGCGACCTCGTGGCCGGTATCGGCGGCGTCGTCCACCACCGCCTGCAGCAGCGCCAGCACGTCCACGCGCTGGCGCGGGCCGCTGGCTTCGTCGCGGTCACGCAGGTAATAGAGGGTGGCATCGATCAGGCCGTTCATTTCGGCGAGATCCTGGCGCAGGCGGTAGCGCACCTCGCCCGCGTCGATGCGTTCGATACGCAGGCTCATGCGCGTCAGCGGCGTGCGCAGGTCGTGCGAGACCGCGGCGAGGAAGCGCGATTGCTGGGCGAGTTGGGTGCGGATGCGCTGCTGCATGAGGTTCAGCGCCTGTGCGGCCGCCCGGGCTTCGGCGGGGCCGCCGGTCTCGTCCAGCGGCGGCGCGTGTACGTCCTGCGCCAGCCGCCCCGCGCCGCTGGCCAGCTGCTGCACCGGCCGCGCCAGCAGCCGTGCGCCGACCCATGCCGCCGCCACCATTGCCGCCACCTGGATCACCATGCCGAGGTGCGGCGGCCACGGCCAGCGCGGCGGCGGGCGATGCTGCGGAGCGCCCTGCCCTGCGGGTCGGCCTGGCGCGCCCTCGGGCGGTGGCCCCCGGTGCCAGGCTTCAGGCGGCGGCGGACCATCCGGCCCCCTCGGACCGTCACGCAGCGCGCGTTCCATGCCGGGCCGCGGAAACAGGTTTTCGATGACCGTCATGCCAAGCAGGTGGACGGCCAGCATGATCGTGGCCATCACCACGAACAGCCGCAGGAACATCGAGTCGTAGCGCGCCAGGCGCCCGTTGCCGGGCATCGGGCTCATCCTTCCAGCGTGGCGGTGAAGACGTAGCCTTCGCCGCGCACGGTGCGGATCAACGCGGGGTCGCGCGGGTCGTCGCGCAGTTTCTGGCGCAGCCGCGAGACCAGCAGGTCGATGCTGCGGTCGAACACGTCGAGCCCGCGCCCGCGCGCCTGGTTGATCAGCAGCTCGCGGTCAAGCACGCGGTTGGGCTGCTCGACAAAGGCCAGCAGCAGGCGGAATTCCGCATTGGACAGCGGCACCACCACCTCGTCGCGGTCGACCAGCTGACGCAGCGTGGTGTTCAGGCGCCAGTCGCCGAAGCGCAACTCATGGCCCGAAGGCGGCGCCGCGCGGCGGCCATTGGCGCCCGGGCCGCCCGGGCCGGCATGGGCGCGGCTGCGGCGCAGCACGGTGTGGATGCGCGCCACCAGCTCGCGCATCTCGAACGGCTTGGTGACGTAGTCGTCGGCGCCGACCTCCAGCCCGACCACGCGGTCTGCCAGCTCGGCGCGCGCGGTCAGCATGATCACGGCGACGTTGGTCTGCGCGCGCAGTTCGCGGCACAGCGCCAGGCCATTCTCGCCGGGCAGCGACAGGTCGAGGATGACGAGGTCATAGGCCGTGGCCGCCATCGCCTGGCGCATCGCGGTGCCGTCCTCGACCCCGTCCGCATGCATGCCGAAGGTGGACAGGTACTCGGCCAGCATGGCGCGGATCTGGGGATCGTCGTCGACGATCAGCAGGCGGATGGGAAGCGGCGGGGTGAATTCCATAAGCGAAGATAACGGCATCTGACGGGCGGTCGGACGATCGGACGATCGGGGCGACGTCGTGGCCGATGCCGGGGGCGTGCGGTGCCCCACTGTACCAGCGGAGGGTGGCGTCACTATGCCGGCTTTGTATCAGGCCTGATACGCAGCGTTGCCGGCAGGCCTGCCATGTACGCCATTGCAATACGGCGCAGACCAAGTGCTCAAGCATTGTGGCGCGGCCTTCCCTAGCATGGACCGGCATCGATATCACTACAGGAGAATTCCATGCACGTCCTCACCTCCCCGCTGCGCACCAGCCTGTCCGTCCTGGCGCTGTGCGGCGCCGCCCTGGTGGCCACGCCGGCCAGCGCCCTGCAAGCCGGCCCGGGGCGGCATGGCGCCATGCCGCCGCCCGCCCCTGTCCCGGCAACGCCCGAGCCGCTTGGCCTGAACCCGGCGCAGGCACGGCTATGGCAAGCCGCGCGGAGCGCAGCGGTGGAGGCGGAAGCGCATGCGCTGGAGCTGCGCGCCCGCTTCCTGCGCGAGACCGCCGACGCCGCGCCGGACGGCCCGCTGCGGCCGCGCGCCGAAGCCATGGACCGCCTGCACCACGCGCTCGAACAGGACCGCCGCGCAGTGCGCGAACGCTGGCTGGCGCTCGACGACAGCCTCGATTCCGGCCAGCGCCAGCGCCTGCGCGGCGCGCCCGATGCCGCGCGCTGGCTCGGCCTGCCGCCGGGACCGATGATGGCGCCGCCGCCGGGCGCACCGCAGGCGCCGGGGCACTGAGCGCCGCGCCAAAAAAATTGCCCCCGCACGCTTGCGCGGCAGGGGCCAATTACAGGGAAAAACCAGACGTGATGTCTGGAGCGGCAAGACCCGGGCAGGCCCTGCCGCCGCACAGCCGCACTACCGTACAGAGTGCAGGCGGCACAACCGTCATGCTAGGGACCGCGGCGCGCGCGGTCTTGTCGGCCTGGTAGGGTTTTGTATCGGGACTGTACGCGTACGATCGCCCGGCTCAGTCCGCGGCCGTCTTGCCGGGGCCGCCGAGCAGCGCCTTGAGCGCGCCGAGCCGGTCCTTGGGACTCATCGCCGGGGTTTCGTCCTTGGGTGCCGGCGCTTCCTCCAGCTTCATCTCGCCGATAAAGCGCGACGGCTGGCAGGAGTAGGTATCGCGCGCACGCTTGCGCTTCTTGCACCAGGTGATCTGCAGGCTGCGCTGCGCGCGCGTGATGCCAACATACATCAGCCGCCGCTCTTCCTCGATCTTCTCGTCGGTCATGTCGTCGTCTTCGCGGCAGTGGGGCAGGATGCCCTCTTCCACGCCGACCAGGAACACGTGCGGATATTCCAGCCCCTTGGAGGCGTGCAGCGTCGACAGCCGCACCGCATCGGGATCTTCCTCGCGACCTTCGAGCATGCTCATCAGCGCCACGGTCTGTGTCAGTTCGAGCAGGTTCTTGCCTTCGCTGCCGAAGCCATCGGCGTTGTCGAAGCCCGTCGCTTCCTCGCCGTCGGCCGCTTCGGGCTTGGTGCCCTTGCGCTTGAGCCACTCCAGGAATTCAAGGGTATTGGTCCAGCGCGACTGTGCCTGCCGTTCGTCGAAGCTGTCGTACAGGTAGGCCTCGTAGTGGATGCCGGCCATCATGTCGTCGAGCACTTCGGTGGCCGGGTCCTTGGCCGCGCGGTCGGCCAGCCGCACCATCGATTCGCAGAACACCCGCAGCGGCTCCAGCTGGCGCGGCTGCAGCTTGCCTTCGATGCCGCCCATCATCGCCGCTTCGAACAGCGAGACCTTGGCCTGCCCGGCGAACGTGCCCAGCACTTCCAGCGTGGTGTTGCCAACGCCGCGGCGCGGCGTGGTGATCGCGCGGATGAAGGCGGGATCGTCGTCGGGGTTGGCGATCAGGCGCAGGTAGGCGCAGATGTCCTTGATCTCGGCCTTGTCGAAGAAGCTCTGGCCGCCCGACAGCACATAGGGGATGCGCTCGCGGCGCAGGATCTGCTCGAACAACCTCGCCTGGTGGTTGCCGCGGTACAGGATGGCGTAGTCGCGGAACTGCGCGCGGCGCTCGAACTTGTGCGCGGACAGGCGGAACACCACCGACTCGGCCTCGTGCTCCTCGTCGTTCATCGGGTGGATGGCAATGGGGTCGCCCATGCCGTGCTCGCTCCACAGCTTCTTGTCGAACAGCTTGGGATTGTTGGCGATGACCGCGTTTGCCGCCTCGAGGATGCGCACCGTGGAGCGATAGTTCTGCTCCAGCTTGATGACCTTGAGGTTGGGGAAATCTGTCTGCAGCCCGCGCAGGTTATCCAGCGTGGCGCCGCGCCAGCCGTAGATGGCCTGGTCGTCGTCGCCCACCGCGGTAAAGGCCGGCGCGCGCAGGTGCGAGCCGCCCGCCAGCAGCTTGAGCAACTGGTACTGGCAGGCGTTGGTGTCCTGGTATTCGTCGACCAGGAAGTAGCGCAGCCGGTTCTGCCACTTGAGCTGTACCGCTTCATTGCGCGCGAACAGTTCCGCGGGCAGGCGGATCAGGTCGTCGAAGTCGACCGCCTGGTAGGCATGCAGCGTGGCGACGTAGTTGCGGTAGACCAGCGCGGCCTGGTGCTCGTCGGCATTGGCGGCCTGCGCGATGGCGGCCTCCGGATCGATCATGCCGTTTTTCCACAGCGATATCGTGCTCTGCACGCCGCGAATCAGCTTCTTGTCGGTGGTGCCGAGCTGCTCCTGGATCAGGCCGAAGCAGTCGTCCGAATCCATGATCGAGAACTGCGGCTTCAGGCCGACGTGCTCCGCCTCCATGCGCAGGATCTGCACGCCCAGCGAGTGGAAGGTACAGACCGTCAGCTGCTTGAGCGGGATGCGCTTGCCTTCGCGCGTGGTCTTGCCTTCCATCAGCTTGCCGATGCGCTCCTGCATCTCCTTGGCGGCCTTGTTGGTGAAGGTGACGGCGGCGATATGGCGCGGCTCGAAGCCTTTGTCCTCGATCAGGTGCGCGATCTTCTGCGTGATGACGCGGGTCTTGCCGGAGCCCGCCCCGGCCAGCACCAGGCAGGGGCCGTCCAGGTAGCGGACGGCTTCGGATTGGGCGGAATTCAGGCCGTGGCTCATGTGAAAGGCGCTCGGGAAATGAAGCGGAATGGGGCGAATGAATGGGGCGAAGGAATGGGGCGTACGAGGCGCGCGCCATGGGCAGCACACGTGCCCGGCGGCAAAGCTCTCGATGCTAACACGCTGGGCCTGGCCGGTCAGTCAGCGCCTGCCGCATCGTCGGCCCTCGTTGTGTCACTGGCGTAACACTTCGTAAAGGCCGGAGCCAATGAACGTGCACCAGGCTCTAACTGTTATGTCCAGGCGTGTCCCGGACATGCAATATCCATCACTCGGAGCCAACAATGAAAACCCTGCAGACATTGACCAAAGTGACCCTGATCGGCGCGATGGTCGCGGCATTCGCCGGTTGCGCGGACATGACCCCGAAGCAACGCAACACCGCCATCGGCGCGGGTGCGGGCGCCGTGGGCGGCGCCGTCCTGACCGAGGGCAGCGCACTGGGTACGCTGGGCGGCGCGGCCGTGGGCGGCGTGATCGGTAATGTCGTGACCGACGACAAGAAAAAGTAAGCCTCTCGCCAGACCCGGCTTCACGCCCCTGGCGGCGGGGCGCAGGAACGGGTACAGCCGCCGGGCGGCCGTCCGGCTTGGTTTGACAAAGGCCGGGGCCTCCCGTACATTGCGCGCATCCGACCGGGAGAGCGCGCAGAACTGCGCCGCCGAAGGGGTATCACCCGAAAACTCTCAGGCACCACGGACCGTTCGGATCGGCATGCAACATGCACACGATGCATGCCGCACTCTGGAGAGCGGCACCCGCCATTCGTGGCGAGCGTGCCCACCGAAGGGGCGCGCGAGGATGGGGTTCAACGAATCCGCCTCGTAATCTCTCAGGTATCGAGGACAGAGGGGTCATCCGCCGCAGCGGATTGCTTGCCTATTGGCATGGCGATCGTTGCGGCGGATGACCCTTTTTTGTTTTCGCAACCCGACATTGCCCCCGAGGATTCCATGACGCTCCAGGCCACGCCCCTCAACGCCATCCACCGCGCCCTCGGCGCCCGCATGGTCGACTTCGGCGGCTGGGACATGCCGGTCAACTACGGCTCCCAGATCGAAGAGCACAACGCCGTGCGCACCGACGCCGGCATGTTCGACGTGTCGCATATGTGCGTGGTCGATCTCAACGGCCCCAATACCCGCACCTTCCTGCGCGGCCTGCTGGCCAACAACGTCGACAAGCTGCAGACGCCCGGCAAGGCGCTGTACTCGTGCATGCTGGACGAGAAAGGCGGTGTCATCGATGACCTGATCGTCTATTTCTTTGCCGAGGACCGTTTCCGCCTGGTGGTCAACGCCGGCACCGCGGTCGGCGATATCGACTGGATCCGCGCGCGCAATGACGCCACCGGCAGCGGCGTGACCATCACCCCGCGTCGTGAAGACGTCGCGCCCGCGGGCGTGCAGCCGCTGGCGATCGTCGCAGTCCAGGGCCCTGACGCCCGCGCCAAGGTGTGGAGCACGTTCCCGTCGACCCAACCTTCCGATGCGCTCAAGCCCTTCAACGCTGTCGTGGTCCAGGATCCCGCCCTGGGCGAGGTCATGGTCGCGCGCACCGGCTACACCGGCGAAGACGGTTTCGAGCTGGTGGTGCCGGCCGCAAGCGTCGCCGGCCTGTGGGAAAAGCTGAATGCCGCGGGCGTGCGCCCGGCCGGCCTGGGCGCGCGCGACACGCTACGCCTGGAAGCCGGCATGAACCTGTACGGCCAGGACATGGACATCAGCACCTCGCCGCTGGACGCCGGCCTGGCCTGGACTGTGGACCTGCAGAGCGAACGCGACTTCACCGGCAAGGGGGCGCTGGCCGCCGCCGGTTCTCGCCAGCAGTTCCTTGGCCTCATCCTGCGTGATAAAGGCGGCGTGCTGCGCGCCCACCAGAAGGTCATCACCCCCGCCGGTGACGGCGAAATCACCAGCGGCACCTTCAGCCCCTCACTGTCGCAATCGATCGCGTTCGCACGCCTGCCGCAAGGCGTGAATGTCGGCGACACGGTGCAGGTGGAGATCCGCGACCGCAAACTCAACGCGACTGTGGTTAAACTGCCGTTTGTGCGTAATGGCAAGGCACTCGTGAGCTAAGGGAAACACCCGCTCACCCAACGGTCGCCCTCGCCTGCCGGCAGCGTTGCCGGGCAGGCATCACCCAACAAGAAACAGATCTGAATCCGGAGAACCTTCATGAATTTCCCCGCCGACCTCAAATACACCGAATCGCATGAGTGGGTGCGCGTCGAAGCCGACGGCACGCTCACCATCGGCATCACCGACCACGCACAGGACGCATTGGGCGACATCGTCTTCCTGGAACTGCCCGAAGTGGGCAAGTCGGTCGGTGCCGGCGACGCGCTGGCAGTGGTCGAATCGGTGAAGGCCGCTTCCGACATCTATGCCCCGGTGGCCGGCGAAGTGATCGCCGTGAACGAGGCCGCCACGGCCGCGCCGGAAAGCGTCAACGCCAACGCCTTCGACGCCTGGCTGTTCAAGCTCAAGCCGGCCAACAGCGACGACGTCAACGGCCTGATGTCGGCCGACGCGTACAAGGCCAGCGTCGGCGCCTGATCGACACACAGCATTTGCAGCGCCGCGGCACGGCTGACCACCTGCCGCAGCGCTCCCCACGAGGTTCTTGCCAATGAACGCCCCGCTTCCCATGAACGCCGCCCAAGGTAACCGGCCCACGCTGGCCGAACTGGAGGCGCGCGACGCCTTCGCCGCCCGCCATATCGGCCCCGATACCGCCGAACAGCAGCACATGCTGAAGGTGCTCGGCTACGACAGCCGCGCCGCGCTGATCGACGCCGTGATCCCCGCCGCCATCCGCCGCCGCGACGGCATGCCGATGGGCGAGTTCACCGAGCCGCTGAACGAAGAAGCCGCGCTGGCCAGGCTGCGCGGCCTGGCGCGCAAGAACCGCGTGCTGAAGAGCTTTATCGGGCAGGGCTACTACAACACCGTCACGCCCGCGGTCGTGCTGCGCAATATCTTCGAGAACCCGGCCTGGTATACCGCCTACACGCCCTACCAGCCGGAAATCTCGCAGGGCCGCCTGGAAGCCATGCTGAACTTCCAGCAGATGGTCACCGACCTGACGGGCCTGGATATCGCCAACGCGTCGATGCTGGACGAAGGCACCGCCGCCGCGGAAGCGATGACGCTGCTGCAGCGCGTGAACAAGCACGACTCCAACACCTTCTTTGTCGCCGACGACGTCCTGCCGCAGACGCTGGAAGTGGTACGCACGCGCGCGCTGCCGCTGGGCATTGAAGTGAAGGTCGGCCCCGCCGCCGACGCCGCTGCCGCGGGCGCCTTCGGCGTGCTGCTGCAGTACCCGGGCGTGAATGGCGACATTGCTGACTACCGCGCCATCGCCGACGCCGTGCACGCCGCCGGCGGCCTGGTGGTGGCTGCCGCCGACCTGCTGGCGCTGACGCTGATCGCGGCGCCGGGCGAATGGGGTGCCGATGTCGCCGTGGGCAACTCGCAGCGCTTCGGCGTGCCGCTGGGCTTTGGCGGCCCGCATGCCGGCTACATGGCGGTGAAGGATGCGTTCAAGCGCTCGATGCCGGGCCGCCTGGTAGGCGTGACCGTCGATGCGCAAGGCAACAAGGCGTATCGCCTGGCGCTGCAGACGCGCGAACAGCATATCCGCCGCGAGAAGGCCACCTCCAACATCTGTACCGCACAGGTGCTGCTGGCGGTGATGGCGTCGATGTATGCCGTGTACCACGGCCCGCAAGGCCTGAAGCGCATCGCGCAGCGCGTGCATCGCCTGGCCGCCACGCTGGCCGCCGGCCTGGAGCAGCTCGGCTTCGCCCGCACCAACGCCACCTTCTTCGACACGCTGACGCTGGAAACCGGCTTCAACACCGAAGCCATCCACGCCGCCGCCACCGCACGCGGCATCAACCTGCGCCATGCCGGCGCCACGCGCGTCGGCATCTCGCTGGACGAGACCGCCACCCGCGCCGACGTGGTAGCGCTGTGGGAGATCTTCACGCAAGGCAAGCCGCTGCCGGCGGGCCTCGACTTCGACAAGCTCGAAGCCGCCACCAATGACGCTTTCCCGGCCGAGCTGGCGCGCACCAGCGAATACCTGGCGCACCCGGTGTTCAACACCCACCACGCCGAGCACGAGATGCTGCGCTACCTGCGCATGCTGGCCGACAAGGACCTGGCGCTGGACCGCACCATGATCCCGCTGGGCTCGTGCACGATGAAGCTGAACGCCACCAGCGAGATGATCCCGGTGACGTGGCCCGAGTTCAGCCAGATCCACCCGTTCGCGCCGCTGGACCAGACCGTGGGCTACCGCGAGATGATCGACCAGCTCGAAGCCATGCTGTGCGCTGCCACCGGCTACGCCGCGGTCAGCCTGCAGCCCAACGCCGGCTCGCAGGGCGAGTACGCGGGCCTGCTGATCATCCATGCGTATCACGCCAGCCGTGGCGAAAGCCATCGCGACATCTGCCTGATCCCATCGTCGGCACACGGCACCAACCCGGCGTCGGCGCAGATGGCCGGCATGAAGGTGGTCGTGGTGGCCTGCGACGAGAACGGCAACGTCGACCTGGAAGACCTGGCGAAAAAGGCCGGGCAGCACAGCAAGAACCTGGCTGCGATCATGATCACCTACCCGTCCACGCACGGCGTGTTCGAGCAGGGCGTGCAGCAGATCTGCGAGATCGTGCACCAGCACGGCGGCCAGGTCTATGTCGACGGCGCCAACATGAACGCGATGGTCGGCACCGCCGCCCCGGGCCAGTTCGGTGGCGACGTGTCGCACCTGAACCTGCACAAAACCTTCTGCATCCCGCACGGCGGCGGCGGCCCCGGCGTGGGCCCCGTTGCGGTCGGCGCGCACCTGGCGGACTTCCTGCCCAACCAGGACAGCGTCGGTTATCGCCGTGACGACCGCGGCATCGGCGGCGTGTCGGCGGCACCATTCGGCTCGGCCAGCATCCTGCCGATCTCGTGGATGTATGTCGCGATGATGGGTTCGGCCGGCCTGACCGCTGCCACCGAGAACGCGATCCTGGCGGCCAACTACGTGGCCAAGCGCCTGGCGCCGTACTACCCGGTGCTGTACACCGGCCAGCACGACCTGGTCGCGCACGAGTGCATCCTGGACGTGCGCCCGCTGCAGAAGGAAACCGGCATCAGCAACGAAGACGTGGCCAAGCGCCTGATGGACTACGGCTTCCACGCCCCGACCATGAGCTTCCCGGTGCCGGGCACCCTGATGATCGAGCCGACCGAGAGCGAGGCGCTGCACGAGCTGGACCGCTTTATCGATGCGATGATCGCGATCCGCCAGGAAATCGGCCGCGTCGCCGACGGTACTTTCGACCGCGAGGACAACCCGCTCAAGCACGCGCCGCACACCGCCGCGGTGGTGACCGCCGACGAGTGGACCCACAAATACACGCGCGAGGAAGCCGCTTATCCGGTGGCATCGCTGCGCACGCAGAAGTACTGGCCGCCGGTCGGCCGTGCCGACAACGTGTACGGCGACCGCAACCTGTTCTGCAGCTGCGTGCCGGTCAGCGACTACGTGGTCGACTAAGCCACGCCGAAGGGCCGCCGCCGACGCGGTGGCCCACGCACTATGCTCAAGGCAGCGGGCCCGCCTGCGCGGCGCCCGCCTTCGCCACTTCGACCGCCTAACAAGAGCCTCTGCAGGGCCACCCCCATTGCTGGAGACATTCCGTGGCAGTCAGCGTCTTCGATCTGTTCAAGGTGGGCATCGGCCCGTCGAGCTCGCATACCGTGGGCCCGATGCGCGCGGCCCTGATGTTCGCGCAGGGGCTGGAGCGCGATGGCCTGCTGCCTCAGGTGGCCAGCGTACGGGTCGAGCTGTATGGCTCGCTCGGCGCCACTGGCAAGGGCCATGGCACCGACAAGGGCGTGATGCTCGGCCTGATGGGCGAGTCGCCCGACACCATCGATCCCGATTCCATCGACACACGCCTCGCGGCGTTGCGCAAGAGCCGCGAGCTTTCGCTGCTGGGCCGCCATATCGTGCCGTTCGTGGAAAAGGAACACATCGCCTTCTACCGGCGCGAGGCACTGGCCGAGCATCCCAACGGCATGAAGTTCCATGCCTTCGACAGCGGCGGCGCCAGCCTGCGCGAAGCGCGCTACCTGTCGGTGGGCGGCGGCTTCGTGGTCACCGCGGGCGCACCCAATACGCAGGTGCTTGCCGCCGCGCAGCAATTGCCGCATCCGTTCCGCAGCGGCAAGGACATGCTGGAGATGGCACAGGCCAGCGGCAAGAGCATCGCGCGCCTGATGCTGGAAAACGAACTGACCTGGCGCAGCGAGCAAGAGGTCTTCGACGGCCTGCTGCATATCTGGGACGTGATGCAGGCCTGCGTCGCGCGCGGCTGCCGCACCGATGGCGAACTGCCGGGGCCCTTTAAAGTCAAGCGGCGTGCGCCCGAGCTGTTCCGCAGCCTGACCGAGCGCGCCGAACGCACGTTGTCGGATCCGCTGTCGGTCATGGACTGGGTCAACCTGTACGCCATTGCCGTCAATGAAGAGAACGCGGCGGGCGGGCGCGTGGTGACCGCGCCGACCAATGGCGCGGCCGGCATCATTCCCGCGGTGCTGCATTACTACGACCGCTTCGTGCCGGGCGCGAACAAGCAGGGCGTGGTCGACTTCCTGCTGACCGCGGGCGCGATCGGTCTGCTGTACAAGCTCAACGCATCGATCTCCGGCGCCGAAGTCGGCTGCCAGGGCGAAGTCGGCGTGGCCTGCTCGATGGCGGCCGGCGCGCTCGCCGCGGTACAGGGCGGCAGCCCGGCGCAAGTGGAGAACGCAGCCGAGATCGGCATGGAGCACAACCTCGGCCTGACCTGCGACCCGGTCGGTGGGCTGGTGCAGATCCCGTGCATCGAGCGCAATGCGATGGCCTCGGTCAAGGCCGTCAACGCGGCGCGCATGGCGCTGCGCGGCGACGGCACGCACTACGTATCGCTCGATTCGGTGATCAAGACCATGCGCGAGACCGGCGCCGACATGAAGACGAAATACAAGGAAACGGCGCGCGGCGGGCTGGCCGTGAATATCGTGGAGTGCTGACCTCCCATAAACATGTGAGAGGCGCCAGGAGGCGCACATTGCGCACCCAATGGGCATGCATTGCGGCGTATCATGGCGGCGTTCCCCGACTGCAGAACAAGAGGGCCCGCCATGCAGACCTTCCACCAGCTCTTTGACGATACTTCGTCCACCTTCACCTACCTGCTGATCGACGCGGAAACGAACGACGCGCTGCTGATCGACCCCGTCGACCACCAACTCGAACGCGACCTGGCGCTGGTGAAGGATACTGGTGCACACCTGGCCTGGGTCATCGAAACCCACGCCCACGCCGACCACATCACCTCCGCCGGCCATCTCGCCATGCAGACCGGCGCCCACACCGCGGCGCCGTCGGGCTGCGATATCAAGCCCGCGCAAAAGCAGCTGATCGATAACGACACTGTCGCATTCGGCAAGCAGGTGCTGCGCGCGATCCATACGCCCGGACACACCGCCGGCAGCATGAGCTACCTGTGGGAAGAGCCCACGCCCGACGGCATCGTGCGCCGCGTCTTCACCGGCGATGCCTTGCTGATCGACGGCTGCGGCCGCACCGATTTCCAGTCGGGCGACGCCGGCACGCTCTACGACAGCCTGACCCGCAAGCTCTTCGCGCTGCCCGACGACACCCGGGTCTACCCCGCGCACGACTACAAGGGCCAGACCTCCTCCACCATCGGCCAGGAGCGCGCGCACAACAGCCGCGTTTCCGGCCGCACGCGCGAGGAGTTCATCGAGATGATGCGCAACCTGAACCTGCCGCGGCCCAAGCTGATCGATATCGCGGTGCCGGCCAACCAGCGCCTGGGCCTGCGCGACGGCGAAAGCGTGCCGCACGGCGCCTGAAGCATTCTCAACGTTAGGAGTCAGCGCATGTCCGTATATACCGCCGAAGTCCTGTGGCAACGCGACGGGCAGGATTTCTCCGGCAACCGCTACAGCCGCAGGCATGTACTGCGTTTCGACGGCGGCGCAGAGGTTCCGGGTTCGTCGTCGCCCCATGTGGTGCCGTTGCCGATGTCGGATGCCAGCGCGGTCGATCCGGAAGAGATGTTCATAGCGTCGCTGTCGAGCTGCCACATGCTGTGGTTCCTGTCGCTGGCGGCGAAGCAGCGCTTTGTCGTCGACCGCTATGTCGATGCCGCCACTGGCGTGATGGAAAAGAACCGCGAGGGCCAGATGGCGATGACGGTGGTGACCTTGCGCCCCCAGGTCACCTTCTCCGGCGCGCGCGAACCCACCCGCGACGAGCTGGAGCGCCTGCACCATGCCGCGCACGATGCCTGCTTTATCGCCAACTCGGTCCGGACCGAAGTGCGGTGCGAACCGGTGGTCGCCGGCGCCTAGTCGGCCTGCCATGGCTGCGACCGCGCCACCTGCGGCACGGTCCGCGCCGTCGCGCCGCCTGCTGCGCTGGCTGCTGGCCGGCGTGGTGCTGCTTGGAGCCATCCTGATGCTGCAGGATCGCTTTCTCTACTTTCCCGACAGGGCCTCGGTCGACGATATGGTCGTGCCCGGCTTGCGGGCGTGGCCGGGCCCGGATGATTTTCGCGGCCTCCTGGCCGAGCCGCATGGGCCTGCGCGCGCGACCGCCATCGTCTTTCACGGCAATGCCGGGCACGCCGGCCATCGCGGCTACTACGCCAGCGTGCTGACGCGGCTGGGTATCCGCGTGATCCTGGCCGAATATCCCGGCTATGGTCCGCGCGATGGCGCGCTTGGCGAGCGCAGCTTCGTCGACGATGCCGAGCAGCTTATTGCGCTGGCCCGCCGCCAGTTCGACGGCCCGCTGCTGCTGGTCGGCGAATCGCTCGGCGCCGGCGTCGCCGCTGCCGCCGCCGCGCGCCAGCGCGAGAACATCGCCGCGGTGCTGCTGCTCACGCCATGGGACAAGCTGGCGAACATCGCCTCGCACCACTACGCGTGGCTGCCAACCGGATGGCTGCTGCGCGACCGCTATGACAGCGTGGCCAACCTGGCCGGCCTGGGGCGCCCGGTTATGGTGGTGGTGGCCGAGCGCGACAACATCGTGCCGGCGCGCTTCGGCAAGGCGCTCTATGAAGCGCTGGACGAACCCCGCCGCCTGGCCGTGATCGCCCATGCCGGGCATAACGACTGGACCGGCTACGTCGACGAAGCGTGGTGGCGCAATGCGGTCGGGTTCCTGCTGGCGCCGCCGCCGTCCCGCTGATCCGCCGTGCGCGGCCGGGCACGTGCGGTCCGCGCATCGGCATCCGCCGCTCCGGCACGTTGAGGCGCGAAGTGAGGAGTGAAGCGACGAGTGAAGCGAGGCGTGAAGTGAGCGGATGGCGGCGTTAAGTCGCCCACCGATCGCACGCCTTGCGCACGGTCTCGCGCTGGCTGCGCGCGTCGGCATCTGTCTGGCGCAGCCATTCGGCATCGCCGTCGCGGCGCTCGGCCAGCGCGCGGATATTGGCCAGCGCCGGCAGCGAACCGAGCGCCTCGGCATGCGGCACCAGCGCATCGCAGATCGACAGGATGTGGTCGGCGACAGGCATGCGCGTCAGCTCGTTGGGATGCACGTATTCGCCATCCAGCCCGAAGCGGCACGCCTGGAAGCGGTTGAAGGTGTACACCAGGTAATCGTCTTCCTGTGGCATGAACGGGCGCGACAGCAGCAGGTAGCGCGCCAGCATCTGGATATAGGCGGCGATATCGCAGGCACGCTGCACCGTCAGCGGCGTGTCCATCACGCGGACTTCGATGGTGCCGAATTCCGGCTTGGGCCGGATATCCCAGTAGAAGTCCTTCATGCTTTCGATCACGCCCGTATTGCGCATCTTCTCGAAGTACGCGGTGAAGGCATCCCACGTCAGCAGGAACGGCGCGCGCCCGCTCATCGGGAAGGCCGCGACGGAGTTCAGCCGCGCCGAGGCAAAGCCGGTATCGACGCCCTGCACGTACGGCGACGACGCCGCCAGCGCGACGAAGTGCGGCACGTAGCGGCCGATGGCGTGCAACAGGAACAGTGACTCGTCCGCGCTCGGGCAGCCGATATGCACGTGCTGGCCGAACACGGTGAACTGCTTGGCCAGGTAGCCGTACAGCTCGGAGATGTACTGGTAGCGCGGCGAGTCCGAGATGGTGCGGTCGGACCACTGCATGAACGGGTGCGTGCCGCCGCCGGAAATGCCCAGGTTGAGCGAGCGCGAGGCCGCCACCATCAGGTCGCGCATGGTGGTCAGCTCGTCCAGCGCCTGCTGGTAGCTGTGGCAGATGCCCGTGCTGATCTCGATCATCGACGGGCTGATCTCCGGCTTGATGTCGCCGGCATGCTCGGCGCCCTTGAGCGCGCGCAGCAGGTCGGGCGCGAACGGCGCCAGGTCATAGTCGTGCCGGTTGACCAGCTGCAGCTCCAGCTCCACGCCGAAGGTCAATGCTTCGGATTGCTTGAACGGTTCGAGCGACATCAGCGCCCTCCTCCATTAGCCCGCGATTCGCCGGCGAAGCGCAGCGCCCACGCTGCCATCACCGGGCCGAGCAGTTGTTCGATCGCCAGCGCGCACAGGATGATGGCGGCCAGCGGCTGTCCGGTGCCGGGGTAGATGCGCGCGACGTCACTCATCAGCAGGTAGGCCAGCCCCGACATCGGCGCCAGCGCCACCCCCAGTGCCATGCACTGGCGCATGCTCAGGCCCGAAAACGATCCCAGCGACACCACGCCGGCAAACTTGGCGAGGTGGCGCAGCAGCACCAGCACGACGGCATATGCACCACCCACGGCCCAGTCGTGCGCGGTCAGCGGCAGACCCAGCGACACCACCATGACGATAATCAGCAAGCTGCCGGCGCTGCCGAAGTGCGGCGGCCAGACATGCGGCTGGCTGTCCTGGTGCTTGAACACCACACCGGCCAGCAGCAGCGTCAGCGGCATCGACAATTTTAGTACCCGGGTCAGCGCCAGCGTGAACAGCACCAGGCCGACCAGCACCAGGAAGCTGTAGTGGTCATCGGCCGACATGCGCTCATAGATCACGTGGCCGACCTTGCCCACCACCCATGCCAGCAGGCACGAACCCACCAGCAGGTAGAGCGGGTGCAGCAGCGCGGCGCCCAGGTTGCCGTATTCGGAGTGCAGCCAGCCGGTGGTCAGCTGCACGATCGCGGCGGCGTAGATGCTGTTCAGCGCCGCCATTGCCATCAGCCGCTCGGTGACCTGGCCCTCGGCACGCAGTTCATTCTTGAGCTGCAGCACGATGGTGGGCGAGGTGCTGACGGCAATGCCGCCCGCCAGGATCGCCACGCCCGGCGAGGCGCCGATCCATTGCAGCACCGCGGCAACCAGGCCCCAGGTGAGCAGGCTTTCGAAGGCGCTGGTCAGCAGCAGCCAGCGGTTGGCGCGCAACCAGGTGAGCGACAGCCGGTGCCCGAGTTCGAACAGGGCCAGTGCCAGCGCCATATCGATCAGGATACGGGTCTGGTTGATCATGTTCTGGTCGACGATGCCGCGCCCGAGCATGCCGGCGAACAGCCCCGCGACGGCATAGCCCACGATGCGCGGGCAGCGCAGCCAGCGGCGGCTTACCTCGCCCGCGAGGCCGGCGCCTACGAGCGCCAGCCCGACCCAGAACAGGCCGCCTGGGGCGAGGGGGAGTGTTGGAAAAAGTTGGCTCAGTCCGTTCATGGTCGACATGGTAATGTAAGCACTTCACAATCCATGTCAGTGATTGTCCGACACCGCACCAAACGCACAAAGAACTTCGGTCAACTTCATGTAAAAAACGCCATCTCCCGGATGGCGTTTTTTACATTTTACGAGGAACCCAATGCGGCCGCGTGCCCGTGAGGCGCTTCAGACGCCCCAGACTTTCCAGCGCGGGCGAGTTGATTTCAGCGCCGTCTCTACCTGCGCGTACAAAGTGCGCGTAACGCCCTGCGCGGCGCCGCGGGCGCGTGCCTTGTCGAAGTAGGCCAGCGCGGTCTCGCGCTGCTGCAGCCCGAGCGCCGACTCCACCACACGCAGGCATACCTCCGCGTCCCAGTCGTCACGCACGGCAAAGGCCGCGGTGAAGTCTGCCATGGCCGCGTCGTGGCGCCGCGCGGCGTTATGGACCAGTCCGCGCTGCACTCGCGGACCGGCCTGGTCCTCAGGATCGCCTTCGGTCAGCGCGACCGCCCGCTCGAACATCGGCAGCGCGCGCTCCGTGTCGCCCAGTTCGCGCCACAGCAGGCCGAAGCGGTTGAACAGCCAGGCATCCTCGACCAGCAGCGCGCGGCGCTGCTGGGCCTCGATCTCGGCGAGCGCGTCGGCACGGTCATGCTCGTCCATGCGCGCCATCTGCGCCTGCAGCAGCGCGGCAAAGTGCGCGCGCGCGTGCGCCATCGGATGCGCGGCCTCGCTGCGTGCCTCGACCGGCAGTGCATCCAGGCGGGCGTCCATGTGCGCCATCGCGGCCCGTGCGGCCTCGGCCGGTTCGGCGCCGCCCATGGCTTTCCACGCCGCGATCAGGCGGCTGAAGGCCCAGGTGACGTCGGCCGGGTTGCGCTCGAGCGGATAGCGGTTGAGCACTTCGCCAGCCAGCTCGACCACCTTGCCATGCTGGCCCGCGCCGGCATGGCAATCGAGCAGGTCGATCCAGTGGTCGATGAACTCGCTGGCGGCCATGCCCTGGCGGTGCAGCGCGATGCGTTCTTCCAGGTGCGCGGCATCGGCGGGCAGGCTGCGCGCCAGCAGGCGGCACAGCAAGGAATACACGTGCGGATCGGCATTGCCGCCGTGCCCGGCGGCATCGCCCTGGCCCGTGGCGAAGTACTGGTCGTAGCACCTCACGCCGTGGCGGCACGCCGCCACCAGCGCGGGGCGCAGCGCCGCCTCGGCAGCGGGGACTTCGTCGATGAACTCGCCCAGGGCCATCGCGGCGCGGTAGTAGGCGGCGCCGTCGTCGGACTTGTCGGTGATGGCGAAGCGCAGCCAGGGCTCACGCTCGGCATCCTGCGCGCCGGACCTGGCCAGTTGATGGCGCCAGGCCAGTTCGCGTACCTGTGCCTGCGGGTCGGGCACCTGGCGCAGGTAGACCGTCAGGTCGTCGAGCGCGCCTTGCGTGTCGCCCACGCCCCAACGCAGCGGCGCGCGCAGCCGGCGCGCCTCGGGGTGGTCGGGATGCTCGGCCAGCACGCGGGCGGCCTGGTCGGCGGCGAGCGCGTCGCCGGCCTCGGCATCAAGCTGCAGCAGGTGCGGATTGTCCAGCGCCACGCGCCCCAGGCAAACGCGCATCAGCGGTTCCACCGGCACGCCGGCGGCCTCGGCGCGGGCAATGTAGTCACGCACCAGCGGCGTGATGTCCTCGGCACCCAGGTCGGGGTTGCGGAACATCAGGTCATGCCAGTAGCGCGCCGCGGCGGCCATGTCGTTCATGCGCAGCGCGCTCAGCCCGGCGTGGAAATGCGCCGGCCATTCGCCCGACAGCAGGCCGCTGCGCTGCGCGGCCTCGTGCAGCCACGGGCGCGCCTCGGCGTCGCGTCCCAGGCTCATCAGCATGGCTCCGTAGCGGTGCGCGATCACGCCGCGCGAGGCCCAGCGGTGCGGCGGCTGCAGCGGCAGGCTGTCCAGGCGCGCGAGGGCCTCGTCCAGCACGGCAAGCGCCGCGGCGGCATCGCCGTTGTCGAAGTGCAGCCGCGCGCGCAGCGTGACGAAATCGACCACCTCAGGCCGGGCCTGCGCAAGCTGGTCGGCGATCTGCAGGGCTTCGGCAAAGCGGCCCCGATTGGCAAGCTCGATGGCGTGGTCGTAGCTGACTTCCTGCACGGACACGTACTGCTCCTTCTGCATTTTGATAAGCGAGTGCGGGATTATGCGCCATGAGGGCGATCCGCATTCGGACAACCATCGGCACGGCAGCCGCTTTGTTAAGCCTTTGCACCAAAAAACAAAACGCCACCCGAGGGTGGCGCCTTGCCTGGCGAGGCTATGACTGCTTGCTTCTGCTTACTTGCCGCCAACCGTTTCCAGCACGGTCCACTTGCCGCCCACCACCTTGTAGACGGTGATGCCGCCGTCCTTCAGGTCGCCGCGGGCGTCATAGGCCAGCGTCTTGGTGGTCACGCCCTGCATGCTGGTCGCGGCCAGCACCGGCAGGTAGCGCGCCGGATCGGCCGAACCGGCCTTGACCATCGCGGTCATCAGCGCAGTGGCGCCATCATACGAGTACGGCGAGTAGGTCTGCACCTTGGAGCCGAAGCGCTTCTCGTACTTCTTCTCGTAGGCGGCGCCGCCCGGCATCTGGTCCAGCGGCAGGCCGGCCAGCGACACCACGGTGCCTTCGGCGGCGGGGCCGGCCAGCTTCAGGAAGTTGTCGGTCTTGGAC
The DNA here is from genome assembly GCF_003402535.2 of Cupriavidus sp. P-10. Classification (NCBI taxonomy): domain Bacteria; kingdom Pseudomonadati; phylum Pseudomonadota; class Betaproteobacteria; order Burkholderiales; family Burkholderiaceae; genus Cupriavidus; species Cupriavidus sp. P-10. The sequence goes on from NZ_AP025170.1 coordinate 3,576,238, forward strand.
ATCTCGCCCGACACCAGCGGGGCCTTGATGCCCAGTTCCTTGACCTGCTTGGCCATCGGCGCGGACTGGGTCTCGGCGCCGCCGTAGAAGATGATGTCCGGGTTGCTGCGCTTGATGTTGGTCAGCACGGCCTTGAAGTCCACCGCCTTGTCGTTGGTGAACTCGCGGCGCACGACCTTGCCGCCGGCGGCCTTGGCGGCCTTCTCGAACTCGTCGGCCAGGCCCTGGCCGTAGGCGGTGCGGTCATCGACGATGGCGATGTTCTTCGCGCCCAGCTTCTTCACCACGAAGGCACCGATCACCGAACCCTGCTGGGTGTCGGAGGTCATCATGCGGAAGGTGGTCTTGAAACCCTGCTTGGTGTATTCCGGCGCGGTCGCCATGGCGATCTGCGGAATGCCGGCGCGGCTGTAGACCATCGACGCCGGGATGGTCGTGCCCGAGTTGAAGTGGCCGAGCATGCCCTGGATGCCGTTGTCGACCAGCTTCTGCGCGACCACCGAGCCGGTCTTGGGGTCGGCCTGGTCATCTTCGGAGACCAGCACGAACTTGACTTCCTTGCCGCCGATCTTGGGCTTGGTGGCGTTCATGTCCTCGATCGCGAGGACGATGCCGTTCTGCATGTCCTTGCCATACTGGGCCTGGCCGCCGGTCATCGGGCCGGCGTAGCCCAGCTTGATTTCCTGTGCCTGCGCGAACGCGGCGGAGGCGGCGGTCAGGCCAGCCAGGGTCAGGGCAACGGTCAGTGCCGTCTTGTGGAATGTCGAGCTCATCAGATCTCCTTGGGTCCCGATTGGTACCGCTCTGGTGCCGCGGTGGTGCCGCGGTGGTGCCGGTATGGCGCCCTGAGCGGCGTATTTTTCGAGGCGCGGCCTGGCAGTGCCGCGCCCTCCTTGGTATGCGCGCCGGGGCAGGATCGCCGCCACCGGTGCGCGCTTCGACAAGACGCGCGTCCGAGGATGCCTCAGCCGATCGTCATCAAACTTGCATTGCCGCCCGCGGCCGCGGTGTTGACCGACAGCGAGCGTTCGATCAGCAGGCGGTCGAGCGCCACGCTCGGTTCGCCCTGGGCCAGGCCCTGCACGCCGATTATCGGCCCGGGGCGCGCAGCCACCTGCTCGCACACCGTGCGCAGCTGGTCGGAGTCGCCGTGGTGCAGCACCGCATCGATGGCGATGTCCGCGGCAGTCCAGTCGGCCACCATGCGGACGCGCGATTGTACGCCCTTGGGCAGGCGGGCAAACAGCCCTCGCGCAACAGGGTTTTCCGGCCACACGGCGTGCGCGCCGACGGTCAGCACGGCGCCCAGCTGCAGCGCCAGGTCGGCTTCCTGCGCGGCCAGGCACAGCACGCGTTCGCGCGGCAAGAGCGTGTAGGTGTTGCGCTCGCCGGTGGGGCCGGCCAGCGTGACCGCCAGGCCCGAAGGCGTCGCCTCGGCAAAGCGCGCGCAGGCGTCCGCCACCGCGGGCAGCTCGGTGCCGGCCCAGTTGCGGAAGGCTTCGGCGGCGCGCACGGCCTCGTCGTCCGGGCCGACCGTCTCGGCGTGGTTCGTCACGTCGGCCGCGCGCACGCTGCGTGCCACCGCATCCTGCGGGCACACCGACAGCAGCCGGTGCAGGTACAGCGGGCCGCCCGCCTTGGGGCCGGTGCCCGAGAGCGCCTCGCCGCCGAACGGCTGCACGCCCACGACCGCGCCGACGATATTGCGGTTCACGTACAGGTTGCCCACATGGGCGCGGCTGACGATAAACGAGATAGTCTCGTCGATGCGGGTATGGATGCCCAGCGTCAGGCCGTAGTTCGTGCCGTTGATCTGGCTGACCATGGTGTCGAGCGCCGCGCGCGGGAAGCGCACCACGTGCAGCACCGGGCCGAACACCTCGCGCTTCAGTTCCTCGATGCTGTCCAGCTCGATCAGCGTCGGCGGCACGAAGGTGCCGTTACGGCAGCTGGCGCCCTGCGCGGCGTTGGGATCGGCCTGGTGGACGCGGCGGCCCTTGGCGCGCATGGCGTCGATATGGCGCGCGATGTTTGCGCGCGCCTCTTCGTCGATCACCGGGCCGACGTCGGTCGACAGGCGATCCGGGTTGGCCATGGTCAGTTCCTGCATCGCGCCCTTGAGCATTTCCAGCACGCGGTCGGCCACGTCTTCCTGCAGGCACAGCACGCGCAGCGCCGAGCAGCGCTGGCCGGCCGAGTCGAAGGCGGAGTTGACCACGTCGCCGACCACCTGCTCGGCCAGCGCCGAGGAGTCGACGATCATCGCGTTCTGGCCGCCGGTCTCGGCGATCAGCGGGATCGGGCGGCCGGCGGCGTCGAGGCGGCCGGCGACATTGCGTTGCAGGATGCGTGCGACCTCGGTCGAGCCGGTGAACATCACGCCCTTGACGCGGGCATCGCCCACCAGCGCGGCACCGACGGTCTCGCCGCGGCCCGGCAGCAGCTGCACCGCGCCGGCCGGCACGCCGGCTTCGCGCAGCAGCTTTACTGCGGCGGCGGCGATCAGCGGGGTCTGCTCGGCAGGCTTGGCCAGCACCGGGTTGCCGGCGGCAAGCGCCGCGGCCACCTGGCCGGTGAAGATCGCCAGCGGGAAGTTCCACGGGCTGATGCAGACTACCGGGCCCAGCGGGCGGTGGGTCTCATTGTCGAAGCCGCGGCGGATCTCGGCGGCGTAGTAGCGCAGGAAGTCCACCGCCTCGCGCACTTCGGCGATGGCGTTGGAGAAGGTCTTGCCGGCCTCGCGCATGATGATGCCCATCAGCGATTGCATCTGGGCTTCCATCAGGTCGGCGGCGCGTTCCAGCGCGGCGGCGCGCACGTCCGGCGGCGTGGCCTGCCAGATCGGCGCGGCATTGACGGCGGCCTGCAGGGCGGCGTCGACGTCGGCCTGGCTGGCTTCGGTGACCTGGCCGACCACGTCGCGGTGGTCGGCGGGGTTCAGCACCGGCGTGGTGAGTGCGTCGGCCGCGCGCGGCGAATCGGCGACCGGCGCAGCGCCCAGCATCGGCTCGGCGACATGGCGCTCGCTGGTGCCCGCCAGCAGGGCCGACGACAGCGAAGCCAGGCGGTGCTCGTTGGCCAGGTCGATGCCGGCCGAATTGGGACGGCTCTTGCCGTACAGCGTGCGCGGCGACGGGATGCGCGGATGCGGCAGGCCCAGCCCGCCTTCGTCGCGGTGCATGGACTCGACCACGGCTACCGGGTCGGCCACCAGCTCGTCAAGCGAGATGGTCTCGTCGGCAATGCGGTTCACGAACGAGGTGTTGGCGCCGTTTTCCAGCAGGCGGCGCACCAGGTAGGCCAGCAGCGTTTCATGCGTGCCGACCGGCGCGTAGATGCGGCACGGGCGGTTGAACTTGCCGTCGGCGGTCGGGCCCACCACCTGGTCGTACAGCGGCTCGCCCATGCCGTGCAGGCACTGGAACTCATACTGGCCGGGGTAGTAGCTGTGGCCGGCGATCTGGTAGATGGCCGACAGCGTATGCGCGTTGTGCGTCGCGAACTGTGGATAAATCGCGTCCGGCACCGACAGCAGCTTGCGCGCGCACGCCACGTACGACACATCGGTGTAGACCTTGCGCGTGTAGACCGGATATCCCTCCAGCCCTTCCACCTGGGCGCGCTTGATCTCGCTGTCCCAGTACGCGCCCTTGACCAGGCGGATCATCAGGCGGTGGCGGCTGCGGCGGGCCAGGTCGATCAGGTAGTCGATCACGAACGGGCAGCGCTTCTGGTAGCCCTGCACCACGAAGCCAATGCCGTTCCAGCCGGCCAGCTCGGGCTCGAAGCACAGGCGTTCGAGCAGGTCGAGCGAGATTTCCAGCCGGTCGGCTTCCTCGGCGTCGATATTGATGCCGATATCGTACTGGCGCGCCAGCAGCGTCAGCGACTTCAGGCGATCGTACAGCTCGCCGATCACGCGCTCGTGCTGGGCGCGGCTGTAGCGCGGATGCAGCGCCGACAGCTTGATCGAGATGCCCGGGCCTTCATAGATGCCGCGGCCGCGCGAGGCCTGGCCGATGGCGTGGATGGCCTGCTCGTACGAAGCCAGGTAGCGCACGGCATCGTCCTCGGTCATGGCCGCTTCGCCGAGCATGTCGTAGGAGTAGCGGAAGCCCTGCGCCTCGTACTTGCGCGCGTTGGCGAGCGCCTCGGAGATGGTCTCGCCGGTGACGAACTGCTCGCCCATCAGGCGCATCGCCATGTCCACGCCCTTGCGGATCAGCGGCTCGCCGCCCTTGCCGATAATGCGCGTGAGTGCCTTGGTCAGGCCCGATTCAGTATGCGTGGCGACCAGCTTGCCGGTCAGCAGCAGGCCCCAGGTGGCGGCGTTGACGAACAGCGACGGGCTCTGGCCCAGGTGCGACTGCCAGTTGGCGCCGCTGATCTTGTCGCGGATCAGCGCGTCGCGGGTGGCCTTGTCGGGGATGCGCAGCAACGCCTCGGCCAGGCACATCAGCGCCACGCCTTCCTGCGACGACAGCGAGAATTCCTGGATCAGGCCCTGCACCAGGCCTTCACGGCCGGTGCCGACCTTCTGCTCGCGCAGCCGCATGGCCAGCGTCTTGGCCATCTTGATGGCGGCTTCGGCCTGCTGCTGCGGCAGGCGCGCCTGTTCCAGCAGCACCGGCACGCAATCCGTCTCGGGGCGGCGGTAGGCGGAGGTGATGGCGGCACGCAGCACCGATTGTGGCTGGATGCTCTGCGCGAATTCCAGGAACGGCTGCGGAGCGCCGTCGGCCGGGACCAGGTCGGAGGCGTCGGCACCATCGGCGTCGGCCGAACCGGCGGCGCTGGTTTCGTGCGGCAGGTGCCCGCGCTCGACCTGTTCCAGGTAGGTGAAGATGGCCTGCTTGATCAGCCAGTGCGGCGTGCGGTCGATGGATTGGGCGACACGCTTGAGGCGATCGCGCGAGGCGTCGTCGAGCTTGACGCCGAGAGTGGTGGTGGCCATGCGGGCAGTTCTCCGAAAAACTGGGGGGCGCCGCCGGTGCTACCGCGCCCATGCCACGCAGGCCAGGACGCACGACCGGCCGCAGCCTGTGAGCTGGCGCGATCTTACTCCCGAAAAACCAAAAGGTGCAACCTAGTGCAACCCTAGAGTTAACCCTGACAAGCGGGTTGCACCTATACTTCCGCCGGCGGTTGGCTCAGATCCGGAGCGGATCGATTTCCAGCTGCCAGCGCACCCCCTTCGCCTCCGTTCCTACCTCTGCGAAAGTCTGTACCCACTCGGCCACGAACCGTTGCAGCGCCGGCCTTGACGTCGCCTCGACCAGCATCTGGGCACGTTCACGGTTGGCGATGCGCACCATCGACATCGGCACCGGATCGTGCAGTTGCACCTCGGCCGCCAGCTGACACGTTTCCGCATGCCGCCGCGCCACCTGCAGGAACTGCAGCGCCCTGTCCAGCTCGCCATGTTCGGTCGTGACCAGCACCTGGAAGCAGAACGGGGGCAACCCGGCCTGGCGCCGCTCGCGCAACTGGCTGGCAGCGAATCCATCATAGTCATGGCGCGTGAGCGCCTGCAATGCCGGCGTGTCCGGGTAGCGAGTCTGGATCAGCACCTCGCCCGGCAGCCCGGCGCGGCCAGCGCGCCCCGCCACCTGCATCAGCGATGCGAACAGGTGCTCGGCAGCGCGGAAATCGTGGCTGAACATGGCTGCGTCCGGGTGCACGATCCCCACCAGCGTCACGCGCTGAAAGTCATGGCCCTTGGCGACCATCTGGGTGCCCACCAGGATGTCGACTTCGCCGGCGTGGACTTCGTCGAACATCGCCTGCGCGCTGCCCTTGCGCCGGGTGGAATCCGCGTCGATGCGGGCGATGCGGGCCTGGGGAAAACGCGACGCCAGCGCCTCCTCGATGCGCTGGGTGCCGCGGCCAAGCGGCGCGATATCGACATTGCCGCAATCCGGGCAGTGGTGCGGCACGGGCGACTCCAGGCCGCAGTGGTGGCAGCGCAGGCGGCGCTCCGGCCGGTGCAGCACCAGGTACGCCGAGCAGCGCGGGCAGCCGGACAGCCAGCCGCAGCTGTCGCAGGCGATCACCGGCGCATAGCCGCGGCGGTTCAGGAACAGCAGGCTCTGCTCGCCGCGCGCCAGCCGGGCGTCGATGGCTTCCAGCAGCGGCACCGACAGCCCCTCGAACAACGCGCGCTGGCGTTGCCGCTCATGGTTCAGATCGACCAGCCGGACCACCGGCAGCGCAGCATCGGCCTGGGCGCGCTCGCGCAACACCAGCTTGCGGTAAGTGCCCTGCCCTGCCCGCCACCACGTTTCCATCGAGGGCGTGGCCGAACCGAGCACAATCGCAATGCCGCGCTGCTTGGCGCGCCATACCGCCAGGTCCCGCGCCGAGTAGCGCAGCCCTTCCTGCTGCTTGTAGGAGGTATCGTGCTCCTCGTCGACCACGATCAATGACAGTGCCGGCAGCGACGCCATCACCGCCATGCGCGTACCCAGCACGATGCGGGCCTCGCCGCGGTGCGCGGCCAGCCACTGCAGGCTGCGCTCCTGGTCGGCCAGGCCGCTGTGCAGCACGGCCAGCGGCAGGTGCGGGAAACGCGCGGCAATGCGCGCCTGCAACTGCGGGGTCAGGTTGATTTCGGGCACGAGCATCAGCACCTGGGCGTGCGGGTCGCGTTCCAGCACGGCCTGCATCGCATGCAGGTAGACCTCGGTCTTGCCGCTGCCGGTAACCCCGTGCAGCAGGAACGGGGCAAAACCCTGCGCGTCAGTGATGGCCTGCACCGCGGCGCGCTGCTCGTTGTGCAAGGCGGGGGCCGCGGACGGCGGCTGCGCCGGAGCGGTCGGCAGCAGCGGCCGGGCGGTACGATCGGCTTCGACCCAGCCGGCTGCCTGCCATTCGGCCAGCCGCGCCGGCGCTGCCGCGCACAGCGCGCGCGCCTCGGCCAATGCCAGTGGCGTGCCGGTAGCAGCACGTTCGGCGAGCCCCTGCGCCAGCGCCCGCACGCTGCGGGCCCGCGGCGGGACGGCGGCCAGCAGGTTATCCACATGCTCAGGCAACAGGCGGTATTCGTCGGTACGGGCACGCTGCGCCAGGCCCGGCCAGCCGTCGGGCTCGCGCAACGCCGGGGGTAGCGCCGGCAGCATGACTTCGCCGAGGCGGCGCTGGTAGTAGCGTGCGGCAAAGGCGGCCAGTGCGATCCAGTCGGGCGGCAGCGGCGGCATCCAGTCCAGGCGCTGGGCCACCGCGCGCAGTCGGTCGGTGGGCACATCGGAGGCGGCGGCGCGCTCCACTGCCACGCCGACCAGGCTGCGGCGGCCAAACGGCACCACGACCAGGTCACCGGGCGCGACGTCGGGTGTGGCCAGGTAATCGAAGCAATCGTCGGCGGGCGTGTCCAGGGCGACGCGGACGATCGGAAGTCCGTTGGCATCGCCGGCCGAGGCATCGCCGGCCGTTACGGCGGATAAGGCGGATATGGCGAGTGCGCCGCTATCGTCCGCCATCGCGCCGTTCCTGGTGCACGCCCCCTGCGCCGACTCTGTGCATCGGGCAACGTGAAAACAAATGGGAGCGGTTTTGTGTGCGGCGCAACATCAACTTAAAGTAAAACTTCAAATGTGGCCCTAAGTCGATGATAGATGACTGGTTTTCCACTAATTCCAACGCCCCTGTGGATAACTTTGTTGAAAAGTCGCGCCGGAGGGCCCGGAAGGCCCGCGAATCAAGGGATCCACTGGCATCGGTCCATGCTTTGCAAATCTTCCAAAGCCTTAATAATCAAGACCTTGCAAACGTCCCCCAGATAGGTTAGGGACTAACCCGCTCTTGCACTGCGGCAAACCTATCGGTGTGCATAAGTCAAGCCCCGACAATCAACTCTGGGCACCTTTTTGGCGAATGGCGGCGAAAAAGTTAACTTGACAGGTGTAACGGCGCGGCTCCCGCAGCACCGGGTACGCGCCGGCGCGTTTCGCTGCAGCGCGAGGCGCCGCCGGCATCGTCTGCGACGGCGCATACCGCCCAGGTCACTTCTGCGCGCTGCGCAGCTTGCGGCTGTAGGCGTGCACTTCGTCGACCAGCACGGTGACATGCTCGGGCGGCGTGAACTGCGAGATGCCATGGCCAAGGTTGAACACATGGCCGTCGCTGCCGCCAGCCGCCGCGTAGCTGTCCAGCACGCCGCGCACCTGCTCGCGGATCGCGGCCTCGGGCGCGAACAGCACCGTGGGGTCGATATTGCCCTGCAGGGCCACGCGTCCGCCGGTACGGCGGCGCGCCTCGGCCAGGTTGACGGTCCAGTCCAGCCCGATCGCATCGGCCCCGGTATCGGCCAGCGCCTCGAGCCACAGCCCGCCGCCCTTGGTGAAAACGATCGCCGGCACCTGCTGGCCGGCGTGCTCGCGCTTCAGTCCGGCCAGCACGCGGCGCATATAGGCCAGCGAGAACGTCTGGTACATGCCGTCGGCGAGCGCACCGCCCCAGGTATCGAAGATCATCACCGCCTGCGCGCCCGCCTCGATCTGGGCGTTCAGGTACGCCGACACGGCTTCGGCGTTGATCTCCAGGATGCGGTGCATCAGGTCCGGGCGGCCGTACATCATCGCCTTGACCGTACGGAAGTCGTCCGAGCCGCCACCTTCGACCATGTAGCACGCCAGCGTCCACGGGCTGCCCGAAAAACCGATCAGCGGCACGCGCTGGCGGCCGTCCTGCACCAGCGCCCGGCGGATCTCGCTGACGGCGTCGAACACGTACTGCAGCGAGGACATGTCTGGCACGGCCAGCTTCTGCACGTCAGCTTCCGTGCGCAGCGGATGCGCGAAGCGCGGGCCTTCGCCCTGTGCGAACGACAGGCCCAGGCCCATCGCGTCGGGCACGGTCAGGATGTCGGAGAACAGGATGGCCGCGTCCAGCGGATAGCGGTCCAGCGGCTGCAGGGTCACCTCAGTGGCGTAGGCCGGGTTCTTGGCCAGGCCCAGGAAGCTGCCGGCGCGCGCGCGCGTGGCGTTGTACTCGGGCAGGTAGCGGCCAGCCTGGCGCATCAGCCACAGCGGCGTGTATTCGGTGGGCTGGCGGCGCAGCGCGCGCAGGAAGGTATCGTTCTGCAGTGCGGTCATGGTCATCCTCGTAAGACCGCCATTCTAAGGGATGGGCGCCGCGCGCCGGCGTTTTGACGCGCGCTCGGGCGTTCGCCTGGGTGTTCGCTTCGGCGTGCGCTTGTGTGTGCGCTCAGGCGTCGTCGAGCAGGTCGCGAAAGGCACCGGCGGCACGCCGCATCCACTCGCGCGCGCGCTCGGCTTCAGGCTGTAGCCGGGCAAAGCCGTGGGTCATGCCGCTTGCCTCGATGGTGATTACCGGGGCGTCGTGGCGGACCAGGAAGTCGGCGTAGGCCAGGCCGTCGTCTCGCAGCACGTCGTGGGCCGCGACCAGGATCACCGTCGCGGGCGGCCGTACTGGCGGCGCCGCCATCAGGTGGACGCGCGGGTCGGCATGCGCCGCACCTTGCGCGAGGGCGTCGGCGCCGATGAACTGGGTCCAGAACCAGGCCATTTCGTCGCGCGTCAGGCCGGGGCCGTCGGCAAAGGCGCGGTAGCTTTCCGTCGCCAGTACCGGCGCGGTGACCGGGTAGATCAGCAGTTGGGCATCGACCCGCACCGCGTTGCCGCCGTTGAGCTGCTGTGCAGCCTGCGCCGCCAGGTGGCCGCCCGCGCTGTCACCGGCCAGCGCGAGGAAACCCGGTGCCAGGCCCAGCGCCTGGCGCTGGCCTGCCAGCCACGCCGCCGCTTCCACGGCATCTTCGCAAGGCGCCGGGAACGGATGCTCGGGCGCCAGCCGGTAGTCGACGCTGGCCACCGCGCAGCCGGTATCCGCGGCGAGCAACGCCGCTACGGTGTGATGGGTCTGCGACGAGCCGATGACCCAGCCGCCGCCATGGAAGTACACGATCAGCCGCGGCGGGACTTCGCCCTGCGGCCGGAACAGCCGCGCACCAAGTGTGCGTCCTGCCAGCGGGATCGCCAGGTCATGCACGGCGATGCTTTCCGGGTCCGGCAGCAGAGAAGTTGCCGCGATCTCGGCAAAGCGTGCCCGGTGGGCGGTGACATCGGCGGGCGCCGGCACGCCGGCATAGCGCTCGGCCAGGCGGCGGTAATAGGCATGCAGTTCGGGATCGATGGCCATGGTCGGCAAGGGGGCTTGTAAAAACGAAAACGGGCCAGCGCTGGCGCGGCTCAGCGTGGCGCCAGTGCGCGCGTCAGCTCGATCTTGCTGCAGCAGTCCTGGACCGCCAGCAGTCCGGCGGCGGCGGCGCGGCGCACGGCTTCGTCATTGACGATGCCAAGCTGCAGCCAGACCCCGCGCGCGCCGATGGCGATGGCGTCGTCGACCACACCTGGCGTGTCCTCGGCACGACGGAAGATGTCGACCCATTCGATGCGTGCTCCGCTGGCGGCCATTGCCTCGGCAGCTTGCTGCAGGCTGGCGTGGCAGGTCTCGCCAAGGATGCGCTCCCCGGCGTGGCGGGGATTCACTGGCACGATACGGAAACCATGGCCTTGCAGGAATTCCGCCACTTCATGGCTGGCTCGCTCGGGGCGGTCGGACAGGCCGACCACCGCCACGGTCTTCATCGCCAGCATGGCTTGTATCGCGGGCTGCATCTCTGGGTGCATTACGCCTCCGGCTGTGAACAACTGCGGGATAAGTCTTGGGATAACTATTGGATAGCCGCTGGACAACTGCAGGATAAGCGGGGGAAACCGTACCGCTTCCGTTGGCCGGGGGCCGGTCAGCGCAGCAGACGTATCGAATCGTAACCGCGAATCGCCACACCGGTCATGGTGCGAGAGCGAACACGGAAAACAGCCCGTGAATGATACGGTATAGGCACGTTACAGCGGCGAACATGACGCCAGCACGAGGAAATGTGGCGAACGCGGCGGATGGGGGCGCGAGCAGCTTTCAACTTCTTGCAAAACGATACATTTTGTTACTGCCATGCCGGGGAGTTTCCCCCACAATGCATTGACACACCCGCTATCTGGGGTGCGGCGCCCCAGCAAAGATTGCTGTGCAGACCTAAAGGGGCGTGGTGAAGAAAGCCTTTTTGTAGCGTTTCTTGCAGTAACCCGATTTTCCGATCCAGCAAAAATGCCGCTGGACCGGAGCACCAGGAAGACCGTTTTAGCGCGTGGCCTTTGTGGCCTGTGTGCGGATATCAGATATCCGATGCGCCTTGATTGTCACCTGGACCGAACCCGTTCCTTCGAATTGACCCCTCGAAGGGATTTTCCCGTCCGCGCGGAGCCTCCCCGGCCCGCGCGCTTTTTTTTGTCCAGGCAGAGCGAAAGCATATCGCTGTGCCTACAAAAAAGGCAGCCTCGCGGCTGCCTTTTTTTAAATGTCGCATCGAAAAAACAACAACGCGACAGGACTGCTGATTCTTTACTTCTTACGACGCAGGCGGGCGATGGCAGCTAGCTGCGCAGCCGCCACGGCGAGCTCGCTCTGGGCACGTGCCAGGTCGAGATCGCTGCTCTGGTTCTGCATCAGCTCTTCGGCTGCACGCTTGGCTTCCTGGGCCTTGGCTTCGTCCAGGTCGCCACCGCGGATGGCGGTGTCGGCCAGCACGGTAACGTGCTTGGGCTGCACTTCGAGAATGCCGCCGGCAACGAACACGAACTCTTCGCTGCCGTCTTCCTTCTCGATGCGCACCGCACCCGGCTGGATGCGCGTGATCAGCGGCGTGTGGCCCGGCAGGATGCCCAGCTCACCCGACTCGCCCGGCAGCGCCACGAACTTCGCCTGGCCGGAGAAGATCGACGCTTCCGCGCTGACGACGTCTACAAGAATGGTTGCCATATCTGATCCTTTCTCCAATCGCTTCGCTTCTGACGGCTACACCGCTTCGCGCGATGCACCGCTGCCCCCGCTGGCGCGGGGGCAGCGAAACAAGGCTTACTGGAGCTTCTTGGCCTTCTCGAAGGCTTCGTCGATCGAGCCGACCATGTAGAACGCCTGCTCGGGCAGGTGATCGCACTCGCCGTCCACCAGCATCTTGAAACCACGGATGGTTTCCTTCAGCGGCACGTACTTGCCCGGCGAACCCGTGAACACTTCGGCCACGTGGAACGGCTGCGACAGGAAACGCTGGATCTTACGCGCGCGGTTCACGGCCATCTTGTCTTCCGGCGACAGTTCGTCCATGCCCAGAATCGCGATGATGTCGCGCAGTTCCTTGTAGCGCTGCAGGGTCTGCTGCACGGCGCGTGCGACGTTGTAGTGCTCCTGGCCAACCACTTGCGGGTCCATCTGACGCGAGGTCGAGTCGAGCGGGTCCACAGCGGGATAGATACCGAGAGCGGCGATGTCACGCGACAGCACCAGGGTCGAGTCCAGGTGCAGGAAGGTGGTTGCCGGCGACGGGTCGGTCAAGTCATCCGCAGGCACGTACACGGCCTGGATCGAGGTGATCGAGCCAGTCTTGGTCGAAGTGATGCGCTCCTGCAGCTTGCCCATTTCTTCAGCCAGCGTCGGCTGGTAGCCCACGGCGGAAGGCATACGGCCCAGCAGTGCCGACACTTCGGTACCGGCCAGCGTGTAGCGGTAGATGTTGTCGACGAAGAACAGGATGTCACGGCCCTCGTCGCGGAACTTCTCGGCCATGGTCAGGCCGGAAAGTGCCACGCGCAGACGGTTGCCCGGCGGCTCGTTCATCTGGCCGAACACCATGGCCACCTTGTCGAGCACGTTCGAGTCCTTCATTTCGTGGTAGAAGTCGTTCCCTTCACGGGTACGCTCGCCCACGCCGGCGAACACCGACAGACCGCTGTGCTGCTTGGCGATGTTGTTGATGAGCTCCATCATGTTGACGGTCTTGCCCACGCCAGCACCACCGAACAGGCCCACCTTGCCGCCCTTGGCGAACGGGCAGATCAGGTCGATCACCTTGATGCCGGTTTCCAGCAGGTCGGTCGAAGGCGACAGTTCGTCGAACTTCGGGGCCTTCTGGTGAATCGCGCGGCGCTCGTTGGAATCGATCGGGCCAGCTTCGTCAATGGGGCGACCCAGCACGTCCATGATGCGGCCCAGCGTGCCTTGACCCACCGGCACCGAGATCGGCGCTTCGGTGTTCTTCACCGGCATGCCGCGGCGCAGGCCGTCCGACGAACCGAGGGCAATGGTACGGACCACGCCGTCGCCCAGCTGCTGCTGGACTTCGAACGTCAGGCCCTTTTCGGCGAACGACGTTTCGCCGCTGTCTTCCAGCACCAGCGCGTCGTACACCTTCGGCATTGCGTCGCGCGGGAACTCGATGTCCACCACGGCGCCAATGCACTGCACAATATTTCCGATACTCATTTCGTATCTCCGATAGCTTGAATTCTTGACGCCTCAGACCGCTGCTGCACCGCTGACGATCTCTGACAATTCCTTGGTGATCGCTGCCTGCCGGGTCTTGTTGTAGTCCAGCTGCAGTTCGCCGATCACGTTCTTGGCATTGTCGGATGCCGCCTTCATGGCCACCATGCGCGCCGACTGCTCGGACGCCATGTTCTCGGCCACGGCCTGGTACACCAGCGCCTCGACGTAGCGGACCAACAGTTCTTCCACCACGGTCTGCGCGTCAGGTTCGTAGATGTAGTCCCACGAGTAGGCGCGCTTCTCTTCTTCCGTCTGCGACAGCTTGTCGGCGGCCAGCGGCAGCAACTGCTCGACCACCGGTTCCTGCTTCATCGTGTTGATGAACCTGGTGTACGCCAGGTACACCGCGTCGACTTCACCGTTAGTGAATGCGTCGAGCTGGACCTTGATCGCGCCGATCAGCTTTTCCAGGTGCGGGGTGTCGCCGAGCTGCACCACATTCGAGGCCACCTTTGCGCCGATGCGGCTCAGGAACTGCAGGCCCTTGCTGCCGATGGCAGTGGCTTGGACACCCACGCCGCGACCCTGCAGGCTCTTCAGCTCATTGGTCACCGCACGCAGCACGTTCGTGTTCAGACCGCCGCACAGCCCCTTGTCGGTCGTGACCACGATCATGCCGATGCGCTTGACTTCGCGCTCCTGCATGAACGGGTGCTTGAACTCGGGGTTGGCCGAAGCCAGGTGCGCCGCGATGTTGCGCACTTTCTCGGCGTAAGGACGGGCGTTGCGCATCCGCTCCTGCGCCTTGCGCATCTTGGATGCGGCGACCATCTCCATCGCCTTGGTGATCTTGCGCGTGTTCTGCACGCTCTTGATCTTGGTTCGAATCTCTTTCGTTCCGGCCATATCTTCCTCTCCACCCGAACCAGCGCCGCGCCGGCATGAGCCAGGCGCGGCGGTGGTGTCGGGGAATCACGCGGTTAGAACGCGGCGGACTTCTTGAAATCCTCGATCGCAGCACGCAGGGCGGGCTCATCTTCCTTCGAGAGGACCTTGGTCTCTTCGATGCGGTTGACGAGGTCGGCGTACTTGGTCTTCAGATGGTCGTGCAGGCCCTTCTCGAACGGGAGGATGTCCTTCACTTCCACGTTGTCGAGGAAGCCATTGTTGGCTGCAAACAGCGACGCCGACAGCTGCCACACCTGCTGCGGCTGGTATTGCGCCTGCTTGAGCAGTTCGGTCACGCGGCGGCCGCGCTCAAGCTGCTTGCGGGTAGCGTCGTCCAGGTCCGAAGCGAACTGCGCGAAGGCAGCCAGCTCACGGTACTGCGCCAGGTCGGTACGGATACCGCCGGACAGGTTCTTCACCACCTTGGTCTGTGCAGCACCACCCACGCGCGACACCGAGATACCGGCGTTGATGGCGGGACGGATACCGGCATTGAACAGGTCGGTTTCCAGGAAGATCTGACCGTCGGTAATCGAGATCACATTGGTCGGCACGAACGCGGACACGTCGCCGGCCTGCGTTTCGATGATCGGCAGCGCGGTCAGCGAACCGGTCTTGCCCTTGGTGGCACCGTTGGTGAACTTCTCGACGTAATCTTCGTTCACGCGGGCAGCACGCTCCAGCAGGCGCGAGTGCAGGTAGAACACGTCGCCCGGGTAGGCTTCGCGGCCCGGCGGGCGGCGCAGCAGCAGCGACACCTGGCGATATGCCCAGGCTTGCTTGGTCAGGTCGTCATAAACGATCAGCGCGTCTTCACCACGGTCGCGGAAGTACTCGCCCATCGTGCAGCCGGCGTAGGCAGCCAGGTACTGCATGGCGGCCGAGTCCGAAGCGGCGGCAGCCACGACGACGGTGTATTCCATCGCGCCGTGCTCTTCCAGTTTGCGCACCACGTTGGCGATCGTCGAAGCCTTCTGGCCAATGGCGACGTACACGCAGTACATGCCCTTGCCCTTCTGGTTGATGATCGCATCCACTGCAACAGCGGTCTTGCCGGTCTGGCGGTCGCCAATGATCAGCTCACGCTGGCCACGGCCGATCGGCACCATCGAGTCGATCGACTTCAGGCCGGTCTGCACCGGCTGGCTCACCGACTGACGCGCGATCACGCCCGGCGCGACCTTTTCGATCACGTCGGTTTCCTTCGCGTTGATCGGGCCCTTGCCGTCGATCGGCTGGCCCAGCGTGTTGACCACGCGGCCCAGCAGTTCCTTGCCAACGGGCACTTCCAGAATGCGGCCGGTGCACTTGACCGTGTCGCCTTCGGAAATGTGTTCGTAGTCACCCAGCACCACGGCGCCGACCGAGTCGCGCTCGAGGTTCAGCGCGAGGCCGAAGGTGTTGCCGGGGAATTCCAGCATCTCGCCCTGCATCACGCCAGACAGGCCATGCACGCGGCAGATACCGTCGGTCACGGAAATCACCGTGCCGGTGTTGCGCACTTCAGCTTCGGCGCCAAGACCCGAGATGCGGGTCTTGATCAGCTCGCTGATTTCTGAGGGGTTCAGTTGCATCACAATGCTCCTAATTCTTCAATCCGTCGGACAGCCGCTCAGGCGGCGGTCAGCGCGGTTTGCATGGCTGCCAGGCGCGCACGCACGGAGGTGTCGAGCACTTCGTCGCCAACCTTGATGCTGACGCCGCCGATCAGGGACGGGTCCACCGCCACCTGCGCGTACAGCTTGCGGCCGAACTTGCGTTCGAGTGCAGCGACCAGGTCGCTCAGCTGACCATCTTCCAGCGGGAAAGCGCTGATGATCTCAACGTCGGACGACCCTTCGCGGGCGTTCTTGAGCGCATGGAACTGTTCGGCGATGTCAGGCATCACCGACAGGCGGCCGTTCTCCACCAGCAGCTTGACGAAGCGGCGTGCCTCGTCGCTGACCGGGGACTTCAGCACCGACAGGAACAGTTCAGCCAGCTTGTCGCCGGGAACGTTCGGATCGTCGGCGACCGCCTTCATGTCGGCATTGGCGGCAACTTGCCCCATTTCCGACACCAGCTCGGACCATGCACCCAGGTTGCCTGCGCTCGATTCACTGGCGACGCGGAACAGCGCCTCAGCGTAGGGACGGGCAATGGTTGCGGTTTCAGCCATGATTAGAGCTCAGCCTTGAGTTGATTGAGCAGGTCGGTGTGGACCTGCGCGTTCACTTCACGCTTGAGGATCTGCTCGGCACCCTTGACGGCCAGCACGGCGACCTGGTCGCGCAGTTCTTCGCGAGCACGGGTAACCTGCTGTTCTGCGTCGGCCTTGGCCTGGGCAATGATGCGTGCGGCTTCTGCCTGGGCGTTCTGCTTGATCTCGTCGGCCGTCAGCTGGGCGCGCTTCTCGGCGTCAGCGACGCGTTGAGCGCCTTCGGTGCGGGCTTCGGCCATAGCCTGGTCCACACGCTTGTTGGCGAGTTCAAGCTCGGCCTTGCCCTTCTCGGCAGCGGCGAGGCCATCGGCGATCTTCGTTGCGCGTTCGTCGAGCGCCTTCACCAGCGGCGGCCAAATGAATTTGGCAACAACCCACCACAGGATGAAGAACACGACCATCTGCGCAAAAAACGTTGCGTTCAGATTCATGGTGTGTTCCTTTCGGTAATCAAACTACAGATAAATGCACAAAAGGCGGCTGGGCTGGTGGCCCGCGCCGCCCGTCAGCATCATGCAGACCGAAAAGAATTACTTGATGACAGCCAGCAGCGGGTTGGCGAAGGCGAACAGCATTGCAACACCCACGCCGATCAGGAATGCCGCGTCGATCAGGCCAGCCAGCAGGAACATCTTGGTTTGCAGCGGGTTCATCAGCTCGGGCTGACGTGCGCAGGCTTCGATGTACTTGCCACCCATCAGGGCGATACCCAGGCAGGCGCCGATAGCGCCCAGGCCGATGATGATGCCGATACCGATGGCGGTCAGACCCTGGATGTTGGCGAGAAATTCTTGCATGACGACTCCTTTAATTTAGAGAGACTTAGAACCAAAAAATCAAAAAACCAAAAAACCTAAAACTTGAAACCTGCGGCGATCAGTGGTGATCGTGAGCCTGGCCGATGTACACCAGCGTCAGCATCATGAAAATGAAGGCCTGGAGCAGAACGATCAGGATGTGGAAGATCGCCCATACCGTACCGGCCACCACGTGGCCGACAAAGCCCAGCGCGGACAGGTCGGCACTGAACGTCCAGATCGAACCCAGCAGCGCGATCAGCAGGAACACGAGTTCGCCGGCGTACATGTTGCCGAACAACCGCATGCCGAGCGAAACGGCCTTGGCCAGGAATTCGATAAGGTTCAGGATCAGGTTGAACGGGGCCAGGTACCACTTGGCGCCGAACGGGGCCGAGAACAGTTCGTGCATGAAGCCGCCCGTGCCCTTGATCTTGAAGC
Source organism: Cupriavidus sp. P-10 (assembly GCF_003402535.2). Lineage (NCBI taxonomy): Bacteria > Pseudomonadati > Pseudomonadota > Betaproteobacteria > Burkholderiales > Burkholderiaceae > Cupriavidus > Cupriavidus sp. P-10. Next base: position 3,593,962 of record NZ_AP025170.1, read on the forward strand.
TGTAGTAGATCATCAGGACCAACACCGAGCACGACATGCCCAGCGTGCCGTTCAGGTCGGCCGTGGCCACTGCGCGGTGGTGGGGCAGGTGAATGTGGAAGACGCCCAGCAGGCTGTTCAGGCCGGTGACCCAGTCGACCGGAATCAGGTCGATTGCGTTCATCATGGTGATCCAGCAGAACACCATCAACGCCAGCGGAGCGATCCACGAGCGGTCGCCGTGAATGATTCCCTTGGCCTGGTCGTCGACCATCTCGACGATCATCTCCACGAAAGCCTGGAAGCGACCCGGTACGCCGGCGGTAACGCGGCGCGCAGCCATATACAGGAACAGCACGGCGAGGGCGCCGCACAGGACCGACCAGAACACCGTGTCATAGTTGATCACGGAGAAATCGACCACCGACGACTGCTTGCCGCCGACCGAGTTCAGGTTCTGCAAGTGTTCGGCGATATAGCCGGAGGGTGTCAGCACGTGTTCCGCGCTTTGGGTAGCATCTGCCATTGTCGAATAGAACGGTATATTGCGAAATCTTCGGGCCGCGCGCCGCTACTACTGTGCAGCACCCGGTACGCGTCTTGCATTGCCTTCGGCGGATTCGCCGGTCACCGCGATGCAAGCGGGCTTCAAACCTTGACCGTGTCCGGTGTCACCGCTGTGAAACCACAGTGAAACCGCCACGGAAACATCTTGATATTCCGTTTCGGTGCCCCACCTCCGGGTGAAGCACTTGTGTTGTGCAGCGGCCTAGCGCATCGCGAGGGCCACCACCCAGTAAGTCTTGAGCGCCAGCAGGAACGTGACCAGCATCGGTACCCAACGCAGATCCCGGTACAGCACCACCACCAGCACCAGCATGGCCACGGTGGCAAACACCTTGATCGCCTCGCCGAGGACCAGCCCGCCGACCGATGCACGATCCCGCGCCACCCACAGCCGGAACGCGAAGAATCCGCTCGGCACGAAGCACACCATGCCGCCGAACAACGCCGACCAGCCATACGGCCCCGCCTCTTTCCCGAACAACGCCCAGCACAATGCCGACAGCAGGGAAACGATCACCTGCGCCAGGACAACCTTGCCCGGGGTCATGCGCGAAGGACGCAGCGCGTTTTCGCCAAACAGCTTCACCGCATCGGCATGCGACAGCGGATCGACAGCTTCCTCTTCACGGTCTGCGCCTTCTTTCCAGTCGTCCCAGTCATCTTCCTGACCGGAACCGGCGCCGCGCTGCTGACGGTCTCGAACCACTACCTGCCTGCCTCATTTCAGGCCGGAACTTATCGGCCCGACCAGAATTCAAACCGCACGATTTTAAGGGGAACTACTGATTCGCGTCAATCTGCTTACAGTTACCTTGCAGTGCGTTGCGCACAACGGTTGCCATCACGATTGCATGATGGCTTTACAAAAATTGCGCGGCAATGATGTTTGACGTAATTGGATTGCGCAGCGGGAGCCGCGCATGATGGTGGATTACCGGGTACGGCTCACGTATACCGGTAATCGGGCCGGCCACTGCTGCATCGATGCAACAGTCATCCCTGCAATGGCCGGTTATCGCCCGCTTTTTCAGGCTGCCTGTTGCCCTTCGCGCGATTCGCGCAGCCGCGCGAGCACGCCCTCGAGCGCATCGTTGTTGCTGAAGTGGATGGTGAGCTGGCCCTTGCCACGCGTGCCCAGCTTGATCTGCACGGACAGCCCCAGCGCATCCGACAACTCTTCTTCCAGCCGCGCCACGTCGCGGATATTGTTGACGCCCTTCTGCTTGAGCGACTTCAGGTCGAACGGCTTGAGCGTGGACGCCACCAGCTTTTCGGTCTCGCGCACCGACAGCCGTTTGTTGACGACCTGGTTCGCCAGCGTGATCTGGTTGGCGCCATCGACGGCGAGCAGCGCGCGCGCGTGGCCCATGTCGAGGTCGCCCGCCATCAGCATGGTCTGCACCGGCGCCGCCAGGTTCAGCAGGCGCAGCAGGTTGGACACCGCGCTGCGCGAGCGGCCCACCGACTCGGCTGCCTGCTCGTGTGTAAACTTGAACTCGCGGATCAGGCGCATGATGCCCTGCGCTTCTTCCAGCGGGTTCAGGTCTTCGCGCTGGATGTTCTCGATCAGCGCCATCGCGGCCGCGGCTTCGTCGGCCACGTCCTTGACCAGCACCGGCACCTTGTCGAGGCCAGCGATCTTCGACGCACGGTAGCGGCGCTCGCCGGCAATGATCTCGTAGCGATCCGGCTCGGCCACGCGCCGCACCAGGATCGGCTGCATCAGGCCCTGCGCGCGGATGCTCGCGGCAAGCTCCTGCAGCGCGCCTTCGTCCATGCGCGTACGCGGCTGGTACTTGCCCGGCTGCAACTGGTCGACGTGCAACACACTGGGCGCGCCCTCCTGCTTCGCGGTCTCGACGATCTCGGCGGGACCGCCCAGCAACGCTTCCAGGCCGCGGCCCAGGCCCTTCTTCTTTGCCGGCGTCTTTGCGGTACTCATGGTCGATGGCTCCTTCAGCTTCAGCCCAGCTGCCTGACGCGCGCGATCATCTCGGCGCCAAAGTCCAGGTACGCCTTGGCGCCCTTGGATGAGGGGTCGAACGCCACGCCCGGCATGCCATAGGACGGTGCCTCGGCCAGGCGCACGTTACGCGGGATCAGGGTCTTGAACACCTTGTCACCGAAGTGCGATTCAAGCTGCGCCGACACCTGCTGCTGCAGCGTGACGCGCGGGTCGAACATCACGCGCAGCAGGCCGATCACCTTGAGCTCGCGGTTCAGGTTGGCGTGCACCTGCTTGATGGTGTTGACCAGGTCGGACAGCCCTTCGAGCGCGAAGTACTCGCACTGCATCGGCACGATCACGCCATGCGCCGCGCACAGCCCGTTCAGCGTCAGCAGCGACAGCGACGGCGGGCAGTCGATCAGCACGAAGTCGTACTCGCCGTCGACTTCGTCGATGGCCTGCTTGAGCCTGCGCTCGCGGTGATCGAGTTCGACCAGTTCGACTTCGGCACCGGCCAGCTCGCGATTGGCCGGCAGCACGTCGTACCTGCCAGTCTCCGATTTCTGGCGCGCCTGCGGGATGCTGGCCATGCCAACCAGCACCTGGTACACGCTGTGCTCCAGCGCCTGCTTGTCGATGCCCGAACCCATCGAGGCATTGCCCTGCGGATCCAGGTCGACCAGCAGCACCCGCTGACCCTGCGCGGCCAGGCCGGCGGCGAGGTTCACCGTGGTGGTGGTCTTGCCCACCCCGCCCTTCTGGTTTGCAATCACGAATACCTTGGCCATATGTTCCTGAGGCTCCTGCTTCAAATCATCCGGCCAGCCTCATGGCCGGCAGTTCGCGGTTCTGCTTGCAGCGCCGCGGCGTAAGTCATGCATGCGCGCCTGCGCGCCGCGACAGCACTACCAGGTGGCGCTCGGCGTCCAGTCCCGGCACCGTGAGGCGCGGTACATCATCGACTTGCCACTGTGTCATCAGTCCTGCCGCCTCCATCCGGTCGAGCTCGGCCTGTGGATAAACGCCCTTCATGGCGATCAGCTTGCCGTGCGGCGCGAGCAGCTGACCCGACAGGTTCACGAAATCGGTCAGTTCGGCAAAGGCGCGCGACGTGATCACGGCAAAGCCGTCCGCGTCGTCCAGCTTCTCCACCGGGCCCCAGTGCGCCGCGGCGTTGGCCAGCCCAAGCTGGGCGCGGCATTGGGTCAGGAAGGCGGTCTTCTTCTGCACGATGTCGACCATCAGCACCGATACGTCGGGGCACGAGATCGCCAGCGGCAGCCCGGGCATGCCGCCGCCCGAGCCAACGTCCAGCACCCTGCCCCGCGCGGGCGTACCTACCTCTGCAGAGCGCGCGGCCGTGGCCAGCGCGGGCACTGCGGCGAGCGAATCCAGCATGTGATGCGTGAGCATCTCGTCAGGATGACGGATCGCGGTCAGGTTATAGACGCCGTTCCATTTGCGCAGCAGCGCGAGATAGTCGAACAGCTTGTCGATCTGCGCCGGTGCCAGTGCCAGCCCGAGCTCGGCGAGACCGCCCTCGAGGCGACGACGCTGCGTGGCGTCGTCCGTCATGGTGTGTCGAGCGCCCGCCACTCAGGCCGCCTCTTCCGAGGTGCCACCAGTGGCAGCCGACTCGGCGCGGGTGCGGCCGAGCCCCTTCTTCTTCAGGTGTACCAGCAGCAAGGAGATTGCCGCCGGAGTCACGCCCGAGATGCGCGACGCCTGGCCCAGCGTTTCCGGACGGTGCTGGTTCAGCTTCTGGCTGACTTCAAAGCCCAGCCCGCGTACCTCGGTGTAGTCCAGGTTCTCTGGCAGGCGGGTCGATTCATTGGCTTCCAGCTTGTCGACCTCGGCCGCCTGGCGGGCGATATAGCCGTGGTACTTGATGCCGATCTCGATCTGCTCACGGATCTGGTCGGCCAGCATGGAGTCTGCGTCGAGCGGTGCTTCGGGCGCATGGCGCCCACCCTGCAACGCCATCAGCGCCTCATAGCGGACTTCCGGCCGGCGCAGCAAGTCGGCCAGGCTGTACTCGCGCTCGATCGGCTTGCCCAGCAGCGGCACGGCGTCTTCCGGTGGCAGCATGCCCGGGTTCACCCACGTGCTCTTCAGGCGCTCTGTTTCACGTGAAACAGTGTCGCGCTTGCGGTTGAAGGCATCCCAGCGTGCGTCGTCCACGACACCCAGTTCACGGCCAATCTCCGTCAGCCGCATGTCGGCGTTGTCCTCGCGCAGGCTCAGGCGGAATTCGGCGCGGCTCGTGAACATGCGGTACGGCTCAGTCACGCCGCGTGTGATCAGGTCGTCGACCAGCACACCCAGGTAGGCCTGGTCACGGCGCGGCGTCCAGGCGTCGCGCTCGCGCACATAGCAGCCAGCGTTGATACCGGCCAGCAGGCCCTGCGCCGCCGCTTCTTCATAGCCGGTGGTGCCATTGATCTGGCCCGCAAAGAACAAGCCGCGGATAGCCTTGCTCTCGAGCGACGCCTTCAGCCCGCGCGGGTCGAAATAGTCGTATTCGATCGCATAACCCGGGCGCAGGATATGCGCGTTCTCCAGGCCGCGGATCGAATGCACCAGCTCCAGCTGCACGTCGAACGGCAGGCTGGTCGAGATCCCGTTCGGGTAGAACTCGTTGGTGGTCAGTCCTTCCGGTTCCAGGAAAATCTGGTGGCTTTCCTTGCTGGCAAAGCGATGGATCTTGTCCTCGATGCTCGGACAGTAGCGCGGCCCTACCCCTTCGATCACACCGGTGTACATCGGCGAACGATCGAGACCACCGCGGATGATGTCGTGTGTACGGCTGTTGGTATGGGTAATCCAGCAAGGCAGCTGCTGCGGATGGTGCTCTGGACGGCCCAGGAAGGAAAACACCGGCACCGGATCCAGGTCGCCAGGCTGCTCTTCCATCACCGAGAAATCGATGGTGCGGCCGTCGATGCGCGGCGGCGTGCCGGTCTTCAGGCGGCCCTGCGGCAGCTTCAGCTCTTTCAGGCGCGCCGACAGCGATACCGCCGCCGGATCACCGGCGCGGCCACCAGTGTAGTTGTCCAGGCCGACGTGGATCTTGCCGTCCAGGAAGGTGCCCGCGGTCAGCACCACGGCCCGTCCGCGGAAGGCAATACCGACCTGCGTCATGGCGCCAACGACCCGGTCGCCCTCGACTATCAGGTCGTCCACCGCCTGCTGGAACAGCATCAGGTTCGGCTGGTTTTCCAGACGGGTGCGAATCGCCTTGCGGTACAGCACACGATCGGCCTGCGCGCGCGTGGCGCGCACCGCCGGTCCCTTGCTGGAGTTGAGGATGCGGAACTGGATGCCGGCCTCATCCGTGGCGGCCGCCATGGCGCCGCCCATCGCATCCACTTCCTTGACCAGGTGTCCCTTGCCGATGCCGCCGATGGACGGATTGCAGCTCATCTGGCCCAGCGTCTCGATGTTGTGGGTCAGCAGCAGCGTCTGGCAGCCCATGCGGGCGGCCGCGAGTGCAGCTTCAGTGCCGGCATGACCACCACCGACGACGATGACATCGAATTCTTTTGGGTAAAGCATGGGACACCTCCTCCGGGAGGCTGCGGAACAAACGGGAATGCGAAATTATAGCGGCAATCGACTGGCCGCTTTTCGGGACATGCCATGTTTCACGTGAAACATGGCGCCGACGATACCTGTGCGTGGCCGACAAGCGACGTCCCGTGTCCTCCGATGTTCCACGTGAAACAAAAACGCCGGGCACTAGGCCCGGCCAATGTTTCACGTGGAACAAGCTGCTCAGAGGCTGGCGCGGATATACGCTGCCACCTGCGCCGTCAGCTTGCCAAGGTTGCACTGCAAGGTATCGAACCCGGCATTCCGCTCCCGCGTCGTCTCGTCCATATAGAGCGGGCGGCGGATCTCGATCTGCAGGCTGCTGCGCCGCTCGGCGGGCCGCCCAATCTGGGCGATCAGCTGCACCCCCTTGTAAGGGTCGTTGCGCGACACCGTGTAGCCCATGCCACGCAATTCGCGCTCGACCAGATCGACCAGCCCCGGCTCGCAGGTGGTGCCGTCCCGGTCTCCCAGTACGAAGTCCGCCAGCGGGTGCGGGCTGTCAATCTTCAGGCGCTCGTAGGCGTTGTTCGGCATCGAGTGCAGGTTCAGGTGCCAGACCGCGCCAAAGCGCCGGTAAGCGCCCTCCACGGCCTCGGCAAGCGCCGCATGGTACGGGCGGTAATAGCGGTCCAGGCGAGCCTGCACCTCCGTCACCGGCAGCCGGCGATCATAGATCGGCGTGTTCGCATCGATCCGGCTCCAGACCAGGCCGTAGCCCAGGCTGGTCTTCGGTCCCGGCGCCAGCGCCGTGGGCCAGGCGCCGTCCAGCTGAGCCGGGTCGATATCGTCGGCCATCCGGTTCGGGTCGATGTATACCCGGGGGAACGTCGCCGCCAGCAGCGTGCCGCCGACGGCCGGCACCGCTGCCCACAGCGCATCGACGTGGGTGTCTTCACCGCCGCGCAGCCGCGCCTCCGGGATCGCCGCACCGAAATCCGCGGGGTACACAGTGCCGCTATGCGGCGAGTCGCACACCAGCGGCAGCGCCTCCCCTTCCGGCAGCCGCACGATCACCGGCGGCAACGCGCCCTGGTTGTTCGCTTCAGCCATGCCTCAATCCAGCTTGATCTCGGCCGCCTTGGCCACACGGGCATAGCGGGCCATCGCTTGCTGGATCTGCGCCTTGAACTGCTCCGGCGTGGTCGGCACCAGCGTGCCGCCCGACTCTTCAACCTTGCGCTTGAACTCGGGGTTCAGCATTGCCTTGTGGATAGCCTGGTTCAGCCTGGTGATGATCGCCGGTGGCGTTCCGGCCGGGGCGACGATACCGAACCAGCCGCCCTCGCCCATGTCCTTGAAGCCCAGCTCGGCATACGTCGGCACGTTCGGCAGCTGTGCCGAACGCGACGCGCCCAGCACCGCCAGCGCGCGCAGCTTGCCCGATTTCACGTGGGGCAGCGTCGACGACAGGTTGTCGGTGATGGCATTGACCTGCCCTGCCACGGCGTCATTCAGCGCCAGGCCCGCGCCCTTGTATGGCACGTGCAGCAGGTCGATCTTGGCCAGCATCATGAAGTTCTCGATGTTGACGTGACCCAGCGAGCCGGCGCCCGGCGAGGCAAAGCTGTACTTGCCCGGGTTGGCCCTGGCCAGCGCGATGAACTCCTGCATGGTCTTGGCCGGCACGCTCGGATGCACGGCGAACACGCTGGGGATGGCAACCACGTTGGTCACCGGGGCAAAGTCCTTGATCGGGTCGTACTTCAGCCTCGGGTACACAGCGGGGTTGGAGCCGTGCGTGCTGACCGTGGCCATGCCGATGGTGTAGCCGTCCGGCGCGGAGCCGGCCACTTGCTCCATGCCCAACGAACCGCCGGCGCCGCCCTTGTTCTCGACCACGATGGACTGGCCCAGCTCGCGGCCGGCGAATTCGGCCACCAGGCGCGCCGACAGGTCGGTCGAGCCCCCTGCGGCAAACGGCACGATCAAGCGGATCGGGCGCGTCGGATAGTTGGCCTGCGCGCAGGCGTTGCCGGCGAACACCATCGTCGCGGCGGCTGCGGCGCCCGACATCATCAGCTGGCGGCGCGTCATCGTGGCTCGGTTCATAAGGCTCTTTCTCCTGTTGTTTTATCGAGGGAACCGAGCGAGTGTCGGGCGTTTACCGGCTGCGCACAAACGACTATATTGCACGTTTGCATTACCAAAGCTCATCCTGCAGACGCCCCGGAACACACCTCGGCGCACCGCAGGTCTGCCCCTCCCCTCTCTCCTGCGTTGTACCCTGCGCCATGCGGCTGCGTTCCCCGTCGATGTCCGAGTTGCATGCCTTTGCCGCCGCGGCAAAGCTGGGCAGCTTTACCCGTGCCGCGGAAACGTTGTGCGTCACCCAGGGCGCAGTCAGCCGCGCGATCGCCAGGCTGGAGGAACACTTCGGCCAGCCGCTGCTCCAGCGCAATGCACATCGGCTGGTATTGACCGATGCCGGCCGACGGTTGCTTGATGCCGTGACTGAGCCGCTGGCCGCGATCGAAAACGCCAGCGCTGCACTGCTGGCCGGCGACCGGCGTCATCGCCTTACGCTGTCAGTCGTGCCGACATTGGCGAGCGTGTGGCTGGTGCCGCGCCTGCCTGACTTCCATCGGCGCCATCCGGAAATCCACCTCGACTTCGTTCCCTATCAAAGAGATGAGGATCTCTCGGGAGCCACCCCCGATGCGGCCATCCTGGCGGGCGAAGCGGGCAAGTGGCCGGGCCTGCAGGCAGACTACGTGATCGGTCGTGAAATGGTGCCCGTCTGCCATCCGGACCGCGCCCGCGCGCGCCGTGAGGCGGGCCGCTGGCAAGCACCGGGGGAGCTGCTGCAGGAGCCCCTGCTCTATCACACCTCGGCGCCGGCCAACTGGCAGAACTGGCTGCGGGCAGCCGGCGTACCCGGTGCTGCGCCGATGTTATCCACAGCGTTCGACCAGGTGTCGATCCTGATCCAGGCTGTACGCGCCGACATGGGGGTCGCGGTATTGCAGCGATGTCTCGTGAGAGACGAAATTGCTTCGGGACGTGTTTTTGCGCCGTTTGATTTGCCGATTTCGCTGCAGCGAGGCTATTTCTTGTGCGCCCCGCGGGAACGGCGAGACCATCCGGCGTTAAACCGGTTCCGCGAGTGGCTGTTGGAAACCGCGAAGCAGGAAGCCATCAGAGACAGCGAAAAACATTCTCACGATTACTGATAAATATAAAATTCTCCGTAAAAAAATCTATCACGCGAATAACAATGCATATCTAATCCACACAATAGATTTAAGCTACGAAAACTTTCGACGTCTCATTCCTTCCACGAATGAAACCGTACCCAACCCTGCGCATGTCTGCCCCACACCAAAAAACGGGCCTCCGAAACCACTTATCCCCAAAGTTATTCACACGAGAAATGAAAAAGGGCCCGCCTAAGCGAGCCCTCATTCATCTGGCTATCATCCTTATGGATTAGGCTGCCCTTTTTGCCAATCCAAGATAGGTTTCGATCACCTTTGGATTGGCCGCCAGATCTGCTGCAGGCCCCTCCATCGACATGTCCCCAGTCTCGATCACATAGCCATAGTCGGCCACCTGCAGCGCCGCACGGGCGTTCTGCTCGATCAGCAGCGTGGCCACGCCGGTCTGGCGCAGGTTGCTGATGATGTGGAAGATCTCCTTGACGATCAGCGGCGCCAGCCCGAGGCTGGGTTCGTCCAGCATCAGCAGCTGCGGCTTGGCCATCAGCGCGCGCCCCACCGCCAGCATCTGGCGCTCGCCGCCCGACAGCGTGCCGGCATCCTGGCGCGCACGCTCGCGCAGACGCGGGAACAGGTCGTAGACCACATCCATCTGGTCCAGGAAATTCTTCTCGCCGGCGCGCTTGCGGCGGAACGCGCCCAGCAGCAGGTTGTCCTCCACCGTCATCGACGCGAACAGCTCGCGCTTCTCCGGCACCAGGCACATGCCGCGCGCGACGCGGCCCTCGACGGGGATACCGGCCATGTCGTGACCGAGATAGCTGACCGAACCGCTCGCCGAGCCGTTGACCGGCAGCGCACCCATGATCGCATTGAGCATCGTGGACTTGCCGGCGCCGTTCGGTCCGATCACCGTGACGATCTTGCCGGCTTCCACCTTCAGGTTGGCGCCGTGCACCGCTTCCACCTTGCCGTAGCGGACGTGGAGGTCCTTCACTTCCAGAATCAGGCTCATGTCGCTTTCTCTGTCGCTCCGTTACTCCACGCCGCCGAGATAGGCTTCCAGCACCGCGGGGTCCTTCTGCACTTCCTCGGGCACGCCCTCGGCGATACGCGTGCCGAATTCCATCACCACCAGCCGGTCGGTCAGGTTCATCACGAAGTCCATGTCGTGCTCGACCAGCAGCACGCTCATGCCCTCGCCCTTGAGCTTGCGCAGCAGGTCGGCCAGCGCCTGCTTCTCCTTGTAGCGCAGGCCCGCCGCCGGCTCGTCGAGCAGCAGCAGCGCGGGGTCGCAGCACAGGGCGCGGGCGATTTCCAGGATGCGCTGCTGGCCCAGCGCCAGGCTGCCCGCTTCCATGTACATGCAGTCGGCCAGGCCTACGCGTTCCAGTTGCCGCTTCGCCTCGAACAGCAGCTTCTCTTCCTCGACCTTGTTCATGCGCAGGATCGCCGCCGAGACGCCGCCTTGCGCGCGGAAGTCGCCGCGCAGGTGTGCGCCGATGGCAACGTTCTCCAGCACCGTCATGGTCGGCAGCAGGTGCACATGCTGGAAGGTGCGGCCAATGCCACGCTTGACGATCTCGCGCGACGGCAGGCCGGAGATCACCTCGCCCCGATAGCGCACCTCGCCACGCGTGACCGGCAGCACGCCCGTCACCAGGTTGAAGGTGGTGGACTTGCCCGCACCGTTCGGGCCGATCAGGCCGATGATCTCCCCGGCACGCACCTGGAAGCTGACATCGTTGACCGCGACCAGCCCGCCGAACTCCTTGCGCGCCGCGCACACGTCTAGGATCAGTTCGCCGGCCTCGGGCTTCTGGCGTACGACCAGGGCCTCGGCTTGCGCCGGTGCCAGGACCGCGGGACCCGACGGAAACAGCCGGCGCAGGAACGGCCAGATGCCATCGCGCGCGTATTGCAGCAACAGCACCAGCAGCACGCCAAAGACGATGATCTCGAAATTGCCGTTGGCCCCGAGCAGCTTCGGCAGCACGCCCTGCAGCACGTCCTTCAGGATGGTCAGGATGCCGGCGCCGAGCACCGCGCCCCACACGTGGCCAACGCCGCCGACCACCGCCATGAACAGGTACTCGATGCCGTAGTTCAGGCCGAACGGCGTCGGGTTCACCGCGCGCTGCAGGTGCGCATAGAGGAAGCCTGACACGCACGCCAGGATTGCCGCGACGACGAAGATCACCACTTTCATCCACGCGGTATTGACGCCCATCGCCTCTGCCATCACCCCGCCACCCTTGAGCGCACGGATGGCGCGGCCCGGGCGCGAGTTCAGCAGGTTCTGCATCGCCAGCACGGCCAGCAGCACCACCGCCCAGATCAGGTAGAACATCGAGCGGCCCGACTGCAGCTCGATACCGAAGAACGACAGCACCGGGATGCCGTTGATGCCGTCATACTTGCCCAGGAACTCCAGGTTGCCGAACACGAAGAACAGCGACAGGCCCCACGCAATCGTCGCCAGCGGCAGGTAGTGTCCGGACATGCGCATGGTGATCAACCCGATCACATAGGCCGAGGCCACCGTGATCACCAGTCCCACCAGCAGCCCAAACCACGGCGACAGCCCGAACTGCGTGGTCAGGTACGCGGTGCTGTACGCACCCAGCCCCACGAAGGCCGCCTGCCCGAACGACGTCATGCCGCCCACGCCGGTCAGCAGCACCAGCCCGATCGCGACGATGCTGTACAGCCCGATGTAGTTGCCCAGCGTGATCCAGAATTCTGGCGTCGGCAGCACCGGCAGCAGCGCCAGCACCACGATGAAGGCGAGCACCAGCAACCGGTTCCGGTTCAGCCGCGCGCGGCTGCCCGCCGCGGCACCGGCCACGGCCGCCTGTTTGTCGGTCAGCATGGTCATGGCTTATTCCTCCTCCTCGACATGCTTGCTCGTCAGCGAGCGCCACAGCAGCACCGGAATGATCAGTGTGAAGACGATGACCTCCTTGAACGCGCTGGCCCAGAAGGACGAATACGATTCGAGCAGGCCCACCAGCAGCGCACCGAGCGCCGCGACCGGATAGCTCACCAGCCCGCCGACGATCGCGCCGACAAAGCCTTTCAGGCCGACCAGGAAGCCCGACTCGTAGTAGACCGTGGTCAGCGGCGCGATCAGGACGCCGCACAGCGCGCCCATTGCCGCGGCCAGCGTGAACGACAGCCGTCCCGCCTGCGTCGTGCCGATGCCGACCAGGCGCGCGCCCAGCCGGTTCACCGCGGTCGCGCGCAACGCCTTGCCCTGCAGCGTGCGCTCGAAGTAAAAGTACAGCGCCCCAATCAGCAGCGCCGACACGCCCACCACCCACAGGCTCTGGCCCGAGACGCTGAGCGCGCCCACTTCAAAGCGCGCATCCGAGAACGCCGTGGTGCGCGAGCCTTCGGCGCCGAACATCACCAGCCCCAGCCCCACCAGCGCAAAGTGCACGCCGACCGAGACGATCAGCAGCACCAGCGTGCTGGCCTCGGCCAGCGGCTGGTAGGCCAGCCGGTACAGCATTGGCCCGAGCGGGATGATCACCAGCAGCGTCAGCGCGATCTGCGCCAGCATGGGCAGCGGCTGCGCGCCGTACTGCTGCACCAGCCAGTGCACCGCCAGCGGGAACGCCAGGTACTTGCCGGCCAGCACCGCTAGCCGCTGCCCCAGCGTGCGCCGCAGTTCGGCGCTGCGCAGCACGGTCACGGTTTCATAGATGAAGGTCAGCGCACCCATGGCCAGCAGCAGCCAGCTGGTCTGCGGCGCATGCCCGGCCTGCATCGCCGCCAGCGTCAGCGCGCCGTAGGCAACGAACTCCCCTTGCGGGATGAAGATGACGCGCGTCACCGAGAACACCAGCACCAGGGCCAGTGCCAGCAGCGCGTAGATCGCGCCCGAGGTGATGCCGTCCTGCGCCAGGATGGCGGCGATAGATAGGTCCATTGTCTCCCCGTATCGTTGAAATACCTGCCTGCTTCGAAGGGGGCCGACAGGGCGCTGCGCGCGGTGGGATTTACGAAATGGTAAACGGGTTGCCCATTGCAGAAATACTCGGCAACCCTAGGTATTGCGGTGCGGCAGAAAAAAAGGCGCATGGGATGACCATGCGCCCTGTTTCACATCCCTGCGTCACCGTCACTCCGTCATGTCGTGCAGCGACTTACTTCAGCAGCTTCCACTTGCCGTCGACGATCTGCACCATCACGCGTGCGCGCTGGTCGAAGCCGAGGTGGTCGGTAGTGCTCATGTTCATGATGCCATGCGACACCGGCAGGTTCCTGGTCTGCTCCATGGCGTCGCGCAGCGCCTTGCGGAATTCCTTGGTGCCGGGCTGGCCCTTCTTGAGCGCCTCGGGGATGGCGTGCTGCAGGATCAGGCCGGCATCCCAGGCATGGCCACCGAAGGTCGAGACCTGGCCGCCGAAGGCTTTCTCATAGGCCGTCTTGTAGGCCATGGCCGGCTTCTTCACCGGGTTGCTGTCGGGCAGTTGCTCGGCCACCAGCAGCGGGCCGGCCGGCAGGAACGTACCTTCGCAATCCTTGCCGCAGACACGCAGGAAGTCGGCGTTGGCGACACCGTGGGTCTGGTAGACCTTGCCCTTGAAGCCGCGCTCCTTGAGCGCCTTGGCCGGCAGCGCCGCGGGCGTACCCGAGCCTGCGATCAGCACGGCGTCGGCGTTGGCGCTCATCATCTTCAGCACCTGGCCGGTCACCGAGGTGTCGGTGCGGGCAAAGCGCTCGTTGGCGACCACCTTGATCTTGCGCATCTCCGCCACCTTGGCGAACTCCTGCGCCCAGCTGTCGCCATAGGCATCCGCGAAGCCGATGAAAGCCACCGTCTTCACGTTGTTGTTGCCCATGTGCTCGGCAATGGCGGTGGCCATGTGCGAATCGTTCTGCGGCGTCTTGAAGATCCAGGCGCGCTTGGCATCCATCGGTTCGATGATGCGGGCCGAGGCGGCCATGGTGATCATCGGCGTATCGTTCTCGGCGACCACATCGACCATCGCCAGCGAGTTCGGCGTCACGGTGGAGCCAACCACCACGTCAACCTTGTCTTCGCTGATCAGCTTGCGGGTGTTCTTGACCGCGGTGGTAGTGTCGGAAGCGTCGTCCAGGACGATGTACTCGATCTTCTTGCCCGCAACTTCCTTCGGCATCAGCGTGAAGGTGTTCTTCTCCGGAATACCCAGCGATGCCGCCGGACCCGTTGCCGACACCGTGACCCCGACCTTGACCTGTGCCTGGGCGGCGCCGGCAGCCAGGCTGACCGCCGCGATTGCCAGCAAGCTGGCGCGCTTGAAATCCATCTTGTCTCCTTCGGTTCCTGAAACGGAAAGGCATCCGTCCGGCGTCCACCGGCGGATGCCCCTTTTTTGTCGACCCCTCGGGCCTGACGCAGGCACATCGCCGGCACCTGCGCAACTGCCAGGAACGATGTCACACCGTTCCCCATTTCCCGTCCACGCCGAGAACCGATCGCCGCTGGCGAACCGGCCCTTTCCCCCGGAATTGGCGCTTCTGTCATTCGCCGACCGTGCGGTCGGGAATGCCGATCGAGTCTATCACAGCGACTTGTCGCGAAAAGCAGGATTAACCCGCATCGCACATACGCTGGCGCTCAGCGGGCAAAGGCATCCCAGGCCGTCTTCAGGATCAGCGCGCTCACCACCACGATAAAGACCTTGCGCACGAACGCGCTGCCATGGCGCAGCGCCAGCCGGCTCCCCACCTGGCTGCCGGCGACGTTGGCCACCGCCATCACCAGCCCCAGCTGCCACCAGATATGGCCCTTGCTGGCAAGCAGCAGCAACGCCGCCAGGTTGGTCGCAAGGTTGACCAGCTTGGTCGACGCCGCGGCGTGCAGGAAGTCATAGCCGAACACGCGCACGAACACGATCATCAGGAAGCTGCCGGTGCCGGGGCCGAACACGCCGTCGTAGAAGCCCAGCACTGCGCCGGCGAGCAATGCCGCGAACCGTTCGCGACCGCCTTTCAGCGTCGGCGCATGCTCGGCGCCGAGGTCCTTCTTTGCCAGCGTATACGCCAGCAGCGCCACCAGGATGAACGGCAGCGCCTTGCGCATCGGCTCCGCCGGGATCTTGGTCAGCGCCCATGCGCCGGCCATCGAGAAGACAAAGGCCGCAACCACCGCCGGCGCGGTCGCGCCCCAGTAGATGCGCACGCTACGGCCATAGCGCAGCGCGGCGTTGGCGGTGCCGGCGATCGAGCCTAGCTTGTTGGTCCCTAGCAGCGTTGCCGGCGCCATGCCGGGATAGGCAGAGAACAGCGCCGGAATCTGGACCAGGCCGCCGCCGCCGGCGACCGCGTCGATCATGCCGGCGAGAAAGGCGGCAACCGCCAGTAATGCGAACTCCATCATTGCAGGAACGGGAAAGGAAAAACGGGAGGAGGAAAAGGCGAGGCGCGTCGGCCGCGGCTCAGCCGAGCACCTTGGCCGCCGGCACCAGGCTGCGCAGCCACATGCCGCTGGCATGCGGGGCAAAGCCGGGCGGCGCGCCACCGTGGGCGCCGGGCAGCGCAGGGGCAAGCAGTGCGTGGCGGATGCCATGGGCACGCCCCCAGTCGGCCAGCGTGTCGCAGCTGGCGTTCAGGCAGGCGCGGGCCGTGTCGGCATTGAGCCCGGGGCGTACCCACCACTCCGTGGCCAGGGCGGCCAGACCGGCCAGCTCAAGGCTTGGCACCAGCGCCACCGGCAGGCAGGCCAGCACATTGTCCGGCGCAACGCCGTGGACTATCAGGCAGATACCGCGCCCGGACTGCGCCAGCAGTTCGTCCAGCATCAGCCGTCGCGCGCGGGCCGCGGGCACCGGCAGCGGCTGCACCGCAGCCAGCCAGGCGTCCAGCATGGCGCCGTCGGCACTCTGGCCGGCGCGTACCCACAGCTGCGCTGTGGGCCATTGCGGCGTGGCGTCGGGACGACCCGAGCCGTCCGGAAGCGGCGGATCTTGGGAATCGGGGGGATTGGCTGGCATGACGGGCAACGGAAAGCGCCCGCATTGTCGCATGCGGCGGGGATCGGGGTGATGCAGATCCGGCATGGATGCCCCAAAATGAGGCGAACACGGCACAGATGGAAGGCTGAGGGCTCGCACCCGTTGGCGAAGCCCCAATGAAAAAAGCGTTGCCGAGGATCACCCGGCAACGCCCTTTATTTTATAACGCTGCTACCCGACACCGGGTGCGCGCCTGTCGTCTCCTCGCTTCCGCCTCCATTTAACCTGCGAAAACCGTATATGGAATGTAACGAAGCGGTGCATCGAGGACAAGCTAGAAAAAACCCTAGCCCCAGATTCGGGCATGTCGCCCCACGATCACTCGTGCTTGCGGCCGAACCGGGCCAGCAGTTCGCCCATGATGCCACGGCGGAAGGTCAGCACGCAGATCACGAAGATCACCCCGGTCACCATCGTCACCGACTCGCCCAGCGTGTTGAACCACTGCAGGCCGGTAGCCGAGGCCAGGAAGCTGCCGATGTCGCCCAGCTTGTTCTCCAGCGCCACGATCACGAAGGCGCCGACGATCGGGCCGGACAAGGTGCCCAGGCCGCCGACCAGCGTCATCAGGATCACCGAGCCCGACATCGACCAGTGCACGTCGGTCAGCGTCTCGAAGCCCAGCACCAGCGCCTTGATCGAGCCGGCCAGCCCCGACAGCGCCGCCGACAGCACGAAGGCCGTCAGCTTGAAGCGGTCGACATCGTAGCCCAGCGAGATCGCACGCGGCTCGTTCTCCTTGATTGCCTTCAGGATCTGGCCGAACGGCGAGTGCACCGTGCGCACGATCAGCGCGAAGGCCGCGACCATGATCACCAGCGCCACGTAGTACAGCGTCAGGTCACTGGACAGCGGCAGCACGCCGAACAGCTTGCCGCGCGGAATGCCCTGCAGCCCGTCCTCGCCGCCGGTGAACGGCGCCTGCAGGCAGATAAAGAACAGCATCTGCGCCAGCGCCAGCGTGATCATCGAGAAGTAGATGCCCTGGCGGCGGATCGCCAGCGAACCGACCACGTAGCCGATCAGCGCGCCGGTGCCCGTGCCCAGGAGCAGCCCGATCTCCGGCGTCACGCCCCAGGCCTTCATGGCATGGCCGGCCGCGTAGCCGGCACCGCCGAAGAAGGCCGCATGGCCGAACGACAGCAGCCCGGTATAGCCGATCAGCAGGTTGAACGCGCAGGCAAACAGCGCGAAGCACAGCACCTTGAGCACGAATACCGGATAGGCACCCGCCAGCGGCGCGGCGATCAGCGCCAGCAGCAGCAATCCGTACAACAGTTTCTTCTGCACGCCCTGTCCCTTTCCTGCCTGGCCCGCGTTGGCAGCCACCGCGGGCTGCGTCGATGATGTGGTTGGTGCGCTCATCACTTCTCCTTCCCGAACAGCCCGGCCGGGCGCAGCAGCAGCACGATCACCATGATGAAGAACACCACGGTCGACGATGCTTCAGGATAGAACACCTTGGTCAGGCCTTCGACCACGCCCAGCCCAAGGCCGGTCAGGATCGAGCCCATGATCGAGCCCATGCCGCCGATCACCACCACCGCGAACACGATGATGATCAGGTTCTGCCCCATCAGCGGCGAGATCTGGATCACCGGCGCGGCCAGCACCCCCGCAAACGCCGCCAGCGCCACGCCGAAACCGTAGGTCAGCGTCACCATCAGCGGCACGTTGACACCAAAGGCCTCGACCATCTTGGGGTTCTCGGTGCCGGCGCGCAGGTAGGCGCCCAGCTTGGTCTTCTCGATCACATACCAGGTGGCAAAGCACACCACCAGCGACGCCACCACGACCCAGGCACGGTAGTTCGGCAGGATCATGAAGCCCAGGTCGGTCGCGCCCTGCAGCGCGTCAGGCGTCTGGTACGGCAGGCCCGACACGCCGTAGATCGAGCGGAAGATGCCCTCGATCACCAGCGTAATGCCCAGCGTCAGCAGCAGGCCGTAGATGTGGTCGAGCTTGTAGATCCAGCGCAGCATGGTCTTCTCGATCACCACCCCGATGGCGGCAACGACCAGCGGCGACAGCAGCAGCATGACCCAGTAGTTGAGCCCGGCGTACTCCATGCCCATCCAGGCCAGCACCGCACCGAGCATGAAGAGCGCGCCGTGCGCGAAATTGATGACGTTGAGCAGGCCGAAGATGACCGCCAGGCCCAGGCTCAGCATCGCATAGAAGGCGCCGTTCACCAGCCCCAGCAACAGCTGGGAAAGCATGGCAGGCAGGGGAATTCCGAAGATGTCCATGAGCGTCAATTGCTGGTGGTGACTCCCCTCCCCCGCGCGTGGGAGAGGGGTTGGGGGAGAGGGCCGGCGCGCAAGGGGCTACGAATTTCAGCACTGGCGCGGGCGCGCTTCACGCCGCGGCACTTGTGCCGGCATCGCTCCTGGCGTCGCCTGCCCTCTCCCCCTGCCCCTCTCCCGCAAGCGGGAGAGGGGAGCAAACCGTCGCGGTCCCGCCGACGGTTACTTCTTCAACATCGCGCACTTCGACTCGGCCACCGTCGTGAACGCCTGGTCGCCCGGGATGGTCGCCACCACCTTCATGTAATCCCACGGCTTCTTCGACTCGGCCGCGGTCTTCACCTGCATCAGGTACATGTCGTGGATGCCACGGCCGTCCTGGCGGATATAGCCCTTGGTGTAGATGTCGTTGATCTTCATCTTCTTCAGCTCGGCCATGACCTTGTCCGGATCGTCGGTCTTGGCTGCTTCCACCGCCTTCAGGTAGGTGCTGGCCGCCGAATAATCCGCCGCCTGCAGGCTGCTCGGCATCTTCTTCATCTTGCCGAAGAAGCGGTTGGCGAACTTGCGGGAGTCGTCGTTCATGTCCCAGTACCAGCTGTCGGTCATCAGCAGGCCTTCGGTGTTCTTCAGGCCCAGGCTGTGGATGTCATTGATGAACATCAGCAGGCCGGCGATCTTCATCGACTTGGTAATGCCGAATTCCTTGGCCGCCTTGATCGCGTTGATGGTGTCGCCGCCGGCGTTGGCCAGGCCCAGGATCTGTGCCTTGGACGATTGCGCCTGCAGCAGGAACGACGAGAAGTCGGACGCCGACAGCGGATGGCGCACCTGCCCCGCCACCGTGCCGCCGTTGGCCTTCACCACCGCCGCGGTATCGCTTTCCAGCGAGTGGCCGAAGGCGTAGTCGGCGGTCAGGAAGAACCACGACTTGCCGCCCTGCTTGACCACTGCGCTGCCGGTGCCCTTGGCCAGCGCCACCGTGTCATAGGCGTAGTGCACCGTGTACGGCGAGCACTCTTCGTTGGTCAGGCGCGCGGTGCCGGCACCGATGTTGATGTAGACGCGCTTCTTTTCCGAAGCGACCTTGTTCATCGCCAGCGCGGTGCCCGAGTTGGTGCCGCCCAGCAGCATGTCCAGGCCCTGCTGGTCCATCCATTCGCGCGCCTTGGAGGCGGCGATGTCGGCCTTGTTCTGGTGGTCGGCGGAAACGATCTCGATGGGCTTGCCCAGCACCTTGCCGCCGCGGTCCTCGATTGCCATCTTGATGGCTTCCAGGCCGCCGGGGCCGTCGATGTCGGCATACAGGCCCGACATGTCGGTGATATAGCCGATCTTGACGGTGTCGCCCGATACCTGCGCGGCGGCGCCGAACGAAACCGCACCCATGGCAATAGCCGCCATCGCGGCCGCGAGCCGAGTCTTTTTCATCTCTTTGTCTCCTGATTTGCGGCGGCGATGCGCCACCCGTTCCTGCCAAACAGCAATCAACGATCCTGGTATCGGTCAGATCCCGGGATCAGACCCCGAGCAATTCATGCAGCACCGGCATCTTTGCCTGCAGCTCGCTGGCATCGAAGCGTTCGACGATGCTGCCGTGCTCCATCACGTAGAAGCGATCGGCCAGCGGTGCGGCGAAGCGGAAGTTCTGCTCCACCATTACCACCGTGTACCCCTTCTGCCTGAGCATCCGGATCATGCGCGCGAGCGCCTGCACGATCACCGGTGCCAGCCCTTCCGAGATCTCGTCGAGCAGCAGCAGGTTGGCGCCGGTGCGCAGGATACGCCCCACCGCCAGCATCTGCTGCTCGCCGCCCGACAGGCGCGTGCCCTGGCTCTGGCGGCGCTCCTTCAGGTTGGGGAACATGTCGTAGATCTCGGCCTCGCTCATGCCTGCGGTCTTCTCACCACGCTCGCCCTTGAGCTGCGGCGGCAGCAGCAGGTTCTCCTCGCATGACAGGCTGGAGAAGATCGCGCGCTCTTCCGGGCAATAGCCGATGCCGTAGTGCGCGATCTTGTGCGTGGGCAGGCCGATGGTCTCGTTGCCGTTGACCTTGATCGAGCCCTTGCGCGCGCCGGTCAGTCCCATGATCGCGCGCAGCGTGGTGGTGCGGCCGGCGCCATTGCGGCCCAGCAGCGTCACCACTTCGCCGCGGTTCACGGTGAGGTCGACGCCGTGCAGGATGTGCGATTCGCCGTACCAGGCCTGCAGGCCCTTGATTTCGAGGGCGGGAGTGTTGTTCGTGCTCATTGTTGGTTCCCCCGCTCAGTGCGCGCCCTGCAGCTCGGCATCGGCCGTGCCCATATAGGCTTCCATTACGCGCGGGTCCTTCGACACCTCGGCGTACGGCCCCTCGGCCAGGATCGCGCCACGCTGCAGCACGGTGATCTTGTCGGCGATCGACGAGACCACGCTCATGTTGTGCTCCACCATCAAGATGGTGCGGCCGGCGGAGACCTTCTTGATCAGCTGCGTGACGCGGTCCACGTCCTCGTGGCCCATGCCCTGCGTGGGCTCGTCGAGCAGCATCAGCTCGGGCTCCATCGCCAGCGTGGTGGCGATCTCCAGCGCGCGCTTGCGCCCGTACGGCAGGTTCACCGTCAGCGTGTGCGCGAACTCGGTCAGGCCGACCTGCTCGAGCAGCTCCATGGCGCGCCCGTTGAGCACATCGAGCGAACGCTCGCTGCGCCAGAACTGGTACGCGGTGCCAAGCTGGCGCTGCAGCCCGATGCGCACGTTTTCCATCACCGTCAGGTGCGGGAACACCGCCGAGATCTGGAAGGATCGGATCACGCCACGGCGCGCGATCTGCGCAGGCTTCTCGCGGGTGATGTCGATGCCGTTGAATACGATGGTGCCGGTAGTCGGCTCGAGGAACTTGGTGAGCAGGTTGAAGCAAGTGGTCTTGCCTGCGCCGTTGGGTCCGATCAATGCGTGGATCGATCCGCGCCGCACCCGCAAGTTGACGTCGCTCACCGCGGTGAACCCCTTGAACTCCTTGGTGAGGTTCCGCGTTTCCAGGATGGTTTCCTGCTGATTCATGTCTCCTGCCCGCCCTTCGTTGTACGCCGGGTGATGCCCGGCACTGACTGATGGTCCGAACCGGCCTGTAGGCCCTGTGCCGCGTCCGTCAGGCACGTCCGTGGTGGCGGCGTGCTGCGGTGTCTTTGTTATGGCTTTGCGGGGCGGCTCCCGCGGGAGATTGGTGGCCCGCACAATGTGGCGCCAGCGCACTCTCCGAGGCGTCTATTGTGTGCGCCTGTTGCATCGCAAAACATCGGGGTTTGCACTATGAAACATGAACCAAGTGTCAGTTTTTTTGCAAGCGCACATGTTCAGCAAACGCCACCTGGCGCCCGCGCGCATTGCCACTCCGATTTCCCATGCTGCGCCACCTGCGCATAGTGCCTTCAGGCGCTTTCCGCCGCGGCCAGTGGCGCGCGCGCCAACACTTCCCCTGCCGCCGCGCCGCGCCGGCGGTCCTCGCGGATCATGTCGCTGGCGCGTTCGGCAATCATGATCGTCGGCGAGTTGGTATTGCCCGAGGTGATCAGCGGCATCACCGAGGCATCGACCACGCGCAGGCCCTCTACGCCGAACACCCGCAGCCGGCTGTCGACCACCGCCGTGCCATCGTCGCTGCGCCCCATCTTGCAGGTGCCGACCGGATGGAAGATGGTGGTGCCGATGCTGCCGGCGGCTTCGGCCAGTTCTTCGTCGGTCTGGAATGCGGGGCCTGGCAGGTATTCCTCTGGCTGGTACGGTGCCAGCGCAGGCGACGCCACGATGCGGCGCGTCAGCCGCAGCGAATCGGCGGCGACCCGCCGGTCTTCGTCCGTCGACAGGTAGTTGGGCGCGATCACCGGCGCGTCGCGGAAATCGGCGCTGCGCGCATGCACGCTGCCGCGCGAAGTCGGCCGCAGGTTGCAGGCGCTGGCGGTGAAGGCATTGAACGCGTGAAGCGGATCGCCGAACTTGTCCAGCGACAGGGGCTGCACGTGGTATTCCACATTGGGCCGCGCCTGCGACGGATCCGAGCGCGCGAACGCGCCCAGCTGCGACGGCGCCATGCTCATCGGCCCGCTCTGGTTGAAGGCGTACTCGACGCCGATGCACAGTTTGCCCCACAGGCTGGCAGCCCGCGTATTAAGTGTGCGCACGCCATTGACCTTGACCACGGTGCGCAGCTGCAGGTGGTCCTGCAGGTTTTCGCCCACGCCAGGCAAGGCGTGGCGTACGTCGATGCCGAGTTCGCGCAGCCGTTCCGGCTGGCCTATGCCGGACAGCTCCAGCAACTGCGGCGTATTGACCGCGCCGGCGGAGAGGATGACTTCATGCCGCGCTGCCGCGGCATGCGGCTGCCCGCCGCCGACGTATTGCACGCCGGTGCAGCGGCGCCCGTCAAAGGTGAGTGCGCTGACTTGCGCGCCGGTGACGATGGTCAGGTTCGGACGCTCCGATGCGCGGCGCAGGAAGGCCTTGGCCGTGTTCCAGCGGATGCCGCGGCGCTGGTTTACTTCGAAGTAGCCGACGCCGAAGTTGTCGCCTTGATTGAAGTCGTCGGTACGCGGGATGCCAGCCTGTTCCGCGGCATCGGCAAAGCGCTCCAGGATGTCCCAGCGCAGTCGCTGCGCTTCCACGCGCCACTCGCCGTGGGCGCCATGGAATTCGCTTGGGCCGCGGTGGTGGTCTTCACAGCGTTTGAACAGCGGGAGCACGTTGTCCCATTTCCAGCCGTCGTCGCCGGACAGGCTTGCCCAGTCGTCGTAGTCTTCGCGCTGGCCGCGCATGTAGATCATGCCGTTGATGGACGAGCATCCGCCCAATACGCGGCCGCGCGGGTAGCCAAGGGAGCGGCCGTTCAGGCCGGCCTCCGCTTCCGTGCGGTAGAGCCAGTCCGTGCGTGGGTTGCCGATGCAGTACAGATAGCCAACCGGGATATGGATCCAGTGGTAGTCGTCTTTGCCGCCTGCTTCCAGGAGCAGGACGTTGACGTCCGGGTCCTGGGTCAGGCGGTTTGCCAGGACACAGCCGGCAGAGCCGGCGCCAACGATGATGTAGTCGAATGTCTCCATGGCTTTCTTGGTTTGCATTTGTTTATGTATGGCCAGCCGCCGCGCAACATGAAAATCAAACCACCTCTTACTTGGCCACCGGCATCGTAAACTCCGCCCCCTTGGCAATGGAATCCGGCCACCGCTGCATCACACTCTTGTAGCGCGTATAGAACCGCACGCCTTCTTCGCCGTAGGCATGATGGTCGCCAAACAGCGAACGCTTCCATCCACCAAATGAATGCCAGGCCATAGGAACAGGGATGGGAACATTAATCCCAACCATACCTATCTGTATTTGCCGGGCAAACGCCCGCGCAATCCCCCCGTCGCTGGTGTAGCAGGACACCCCGTTGCCATACTCATGCGCATTGATCAGCGCAACCGCGTGGGCAAAGTCTTCCACGCGCACCACCGACAGCACCGGCCCGAAGATCTCTTCCTTGTAGATGGTCATGTCGGGCGTGACGTGATCGAACAGCGTGCCGCCGACATAGAAGCCGTTCTCGTGCCCCTCGACCTTGTGTCCCCGCCCGTCGGTCACCAGCGTCGCGCCCTCTTCCACGCCCTTGGCGATATAGCCTTCGACCTTGGCCTTGTGCGCCCCGGTCACCAGCGGACCCATTTCGGCGTCGGACTCCATGCCGTTACGGATCTTCAGGGAGCGCGCCCGCTCCGCCAGCCGCGGCACCAGCCTGTCAGCGACATCGCCCACGGCCACGGCCACCGAGATCGCCATGCAGCGCTCGCCCGCCGAGCCGTAGGCCGCACCGATCAGCGCATCGACGGCTTGATCCAGATCCGCGTCAGGCATCACCACCAGGTGGTTTTTGGCCCCGCCCAGCGCCTGCACCCGCTTGCCGTGCTTCGTGCCTTCCGTATAGATGTACTCGGCAATTGGCGTCGACCCAACGAACGACAACGCCTGCACATCCGGATGCGCCAGCAACGCATCGACCGCTTCCTTGTCCCCCTGCACGACGTTGAACACCCCATCAGGCAAGCCAGCCTGGCGCAGCAGATCGGCGATCAGCAAGCTCGGCGACGGATCCCGCTCCGACGGCTTCAGCACGAACGTATTGCCGCAAGCCAGCGCCACCGGGAACATCCACATCGGCACCATCACCGGGAAGTTGAACGGCGTGATCCCCGCCACCACGCCCAGCGGCTGGCGCAGGTTCCAGTTGTCGATGCCGCCGCCAACGTTGTCGGTGAAATCGGTCTTCAGCAGGTTGGGGATGCCGCAGGCAAACTCCACCACCTCGATGCCGCGTGTGACTTCACCCTTGGCATCGGAGAACACCTTGCCATGCTCGCGCGTGATCAGCGCGGCCAGGTCATCGTGGTGCTGGTCAAGCAGTTCCTTGAACTTGAACAGGATGCGCGCCCGGCGCAGCGGCGGGGTCTCGGACCAAGCCGGAAAGGCGGCCTTGGCGGCGGCGACGGCATCGGCAACGTCCTGCGCGGTAGCCAGCGCCACGCGCGCGGCGACTTCGCCGATCGCAGGGTTAAAGATATCGGCCAGGCGTTGCGACGCGCCACGCGTCTGCCGGCCTCCGATGAAATGTCCAACGGTAGTTTGCACAGCGCTGGCTTCTGCAAGGATGTCTTCCACTTCCACTCCTGCTTGATACTGGATATCGAGGATCGGCCGCATCATCATTGCGCGCGGTAATAACATCGCCGCAACGTCGTCTGCCGCGCATGGCGCAGCAGGCCTGATGAGCGCAAGCTTGGTGCAGTTGCACCGCCTCGTCCAATGATTTATCGTCAAACGCAATATAAGCAGCGCTAAATATTGCGCCGCACCACTCGCGTCATCGAACCGCCCCCCTTTGCCTTGGACCTCCACCACCTGCGTGCATTCGTCGCCGTCGCCCGCGAAGGCAACCTCACCCGCGCCGCGCAACGTCTGCACCTGACCCAGCCCGCGGTCAGCCTGCAGCTCAAAGGGCTGCAGTCCGCGTGGCGCATCAAGCTGTTCGAACGCACCGCCGCCGGCCTGACGCTGACTGCGGACGGCGCCGCGCTGCTGCCGCTGGCCGAACGCATCCTCGACGGCGTGGGCGACCTGCAGCACACCGTCAATGCGATGCACCACACCGTGCGCGGGCGCCTGGCGATCGGTACTATCCTCGACCCGGAATTCACGCGGCTGGGGCCAATGCTGCGCACGCTGGTCGAGCGCCATCCGCAGATCGGCACGGAACTGCGCCATGGCATGTCGGGCTGGGTGCTGCAGCAGGTACGCAGCGGCGCGCTCGACGTCGGCTTCTACCTGGGCCAGCCGCCCGACGCGAGCTTCCGTGCGCTCACGCTCACGCCCTTCTCTTACTACGTGGTGGCGCCCAAGGGCTGGAAGGAGCGCACCGCCCTGCGCTCATGGGCCCAGCTGGCGACACTGCCGTGGATCTGGACGCCGCCCGAATCGGCGCACAACCGCCTGCTGTGCGAGCGCTTCGCGCAGGCGGGCGTCGACGCGGCCGGCGTACCCAAGGTGGCACACGTCGACCAGGAAGCGTCGATGCTGGATTTGGTCCGTTCCGGCGTGGGACTGTCGCTGGTGCGCGATTCGATTGCGCTGCGCGAGTCGCATGCGCACGGACTGGTGATCGTCGAGGGCATGTCAGTGCAGACCGAGCTGACGCTGGTATGCCTGGCGACGCGCCGCGACGACCCGGTGGTGGCCGCGGTGTTCGGCGTGGCGGAGTCGGTGTTCCGGACCTAGGGACCTAGGCCGGTGGCGACGCAGAGGGATGGAGGTGCCGCTTCAGCCAGTCGCTCAGCGCCGCGAACACTTCGCCCCGCAGCGGCTGTGCTTCGTTGAAGATCTCGTGGTAGCCGTGCGGATACCAGACCTCTTCGCGCAGGTCGGGCGGCGCATTGTCGAAGAAGCTGCGGCTGCCCGCCGGGTCGACCACGCGGTCGGCGCCGCCGACCAGCATCAGCATCGGCGCCTCTAGCCGCGCGGCATCGGCCTGTGACTGCGCCATGCCGCGGATAAAGCTCTCCAGCACGCTGGCGGTGATCGTGGTCTGCACCAGCGGGTCGGTGCGATAGGCCGCCACCATGGCCGGATCGTGCGACAGGTGCCGCGCGTCGATCGGGTTGGGCACGCGCAGGCGGGGCGCCAGCGTCAGCAACACGCGGTGCAGCGCCAGCATCGGCTGCGACAGCCGCAGCGCCAGCGCGGGGGATGACAGCACCAGCGCGCGCACCTGGCGCACGCGCGCTGTGGCAAAGCGCGCCGCGATCAACCCGCCCATGCTGTGGCCAAGCAGGATCGGGAGCTCGTTCCAGCCGCGCAGCGCTGCGTCATAGACCTCGGCCAGATCCTCGAGATAGATGTCGGGATGATCGGCCACCATGCGCGCGCCGCCGCTGGCGCCGTGGCCACGCAGGTCGAACGCGCGCACCCGTAACCCTAGTCCGCACAGCAGGTCGGCGACGTGCTGGTAGCGCCCGGCGTGCTCGGCAAGCCCGTGCACCAGCAGCACCGAACCCAGCGGTTCGGCAAAGCGCCCGGGATCGGGTTGCCAGGTGCGCAGCAGCAACTCGGTGCCGTCGCGCATGCGCTGGCGGCCCTGCACGGGTGCGTGCGCGATGACGGCGGCGGTGGCAGGGCCTGAGGTAGCGCCCGTGGCCTCCGTGGCGCCGGCAGCGGCTGCGGAAGCGGGATCGTCCGTCGTCGGTTGTGCCATGCGCTGCGCTCTCCCCTTGCGGCCAGGCCGGCGCGTGCGCCGGCGTTGTTGTTGTGGTGGTGCGTGCTGCGTGACCGCGCCCAAGACGATCAGTGACAGCCGTGCCCTTCCCGCGCCGGCTGCCGCGCATCACCCGGCAACTCCGCGATATCGGCGAGGATGGGGCAATCGGGCCGGTCGTCCCCGCTGCAATGCTGCGCCAGCTGCCGCAACGTATCGCGCATCGCCGCCAGCTCGGCGATGCGCTGTTCCAGGTCAGCCACGTGCCTGAGCGTCAGCGCCTTGACGTCGGCACTGGCGCGGCCGCGGTCGTGCCACAGCGACAGCAGGTTGCGGATCTCGTCGAGCGAGAAGCCCAGATTACGGGCGCGCCGCACGAAGCGCAAGGTATGCACCGCGCGTTCGTCATAGCGCCGGTAGCCGCCCTCGGTGCGCGGCGGCGCCTCCACCAGCCCGATCGATTCGTAGTGCCGGATCATCTTGGCCGACACGCCCGACGCTTGCGCCGCTTCGCCGATATTCATCGCTTGCCTCCCTCGGTCGTGGCCGCCGCGGCCGCGCCGGACTGCGGATGCCAGCGCCGCAGCAGCAAGGCATTGCTGACCACGCTGACGCTGGAGAACGCCATCGCCGCGCCCGCCACCACCGGGTTCAGCAACCCGGCCGCCGCCAACGGGATGCCGACCACGTTGTAGAAAAATGCCCAGAACAGGTTCTGCCGGATCTTGCGCACGGTGCGGTGCGAGACCACCAGCGCATCGGCCACCAGCGCCGGGTCACCGCGCATCAGCGTGATGCCGGCGGCGTGCATGGCCACATCGGTGCCGGTCGACATCGCAATGCCGACATCGGCCGCCGCCAGCGCCGGCGCGTCGTTGATGCCGTCGCCCACCATCGCCACCACCGCGCCGCCCTGGCCCAACGCCTGCACGCGCGCGGCCTTGTCCTCGGGCAACACCTCGGCCTGCACGTCGTCAAGGCCAAGCTCGCGCGCCACCCGCGCCGCCGCGCCAGCGTTGTCGCCGGTCAGCATCACGGTGCGAACGCCCGCCGCGCGCAGCCGGGCAATGGCCTCGGTCGCGCGCGGCTTGATCGCATCGCCAAATGCAACCAGCCCCACCACGCGCGGCGGCGTGGTCTCGACCAGCCACGACACGGTGCGGCCTTCGTCGCGCAGCCGCTGCGCCACCGGGGCCAGCGCACCCGCTTCGGCACCGAGCGATTCACGCAGCCGTTCGCTGCCGAGCTGCAGCGCCTGGCCGTCGACCACGCCGGCAATGCCGCGGCCCGGCAGCGCCTGGACGTCATCGGCCTTGGGTACTGCGATGCCGCGCGCCTGCGCCGCGGCCAGCACCGCGCGCGCCAGCGGGTGTTCGCTGCCGGCCTGCAGCGCGGCCAGCCGCGCCAGCAGCACGCCGCCGTCGGCATCGGCGCGATCCGCGGCATGCAGCGCCACCACCTCGGGCTTGCCGACCGTCAGCGTGCCGGTCTTGTCGAACGCCACCACGCTGACGCGATGCGCCACTTCCAGCGCCTCGGCGTCCTTGATCAGGATGCCGGCACGCGCCCCGGCGCCGGTGCCGGCCATGATCGCGGTAGGCGTGGCCAGCCCGAGCGCGCACGGGCAGGCGATCACCAGCACCGCCACCGCGTTGAGCAGCGCCGCTTCCCAGTCGCCGCCCAGCAGGCCCCAGCCCAGCACCGTCACCAGCGCAATGCCCAGCACTATCGGCACGAACACCGCGCTGACCTGGTCCACCATGCGCTGGATCGGCGCCTTGGCCGCCTGCGCATGCTCGACCATGCGGATGATGCGCGCCAGCACGGTCTCGGCCCCAACGGCAACGGTGCGCGCCACCAGCAGCCCTTCGAAGTTGATCGCGCCGCCGGTCAGCCGGTCGCCCGGCTTCTTGGGTACCGGCACGCTCTCGCCGGTCAGCATCGATTCGTCGGCATGGCTGCTGCCTTCGATCACCTCGGCATCGACCGGGATGCGCTCGCCCGGGCGCACCACGACCTCGTCGCCGACGCGCACCGACGCCAGCGGCACGCTCACTTCCTGTCCGCCGCGGCGCACGCGCGCGGTATCGGGGCGCAGCGCCGCCAGCGCGCGGATGGCCTCGGCGGTCTGGCGCTTGGCGCGCGTCTCCAGCCACTTGCCCAGCCGCACCAGCGTGATCACCACTGCCGCGCTTTCAAAGTACAGGTGCGGCATGGCATCGGCAGGCGTGCGCCACATCAGCCACAGCGACAGGCCGTAGGCCGCGGTCGTGCCCAGTGCCACCAGCAGGTCCATATTGCCGGCGCCGGCGCGCACGGCCTTCCAGCCGGCCTTGTAGAACCGCCAGCCAAATACGAACTGCACCGGCGTCGCGAGCAGCCACTGCACCCAGGCGGGCAGCATCCAGTGCACGCCGAACCATTCCAGCACCATTGGCGCAACCAGCGGCAGCGACAGCACGGCCGAGATCGCCACCGGCCAGGGGCCGTCCCAGAACGCAGGCGTGCGTGCGGCTTGCGCCGATCCCGCTTCACCGGCTTCGGCTCCGGCCGCCGGCGTTGCGCCATAGCCCGCGCGGGCCACGGCGGCCACCAGCTCGGCGTCGTCGGCGGTGCCGCGCAGCACCGTGACCGTGGCGCGTTCGGTGGCCAGGTTGACCTGCGCCTCCACCACACCCGGCACCGCGCGCAGCGCCTTTTCGACACGCGTCACGCAAGACGCGCAGGTCATGTCGGTGACTTGCAACTCGACGGTGTCCTGCGGCACCGCATAGCCGGCATCGGCCACGGCGCGCGCCGCGGCCGGAAGCACGGCAGCGGATTCCGCATGCAGCGTAGCGGCCTCGGTGGCGAGGTTGACGGCCACGTCGCGCACGCCGGGCACGCGCGCCAGCGCATTCTCCACGCGGCGCACGCATGAGGCACAGGTCATGCCCTCGACCGGCAGGCGCCATTCGGCCGCATCGTCAGCGGTCTTGGCGGATTGCGGGGCGAGCACAGCGCTGGAACTGGTCATGGTCCTGGATCATCCACAGTGTCGATGTCAGCATCATGGACCTTACCATCATGGGAAGGTCAAGGTGCAATCGAATGCTTTTGGCGCCACATTGAATTTCCCCTTGCGCTTCCCACCATGGCAAGGTTCACACTACGTCTGTCGCGGCGCCGTGCCGCCAGTCATCCCCTTCAGGAGGTTTCCAATGATCCAGTTCCAGGTCGAAGGCATGTCTTGCAACCATTGCGTCGGCGCCATCACGCGTGCCGTGCAGGCAGTCGACCCGGCCGCCAAGGTCAGCGCCGACGTGCCGAGCCAGGCCGTGCGCGTGGACAGCGGCGCCGACACGCAGGCATTGCGGCATGCCATCGAAGAGGCTGGCTATCCGGTCAAGTCGGTGGCGTAGGCGGGCAGGCCTGCAGCAAAAAGGGACGCCCCCGGGCGTCCCTTTTTTGCTTGTTCGTGGCGCTGCGCTCAGAAGCGGTAGCCCACCGTCAGGAACGTCACCACCGGATCGATCTTGATCTTGGTATGCGAGACGATCGTGACGGGGCCGGCCTGCGTCGTCAGCGTCGCGCGCGTCGACAGCGGCAGGTAGGAAACGGATAGTCCGAGGAACCAGTTGTCGTTGAGCGCGTAGTTGGCACCGATGTTGAACACGGGGTTCCACGACGGCTTGGCGCTGGCGGTCATCGTGGCGCCGGGAATGCCGAACGCGCCATTGACGAACTGCTGGTTCGTGATGGTTTCATCGGTAAACCACGTGTAGTTCACGCCAATGCCGACATATGGGCGGAACTTGGTCCTGGCGTCGAAGAAGTGGTACTTGACCAGCAGTGCCGGGCTCCATTGCTTGACCGAGCCCAGCTTGCCGTATTTCGCGTAATCGCCCGTGCCCGTGACGTCATGCTTGGGCGGAATCCCCGCGACCAGCTCGCCCGAGATGTTGTCGGTGAAGAAGTGCGTGAACGCCAGGCCCAGCGTATTGGCGGTCTCGATCTCGGCGCCGGTGTTGGCGCGGGTCATGTTGACCGGCCGGCCGTTGATGCTGTCGACAGTCAACGGATCCGCAGAGCTGTTCGGCATCACGCGGAACCAGCCCAGGCTGACGATATTGCTGCCTGCCGACTGTGCTTGCGCGGCTCCTGCCAGCGCCATGACAGCGCCAGCCGCGAGCATCTTCTTCTTGTTGGTCGATTTCATAGTCCTCTTACTCCTCATTCGTTTACTGCCGCATGCATTATCCGGCGTGTGGGAGCTGAACTGTTTCACCGACGATACAGATTCGTAGAGGACGCCCCCTAATGGAGGGTTAACCACTAAGAAACCCAGGCTGGACGGCGGTCAGGCCGGGTAAACGCGGCGTCGGCGCAACGCTTTATGCCGCGCGTCGGAAAAAACCCTGACTGATACGAGGGTTTAGGGGCGGGCTGCGCAATAGCGCCCCGCCTGCCCCAACCTTCGCAGCCCAGTCACGCTCAGGTTCAGGGTGTGACGATGGCGAAGCTCGGTTCGAACTTGTCCATCAGCGCCACCCATGCGGCGAGCGCCTGCGGATCGCCATCGACCTTCGTGCGGCCGGCCTGGGTCTCCGCCTGCAGCGTGGTCTGCCCCGCCAGCACGCCGGTCAGCACCGCACGCGGCATCGTCAGCGTGGCCTGCGGTGCGGCATGCTGCGCGCCGGCCTTGTAGCGGAAGACGCCGTTCTCGACCGTCAGCGCGTAGCGCTTGCCGGTGTCCGGCTGGACCCAGTTGATCGCCACGGTCTTGCCCGCGGCGCGGTCTCCGTTCAGGCTGATCGCGAGGTAGTCCAGGAACATGGTGTCGGTCATCGCGCGCAGCACGTCGGGGCTGCCGGTGCGGCGCGTGGACTTGGGCGCGCCGTCGCGCAGCTCGGCCGCACCGCTCAGGTAGGCATTGCGCCAGGTGGACGACTCGGCCTGGTAGCCGAGCTGCTCCAGCGCATCGGCTTGTAGCCGGCGCGCGGCCTGGTTGTTCGGGTCGGCAAAGACCACGTGCTTGAGCACTTCGGCTACCCAGCGGTACTCGCCGCGCGCATACGACGCGCGCGCCTGCTCCATCACGCGCGCCGCGCCGCCCATGTATTCGACATAGTGCTTGCCGGCGTCCTCGGGCGGCAGCGGGTTGAGGTTGGCCGGGTTGGCGTCGTACCAGCCCAGGTAGCGCTGGTAGACCGCCTTGGCGTTGTGGCTGACGGTGCCGTAGTAGTCGCGCAGGTGCCACTCTGAGGCCAGCGACGGCGGCAGCTTCACGCGCTCGGCGATCTCGGCTGGCACATAGCCCAGGTTGGCCAGCCGCAGCGACTGGTCGTGGATGAACTTGTAGCCATCGCGCTGCTTGCCCAGGTAGGTGACGATGTTGTCGCGGCCCCACGTCGGCCAGTGGTGCTGCGCGAACAGCACCTCGGTGCGGCCGCCGAAGCGGTCGATGGTTTCGTCCAGCGCGCGCCACCACTGGTTGGCATCGCGTACCTGCGCGCCGCGGATGGTGTACAGGTTATGCAGGTTGTGGGTGGCATCCTCGGCCGCGCACAGCGCCTTCCACTGCGGCAGGTACATCAGCATCTCGGCGGGGGCCTCGGTGCCGGGGGCCATCAGGAACTCGATCTGCACGCCGTCGATGGTGCGGGTTTCGCCGGTTTTGGTGATCAGGTCGGTCGGCGGCACCAGTGTCAGCGTGCCCTGCGCCACCGCCTTGCCCAGCCCGGCATCGACCTGGGCGGTGGCCGAACGCGGCAGGTTCGTCCCGTACATGTATTGGGCGCGGCGGCTCATCGCGTTGCCGGCAAAGACGTTCTCGCTGACCGCCTCTTCCATGAAGCCTTCGGGCGCCAGCACCCTGACCTTCCCCGCCTTGACGTCGTCTTCGCTGATCACGCCCTTGGCACCGCCGAAGTGGTCTGCATGGCTGTGCGTATAAATTACCGCCACCACCGGCTTTTTGGGGCGGTGCTTGTAGTAAAGCTCCAGGCCCGTGCGGGCGGTCTCGGTGGCGGTCAGCGGGTCGATGATGATCAGGCCGGTGTCGCCCTCGATGATCGTCATGTTGGAGATATCGAAGCCGCGGATCTGGTAGATGCGGTCGGTCACCTGGAACAGGCCGTGGTTCATGTTCAGCCGGGCCTGGCGCCACAGGCTGGGGTTGACCGTCGCCGGAGCGGCCTCCTTGTCAATGAAGCGGTATGAATCCAGCGACCACACCACCTTGCCTTGCGCATCGCGAATCTCGCCGCTATCGATGGTGCCGATGAAGCCGCGGCGCGCGTCCTCGAAATCGCGCTGGTTCTGGAATGGCAGCTGCTGCAGCACGGCGGCCTGGGCACGGGCCGTGGCCTCGCTGGCCGGATTGGCCGGTGTGGGGACGGTACCGGCGGAAGCCGAAGAAGCGGCGAAAACAAGCGCGGCGGCAAGTGCTGCGGTGGTGGCGGTCGGGTACATACGGTGCTCCTGTCAACGCTGCCACCGGCCTCACTGGAACCGGGGGAGCGATAAGATTGTCCTGAACGTTCAGTACAATCTTGCAGTTTGCTAGCAGAGCGCTGCTACTGTCAAATCACTTCCGGCTGGAAAATTCTGAAATTCGCCCCCCGTATGTCGCCGCCGATGCCCCCGTCCCCCAAAACCCCGCCCGCCGCAATCAAGAACCGCCGCGGCCTGGAAACCCGCGACCGGATCCTCGCCGTCGCGCGTGCGCTGATCAGCGCGCATGGCTACTCCGAGGTCACGCTCGACCAGCTCTCCGCCGAGGTTGGCGTGGCCAAGAGCAGCCTGCTGTGGCATTTCGGCAGCAAGGAGATGCTGCTGGCGCAAGCCGCGACCAGCCTGTTCGAAGACTTTGGCCATGACCTGGGGGGTGTCGCCAGGCATGCCGGCAAGACGCCCCCGCAGCGGCTGGAAACGTTGTTTGACGAGCTCGCCGACTATTTCACGGCCAACCCCGAGGCCAAGGGCGTGGTGCTGGGCCTGTTGTTCTCCGGCGGCGTGCCGGCCAGCGTGCGCGAGCAGATCCGCCACAGCTGGGACGCGCATGTGCGCGACCTGGCCGAGGTGCTGTCACTGCCGGGCCAGCCGATGCCGCCCGACATGTCGCGCCTGATCGTGGCGACGCTGCACGGCTGCTATGTCCACTGGTACGCCAGCGACCGCAGCGAGCCCATTGCGAGTTTCCTGGCGCCCGCGCGTACCTTGTTCAGCGATTGGCTGCGTATGCGGGAGCGCTGATCGGCCGGCGTCAGGCGCGGCTGGCCAGCACGCACGCCGCGAGGTCCCACAGCGCATAGCCCACGCTCTTGAACACCAGCGGGCTGCCGCCGCGCGCGCGGATCGCGTCCGCCTGCAGGATCGCGGTCTCGAACGGCTGCACGGTGCCCCAGTCGATGCCCGCCTGCAGCAGGTCGCCCGCCTCTTCCTCGATGCCGAACAGCGTATCGGCCAGCAGGCGCCCATGGTCCGCGGCGGCATGGCACAGCTGCGGCGGCAGTTCGCACATGTCTGGGCGGAAGGCGCCGACCGCGGCAATGAAGTGATCGTCGCGCCAGAGGCCGCTGTCCAGGTCAGGCAACACCGGAGTACGGCTGGACGTGACCGTGACCACCATCGACACGCGCGGCAGCACCGCTGCAACGGTCTCAGTCACCTCCGCATCGACTCCCAGCGTGCGCGCCTGCGCAGCCAGCGCCTCGGCCTTGCCGCGCGTGCGCGACTGCAGCCAGACTTTGCGCACGCCCAGGCCGGCGATAAAGGCCTCCAGGTGCGTCAGCGCCTGCACGCCGGCGCCGATGATCAACAGTTCGCCGTCGGTGCGCGCCGCGAAGCATTGCGCCGCCAGCAGCGACACCGCCGCGGTACGCCTGCCGGTTACCGTCGGTCCGTCAAGCATGGCAAGACGCGCGCCGGTATGCGCGTCGGCCACCACCACCTCGCCGAGAATACTGGGCAGCCCGCGCTGCGGATTGCCAGGATGCACGGTGATGTTCTTGGTCATCACCAGGTTGCGGTTGCGCGCCGGCATTACCAGCAGCGTGCCCTCGCCGTGCTGCGCGTCGCCGACCGGCAGCGCGATGCGCGGCGGCGCCATCGCCGTGCCATCGCGCAGCTCGGCCAGCATGTCGGCGATGGCGCGCGCCAGTTCGGGATACGGCAGGCGGGCCGCCGTGCTGGCGGCATCGAGGGGAAGCAGGGACATGCGGGCGCTCCGGCTGGATGGTGAAGCGGCAATTATGCGTTACGGCCCGTGCAGCGATGTCAGCGCCTGGCAGGCACGGACGGTGAACGCACCGAAGCACCGCGCACCTCGATGCCGATCCGGTCCACCACCCTGCCCGCAGCGTCGAGCAGTTCCACCTGGTGGCGCCCCGGCCACGGCAGCCACGCCACCTCGGCGCCGCGGCCGAGCGGCTTGCCGTCCATGCGCCAGTTCACCGCGCGTGCGGACTGGCCGGCGATGCCTTCGGCGTGGAACCACACGCGCTGCGACGCCGGTGGCATGTCAGGATCGAGCGCGAACACAGTGCCGTTGGCCGGGCTGGCAATCACCGGAGAGGTGCTGGCTGCCGCTGCGGGCTTGCCTACGCTGACGCGCGTCATTGCCGTGCCGGCGAGGAACACCTCTTCCCGCGCGGGCTCGAGGCCATCGTCGAAGCTCAGCGCCACGCGCTGGACGCCCGCGGGCATGTCGGGCGCGCGGCTGCCTTGCGCGCGATGCAGCGCGTCCATGACCTCGTGCCAGATCGGTGCCGCGCCGGACACCCCGGAGACATCATGCATGGCCGCGCCGCTGGCGTTACCGACCCACACGCCGACGGTATAGCGCTGCGACCAGCCGATGCACCAGTTGTCGCGCATGTCCTTGCTGGTGCCGGTCTTGACCGCGGTCCAGAAGCGCGTGGTCAGCGGGCTGTCGAGTCCGAAGGTGCGGGCGCGTGCGTGGCGGTC
Organism: Cupriavidus sp. P-10; assembly: GCF_003402535.2. NCBI lineage: Bacteria > Pseudomonadati > Pseudomonadota > Betaproteobacteria > Burkholderiales > Burkholderiaceae > Cupriavidus > Cupriavidus sp. P-10. The sequence continues at coordinate 3,630,163 of NZ_AP025170.1, forward strand.
GGCAAGGATGTCGCCGATCACGTAGCTCGCGGCCGGCTGCATGACGGGCACCGCAGCGGCGGACGGCGCGCCTTCGCGCAGCCGCGGCGGCGCATAGCGCCCGCCATTGGCGAGCGCGCGATAGGCATTGGTCAGCGCCAGCAGCGACACGTCGGCGCTGCCCAGCGCCAGGCTGTAGCCGTAGTAGTCGCCCGCCTCGGTCAGCGGCAGGCCCAGCGCCACCAGCCGCTTGTGGAAGCGGTGCGGGGTCACCATCACCAGCGTGCGCACCGCCGGCACGTTCAGCGATGCCGCCAGCGCCGCGCGCGTGCTGACCCAGCCGGCGTAGCGATGGTCGTAGTTCTGCGGCACGTAGAGTCCGCCGCCCACCGGCAGGTTCACCGGCCGGTCATCGAGCAGCGACGCCGCGGTCAGCCGCCTCTCCTCCAGCGCCTGCGCGAACAGGAACGGCTTGAGCGTCGAGCCGGCCTGCCGCAGCGCAGCCGCGTGGTCGACCTGCGCGGCCGACGACAGCGCGCCGGACGATCCAACATAGGCCAGCACGTCGCCGCTGGCGTTGTCGATCACCACCACCGCGCCATCCTCGACATGGCGCCCCGCCAGCTCGCGCAGGTGACGGTCGAGACTTGCCACCGCCGCGCGCTGCAGGCGGGCATCGAGCGTGGATGTCATGCGTGCTGGCATGGGCGCGCCCGGCGCAAGCTGCGCGCGCATGTCGCTGACCAGCCGGCGCGCGAGATGCGGAGCAAGCTGCCGACCCGCGGCGTGCGCCGACGCCATGGCGTTACGCTGCGCCACCGGTCCGGTACGCAGCAGCGCCAGCTGCGCGAAGCCTTCCAGCCCCTCGCATTCGCGCGGCAGCCGCATTTCGCGCAGGATGCCGCACGCGCGACGCGCCACCTGTGCGGCCGGCGCATTGGGCGCGCGCACCAGCGCCACCGCCAGCGCAGATTCGCGCGCATCGAGCCCTTCCGGATACTTGCCGAACAACACCTGCGACATCGCCGACAAGCCGACCAGCTCGCCGCGGAACGGCACCAGGTTCAGGTACGCCTCGAGGATCTGGTCCTTGTTCCAGCTGCGCTCGAGCACCGCGGCGCCCGCCGCCTGGCCGACCTTCTGCGTGAAGCTGCGCCCCTGCGCCGCCGCGCCGGGCCTGCGCAGGTCATCGTCCAGCAGCCCGGCCAGCTGCATGGTCAGCGTCGAAGCGCCACGCGTGCGCGTGTTCCACAGGTTGGCCCACGCCGCAGCGGCCACGCCCTGCCAGTCGACGCCGCTATGCGCATGGAAGCGCTTGTCTTCCGACAGCACGATAGCCGTGCGCAGCGCGGGCGAGGTTTGCTCCAGTGCGACCCAATCGCCGCGGCGTGCGCGAAAGTCGTCGCGTACCCGCCCGACGACGTCGCCGTGGCGATCCAGCACGACCACGTCGGCGCTGCGCCAGTCGTCGCGCACCTGCGCGAAGGTCGGCATGAAGGTCGGTATGAAGGTCGGCAGCGCGGCGGCGTGCGCGCTCCATAGCAGCGGCCACAGCGCAAGGATGGCAAGACGCCCGCTGCGCGGCTTCATGGTTGCGACCGTCCGGATACGATGCCCGCCACCAGTAGCACCTGCGCCGCCGCGTAGGTCCACCAGATCCCGAGCGCGAAGGTCTCGAACGGCACCAGGAAACGCGCGATGCCGATCATCATGTCGGACGCGGCAAAGCACAGCGCGCCCAGCGCGGCCAGTGGCGTCGGCAGCCGAGCCACCAGCGCGCTGCAAGCCATTGCCGCGAGCACGCCCACGTACAGCGACACCGGCACCGTCAGCGTGCCAAGATTTGGCCAGAAGCGGCCCAGCATGGTGCCGGCCACGCCCAGCAAGGCGCCGCATGCGATCAGCCGATGCGGGCGCAGGTCGCCCGCCAGCGGCACCAGCAGCCGCAGGTAGGCGAGGTGCGCCAGCAGGAAGGCACCCAGCCCGCCCACGAACGAGAACGACAGCGCCGGCACCGCCAGCAGGAAATCGCCGATGGCCGAGCAGACCAGCGCCGTCACCAGCCAGCGCCGCTCCGCCAGCGGGCGGTGAAACCACGCGGCGCGCGCCAGCAGCAGCGCCATCGCGACCTTCCACGCGGGCTGCATGGCGATCTGGCCGTTCAGCGGCGCGCCCTCGGGCAACTCCATCGACACCTGCACCAGCAGGACGCCATAGATCAGGCCCGCCAGCGCGCCCGCGAGCCACCACTCGCGCACGCGCGCCGGCATCCTCATTGCCAGCCAGCTCATGGACGTGCCCCGACTACCAGCCGCGCGTTCGGCGCCACGCCGAACACATCGGGCGCGTACATCGCCTCGACACGCGACGGCGGCAGCGAGAACTCGCCGGCGTTGTTCAGGCGCACCGTGTACTCGACCGAGACCGTCCCCTTGGGCAGATAGCCGAAATACTCGCGATACGCCTGCGGCGTGCGTTCGGTGTAGGCCGGCCACGCCACGCCCTTGCGCCGCTCGCCGCGCGTGGCGATCTGCGAATCGCGGCCCAGGCCGCTGCCGAGTATGGTGGCGCCGGCGGGCACCGGATCGCTGACCACGACCCAGGTCATGTCGGCCTGCGCATCGATCTCGAGCTTGACGCGGTACACGTCGCCGCGCGACCACTTGCCCGGCACCGCCTGCTCCTGCGGCGTCACGGTGCGCATGATGCGGTAGCCCGCGGCCAGCGGCGCGGTGACCGGCACCGCGGCCAGTGCCTGCACAGTCGCCCAGGGATGGCCCGCGCCGGCCTGCTCGACATGCAGCGTGCCGCCTTCGGTGCCTGCCGGCCACGGCAGGTCGACACTGCCCTGCGCCACGCCGTCGTTGCGCTGCGCCCGGGCCCAGTCGAAGCTGCGCGTGCCATCGGCTGCGTTGCTCACAGCGACACGCGCGCTGCCCGCCACCGGCGTCTTCTCGAACACCTGCGCGAAGCGCGCCACCGCCAGCATGCCCCACGCGTTGGCAGTGGTGGTGCCCCATGCGCCGCGCACCTGACGGCCGATCAACCCGGTGGCCAGCTGTGGCGCGTCTTCCTTCCAGCCCGGCAGCTCCGCGGCCAGCGCCAGCAGGCGCGCGGCGTTGGTATCGCCACCGGCCATCATCCACCACCAGTTGTCGTTGCGCTCGGTGGAGAACGCCAGCCGCGTGCCCTGCACCGTCAGGCGCGAACGCAGCAATTGCTGGGCCTCGGCCAACCGCGGCTCGCGCTGCGGGATATCGGCCACGCGCGTCAGCAGCAGGGTCCAGTCGAGCAGCGCCGACGTCGGCCATTGCGCCGGCAGGATCTGGATCGCATCCAGCATGCGTGCCTGCGCATGGCCGGTGCGTGACAGCGCTTCGAGCGCGGCCAGCTTGCGCACCTCCAGGTACTGCGTGCCGCCCGCCGGCGACCAGCTGTCGCGGCGGATGCGCCCTTCGACGAAGTCGGCCAGGCCGCGCTCCATCTGTTCGCGCTGCGCGTCGGGAATGCGCAACGCCAGACCGGCGCGCGCGGCCTCGTCCGTCACCGCCAGCAGGTAAGCGGTCAGCACCTCGCTGCCATAGTCGCTGTCCGAAGCCAGCGGGAAGTACGAAGCCAGCCCGTTGGCGTCGAGGTACGACGGCAGCTGTGTCATCAGTGCTTCCCACGCGGCCGTGTCGTTCAGGCCGATCGCCTTCGACGCGCGCTGCTCCAGGCAGGTGAACGGATAGTTGCGGAACCACTCGCGCACGCCCGGCATGCCGCCCGCCAGCGACGACTGGAAGTTCACTTGCAGCCCGCCGCGCACCTTGCCGGCGGGATCCGCCAGCGCACCCGGCGGCGCCTTGACCGGCACCGACAGCGACGGCGCCACCTGCGCCAGCGTGGCCTGCTGTACCGTCACCGGCACCGCTGGGACGATCTGCTGCGAGACCTTGATGCGGTCGCCGGCATTGCCGCCGCCCTGCTCGCTCGCCTGCACTTCCCACATCACGGTGCCGCTGCGCGCATACGCCAGCAGCATGGGTGCGGTCACGTCCCAGCCGATTTCGCGCGCTTCACCCGCGGGAATCTGCACGGTCTGCGCCGGCAGCGTGCCGTCGTTGCCGAGCAGCGTGGCGCGCGCGCTCGCCTGCACGGTCATCGCGCGCCTGGTGGTATTGCGCAGCGTGAACATGGCGCGGTAGCGGTCGTCCTCGCGCACCAGCTGCGGCAGCCCGGAAATCACCTGCAGGTCCTGCGTGGCGGCGATGGTGGCGCTGCCGGTACCGAAGCGGCCAACGCCAAGGTCGGCCACCGCGACGATGCGGAAGCTGGTCAGCGAATCGTTGAGCGGCACTTCCAGGCTGGCGCGCCCTTCGGCATCGAGCTGCACGCGCGGGTTCCACAGCAGTAGCGTGTCGAACAGCTCCCGCGTCGGGCTCTTGCCGCCGCCACCGCCCGCGGGCACCGCTTTGCGGCCATAGTGCCGGCGACCGATGATTTCCATCTGCGCGGTCGACGTTTCCACGCCATAGCCGCGCCGCTGCAGCATGGCGTCGAGCAGGTCCCAGCTGGTGTTGGGCATCAGCTCCAGCAGCGCCTGGTCGACCGCGGCCAGCGCGACTTCGCCATTGGCGGCGGGCTTGCCGTCGGGCAGCCTGACCTGGATCGCCACGCGTGCCTTGCCGCGCACCGGATAGCTGGTCTTGTCGGGCGTCACCGTGACATCGAGCCGGTGCCCGGCATTGCCCACCCTGATCTCGGCCAGCCCCAGCCGGAAGGCCGGCTTGGACAGGTCGACCAGCGCCGTCGGCGCGGCATATTCGCGGCCTTCGCTGCGGAAGGCGCGCCACCACTCGCCGGGCTGGCGCCAGCCCCAGGTAAAGAACGAATACCACGGCACCTCATGCAGGCGCCCGCGCAGCGCCAGCACCGAGACGTAGACATTGGGCCCCCACTCCGGCTTGACCTGCACGCGCACCGTGGGGTCGCTGCCATGCAGCTCGACCACCTGGGTCTGGTAGACGCCCTCGCGCTCCACCGCCACCAGCGCAGTGGCGTGGCGGAACGGCATGCGCACCTGGAACTCCGCGGTGTCGCCCGGCGCGTAGAACTTCTTCTCGGGCAGCAGGTCGATGCGGTCATGGTTTTCGCCGCCGAACCACAGTTCGCCCTGGCGCGTGACCCACACCGTCGAAGCGGCCTGCGCGGTGCGTCCCTCCTTGTCGCGCGCGCTCGCCACCAGTTCGACCTGGCCGGCCTGCTCCAGCGCCACCTCGCAGCGCGCGCGGCCCTGCGCATCGGTGCGGGTCTCGCACACGGTGCCGAGGTCGCGCGTCTCGGTGCGGTTGTCATAGCGGTAGAAGCCGCCGACCACGCGCTTGCGCGCCGAGGTAGTAATGCGTGCGCGCGCGTTGAGCTTGACCGGCGCATCGGCCACCGGCTTGCCATTGAGGTCCAGCACCACGCCATGTACCGCCAGCTTCTGCTTCACCGAGACCCACCCTTCGGTACGGATGCCGACCACCACACCGGCCGGCCACAGCGGCACGGTCTGGCGCAGCGTCTGGATCTCGCCGTTGGGGTCGGCAAAGCCGGCTTCGAGCAGCAGGTCACGCGGTGCATCGGTCTTGGGCAGCTTGCGCAGCGTGACGGTGCCGTTGCCGTTCTTGTCCAGCGTCAGCGGCAGCTTGTCGGCCACCAGCTTCTGGCCGTCATCGGGCTGCTCCGAGTCATCCACCTCCTCATCGCCGCCGGCGCTTTCGCGCTGCGGGCGCGGCGGGTTGAACGAGAACTCGTCATAGCCGGGGAAGCTGACGCTCTTGTCGCGCAGCAGCGCCGACACCCGCACCGGCAGGCCGGCCGCGCCGCCGCCGGACAGGTAGTGGATTTCCACGCCGACCGGCAGCTCGGCCGGCGCGATCGCGGCGCCTGCCTTGCCGGCCAACTGCAGCGTGCCGGCCAGCACCGGCAGCCGGAACGCTTCGACGCGGAAGCTGCCGCTGGAATAGGTACGCGAACCCTCGTCCCGGCCGTTCGCCCCCCCACCCTGCTGCGCTTCCAGCTCGACGGTGTAGACGCCGAGCTTGGCCGCCGGCGGCACCTGGAACGTGCTTTCCGCGCTGCGCCCGCCGGTCGCGGTCTGGCGCCATTGCAGCGGCAGCTCGTAGGTCTGGCCGCTGCCGTCGTGACGGATCGTCACGCGAGTGGGTAGCGGGCGGCTGGCCGGCGGCAAGGCAAAGCCCTGCGCGGTCTCGGCGCGGATCAGGTGCTTCATCGACACGGTCTCGCCGGCGCGCAGCAAGGTACGGTCGAAGATGGTATGCGCACGCACCGTCGGCGCGGTGCTGGTGTCGGTGGGCACGTTGAAGCGCCAGGTTTCGATGCCGCGGTTCCAGTCCGACATCACGAAGGCCATGTCGGCCTTGCCACGTGCCTGCGGATGCCCCGCGGCGATACGCGCCGACACGAAGTAGCCGGACAGTCCGTTCTGGTCGCAAGTGGATTCCGGCGCGGCTTCGAGCTTGGCAAAGCGCACCACGCCGCTGGCGTCGGTGCGGCCCTCGCCCAGCAGGCGCCCGCTGCAGTCGCGCACCGCGACGGCGGCGTCGGCCACCGGCTTGCCGTCGTCGAGCGCTGTGACCCACGCCAGGCCACTGCGGCTGCCGTCATCCTCGTTGCCCAGGCTGCGGCCCAGCTTGAAATGCACGCCCAGGTTGGTCACCAGCGCAGCGGTGCGCACGTACATCGGCGCGCGCTTGCCGAGCAGCGCCTCGCCCAGCATCGGCGAAGCGATCTCGACCACGTGGAAGCCCGGCTCGGGCAGCGGGATGCCGACCACCTCGAACGGCCGCGGGCCGTCGCCCGATGGTTTGGGTACGGCCAGCTTCTGCACGCCGGGCGCGCGCTCCAGCAGAGACACCGAGCGCGTCTCGATCGATACCGCATTGCGCGGGTTGTTGACGCGGTAAGGCGAGCGGCCCGCCAGCACCGCGTCGAGTTCGCCGCGGGTATAGCTGGACTCATGCATGCGCCGCACCAGGCCGAGCCATTGCATCACCGCTGCATCGTCATCCACGCGCAGCTTCATCACCGTGCCAGCGCGGGCCTGGATGCCACGAACGGCCAGGTCCGCCTCGACATTGCGCAGCGTCACCGGCAACAGCGGCGGATAGTCCGCCGGCGACTTGCCGCGCGGCAGCTCGCCAAAGCGCTCCACCACGCCGAATGGCGCGGCCGAGAACTTGGCCAGCGGCGGCATGGCGGCGGTCGCGACCTTGAGCGGGAAAAGGTCGGCATTAGACAGCGTGCGGCCGCTGTCATCCTTCAGGTCCTTCGGTACCTCGATGGTGAATTGGACTTTCTCCGCGAACGGAGCGGCAAAGGTCAATGCGCTGACGCTGGCATCCGGCGCCAGGTCGGGATCGAATCGCGGCGCGCGCGGGCCGTTCGGTGTCTTCAGCACGACCTGTTCGGCCTGCTTGCGCGGCACCGGCGCCGAAAACGTGACCGACATCGGCCGCAGCGGCGTGCACGGCGACTGCGCATGCTCGCGCTCGCAGCTGAAGCTGGCGGTAAAGGGCTCGCGCACGGTGTAGTCGAAGCGCCGCTCGTCGCGCGTGGCCACACCCGACGGCGTGGCGATGCCCGCGCCCAGCACCAGTTGCACGCGCGCCGCAGCCGGCAGCCGCTGCTGGCAGGCAAGCAGATGGACGGCATCGGGCGCCGGCTTGGCCAGCTTGGTCCAGCGGATCGCTTCGAGCAGGTCGTCGCGTTCCTTGCCCGTGAGCAGCCGCACTGGGATGCGCTCGCCCAGTCCTTGCGCCTGGCACCAGGCGTGCTCGCGTACCGACGCCGGCGTGGCCAGTCCGTTGAAGCGCAGCGCGAAGACCTGGTCTTCCTCGATCTCGCCGCCGGACGGCCGGCTGGCGATCACGGTCGGGCCACCGGTCTCGAAGCGGTATTCGGGCTTGCCGGCATAGGCGGTGCCGGCGACGCTCTTCAACCCGGTACGCATGCGCACGCTGCAGCGTACGCCGGGCGGCAGGTCGCTGGCGAAATCGTAGACCCAGTTCCTGGCATCGACCCAGCGGGCCTGGCCGCTGGTGCTGGCGCCGGTGCAGGACACCGCGGCGGGCGCGGCGGCCTGCACGTCGCCCATCGGCACCATGGCCTCGTCGAAGCGGATCGCCACCTGCCGGACCTGCCCCACCGTGCCTTCCGGCGAGAAGCGGGTGACCTGGGCGGCATGGGCGGGCGGGCTCCCGGCAAGCAGGGCGAGCGCGGCGCCCAGCGCCAATGCCGCAGCGCATGACACGCGCGCCGGCTGCCTCCTGCCAAGGTCCCGATCGGCTCCGGCGACGATTCCCCTCATCCTGCCATCCTCCCTTTTCCGCCACTTTGTGGCACCCGGCGAGGGTGACACGCACGCCACAGGAGTGCAAGACCGGCACGCAATCCTGCAAGGCGTCCCGGGAAAAGATTCAACGCAGGTGCGACAGCGGCAGCGCCCCCTCGCACTTGATCGCGGTCAGCACGATATTGGAACGCACGCTCTCCACGCCGGGCACCCGCATCAGCCGCTTCATGGTGAATTCCGCCAGCGTCGGCAGGTCCGGCACGACCACGCGGATCAGGTAGTCGGCCTCACCCGCCACCGAATAGCACTCCTGCACCTCTTCCAAAAGCAGGATTTCCTCGCGGAAGCGCTCGACGATGGTGTCCCCGTGGTGCGCCAGCTTGACGCTGATAAAGACCAGCACGCCCAGCCCCAGCGCCTGCGTCGACAGGCTGACACGGTAGCCGGTGATGACGCCGTCGGCTTCCAGCCGCGCCAGCCGGCGGCCGACCTGGCTCGGCGACAGGTGCACGCGCTCGGCCAGCTGCTGGTGGGTGGCGCGGCCGTCGGCCTGCAGCGCGGCAAGCAGGGCAAGGTCGAACTGGTCGAGTGAGACGCTTTGGGCAGTCATACACAAATCCCGCATTCCTTGATCGTATGGCGCACATTACATGCACGCCACCTCCAAAACAAGCCGATATTGCGGCCTGCATGCAGCACGCAATCCATAAACTACGCAGTAAATCCGCATTCAAGCTGCCTGCGCCGCAGCAAACCAACAAATCCAGGAGACAAACCCATGTCCACACCCGCCATGGCCGCCACCGAAGCCCCCGCCGCCTTCCAGGGCACCCTGACCGACAAGTTGCGGGAACAGTTCGACGAAGGCCTGCTGTCCGGCCAGTCGCTGCGCCCCGACTTCACCATCGCGCAGCCGGTGCACCGCTACACCAGCACCGACCACGCTATCTGGCGCAAGCTGTACGAGCGCCAGGCGGCAATGCTGCAGGGCCGGGTCAGCGACGAATTCCTGCAAGGACTGGCCACGCTGGGCATGGAAAAGGACCGCGTGCCGGATTTCGGCCAGCTCAACGAAACCCTGATGCGCGCCACCGGCTGGCAGGTGGTGGCCGTGCCCGGCCTGGTGCCGGACGAGGTGTTCTTCGAGCACCTGGCCAACCGCCGCTTCCCGGCGAGCTGGTGGATGCGCAAGCCCGAGCAGCTGGACTACCTGCAGGAACCGGACTGCTTCCACGACGTGTTCGGCCACGTGCCGCTGCTGATCAACCCGGTCTTCGCCGACTACATGGAGGCCTACGGCAAGGGCGGCCTGAAGGCGGCCGGCATGGGCGCGCTGGACATGCTGTCGCGCCTGTACTGGTACACGGTGGAGTTTGGCCTGATCCGCACCGGGCAAGGACTGCGCATCTACGGCGCGGGCATCCTGTCGAGCCAGGGCGAATCGATCTACAGCCTGGATTCGGCCAGCCCGAACCGGATCGGCTTCGACGTGCGCCGCATCATGCGCACGCGCTACCGCATCGACACGTTCCAGAAGACCTACTTCGTGATCGACAGCTTCGAGCAGTTGTTCGACGCGACCCGTCCGGACTTCGCCCCGCTGTACCAGGAACTGCGCGCGCAGCCAACGCTGGGCGCCGGCGACGTGGTGCCGGGGGACCAAGTGATTAACGTCGGCACCCGCGAAGGCTGGTCCGAGACTGACGACATCTGAGCGACGCTTTTTGGGCGACGCTTTTTGAGCAACGATTTCTGAGCGAAGACGAACGCCGGGGCGCCTGCCCCGCTTCCCGCTTTGTGAAACAATGCCGGCATGCCCGCCGCCACGGCGCGGGCGGGCCGGCTATCCGCTTTTGCGGCGTCCCCGGACGCTGGTTGCTGTTTTCCCCAAGACCCAGATCGAGCCCACCATGACCCCTCTGTCCCCGCAAGCCCGAGCCACGCTGCTCGCCGAACTGCCTGGCTGGACCACCGTCCAGGACCGCGACGCGATCTACAAGCGCTTTACCTTCCACGACTTCAACGCCGCCTTCGGCTTCATGACGCGCGTGGCGATCCAGGCTGACAAGGCCGACCACCATCCCGAGTGGTTCAACGTCTACAACCGCGTCGACATCACGCTGTCGACCCATGACGCCAACGGCCTTACGCAGCGCGACATCGACCTGGCCCACTTCATCGAGCGCGCCGCGGCGGCGCTGGTAGTGCCGGAATAAGACCCGGCAGACCCGGCGCGGCGGCAGATATCCGGGCGGATGTAGGCAAACCGTAAGGAAGCGGCCGTCCGCGCCTAGTACAATCTGCGGCAGGCCCGCACCTGCGTGTGCTGCATGGGCCCTCCTCCAGCCATGCCCAACCTCCTGCCCGAGCCGCCATGCGTATCCTGCTGATCGAGGACGACCGCCAGATTGCCAGCGGCGTCGAAGCCGGCCTGTCCCGCGCCGGCCACCAGGTACGCGTCGTCCATGACGGCGTCTATGCCACCGAACACCTGCTGCGCGAGCAGCACGACCTGGTCATCCTCGACCTGGGCCTGCCCGGGATCGACGGCATGACCCTGCTGGCGCGCTACCGCGCGCGCAACCGCACCACCCCGGTCATCATCCTGACAGCGCGCGACGAGCTGGAAGACAAGCTCTCGGGCCTGAACGCCGGTGCCGACGACTACCTGATCAAACCCTTCGCCCTGCCCGAGCTGGAAGCGCGCGTGCGCGTGCTGCTGCGCCGCAGCCAGCATGGCGAAGCCGCGCCCGAGCGCGACGTGCGCCTGGGGCGCCTGCGCCTGTCCGGCAACGATCGCCGCATGTTCATCGACGCCCGGCCGCTGGAGCTGTCGCCGCGCGAGTTCGCGGTGCTTGAGCTGCTGCTGCAGCGCCAGGGCCGCGTGGTCAGCAAGGCGCAGCTGCAGGACCACCTGGCCACCTTTGCCCACCCCGCTGGCGAAGGCGGCGACACCGTGGGTGACACCGCGATCGAGGTCTACGTGCACCGCGTGCGCAAGAAGCTCGAGGACAGCGATGTCGAGATCGTGACCGTGCGCGGCTTCGGCTACCTGCTGCAGAACCGCGCCGGCCAATGAAACCGTTCCGGCCGCTTGCGCTGCCCGCGGCGCGGCCCTGACCCTCGGCCCTGATCCTCTGCCCAGCCGGCAATGTGGCCCCGCTCCCGCACCTCCTCCCGAGTCTCATGGCGCACTGCCTCCCGCATCGCAACGCGGAACGTGCTGCCAGCTTCCGCCGCGGCTGACGGCAGCGGCGCCGCGCCCGCCTCGGCACGCCAGGCCACCCGCCCCGGCTCCAACATCAGCCTGCGCGTGCACCTGCTGCGCGCGCTGGCGACCCCGCTGTTCGCGCTGGTACTGACCAGCGGCTCGCTGTCCTACTGGCTGGCGGCGCACTACACCACGCAGGTATTTGACCGCGCGCTGTACGGCGTGGCCAACAACATCGCCCAGCAGATCCGCATTGCCGGCCCGCGGCTGGAGCAGGACATTCCGATGATCGCGCAGACGCTGGTCGAGGCCGAGGGCACCGACCGCATCTACTGGCGCATCCACGGGCCCGACGGGCTGATCGGCGGCATGGACACGTGGCTCGGCTACGGCACCGGCCAGACCACGCTGCACGACGCGCGGCTGTTCTACGCCTGGTTCAGCGGACGCCAGGTGCGCGCGGTGCGGCTGCCGGTGATGCTGCCCAGCGCCGCCGTGGACGAGCTTGGCACCAGCGAGGCCGGCAAGCCGGCGCGCGGGCCCATCGTGATCGAGGTGGCCGAGCTGCTCGACCGGCGCGAGACCGCTGCCAACGAGATCCTGCTGTCGGTGTCGGTGCCGCTGATCCTGCTGCTGCTGGTCGGCAGCCTGATCCTGTCGCACGTGCTCAAGGAAGAGCTGGTGCCGCTGCAGATCCTGGCCGACAAGCTCAACCGGCAGACCGCGCGCTCGCTGGCGGCGCTGGACGAGACCCAGGTGCCGGCCGAAGTGGCGCCGCTGATCCGCGGCCTGAACGGGCTGCTGGCGCGGCTGCGCGACGCCCTCGACGCGCAGCGCAAGTTCATCGCCGATGCCGCGCACCAGCTGCGCACGCCGCTGACCGCGGTCAAGCTGCATGCCGACCGCGCCGTGGAAGCCGATTCGCCGGAAGTCGCCCGGCATGCGCTGCGTGAAGTCCAGACCGCCGCCGACCGCGCGGTACGGCTGTCGAACCAGCTGCTGTCGCTGGCGCGTGCCGAGCCCGGGCTGTCGCTGGAGCGGCTCGGGCCGGTGGAGCACTTCGACCTGGCCGAGCTTGCCTTCGAGATCGGCGCCGAATGGGTGCCGCAGGCGCTGGCGCGCCGCATCGACCTGGGTTTCGAGATATTGCCCGGACCGACTTTCACCGGCAGCACGCCCGCGGTCGTGCGCGGCAACCGCCTGCTGATGCGCGAGGCGCTGTCCAACCTGATCGACAATGCGGTGAAGTACGTGCCGGCCGGCGGCCGCATCACGGTGCGCGCCGGCGGCGAGGCCATGGGTCACCGCGGCATGGCGGTGGTGATGATCGAAGACAACGGGCCCGGCATCCCGCCGCAGCGGCGCGAAGAGGTGTTCAAGCGCTTCTTCCGCGGCGATCGCGCGGCCCAGAGCGGCGGTGCCGGCCTGGGGCTGGCCATCGTGCATGAAATCGTGACCCTGCACCAGGGCACCATCCATATCGAGGATGTGCCGCAGCAGCCGGCCAGCCCACAGGGCGCGGACGGCAAGCCGGAACGCAGGCCGACCATGCGTTTCGTGATCCGGATCCCGTGCGAGCCGGCAGGCTCGGCCGGCTGAACCGCTTCCGGCCTTACTTTTTCTTTTTCTTGTCCTTCGGTGCCAGCATGGTGCCGCGGCATTGCGGGCTGCCGCAGCGGCACTCGAATTCCTTCTTCAGCTTGGCGGTATAGCGCGCTTCGATCACCAGGCCGTAGTCATAGAACAGTTCTTCGCCCTGGGCGATATCGCGCAGCGCGTGGATATAGACGCGGCCCTTCTTCTCGCGCGCCTCGCAGTTGGGCTCGCAGGCGTGGTTGATCCAGCGCGCGCGGTTGCCGCCGAACTTGGCGTCGATGACGCTGCCATCATCCAGGCTGAAGTAGAAAGTGTGGTTCGGATCGCTCGGATCGTGCGGATGGCGCTCTAGCGCCTTCTTCCACGAGATGTGCTCGCCCTTGTATTCGATCACGCGTTCGCCTTCGACGATGGGTGCGATCGCGTAAACGCCCTTGCCGTGAACGCCTGACTGGCGCACCTCGATGCGGTCGCTCGCTGTCTTCTTGCCCGCTGCCTTGTGCTTTGCCTTGTCCGCCATTTGCCTTTCCGTGCGTGTCGCTTGCCTGTGCCGGCCGTTCCGGCGCGATCGGCATGATACCGGCGCGGCTGCGGCACGTATACGTGATCCCCGTGACCCCGGGTTAACCACTCGCGCCCCCTCCTGGGGGGGTATACCAGCCAACCATGTATACCTCGCCGATGTGGATAACCCCGTCTCCATCTGTGGAAAAGCACGCGGATTCGATGTGGGCTGCCTGGGGCTGGCATGGGGATGCCTCAGGCATAAGTCCGGGCGTTTACCAAACCACTTCATCCGACAGGCTGATTCATCCACTGCGACCAACATTGGATGCGACCACTTCTCGTTTACGTAAACCGTTGAAGACAAAGACGTTTACGTGGTTTTCCACAGACGGAGACGGTGCTTATCTACTACCACTATTTGTATACATGAAAGAAAGATGTAAACCGAAAGACGAGCCCAGGGCGGCGGCAAGGGTTCGGCGTAAACCGGAGACAGCGGAAGGCTTAAGGGAGAGGGACGTATACGCGGGTTTGAATTGCCCGCGGGGATGGGCTGCCGGAATTCATGCATGCATGAGCCGAATACCGGGCTTCGCAGACACGGACTTGCCGCTATTCCGATATGCAACATAGTGCAGTTGAACTACGCGGGCTTTTGCGCGCCTGCAGGCGCGTTTACGTGCGAGAGGCTTCCCTGGCCCTAAGCTGGCATCCCAGAGTGTCTGTAAACGCCTCTAAAGCGCTTCTGGGGCGTATACGCCCCACCGGCTGACTTCCTGCCTGGCAGCATCCTGCGCAGCGCGTGTGGCCGCCCCGGCGCTCGATGAGAGGCGTTTTCGTCGCAACGGCAGTGTCCGGAACCCGCCTCGCCGGCGCTTCGATTTGCCGCCAGCCAAGGCCTGATGCGGCCTCGCGCAAACCCGCAGGTAACAATCTGTTCCCGGTGCGCCTTGTCCGACACGGTATCATGTGGCCCGCGGCGTCTTGCCGGGGCGGTGCCAGCCTGGCCTCCTCCGACCGGGACGCCTGTGTTTTATCAACTCGATACGGAGTGAAGCATGACGAAAACCGAACTGATCGACGCTATCGCAGCCGGTGTGGACGGTCTGACCAAGGCCAAGGCGGAACAGGCACTGAACGTGACCCTGTCGGCCATCATGGACGCCGTGGCAAAGGGCGATACGCTGAGCCTCATCGGCTTTGGCACGTTCAGCAAGGGCGAGCGTGGCGAGCGCATGGCGCGCAACCCGCGTACCGGCGAAGAAATCAAGGTGGAAGCCGCCAAGACCGTGAAGTTCAAGGCCGGCCAGAAGTTCAAGGACGCTGTCAACCAGTGAGCCTGACGGGCTGCACTGCACGGCCCGAGTTTGTTTGACCCCGCCATGCCGCCGCCGGCCGCAAGGTTCGACCAGGGCGCAGGCGCGCGCCAGGCGGGGGACGTTATCCACAGCATGGATCGACGTTTTCTGCAGTATCCGCCGCTTCGCTGAAGCCATCGCTGCAGCGGGCGCGCGCCAGGTCTTCCAACAGGCGTCCAGCCAAGGCCGATGCAGGGCCGGACGGGGCGCCGAGCCATGTGGGGCTTCCATGTTTGCCCGTCCATCGCGCCGCAGATCTCCACAGCGTTATGCACAGCGCTTTCCACAGCGGATTCCACAGGTTTCTCCACAGGCAATTTGCGCCGCCGCGGCACTGGCGCTGCTGAGCGCCTGCACCACCGTCAGCGAACCCGCGCGTCCGCAGGCACGCCCGCTGCCCGATAACGAGCGGCCAGTCACCACGCCTGGCGCTACCGCGCGCGAGCGCATCGTCGAGATCGCCACGCAGGAATGGTCACGCTGGGGCGGACAAGTGGTACGGCTCGGCCGCGACGACAGCGCCTGCGTCGCTTATAGCCCGGTGCCGGCGCCCGAGCTGCCGCCTGCCTTGCCCGAACCGCCGGAGGTGCAACCCGATGCCCAGGCGAATACGGGAGCGCCCCCGGCCAGCGGCACCAGTGCCGACACCGACAACCAGCACTCGCAACTGCCCCGCGCCGATTGCCTGTCCTTCCCGGACGGCACCGGCATGGAGGCCACGCCGCTGGGCTGCACGCTGGCTCGCCGCTACTGGGGCATCGTCGGCGAGGCCCCCACCTGCCGGCAGGTCACGCAAGGCGCGTGGGCGTGGTCGGCGGTGTTTATCTCATGGGTGCTGCGCAAGGCCGGACTGGACGAGCAGCAGTTCCTGACCGGCCAGTCACATTCGATGTATGTGGTCGACGCGCGCGACGGCGTCCTGACCCGCCCCGCTTTCCGCATCGAACCGGTGCCCGCCTTGCCGCGCCCGGGCGACATCATCTGTTCCGGACGCGGGCGCGAACGCTACCTCGAAGATGTGGGCGAGATCGGCTTCGGCACCACGCCGATGCATTGCGACATCGTGGTGGCAGTCGATCCGGCGGCGCGGGTGGTGCGTGCGATCGGTGGCAATGTCCAGCAATCGGTATCGCTGGAGGAAATCGAACTGGGCGATTCCGGGCGGATCGACGGCGTAACGAACTCGCATATGCCGTGGGTGCTGGTGATGCGGAACAACCTGCAATAGGCCGACTCTTTATTGGTGCGAGTAATCGACTTGAGGAAAGAGTGCGGGTAATGATTATTCGCGTAAATAATTCTGGCGTCAGTCGAACAGTTCCAGCTGCGACTGGTCCCGGTCACTGGTCGCCACCCCAACCCCCAGCAACCGCACCGGCAGCCCGCGCCGGGCGTGGCCCTCGGCCAGCAGGCGCGCATAGATGGCGCGGTCCGGCGCATGGCCACGGCATTCCACCGTGGTCTGGCGGAAGTCGGAGAAGCGCAGCTTGACTGTGAGCTTGTCGATGGTGCCGTGTGCCTGTGCGCGCGCAATACGCGCCTCGAGCATTGCGATCAGCGGCTCCATCTCGGCGAGGCATGCCTGCAAATCGGGCAGGTCGTCGGCATAGGTCTCCTCCACGCTGATCGACTTGCGCTCGCGCTCGGGTGTCACCTCGCGCTCGTCCACGCCGCGGCAAAGCTTGTAGAGCCGCGCCCCGAACGCGCCGAATTCCCGGTGCAGCCGGTCCGGCGACCACGGCCGCAGGTCGCCGCAGGTCTGCGCCCCCAGGCGCCGCAGCTTGGCCGCGGTGACGTTGCCGACCCCGTGGATGCGATCGACCGGCAGCGCGGCGACGAAGGCATCGACCGCTGCCGGGCGGACCACGAACAGCCCGTCGGGCTTGTTCCAGTCGCTGGCGATCTTGGCGACAAACTTGCTGGGCCCCACGCCGGCGGAAACGGTTACACCGACCTCGTCGCGCACGCGCTGGCGGATTTCTTCGGCAATGCGGGTGGCGCTCCCGGCGTGGCGCGTGCAGAGACTGACGTCGAGGTAGGCCTCGTCCAGCGACAGCGGTTCGACCAGCTCGGTGTATTCGCGGTAGATCGCAAAGATCTGGCGCGATACCTCGCGATATTTGTCCATGGCCGGGCGCAGGATCAGCAAATCCGGGCAGCGCTTGACTGCCTGCGCCGACGCCATGGCCGAGCGCACGCCGAACGCGCGTGCCTCGTAGTTACAGGTGGCGATCACTCCGCGCCGGTCGGGCGAGCCGCCCACAGCCATCGGCCGGCCGCGCAGCGACGGGTCGTCGCGCGTCTCGACCGAGGCGTAGAAGCAGTCGCAGTCGCAATGGATGATCTTGCGCTGGACCGGGGGCGTGGCATCAGGCGGCGCGGACATTGCCGGGCACCAAATTTATCTACGTGAAGAATGAACTATTAATCGTTTTATATCGATTCATTAGTCGCCCGGATGGATTCCGCCTTTTGCCGGCTGTTCATCCACAACCCTTCCGCCGCATACAGCGCCAGTGAAATCCAGATCAGCGCATAGCCGGCCTGCTTCTGCGCGGGAAACGGTTCATGCCAAAGCCACACGCCCAGCAGCAGCTGCAGCGTTGGCCCGGTGTATTGCAGCAGCCCCAGCAGCGACAGCGGGATGCGCCGCGCGCCGGCGGCAAAGAACAGCAGCGGCACCGCCGTCACCGGCCCGGCCGCCAGCAGCAGCAATTGCGTACCAGGCGCTGCGTGGGTGAAGCCATCCTGCCCCGTGGTGAACAGGTAGGCCAGCGCCGCGGCGGCGAACGGGAACAGCAGCAGCGTCTCCAGCGACAGCCCTTCCAGCGCGCCCAGCGCCCCGGTCTTGCGCAACAGCCCGTAGCCGCCGAAGCTGGCCGCCAGCCCCAGTGCGATCCACGGCAGCTGGCCCGCCGCCACCGTCAGCCACGCCACCCCGGCCGCGGCTACCGCGATCGATAGCCACTGCACTGGCCGCAGCCGCTCGTGCAGGAACATCACGCCCAGCAGCACGCTGAACAGGGGGTTGATGAAGTAGCCCAGGCTGGCGTCGACTACCCGATTGGCCGACACCGCCCAGATATAGAGGAACCAGTTGGCGCACAGCAGCGCCGCGCTGGCGCCGAAGGACAGCAGCAGGCGCCGGTCCTTCAGCTGCCCAAGCCAGGCCCACTGGCGCCGCCAGGCCAGGATCAGGCCCAGGAACACCAGCGACCACACCATCCGGTGCAGCAGGATCTCCATGGGCGCAATGCCGGGCAGCGACTTGATGTAGAGCGGGAGCAGCCCCCAGATGACATAAGCCAGGAGCGCGTAAAGGATGCCGATTTGCATAGGGAATTCCGGTCGATGCCGGCGATTCTACCGGCGCTGCGTCAACCGCGCCGGGCAACAAAAAACCCCATGCCTGACGACAGGCATGGGGTTTGTGCCCGGCACCGGCCGGAATGTGCTTAGAGCTTGCGCGCGAAGCTGAACTGCGAGAATGCCTGCTCGGCCACGTTGAACCAGGCGGCCTCGTTGTTGCGGAACACGCGCCAGTCGTCGTAGATCTTCTTGAACGACGGGTTCTTGGCGGTCTCGTCGGCGTAGGCTTCCTGGGTCGCCTTGAAGCAGGCTTCCATGATTTCCTTGGAGAACGGGCGCAGCTTGACGCCGTTTTCCAGCAGGCGCGCCAGTGCCTGCGGGTTGACCGTGTCGTACTTGGCCATCATGGTGGTGTGGGCCTCGATGGTCGCCGTTTCCAGCGCGCGCTTGTACAGCGCCGGCAGTTTCTCGAACTCGCTGGCCGAGGCATAGAACGACAGCTGCGCGCTGCCTTCCCACCAGCCCGGGTAGTAGTAGTACGGCGCCACCTTGTAGAAGCCCAGCTTCTCGTCATCGTACGGGCCCACCCACTCGGCCGCGTCGATGGTGCCCTTTTCCAGCGCCGGGTAGATGTCGCCGCCGGCGATCTGCTGCGGCACCACGCCCAGGCGCGACAGCACCACGCCGGCAAACCCGGCGATACGGTACTTCAGGCCCTGGAGGTCGGCCACGGTCTTGATTTCCTTGCGGAACCAGCCGCCCATCTGCGCGTTGGTGTTGCCGCCCAGGAAGTTGACGACGTTGTATTCCTTGAAGAACTCGCGCATCAGCTTCATGCCGTTGCCTTGCAGCATCCAGGCGTTCTGCTGGCGCGCGGTCAGGCCGAACGGCACGGTGGTGTCGAAGCACAGCGTCGGGTTCTTGCCGAAGTAGTAGTAGCCGGCCGTGTGGCCAAGCTGCACGGTGTTGTTCTGCACCGAGTCCAGTACCTGCAGGCCCGGCACGAGCTCACCGGCCGCGAAGACCTTGATGTTGAACTTGCCGTCGGTCAGTTCCTTCACGCGCGCCGACAGCAGCTCGGAGGCGCCGAAGATGGTGTCGAGCGACTTGGGGAAGCTCGAGGCCAGGCGCCATTCCACGGCCGGGTTGCTGCCGACCACGGCCGGTGCTGCCGGACCGCTGGCGGCGGCCGGCGCCGCCTTCTCTTCACCCTTGCCGCACGCGGCCAGTGCCCCGGTGGCGGCAACGGCCGACGCCTTCAACAGAAAGGAACGACGTTCCATCTCTACTTCTCCTCTTATAGATTTTGGTTCGGACGCAAGCGCGCGGCTCGCTTGGTGCCGGCGCCGGACCGTGACGCACATGCCGCCGGCGATCGTGTCGATGGACGGCCTGCGCACGCTGTGCCTGTTGCGAACGGGCACGGCGGCGTGCCCTGCATGGCCGGGACATCAGTCGCACGGCGAGGGCTGTCTTACCCGAAAGAGTAGGGTAGGGACGAAGGTCATTACTGACCTGTCCCCCCCTAGGAACCGTACGTGCGAGTTTCCCCGCATACGGCTCGAGTCTCAACTAAATGCCCCTTCGGACACCGGCTTCACAACAGTTCTACCTTGGTGATGCACTTGCTTGTGACAGTTCGGATGCAGCAGCACGCGATTCCCTAGAGCATCGGAGCCCCCGCGTATGCGAGGTTCGATGTGATGATCTTCCCATCCTGTTTCCTTGGTTATCTTGCACTGACACACTGCGCACAAGCCTTGCTGGGATAGATACAACTTGATCCACTGCTTCCGGTGCGCCATGTTTTCCAACATACGCTCCTGTCGCAGCTTCTCGCCGTACCGTTCCTGCGTTGGATCGAAGGGATTGTAATCCCCCCGAATCTTCTTGTGCCGCCGGATAGGCGTACCCGCGAGCGAGTACAACTCCGTCCAACCTACACTGCCGTTGCCGCTCACGAACTTGGTTCCAAACACCCAGTTTCGTTCGCCGACGGTCGCAAAGTATTTCCTACGCACCCATTCGACGGACTTATGTGGATGTCGCCGCTTTGCCCACCGTCGCAGAGCATTAAAGATTTCATGCTCCACGCGGGCGAACACCGCTTTCGCCACCACCGGACTGTGATACTGTGCCCAGCCCCGTAGCATCGGGTTTAACAGTCGAATTAAGTCCGACTGCTCCACCGTCTTGTTGGTGCTGATGACCGCCTTTACCTTGCGATAGAACGCTTGCGCGTTTTTCTTGCTTGGCTTTATGAGCAGGGTTCCCGAGTACTTCCGGAAATTCCACCCTAGGAAGTCAAAGCCATCAGTGATGCTGACGATCCGCGTTTTCTCCGTAGACAGCGACAGCCCCCGTACTGCAAGGAACTGTTCTACCCACGGCTTCACTTCGTCCTCTAGGACCTCCGGCGTATCACCGGTGATGACGAAGTCGTCCGCGTAACGCACAACGTTCACTTTGAGCCTTTTCGCCTTGGTCGCTCCCAACTTCGTTCTGAGGAACTCGATCAGTTGCGTTTCCAAGCCGTTCAGCGCCACATTTGCCAGAGTCGGGGAAATGATGCCTCCCTGCGGTGTTCCGGCTTCGGTCGCCTGAAACTGGCCCTGAAATACCACGCCAGCTTTCAACCACTTGCGCAGGATTGCTTTGTCCATGGGGACATTGCTCTCCAGCCAGTCGTGACTGATATGGTCAAAGCATCCTTTGATGTCTGCTTCCAGTACCCATTGAGCCGAGGCCTTCTGAGATAGGGAAACAAACAGCTGGAACATGGCATCCGCGGTAGAGCGGTTGATCCGAAACCCATAGGAGTTCGGATCGCTCGTTCCTTCGGACACCGGTTCCAGCGCCAGCAAATACAGCGCTTGCATGGCTCGGTCCAACATGGTTGGAATGCCCAGAGGGCGCTCCTTCCCATTGGCCTTGGGGATGAAAACCCTCCGTAATGGCAAAGGTCTGTACCCCCGGCGCTTCAACCTCCCAATGGCTTCCCACCGGGCTTCAGGCGTTGTCCACTTTTCGCGATCGACGCCTGCCGTTCGCTTACCTTGGTTCATCGTCACTCGTCGTACCGCCAGTGCTTTGGCGGAGAACGAGCGGGTCAGAGACCGTTGCAGGGCTTTCACCCTACGCCAGTCCCCTTCCTGTGTCGCCTTCGCAATTCGAATCTGCATTTCTCGAACGTTCCGCTCCACGCGGCGCCAATTAATGGCGCCCCAGGTTTGCGGCACGCCGGAGAGCGCAGATTCATCCTTGCGGATCAATGCTTCCATGCTGCTCTCCAATCTTGAGGATCTCCCCCAACATCAAGAGACAGCACGCCCCTTGAGGGACGTGTTGCCCCTCAAGGGAAGAAAAATTTAAACAAGCGAGATCAGTCAGCCGTCCTGCGACGATTGACCAGTTGGAAGTCTGCCCGCTTTCGCGTGGGATGATGTCTCAACCCCTATCCGGACCATTACAGCCCGGCATTCGCTTTTTCCAACCTCCCATACCCGCACAGCCAACAGCGTTCCTTGCGGTTCGCCTGCCTGAGCCAAACTGCGCTCCGGCAGCCATACGGGCTTACCACGTTCCCTGCGCATTACACGACTGGGTTAGGGTCTGCCTTTCCGCCGGTGGTCATCGTGGCGACGTGTCCCAAGGCTTGAGTAGGACAACCGACCACACACCTTTTGGTTAATGCCTAGCAGCAGCTTTGGCATCTCAATCGTTACGACGTTTATCAGCAGTTCACTTACGTTACCCATACCAGTCAGCCTAGCGCCTCAACCCCGTTGCTGCTCGGAGCCTCCACCATCCTGTCTCGCGACCTGATGGCACCCTTTCGGGGGCTACATTGTCAGGAGAGCTTCACACCCCACCGTTACCAGTGACGCATGTCTCCCTAGGCTACTGCTAGTCGCATAGCAGGTTCTCTATCGTGTAACCCTTTCGGGCATATCCGACCGAACCATAATGCACAGAGCTACCGCTCCGGGACCTCACTTACCTACCGCTGTGCTCCTATGCAAGCGAGCGCTTGACGGCATCGGTCGCTCTTGCGAGCGCTGGCTGCCGTCCCAAAGAACGTAGCGCCGTTCCATCCAGAACGGTTTGAATGCTATGTTGCGGCGATACAACGGAATCTCCGCTGTTTGGCCGCATACACCCTCCGTTAGGGGGATGTCTACAGAGAACTCGCCCAAAGGCGAGCGTCCCCGCCCTTGGGCAATGGCTGGAAACCCATCCAGCAAAAAAGCAAGCTGCAAGTCGGCCAGCGTTCCGGCTTCCTCACAACACATCGGACTCCCCTCTGGCTGTTCGGCCGGGTTCGTCTAAGCAAGTAATGGTCGAGATTGGACGGTTCAGGCCGAGGCCCTCCCCTTGTCTCGACAAAGGTCGATGCTCCTTACGTTGGAGCTACCCGGACACGAGAATGCGTGTCGCACCAAGCCAGCCGATTATAGCGGTGGCCCTTTCGGCACGGGGCATCGCGCCACTGCGGGTTTTCGCTAGTCGATTGCGACAGCCGGCGTGTGATTTTCGCATTGTGAGACGGCCAACACTGTGATGGATTTTGTAACCCGGCTTGCGGTCAAATGGACCGGCTGATAAAAAAACAGTCCCCGCCATCGGCGGGTTTGTTCGTTCCGGCGGACCGTTTTGGTCGCCTGGAATCGTTATTCGCCTTGTTGCCTGTCTTGCCGTTCGTCTTGCTGCCCACCTCCTGCCGGCTTACCGCCGCCCTGCCTTGCCCGAGCCCTGCCGCCGGGCCGGGCGGCTTGCCCGTGCGCCGCTTCGGCTTTGCCGTGCTGGCCGCCTGGGGGCTGGTGGCGTGCGCGCAGACCGGCGGGCTGGTGGCAGTGGCCGCAAGCGACGGTACACAGCCGCCGCGCATTGCGCACCGTCCAGCGGTGCCGCCTGTGGTGCTGGCCGCGAATGCGACGGAGGCCCCCGGCCAGACCACCGGCCAGCCTCCCGCTGCGGGCCAGGACGACCCGCTGGCGGCGCTGATCGCCGGCAATGCAGCCCCGGCGGCTGGCGTGACCGTACCCGCCGCAGCGCCCGCCCCGGCCGGTGCCGAGACTGCGGCGGCGACGCCCGCGCCGTCCGAGGGCAGCCCGCCGGCGACTGTTGCCGGCACCAGCATGGCTGATACCAGTTTCGTGGGACCGCCTGAGCCGCCCGCGCCCTCGCCTCCGCCGTTGGTGCTGTTCCCGCCCCGTCTGGGCGAATTCCAGGCCGATCCGCCTGCACAGCGGGCAGCGGCCAGGACAGATGCGCCGGCGGAAGCACCCGCGGACGCGTCGGCCGCCAATACGACCCAAACACCTTCCGAAGCGCCGCCTGTGCTGCGTTCGCAACTTCCAGCCGATGATCCCGCGGGCGACTCGGTGTGGCGGCTGAGCTACAGTGGCCGCGCCGCGGCCGAAGAGCGCCCCGCCACCATGCGGGCCTGTCCGGGCGGCGCGCTGTCGACCGGCATCGGCAGCGGCCTGGCCTGCCGCAGCGCCGGCGAAGTGAAGATCCGCGAATCGGTGCTCGACCTGGACGGCGGCGCCCAGGTGATGCTGATCGCCCAGGCGCGTGGCACCGATGCCACCACCGTCAATGGCCGCCCAGCCGCGATCGATCCCTACGCGCTGGTGCCGCAGTTCTATACCGCCGTCAGCGGGCTGGCGGTGCTGGACGGCGCCACCATGTGGGCCGGCCGGCGTGACAATGCGCCGTTCCTGATGTCGTCCGGCCTGCTGCCACCCAATTCCACGGCGATGCGTTTCGGCGTCGACAACGCCAAGGTGATCGGCGACATCGGGCTGAGCTACCAGTACACCGCGCGGGCCGACCAGAATGGGCAAAACCTGCCGAGCTACCACTCGGTGCGCACCGCGCCGATCCCGACCAACGACAAGGGTTCGGTGCAGCTGGGCTTCACCCGCGTCGAAGCCCAGCCGATGGTGGAAGACACCGGCGGTGCATGGTGGGCGTCGGCGCTGCATGAGCAGAAAGGCGTGCTGTACGGGACCAATCGCCTGGGCATGCAGTTCGGCTCGGGCTCGCGCAATGCCATGACCGGCTATACCGGCATGGGGCCGTCGCTGTCGCGCATGCGCGTGGCGGAATCGATCGAATGGAAAGGCCGCTCGGGGCTGGGCGGCGCGGTGGAACAGAGCCTTCAGTTCGATCGCTCGCCGGTCGGCACGCTACAGTGGACTACCACGAGGGTGCGTCCTTCCTATGTGGCGAGCGACCAGTTCCGGCTGAACTTCGAGGTCTCGCACGACCAGATTTCGTCGGGCTTCGGCGTCGGCGGCCAGCGCACCGCGCTGACGGTCGCGCCCACGCTGACGCTGGGCAAGTCGGCTGGCAACGCCAACCTGCGGGCGTTCTATACCTACAGCCGCGCCAGCGATGTGGACGGTATCGGCTATACGGCGCCGGCCGATGCGTGGGCGTCGCAGGCCAGTGGCTCGATCTTCGGCGTGCAGCTCAATCGGCGCTGGTAGCGCTGGTCTGCCAGCCGCGCCGCGATGAAGCGCTGGTCGTTGCGTTGTCGGCGTTAGCCGGCTTTGACGCATTCGTCGCGCCATCGGCCGCCACCGGCTTGCGGCACAGCCAGTGGAACACCAGCGTCGCCGCCAGGCCGCCGCCAAGCTGCGCCAGCACGAAGCCCGGCACATCGATCGGCCGGATCCCGGTGAAGGTATCGGTCAAGGCGCAAGCGATGGTCAGCGCCGGGTTTGCGAACGATGTCGACGACGTGAACCAGTAGCCCGCCGTGATATAGCCCGCCACCACGAATGGCACCAGCTGCGGCCGGCTGCGCATCGTGCCGATGCCCACGCCGACCAGCCCGAAAGTCGCCACGCATTCGCTCCACCACATCGACGCCCCGGTACGCGCCTGGCCAGACCACGCCAGCGCCGGCTCGCCGAACATCGCATGCGCGGCCAGCACGCCGCACACGCCGCCCGCCAGCTGCACCAGCACGTAGCGCAGCGCATCGCGCGGCGACAGCGTCCCCTGCACCAGCGCGGACAGGCTCACCACCGGGTTGAAGTGCCCCCCGGACACCGGCCCCAGCGAGACCAGCAGCGCCACCAGGCCGGCGCCGGTGGCCAGCGAATTGGCCAGCAGCGCCAGCGCGGTATCGCCCGCGGCAAGGCGCTCGGCGCGGATGCCCGAACCCACCACGATCGCCACCAGCAGCGCCGTGCCCAGCCCTTCGGCCACGAGGCGGCGGGCGCGCGTACTCATCGCTGCGCTCCGGCGCCGGCGAGGTGGCCGGCAGGCACGCGCAAGGTAGCGGCAACGGGTGCGGGACGAGCGGGGAAAGCGTGCAGCGGCAAGATCGGCAACGTCGCCTGAGACGACGCCTCATACGGTGGGATTCAGCGGGGCAAGTCCCGCGCGGCAAGGGCCGGCGCGGACGCGACAGTGTTCCGCCGGCGGCAGGGAGCGTCAATGCGCGGCGGCTTTGTTGTGTGCTGACGCCGGGTATCGAATCGACACCGTAGGTCGGCTCTCGTCTACACTAAGCCAGTCCGCACGGCCAGCACATCGACATCGCGCGCCTGGTCGCCGGCATGCGACGCCCGACCCCTGACCGCACCGACAGGAGCCCGCCCCATGTGGCGACGTTTGCTGCCGCAGCCGCGCTGGCTGCCCCGCCTTGCCGTCATGCGCCCGCAACGGGTCGTGCTGGTTTGCTTCGGCGCGGTGTTCCTGATCACACTGGTGGTTGCCGCGCGCGAGCTGTATCTGGTGCGCGAGCGCGTCATTGGCGAGCGCCAGCATGCGCTGGTGCTGCGTGCGCTGGGTGTGGACGCAATCCTGTCCGCCGAGCGTCGCCGCCTGTTCTTCCTGCGCGACTTCGCCGAGCACCTGTTCGCGCTGCACGCCAATGTCGGCACCGCCGATGCCGATATCGAGCGCGCCTACGCCGCCCGCAATGACGAGGTCTGGCAGTTGCCCCTGCCGCGTGGCGATGCGCCCCTGACCGGTGTCAGCCCCGGCAGCCTTGCCGGTCTGCAAGGGTTTGCGCGGCGCGATGCCGACCTGAAGGCCGATCTGATGGTCGGCCGCACGCTGAGCCAGCTGCTCGGCCTGGGCCTGCGCGGGGACCTGATCCAGGGCAACGCGCTGTTCATCTCTTCCAATGGCTTCTTTGCCATCTATCCGCAGCAGGATCCCGCCAGGGCCGCCCGGCTCATGCAGCGCTTCGACAGCATGGATTACTACCGTGGCCACATGCCGGCGCAGAACCCGACCCGTGCCATCCATTGGGCGCCGCTCTATACGGAGTTCGAGGGCGCACGCGTGCTCACCACGATCAGCATTCCGGTCTACGCCGGCAGCCAGTTCCGCGGCGTGATCGCCGTGGACGTGGCGCAGCAGCGCCTGCACGACTTGCTGGGGGCGGCAAGCGCGCCCGGCACGGTGCAGTACATGGTCAACGTGCACGGCGACGTGGTGTCGTCATCCGGCAGCGGCTTCTCCACGCTGCAGAAGTGGCCCGAGGCCGTGCCCGGTGACTGGTCGGGTTATCGCGTGGCGGACCTGTTCGCGCGGGGTTCGGGCGTGCTCAGTCACCACGGCGACCTGCTGTTCTTCCAGCGCGCCGGGCAGAGTCCGTGGCTGGTGGTCGACGTGCTGCCCTTGTCGGCGATCGTGCCGGCGATGTTCAGCCAGCTGAGCGGGCCGCTGCTGATCGTGTGGCTGCTGTTGCCGCTGCTGCTGTGGGTCACGATGCGCGTGGTCACCCAGCTGTTCGACCATTACCTTGCGCTGGGCGAGAAGCTGCAGGAACTGGCGCAGCAGGACCCGCTGACAGGCCTGGCCAACCGCCGGCATTTCCGCGCAAGCTTCGGGCGCGAAGCCAGGCGCCAGCAGCGCGGCGGCACCGCGCTGTCGCTGCTGATGATCGATATCGATTTCTTCAAGAAGGTCAACGACCGCTGGGGCCATGCCAGCGGTGACCGCGTGCTGGGCACGCTGGCGCAGGCCCTGCACGGCACGCTGCGCGCCTTCGACCTGCCCGCTCGTCTTGGCGGCGAGGAGTTCGCCGTGCTGTTGCCGCAGACCGCGCTGGGCGATGCGGTGCGGATTGCCGAGCGCCTGCGCGAGGCCATCGCCGGGTGCAGGGTGGAGGCCGAGCCGGAAGCCGAGCCCGAGGCCGACCCCGCGCTGCGTGCGGGCGACGCCGGAACCGCGGGCCCCGAGCGCGTGATCCGCTTCACGATCTCGATCGGCGTGGCCGAATCGCCGGCCGACGCCCCGCTCGCGCTCGACGCGCTGCTCGCCATTGCCGACCGTCGCCTCTACGATGCCAAGACGCACGGGCGCAACCGCGTCGTCAGCGACGACGGGCTGCATGAAGGCGAAGCGGAGAATACGGAGCCGGCGACCTGAACGCGCGTCAGCGCAACAGGAACGCGATATCGTCGACGCCGATCTGCGATACCGGGATGCCCCTGCGGCGCTGGAACAGGATGTGCTGCTGCACGCGGCTGCGCTGCTCGGCGAATACCGCCGGATCGATCGGCGTACCCAGGCGCATGTAGTGCTGCACCAGCAGCTTGTAGGCGCGATGGCGCACCTGCATGGCCTCGGTCTCGGCACGCAGCCGCCGGATCTCGGCCGGACTGCGGTCCACCGCCTGGTGCAGTTCGTCGACGGTGCGGGCGTGGAGTTCGCGATAGACATCGCGCTCCGCCTCGGCATGGTGCAACGCATCGCGCAACTCGCGGATCTTGCGCTGCAGTTTCAGCGTCTGCGTCACCGCCTGCTGCATCTTGCCGGCCGCGCCCAGCGCCTGGCTCGCCGCGGCCATGGTGCTTTTCCACAGGCCGCGCTCGCCGGCCGTCCCGCTCAACGTATCCATCTGACCCCCGGTAGAAAGGACTGCCCTGGGCCGGATACCGCATTGTTCTGCAGCCGAGTGCGGTTCGCCGGCGCGCGACGCGCTGCCAGGTGGCAGGGCATCACGCAATCCTAGAGATACCTATAACGGGTGCCAAGTAGAAGATATTTACTTCTGGATTGGGTGTTGCGTGGCGAGCAAAGACATTTGATTTGATGCCAGTGTGCCGGACAAATGATGGGCACGGCGCCCAAAGCAAAAAGCCCGGCTGCAAGAGCCGGGCTTTTTTTGTTCTGGTGGCCTGGGACGGAATCGAACCGCCGACACAAGGATTTTCAATCCTCTGCTCTACCGACTGAGCTACCGGGCCAAAGAAGCGAAACTATAACCGTTGATTTTGACGCCGTCAAGCGTCATCTGCATCACTGGCTCATTGCTCTGCCGGTTCGGGCTTGTTGCGGCCCAGTTCAACGCCGAGCTGCTTGAGCTTGCGGTACAGGTGGGTGCGCTCCAGCCCGGTCTTCTCGGCCACGCGGGTCATGCTGCCATGCTCGCGCAGCAGGTGGTACTCAAAGTAGGCGCGCTCGAACAGGTCGCGCGCTTCACGCAGCGGCATGTCGAACGAGAACTGCATCTCGGCCTCGGGCACGCGCGCCGGGCTGCCGTTGGTGGCGGTTTCGGCCGCGGCTTCCGGTGCGGCGGTGGCGTTGGCGGAGTCCACCGACGGCGCGCTTGCCGGTGTGGCGGCAGTGGCGGGGACGCTGCGCGGACGTTCGATGCCGCGTGCCAGGCCCTGCTCCACCGCCGACAGCAGCTTTTGCAGCGCGATCGGCTTTTCCAGGAAATTCAGCGCGCCGATCTTGGTGGCCTCGACCGCGGTATCGATGGTGGCATGGCCCGACATCATGATGACGGGCATGCTCAGCTGGCCCTGCGCGGACCATTCCTTGAGCAGGCTGACGCCATCGGTATCGGGCATCCAGATATCGAGCAGCACGAGATCGGGCGTGCTCGCCACGCGGTATTCGCGCGCCTGTTGCGCGTTTTCCGCGAGTTCGACCACGTGGCCTTCGTCGCTGAGGATCTCCGAGAGCAGCTCCCGGATTCCCATTTCGTCATCGACTACGAGGATGGTTGCCATACTTCCCCTCTTAAACCCACCGCAGCGTTCCGGAGCGGAGCGCCAAATGTTGACTATGTCAGCTTAACGAACAGGATCGAGATCTGTGCGCCGATGACCTCCGCACCTTCCATGCGATTGCGCAGCTCGATGCGCGCACCGTGTTCGTCAATGATCTTCTTTACCATCGCGAGCCCGAGACCCGTGCCCTTGGCTTTGGTGGTCACATAGGGCTCGAACGCACGGCTCAGGATCCGTGGTGCAAAGCCGGGACCATTGTCCGCAATGGTGAGCTTGACGGCCTGCCGGTTTTCGCCGGCAGAATCTTTGTATTCTACAGTCTCGGTGTTCAGAGTGATATGGGGCGCCGCCCTACCCGCCGCGACGTTCTCCGTCGCCGCATCCTGCGCGTTCTGCAGCAGGTTGTGGATGACCTGGCGCAGCTGCGTGGGATCGCCCTTGATCTCCGGCAGCGCACTGCCCAGCGTCGGATGGATCACCGGATGCTCATGCACTGCCGGATCGTCGATCCCATACAGATGCAGTACGTCCGCCACCAGGCTGTTGAGCTGCAGCGATTGCAGCACCGCGGGCGGCGTGCGCGCGTAGTCGCGGAAGTCGTCGACCATGCGCTTCATCGCCGCCACCTGGTTGACGATGGTGGCAGCGCCGCGCTTGAGCACGTCGACATCGGTACCTTCCAGCTTTGGCGAAAGCTTCATCTGCAGCCGCTCGGCCGAGAGCTGGATCGGCGTCAGCGGATTCTTGATTTCGTGCGCGAGGCGTCGGGCCACTTCGCCCCATGCCACCGAGCGTTGAGCGGAAATCACATCGGAAATATCGTCGAAGACGATGACGTAGCCGGGCTCGTCGCGCTCGCCGCCAGGCAGCCGCGCACCGCGCACCAGCAGTGTCAGCGGCTGCTCGTCGGTGCCGGCGTGGCCTTGCGGCAGCTCGATCTGCTTCTGCCAGTGCTCGGCGCCGCCCAGGACCTCGCTGGTGTTCTGGTCCGAGAAGGCCTGGCGCACGATTTCGCCGAACGGGCCCATGCCGGGGATTTGTTCTACCGGCAGTCCCAGCACCGCGCCGAACGGCTGACGGAAAATGCGCTCTGCGCCGGGGTTCGCGGTGACCAGCACGAAGCGCCGGTCGAATACCAGCACGCCCGCGGTCAGGTTCTGCAGCACGCTTTCGAGGTAGGCCTTGGACTGCTCCAGCGCCGTGCGGTTTTCTTCCACCGCCAGGCGCGCTTCGGCCAGCTGCCGCGTCATCAGGTTGAACTGCTGCGTCAGCATGCCAAGCTCATCCCGGCTCTTCAGTTCGCGCTTGGGCGACAGATCACCCTCGGCCACTTCCTTGGTCCCCTGCAGCAGCATCAGCAGCGGCCGCGCCAGCTGGCCGCCGAGCAGCAGCGCCAGCATCACGGCGATAAAGACCGCGAGGAACAGCGTCAGCGTCAGCGTGCCGATATACATCTTGCGCAGGCCGGTGCGGCCCAGCGCCTTTTCCTGGTATTCCTGGTACGCGCGCTGGACCTCGTCGGCATTGCGCGCGAGCACCGCAGGCACCGGGTGCAGCACCTGCAGGTAGCGTTCTTCGCGCACGGTCTCGCCGACCAGGCCGAAGCCGCTCGACGGCGATTCCTCGGGCCGGCGTTCCACCGACAGGCCCGATCCGGCCCAGCGCGGGCGCGTCGCCGCGCGCGGCGTGCTCGCGGCCATCTGGTCCTGCGCGGTGGTTGGCGCCGCGCCCAGCGGGATGATCACGCGCAGCCGGTACAGGTGGCTGCTGTCGACGCGCTCGGCGCTCTTGCTGTCCTGCGCCGGATCGGTACCGCCTTCCACCGCCGCGTAGCCGCCTGCCAGTCGCGCCTGCTCGGCCAACACGCCCGAGGGCAGGTCGGGCACCAGCGCCGCGTAGTTGCTCGACGCGGTCGCCAGCACGCGACCGCTGCCGGTGAAGATCGCCGCCTCCTGCACGCCATACTGCTCGCGCAGCCGGCTCAGCTGCAGCGAGGTGGCCACGCCCGACGACCCGGCCAGTTGCTCGCCCATCAGCCGCGCCTTGCCCTGCAGGTCGGCCAGTGCGCTGTCGATGGTGGAGCGGCCCAGGTTGAGGCCGGCTTCGAGCGCGGTTTCCACGCGCACGTCGAACCAGGACTCGATGCTGCGCGAGACGAACTGCAGCGACACCAGGTAGATCAACACACCTGGCAGCACGCCCACCACGCCGAAGAACACCGCGAGCTTGGTCATCAGCCGGGTGCCAAACTTGCCGCGGCGATAGCGCAGCCACAGTGTCACCGCGAGTGCGCCGATGATCAGCACCAGCAGCACGCCGATCACCAGGTTCACCTTGAACAGCAGCGTGAAATAGCGATCGAAGAATTCGGTATTGGCCGACGCCCCGGCCAGCAGGCCAACCAGTACCAGCGCCAGGAAAACGATAATCCCTGCCACGACGCGATACAGCACGCGCCGGAAGCGGCTGTCCCACAGCGAAGTGTTCATGGCTGGCTTGAGGCAGACAGCGCTGGCTGCGCCAGCAGCGCCGGCGACAGCGCGTTCGACACCGTCTGCACGAAGACGGCGTTGCGCGGCTCCGCGGCGGCGGCCGGTGCGCCCGGCGCGGACGCAGGCGCGGGGACGGCAGGCGAAGCGGGCAGCGGCGGCGATGCCGGTGGCGGCGCCGGAACCGCGGGCGCCGGCACCGGCACCGGCGCTGGTGCCGCGTTCAGGTCCGTGGGCACGGTATAGGTAAAGCGGCGCCAGTCCGATGCCAGGTTCCAGTCGCGTGTATTGACCGCATTGATCTGGAATGGCTTGGGCAACTGCGACAGGTCAAGCCGCATGCGCACCTGCGCGTGATAGCTTTCGCCGAGCCTGACCGCGTTGCGTTCGAATACGCGCCAGCCGCGTACCCGCTGGATAAACTGCAGCGCGCTCTTCAGCCGCGAGAACGGCAACTGCAGGCCGCCGGTGGAAACGCGGTATTGCCGCGTCAGCGGCTGGTAGGACAGGCGCACGCTGCGGCTGGTGTTGACGGGCTTGTCATCGAACCAGTACCAGCGTGGCCGTGTCAGCTCGAAATCGACCACAAAATAGAGCGAGATGCCCTTGTGCAGGGCCTCTTCCGGCGCGGGCGGCAGGTCGAACTCGAAGCTCGCGGCCAGATCGAAGCCGCCGTCCTGGTATTCGATGCGGGCCTCGGTGGCCTCGATCACCTGCGCATGGGCTGCGGGCGGCAGCCACAGCAGCAACGCCAGCGCGAGCATCAGCACCACCCGCAAGCGCGCCAGCAGGTGCGTCTGCAGGTGCCCTGTTCCCGTGGCGGAATCCACAGTAACGCGGCAGTCTGACGGGCGCGGCGTGCTCAGCATCGGATCAGATCAGGCGCGCTTCTGGAAGCGGGCGTAGTAGAAGCCATCGTGATCCGATGGCAGGCTGGCATTGCCGGCATCCTTTTCACCTTGTTCACCGGCCGCGGGCGTTGTCGTACGGGTGCCGGGCAGCAGCTGCCCCGGCGCCTCCAATCGTATCGCATCTGCCAGTTGTGCACCAAACCAGCGCGCCTGCTCCTCGCCTTCCGTTGGGAAAATAGAACACGTGACGTAGACCAGGATGCCGCCCGGCCTGAGCAGCGGCCACAGCTGCGACACGATGCGGCGCTGCTCGGTGATCAGCTTGGCGATATCGGTTTCGCGCCGCAGCCAGCGGATATCGGGATGGCGCCGCACGATGCCCGAGGCCGAGCATGGCACGTCGGCCAGGATGCGGTCGAAGGGCTGGCCGTCCCACCAGTCGGCGGGCCGGCTGGCATCACCCACCACGATGCGGGCCTGCTTGCCGAGGCGCGCCAGGTTTTCGTTGATGCGGGTGGCGCGTTGCGGGTCGCTTTCGACCGCGGTCACGTCGATGTCGGCAAGCTCCAGCAGGTGGCCGGTCTTGCCGCCGGGCGCGGCACAGGCATCGAGCACGCGCATGCCGTCGGCCACCTCCAGCAGCGGCGCGGCCAGCTGCGCGCCGGCATCCTGCACCGACACCACGCCTTCGGCAAAGCCCGGCAATTGCGTCACCGGCACCGCGCGCACCAGGCGCACGGCCTGCGGGCCAACCACGGCGCCGGCCAGGCCGGCATTGGCCAGGTCGGTCTGGTATTGCTTCACGCTGACCCGCGCGGTGTTGACGCGCAGCGTCATCGGCGGGCGCACGTTGACGCTCGCGGCGAGGTCGGTCCACTGCTCGGGGTACGCCTCGCGCAGCATGCGCAGCCACCACGGCGGCAGGTTCCAGCGTGCCTGTTCGTCACGGTTGACCTCGGCCAGCAGCGCCTTGCGCTCGCGCAGGAAACGGCGCAGCACCGCGTTGACCAGGCCGCGCGCATGCGCGGTCTTGGGTTCCGAGGCGGCCGCGCCGACCGCCTGGTCGACCACCGTGAAGGTGCTGTAGCCGGCGCGGCCGGGCGCGCCTTGCGCCGTGTCCTGGCCGTCCTTGTCAGCCTTGTCCTGCCGCTGGCCCGGTGCCTGTTCCAGCAGCAGCGCCAGCGCCACCGCCAGCAGCGAGTCCACCTGCGCGCCAGGCGGGCGCGTGACCAGCTTGGTCACCAGCGCGCGCGCGGTGCCGAACTGGCGCATGGTGCGGTAGGCAATGTCCTGCAGCGCGCCGCGCGTGGCGGCATCGCGCACGCGGTCCAGGCGCAGCTGCGCCGAGGCGTCCTCGATTGCCTGCGGCAAGGCGGTGCCTTCGCTGACGGCACGTACCGCGGCGGCGGCGCCAAGCATCTGGAAGGCAAGCGAATCGGGAGGCAGGCGCATATCGGTCAGGCAGCGGGTGAGGCAGCAGGTAAGTCGTGAATCGGTGGGCAGCCGGGCATGGGTAAGAAAAAAAAGCCCGCTGGTCCATGTGGAAACCAGCGGGCAGTTTACCTTGTGCGAGGGGCCGGCACCGGATTTGCGGCCGCGACGGCTCCCCGACGGCGGCCAGCGCCCGCCTGGTCAGGCGGGATAGGTCCCGGTCTGCGCCATCTGCATCAGGCGCGCGATGCGTTCCTCGGTCGCCGGGTGGGTCGAGAACAGGTTGGCGATGGCGCCGCCCGAGAGCGGGTTCATGATCATCATCTGCGCCGTGGCCGGGTGCTCCTCGGCCGCCTGGAACGGGATGCCCTGCGCATAGCGATGGATCTTGTCCAGCGCGCTGGCCAGCGCCTGCGGGTCGCCGCTGATCTCGGCGCCGCCACGGTCAGCCTCGAATTCACGCGCGCGCGAGATCGCCATCTGGATCAGCGAGGCTGCCAGCGGCGCCAGGATCGCCACCGCGATGCTGGCGATGGGGTTGCTGCGGTTGCCATTCTCGTCGCGGCCGCCGAAGAACATCGCCATGTTGGCCAGTGCCGAGATAGCACCGGCCATGGTCGCGGCGATGGTCGAGGTCAGGATGTCGCGGTGGCGCACGTGCGCCAGCTCATGCGCCATCACGCCGCGCAGCTCGCGCTCGGACAGCACGCGCAGGATACCGGTGGTCGCCGCCACGGCGGCGTGTTCCGGGTTGCGGCCGGTGGCAAAGGCGTTCGGCGCGTCTTCGTTGATCAGGTAGACGCGTGGCATCGGCAGGCTGGCGCGCTGCGCCAGCTCCTGCACCATGCCGTAGAACTGTGGTGCGGTACTGGCGTCGACTTCCTGCGCGTTGTACATGCGCAGGACCATCTTGTCCGAGAACCAGTAGGAAAAGAAGTTCATGCCGAGCGCGAGCAGCAGCGCCATCATCATGCCGCTGCGTCCGCCGATCATGCCGCCGATGACGATGAACAGCGCCGTGATGGCCGCCATCAGCATGAAGGTCTTGACCCAGTTGAACATTGCGGTGATCTCCATGTAGTGGACCGCGCCTGCCGCTGCAAGACTTTGCAAAACATGCCGGCGCGATGACCGTTAGATAGGGGCCAACACCAGAAAATTCAACTGCTTGCGGGCGAAAGGGACCCGTGCCGGTCCCTGTCTCCGCGTCATGGCGCATGGCGCACACTGCATGTGCGCGCCGCGCTGGTTCCGCCCGCGGGTACCACCGATTATGCCTGCGGCGCCCCGTTGCCGGGTACCGCGCAGCGCGTTCCGGGGGGCAGCGGCATGGCCTGCAGGAACTGCTGCGCCGGCTGGCGGCGCCCGCCCGGCTTTTGCAGCTCGGTGACCTGCAGGGCGCTGCCGTCGCCGCAGGCGATGAGGATGCCGCCGGCATCGGCCGCCAGCACCGTGCCGGGCGGGTGCGGCAGGCTGCTGGCCGCCGCCAGCGGCAGCGCCTGCCAGCACTTGATGACGGTATCGCCGACCTGCACGGTGGCGCCGGGGAACGGGTTGAAGGCGCGCACCTGGCTGGCCAGCGCGGTGGCCGGGCGGCGCAGGTCCAGCGGCGCCTCGTCCTTGGCGATCTTCTCGGCGTAGGTGACGCCGGCTTCGGGCTGCTTCGTCGCCGCCAGCGCGCGGCCCGCGGCCAGTTCCTGCAGCGCCGCGACGGTCATGCGCGCGCCCAGCGCGGCCAGCTTGTCGTGCAGCGTGCCAGTGGTGTCGTCGGCGCCGATCGGCACGGCCTCGCGCGTGAGCATGTCGCCGGTGTCCAGGCC
Source organism: Cupriavidus sp. P-10 (assembly GCF_003402535.2). Taxonomy (NCBI): domain Bacteria; kingdom Pseudomonadati; phylum Pseudomonadota; class Betaproteobacteria; order Burkholderiales; family Burkholderiaceae; genus Cupriavidus; species Cupriavidus sp. P-10. The sequence goes on from NZ_AP025170.1 coordinate 3,666,049, forward strand.
CTCGTCCATCTGCATCAGCGTGATGCCGGTCTCGGCATCGCCGGCCTCGATGGCGCGGTGGATCGGCGCCGCGCCGCGCCAGCGCGGCAGCAGCGAGCCGTGGATGTTGAGGCAGCCCAGGCGCGGCAGCTCCAGTACCTCGGCGGGCAGGATCAGGCCGTAGGCGGCCACCACCATCACATCGGGGGCGATCTCCGCCAGCGTATCCACGGCCGCGGCGGCCTCTTCCGGATACTTGCCTTGCCGGCGCAGCGACCGGGGCTGCAGCACCGGGCCGATCCCGTTGGCCACCGCGTACTGCTTGACCGGGCTCGCCTGCAGCTGCATGCCGCGGCCCGCAGGCCGGTCCGGCTGCGTCAGCACGGCCACCACGGGAAAGCCGGCGGCGTGGATGGCTTCAAGCGCGACGCGCGCGAACTCGGGCGTGCCGGCAAAGGCGACACGCAGGGGTTTGGCTTGGGACATGGCAGGTTCCGAGGTGAATACGGGCTGAAAGCGCAACCGGCCGCTATCGCGGCCGGTACGTTTGTTCTTCGGAAGTCATAAAGATAACAGACCCCGCGCACGTGTCGAGTGCAGGAGGCGGATTCCGCCGTGCTGTTACATCTTCGCGCGGACGCCGCCTTACATGCGGGTGCGCTCGCGCTTCTGCAGCTTGCTCTTGATGCGGTTCAGCTTGAGCGGCGACAGGTACTCGACGAAGACCTTGCCGCGCAGGTGGTCGATCTCGTGCTGGATGCACACAGCCAGCAGGTCGTCGGCGTCCAGCTCGAAAGTCTCGCCCTTTTCGTTGAGCGCGCGCACGCGCACGCGGTCGGGGCGCTCGACGCGGTCATAGACCTCCGGCACCGACAGGCAGCCCTCTTCCCACACCTTGCGGTTGTCGCTGGCCCAGACGATCTCCGGATTGATGAAGACCTGGAGCTGGTCGCGCGTTTCGGACACGTCGATCACCACCACCTGCTCATGGACGTTCACCTGCGTAGCGGCCAGGCCGATGCCGGGCGCCTCGTACATGGTCTCGGCCATGTCCTTCACCAGCTGGCGGATGCGGTCGTCCACTGCCGCGACGGGTTTCGCGACGGTGTGCAGGCGAGGATCGGGGTAAGTCAGGATGTCGAGTTTTGCCATGATGCTAGGGCGCAACGCCCGCTTGAGCGCGCGACCCGGCCGCGTTGCGGCGTCGGGTATTTACATGCAGAATCGGGGCGCCAGTACAAAAAATCAAGGCGCGCCGAAGCAGGCACGCTCTCCAGGGTCAATCCGGCCGTACCACCGGCCGGTTCAGGAAAATGCGCGATCTTACCAAAGAACACCAGGCGGCGTCGGGCCGCAGGCTGCACGCGTTCACCCTTACATTGCTGAGTGCCGCCGGCATCACTGCTGCGGCAAGCCTGCCCGTGCGGGCCGCTGACCTGACGGTCACGGCGGCGCAGCAGGCCGAGGCCCAGCGCACTGCCCGGCAGGGTATCCCGATCGCCGATCTCGCCCCCAATGCGCCCTCGCAGTACACCGTGCGCAACGGCGATACGCTGTGGGGCATTTCCGGCCGGTACCTGCGCCAGCCGTGGCGCTGGCCCGAGCTGTGGGGCATGAATCAGCAGCAGATCCGCAACCCGCACCTGATTTACCCCGGGCAGATCCTGTACCTGATCCAGCGCGACGGCCGCGCCTGGCTGTCGACCACCCCCGCCGGCAACGGGACCGTGCAGCTGTCGCCGCGCATGCGTGGCGGCGACGCGGACGGGGCCGCCATCCTCAGCATTTCCGCCAGCGATATCGAGCCGTTCCTGATTCGCCCGCTGGTGGTCGATGAGGGCACGCTGGCAACGTCGGCACGGATCGTCGCGGTGCCCGAATCGCGCGTGTACCTGGGCCGCGACGACAGCGCCTACGCGCGCGGCATTGCCGCCGATGCGCCGGCCGGCAGCGACTGGCAGGCCTATCGGCCAGTCACGCCGGTGCGCGATCCGGTCACCAACGCCGTGCTCGGCTATGAGGCCGAATACGAAGGCAATGCCCGCCTGGCGCGCGGCGCGCAGGGTCCCGACGCGGTTTCCACGCTGCAGGTCACGCAGGCCCAGCAAGAGATGGGCGTGGGCACATTGCTGATGCCGCAGCCGGCGCGCGAAGCGGTGCGCTACGTGCCGCACGCGCCCGATGCGGAGGTCGACGGCCGCGTTGCCAAGGTCTATGGCGGCGTCGAATTCGGCGGTGCCAAGCAGGTGGTGGTGCTCAACGTCGGCAGCAAGGCCGGGCTCGAGCCCGGGCAAGTGCTGGCGCTGTCGCGCGCCGGCGAGACCGTGCACGACCGGACCGATCAGAACCGCAGCATCCGCCTGCCCGACGAGCGCTACGGGCTCGCCTTTGTCTTCCGTGTGTTCCCCGGCGTTGCATACGCGCTGGTGACCGACGCCTCCAACGTGATCGCGGTCGGCGACCGCGCCACCTCGCCGCGCTGAGCCGGCCTTGGCGGATGGCGTGAAGGCCTTGCTCCTGGCTGGCGCAAGGCTGGACAACTCGGGGCAGGGCAACCCGCGGCAGGACACCGCGCGCGAGCCCGCGGACGTGCTCGCATGGCTGCGGCTGGCCAATGCGCCGGGCGTCGGCCCGGTGGCCGCGCAGCGCCTGCTGGCGGCGTTCGGCCTGCCACAGCAGGTGCTGGCGCAAAGCGTGGCAGCGCTGTCGTCGGTGGTGCCGGCCAAGCTGGCGCGCGCCGTGCTGGCTGCCCCCGGCGCCGCGGTGTCGGCGCTGGCCGAACGAACGCTGCGCTGGCTCGACACGCCCGGCAATCACGTCGTCACGCTCGCTGACGACGCCTATCCGCGGCGCTTGTTCGACCTGGCCGATCCGCCGTTGCTGTTATATATCCAGGGCGATCCCGCCATGCTGGCTCGCCCCGCCGTGGCCATCGTCGGCGCGCGCTCGGCCACCGTGCAGGGCACGCGCGACGCGCTGGCGTTCGGGCGCGCCCTGTCCGAGTCAGGGCTGACGGTGGTGTCGGGCCTGGCGCTGGGCATCGACGCGGCGGCCCATACGGGCGGCCTGCGTGGCTGCGGTGGCACCGTGGCGGTGACCGGCACCGGGGCGGACCGCGTCTATCCCGCCGGGAACCTTTCATTGGCACGCGAAGTGGCGCAGCGCGGCGCTATCGTCACCGAGTTCCCGCTCGGCATGCGCGGGCTGGCGGCCAATTTCCCCCGGCGCAACCGCATCATCGCCGCGCTCGCGCGCGGCGTGCTGGTGGTCGAGGCGGCAGCGCGCTCGGGCTCGCTGATCACGGCGCGGCTGGCGGCGGAGCTTGGGCGCGAGGTGTTCGCGATCCCAGGCTCGATCCACGCGCCGCTGTCGCATGGTTGCCACATGCTGATCGGCCAGGGGGCGAAGCTGGTGGAGTCGGTCGGGGACGTGCTCGACGAACTCGGCCTCCCCGCCCTACCCCGGGGCGCGGCGGCCCCGGACCACCACGATGTCACCGGCATGGCCCGATTTTCAGAACCGGCTGCTACCCTGTTGCCGGCACTCGGCTACGATCCGGTTACGCTGGACGCGCTGTGCGAGCGCAGCGGCCAGCCCCCGGAGTTGGTCGCGGCGCGCCTGCTCGAGCTGGAACTGGCCGGCGTGGCCGAACGTCTACCGGGAAACCTGTTCCGGCGCCTCGGCTGAGCCAGGCTTGGTGCCGCAAGAGAGGGGTGCAGTCCCGATACCGCTACAATCGCCGGCGTCCGCATGCTGCGGGCGCCTCATGATTCCGATGCCATGACCGTTTACTTTCCCGAGCGTGACGCCGCCGCCATAGCCGAATGCCTGGCGGCGCGGCCACAGGGCCGCCTGGTGGCATGCCTGTGCGCGCAATGGTGCGGTACCTGCCGGGATTACCTGAAGGCGCTGGCGGCGCTGGCCGGGCGCCATCCGCAGGATTGTTTCGTCTGGATCGATATCGAGACCCATGCCGACGCGCTTGGCGATATCGACATCGAGAACTTCCCGACGCTGCTGGTACAGCCGGCGTCGGGCGGCGCGCCGCAGTTCTATGGCACGCTGCTGCCGCACATCGAGGTGCTGGAACGCATGCTGACGCGTGGTGGCGCGATGCCGGCGAGCGCCGAAGAAATGCCGCAGGTGCTGGACTGGTTACTTGCCGGAGGCCGCGGCGCCGCCTAGGCGGTGCAGGCGACGACGATGGGGCTTGCTTGCACCGTCGTTGAAACCGCGCTTATTATTGGCGCCTCAAAGCCTCCCGGCGTTCTGATTACTACGTTTGCAGTGCAATAGCGGGTTGCCGGAAGCGGCTCGCAAGGACCCTTTCCCATGTCAAAAGCCCTCATCATCGCGGAAAAGCCGTCGGTCGCGGCGGATATCGCCCGTGCCCTCGGGGGGTTTACCAAGCACGACGAGTATTTCGAGAGCGACGAATACGTGCTGTCTTCGGCAGTTGGCCACCTGGTCGAGATTGCCGCCCCGGACGAATACGAGGTCAAGCGCGGCAAATGGAGCTTTGCCAACCTGCCGGTGATCCCGCCGCATTTTGACCTGCGCCCGATCGCCAAGACCGAGTCGCGCCTGAAGGTGCTGAACCGCCTGATCAAGCGCAAGGACGTGACCGGGCTGATCAACGCCTGCGACGCGGGGCGCGAAGGTGAACTGATCTTCCGCCTGATCGCGCAGCAGGCCAAGGCCAAACAGCCGATCCGCCGCCTGTGGCTGCAGTCGATGACGCCACAGGCCATCCGCGATGGCTTTGCCAGCCTGCGCGAGGACGAGGACATGCTGCCGCTGGCTGACGCCGCGCGCTGCCGCTCGGAGGCCGACTGGCTGGTCGGCATCAACGGCACGCGCGCCATGACCGCCTTCAACAGCAAGGGCGGCGGCTTCTTCCTGACCACCGTGGGCCGCGTGCAGACGCCGACGCTGTCGATCGTGGTCGAGCGCGAAGAGAAGATCAAGCACTTCGTCCCGCGCGACTACTGGGAAGTGCACGCCGAGTTCATCGCCGCCGCCGGCCTGTACGAAGGCCGCTGGTTCGATCCCAAGTTCAAGAAGAGCGAGTTCGATCCCGAGGCGCGCGAGTCGCGACTGTGGAGCGAGGCCGAGGCCAAGAGCATCGTTGCCGCCTGCCGCGACAAGCCGGGCACCGTCACCGAGGAATCCAAGCCTTCGACGCAGCAGTCGCCGGCGCTGTTCGACCTGACCACGCTGCAGCGCGAGGCCAACTCGCGCTTCGGCTTCTCGGCCAAGAACACGCTGGGCCTGGCACAGGCGCTGTATGAGAAGCACAAGGTACTGACCTATCCGCGTACCGACGCGCGCGCGCTGCCAGAGGACTACCTGGACACGGTCAAGCAGACCATGGACATGCTGGCCGACAGCTCGCCCAACTACCTGCCGCACGCCAAGAAGATCCTGGCGCAGGGCTGGGTCAAGCCGAACAAGAAGATCTTCGACAACAGCAAGATCAGCGACCACTTCGCCATCATCCCGACGCTGCAGGCGCCCAAGAACCTGTCCGAGCCAGAGCAGAAGCTGTACGACCTGGTGGTGCGCCGCTTCCTGGCGGTGTTCTTCCCGGCGGCCGAGTTCCAGGTCACGACCCGCATCACCGAAGTTGCCGGCCACCACTTCAAGACCGAAGGCAAGGTGCTGGTCAACCCGGGCTGGCTGGTGATCTATGGCCGCGAGGCGCAGGGCGACAAGGACGCCGCCAACCTGGTGCCGGTGGCCAAGGACGAGAAGGTCAAGACCGACAAGGTCGAGAGCGTCGGCCTGACCACCAAGCCGCCTGCCCGCTACAACGAAGCGACGCTGCTGTCCGCCATGGAAGGCGCCGGCAAGCTGGTGGACGACGACGCGCTGCGCGAAGCCATGGCCGGCAAGGGCCTGGGCACGCCAGCGACGCGCGCGGCCATCATCGAAGGCCTGCTGACTGAAAAGTACCTGGTGCGCGAAGGCCGCGAGCTGATCCCGACCGCCAAGGCATTCCAGCTGATGACGCTGTTGCGCGGCCTGGGCGTGCAGGAACTGACGCAGGCCGAGCTGACCGGCGAGTGGGAACACAAGCTCTCGCAGATCGAACGCGGGCGCCTGAAGCGCGACGAGTTCATGCTCGAGATCGCGCAGATGACGCAGCAGATCGTCAAGCGCGCCAAGGAATACGACAGCGACACCATCCCGGGTGATTACGCCACGCTGGATACGCCGTGCCCGCAGTGCGGCGGCCAGGTCAAGGAAAACTACCGCCGCTTCGCCTGCACCGCGTGCGAATTCTCGATCAGCAAGATCCCGGGCGGACGCCAGTTCGAGATCGAAGAGGTCGAGGAGCTGCTGCTGAAGAAGGAAATTGGTCCGCTGCAGGGCTTCCGCAGCAAGATGGGCCGGCCGTTTGCCGCCATCCTGAAGCTGGGCAAGGACGACGACGGCAATTTCAAGATGGAATTCGACTTCGGCCAGAATGACGACGAGGGCGACGGCGAGCCGGTCGACTTCAGTGGCCAGGAGCCCGTCGGCACCTGCCCGAAGTGCGGCAGCGCGGTGTTCGAGCACGGCATGAAGTACGTCTGCGAGAACAGCGTGGCCAGCCCCAAGAGCTGCGACTTCACCACCGGCAAGATCATCCTGCAGCAGGAAATCAGCCGCGAGCAGATCGGCAAGCTGCTCAACGACGGCAAGACCGACCTGCTGACCGGGTTCAAGTCGTCGCGCACGGGCCGCAACTTCAAGGCGTTCCTGGTCAAGCAGCCGGACGGCAAGATCGGCTTCGAGTTCGAGGCCCGCGAGCCCAAGCCGGGTGCCAAGACGGCGTCGCGCGGCGCGGCCAAGGCGGCTGACGCCGAGCCCGCACCGGCACCGGCCAAGTCCGCGGCAACGAAGACGGCGGCCACAAAGACGGCTGCCGCGAAAACGGCAGCGAAGAAGACCGCGACCAAGACCGCGGCCAAAAAGGCGCCAGCCAAGAGCGCGGCGCGCAAGACCGCCGTCGAAGCCGGCGAGTAACGTGGTCGAAGCGCGGCCGAATCGCGGTAACAGCACGGTAAAAGCAAAGGGGCCCGCAAGGGCCCCTTTTTCAATCCGGCATCGGCCCCTGAGCCCTTATGAGCTGACGCTATGCGCCGCATGCCGCGGCTCGGCGCCCTCTGCCTTCCCCTTCACCTGCCCTTCCTCCAGCAGGAAATCGATAAACGCACGGACCTTGGTCGGCAGGAACTTCCGGCTCGGGTAGACCACGCTGACGTCGCGCCGTGGCAGCTGGTACTGCGGCAGCACATGGACCAGCTTGCCCGATTCGATATTCGGCCGGGCCAGGTAGGAAGACAGCATCGCCACGCCCATATTGGCCAGCGCAGCCTGGTGCGCCAGCTCGGCATTGCTGCACAGCAGGCCCGGGCGGATCGGCACGGTCACCTCGCCCTCGGGGCCAAGCAGCGTCCATTCATGTTCGGCGTTGGGCAGCCGCATCGCGATGCAGCGATGGTGGCTCAGCTCGTGCGCATGGCGCATCGGCGCGTGCGCGGCCACGTAGCCGGGCGATGCGCACAGGATCACCTCGGCCGACAGCAGCGGACGCGCCACCAGGTGCGAGCCCAGGCCCAGGTCCGACAGCATCACGGCCACGTCTCGGCCTTCTTCGACGATATCGACGTTGCGGTCTGACAGCAGGACGTCGAACACCACATCCGGATAAAGCTGCTGGAAACGCGACAGGAGTTCAGGCAGCAGGTGCAGGCCGAACATCACCGGCGTCACCAGCCGCAGCGTGCCCGACAGCGACTGGCTGCGCGCGGCGACCACGCTTTCGGCCTCTTCCACGTCCTCGAGGATCTGCTGGCAGCGCTGCAGGTAGGTTTCGCCGGCGTCGGTCAGCGACAGGCTGCGCGTGGTGCGGTTCAGCAGCCGGGTGCCCAGGTGGCTTTCCAGGTCGGCGACGTAGCGGGTGACGACGGCGTTGGACATTTCCAGCTGTTGCGCTGCACGCGCGAAGCTTCCCAGTTCCACCACCTTGGAAAACACACGCATCGATTGCAGGCGATCCATGACATAGTCTCCCGTTTCTGCGCTGAATCCTTACGCGGTCAGGCTGCTTTATTGTTGGAATCAGAACCAATCATTGTGGATCCTGATATTTATTGATATGAGGGAAATGCCTAATATCTAGCCTTCGGATGCCGCAATGCAACAATCATCTTTCGCCGAAGTGCCGGCTGAGGCATCCACGCAATAAAGAAGACCTGAATCATGAAAAACCGCTCCGCCCTGATCGCTGTCGCCACCATCGCCGCCGCCCTGTCGGCCACGCCTGCCTTTGCCAAGGCCGGCAAGTTCGATGTGTTCGCCGACGGTGCCAAGGTGGCCAAGTTCGACGTCTACGCGGACGGCGCCAAGGCCGGCAAGTACGACGTGTTCGCTGACGGTGCCAAGGCTGGCAAGTTCGACACCTACACCGATGGCGCCCGCGCCGGCAAGTTCGACGCCTTTGCCGACGGCGCCAAGTACGACACCGGTACCGATCGCGCGCCGCTGTAAGCGGCCCGTGCCTCCGGGGCCGCCACACAGGCAACAGGGCTCCTGCAAGCGCGATCCGGGGCCGCTCCTCCCCAGAGCGGCCCCTTCTGTTTTTGCCTGGTCTCCAACCGGCTTTGGGAGAGTGCGCGAACGCCTCTTCCGACTTTACTGGAGAAGAAGCCCGCCTCCGGCATGTCCGGCCGCGGGCTTCTTTGTTTCGGGGTGCGGCAGGTCAAGTGCCTTGCCGAACCGATTATGCCTGACCGCGCAAATAAAAAACGGGCCCTTGGGGCCCGTTCTTGCTTAACCACCGCAGATCAGTCGTGGTGGTGGTGATGGTGATGCTTGTGCTTCTTGCGCTTGTAGCTGCTCTTGTAATAACGACGGTCATCGTCATACGAGTTGCTGCGCGAGACATTGCCGCCCAGCGCCGCGCCGGCACCGCCGCCCAGGCCGGCGCCGATCAGGCCGCCGGTACGGCCGCCCATGGCGTTGCCCGCTGCGGTACCTGCACCACCGCCCAGCGCGCCGCCGATGATGGCGCCCGTACGCTCGCGGCGGTTGGACGTCACGGCGCCACCTGCGCCGCCACCCACCGCACCACCGATCACTGCGCCGGTGCTACCGCCGAGCGCACCGCCAACTGCGGCACCGGCGACGCCGCCGAGCGCGCCGCCCAGTGCGTTGTTCATGTCGCTCGCGACGGCCGGCAGCGCGCAGGCCGCCAGGGCGAGGGCAATGGTCAGATTGCGAACGGGATGGCGAGTCATATGTTTTGTCCTTTGAATTGCCATGATGTGTCGCAAGTGTAGAGAAGGAGCCCCACCCTTGCTGTAACTACCTGTAAAGCCCTGTAACCCCCCACAGAAACGGCGTAACCGGGCATAAAAACGCGGGGAAAATACAACACTTAACAAAAAGACAGGCGATCAAGTGATCGCCTGTCTGCTTTGTCTGCACCCGGAAACTTGCCCGGATGCCTCTTACGGTTGCTCAACAGCACTTTCCTTGCCCGCCGCCGTATCGCGCTTCCTGGCGCTCGCGGAAGAATTCTTCGTAGCTCATGGGCGCGCGGTCCGGGTGGGTGCTCTCCATGTGCGCCACATAGGTCTGGTAGTCGGGCAGGCCGACCATCAGCCGCAGCGACTGCCCGAGATAGCGCCCCATCGTACCCAGTTGTTCCAGCATGGCGGGCTCCTTGTCGAGGTCAGGGTCAGGACTGGGCCGAAGCAGCGCCCGGCAGCGGCTCGAACGGCGTTTCCTTGTCGGTCGGGCGATTCACGGCGCGGGCCTGCAGTGCGGTTTTGAAGCCGTAGAACACGATCGACAGCACTACCACCATGAACAGCGCGCACAGGCTGGCGTCCAGGTAGTCGTTGAAGACGATGCGGTGCATCTGCTCCATCGACTTGGCGGGGGCCAGTACCTTGCCTTCTGCGATGGCGGCGCTGAACTTGGCGGCGTGGGTCAGGAAGCTGACCTTCGGGTCGGCGTGGAACAGCTTCTGCCAGCCGGCGGTCAGCGTGCAGATCAGCAGCCAGATGGTCGGCAGCAGCGTGACCCAGGCGTACTGGCCGCGCTTCATCTTGACCAGCACGCAGGTGCCCAGCACCAGCGCCACCGCGGCCAGCATCTGGTTGGAAATGCCGAACAGCGGCCACAGCGTGTTGATGCCGCCGAGCGGATCGACCACGCCCTGGTACAGGAAGTAGCCCCAGGCCGCCACGCACAGCGCGGTGGCGGTCAGGTTGGCGACCAGCGAGTCGGTCTTGCGCATCGACGGGATGAAGCTGCCCAGCAGGTCCTGCAGCATGAAGCGGCCGGCGCGGGTACCCGCGTCGACGGCGGTCAGGATGAACAGCGCCTCGAACAGGATGGCAAAGTGGTACCAGAACGCCATCATGGCCTGGCCGCCCACCACCTGGTGCAGGATGTGGGCGATGCCAACGGCCAGCGTCGGCGCGCCACCGGCGCGCGAGATGATGGTGTTCTCGCCGACGTCCTTGGCGGTCTGCACCAGCACGTCAGGCGTGATCACGAAGCCCCAGGTCGAGACCGCCTGCGCCACCGCTTCCGGCGTGGTGCCGATCACGGCGGCCGGGCTGTTCATGGCGAAGTACACGCCCGGCTCGATCACCGAGGCGGCCACCAGCGCCATGATGGCGACGAAGGACTCGGCCAGCATCGCACCGTAGCCGATGAAGCGCGCGTGCGATTCATTCTCCAGCAGCTTGGGCGTGGTGCCCGACGAGATCAGTGCATGGAAGCCCGACACCGCGCCGCAGGCGATGGTGATGAACAGGAACGGGAACAGGTTGCCCGACCACACCGGGCCGCCGCCCTGGGCGAACTGCGTGAACGCCGGCATCTTCAGCTCCGGCGCCACGATCACGATGCCCACTGCCAGCGCGATGATGGTGCCGATCTTCAGGAAGGTCGACAGGTAGTCGCGCGGGGCCAGCAGCAGCCACACCGGCAGCACGGCGGCGATGAAGCCGTAGATGATCAGCATCCAGGTCAGCGCCTTGCCGTCGTAGGTGAACAGCGGCGCCAGCGTCGCGCTTTCATGCACGTACTGGCCGCCGATGATGGCCAGCATCAGCAGCACGAAGCCGATCACCGACACTTCGCCGATGCGGCCCGGACGGATGTAGCGGGTGTAGATGCCCATGAAGATGGCGATGGGGATGGTCACCGCCACGGTGAAGGTGCCCCAGGGCGAGTCGGCCAGCGCCTTCACGACGATCAGCGCCAGCACCGCCAGGATGATGATCATGATCATGAAGCAGCCGAACAGCGCGATCAGGCCCGGCACCGTGCCCATTTCGGACTTGACCAGGTCGCCCAGCGAGCGGCCGTCGCGGCGCGTCGAGATGAACAGCACCATGAAGTCCTGCACCGCCCCGGCGAACACCACGCCGGCCAGCAGCCACAGCATGCCCGGCATATAGCCCATCTGCGCGGCCAGCACCGGGCCGACCAGCGGGCCGGCGCCGGCGATCGCGGCGAAGTGGTGGCCGAACAGCACTGCCTTGTTGGTCGGCACGTAGTCCAGGCCGTCGTTGTGGCGCCATGCGGGCGTCATGCGGCGCGGATCGAGCTGCATCACCTTGTCGGCGATAAAGCGGCTGTAGTAGCGGTAGGCGATCAGGTAGATGCAGAGCGCGGCAACCACGATCCACAGCGCGCTGACGGCCTCGCCGCGCGCCAGCGCGACGGTGCCGAAGGCAAACGCGCCGAGCACGGCGACGGCCAGCCACACCAGGTGTTCTCCGATGCGATTCATAGTGAAGGTCTCCTCAGACCGGGATTTGGAAAGCCTGCGGCGGCGAAGGACTGGTAACTGGCAACGGGGTGGGTCGGCGGCGGGCGCGCCTGGGGCGGGCAGCTGGGGCAATCCGGCGGTGAGGGTATCTCCTGGATCTGGCTGCTGCTCGCCCGGTTCGTGTCGTTTCCGGATCTCGTCTTGCAGGCAGGCGGTGCACCATCCGGGTAGGCCGGTGCACCAGCTGCGTGGACGCGCGCCGCATGTTGGGGCGGCTTGCGTGTCCGGCGTGTAGTATTGACACCCGCCAAACCACGCACAAGCGCGTAACTACGCAGCACTTCTGCGTAGTACTACGCAAATCGACGGTGGCATGCCGCCTGCGCGGCATCGGTGTTTACCCCCGGTCCTGTATGAAACTCCGCCAGAAGATCCTGTTGCTCGCGGTGGCACCCCTTGCGGTGGCCATGCTGGGCATCGCGCTTGCCGTTCGCTACCAGGCCACCCAACTCGCGCAGCACGAGCGCGCGCTGGTCGAGGCCGCCTACCTGCAAAGCAAGGAAATGGAGTTGCGCCACTACGTAGAACTGGCGCAGAGCGCGATCGCGCCGATGGTGCGTTCGGGGCGCAACGACACCGCCACGCGACAGGCGGCCATGGAGGCGCTGGCCCGGCTCGACTACGGGCCGGATGGCTATTTCTTCCTGTACGACCTGCAGGGCCGCAACCTGATGCACCCGCGCCAGCCCGAACTGGTCGGCCAGGACTTGTGGACCATGCGCGACCCGCAAGGGTCGCTGACCATCCAGCAACTGATCGCGGCAGCCAGGGACGGCGGCGGTTCGGTGCGCTACCTGTGGAAAAAGCCGTCGTCGCAGCAGCTGGTGCCCAAGCTCGGCTATGTGGTGTCGGTGCCCGAATGGGGCTGGATGCTTGGCACCGGCATCTATCTGGATGACGTGGAAAACACGCTGCGCCAGCTCGACGCCCGCGCCGAGACCGATATCCGCGAGACCATGGCCTGGATCGGCGTGATCGCGGCGATCAGCATCCTGCTGGTAGCGGCCAGCGGCCTGGCGCTCAATGTCAGCGAGCACCGGGAGGCCGATGCCAAGCTGCGCCAGCTGGCGCAGCGCGTGGTGCAGTCGCAGGAAGAGGAACGCGCGCGGCTGTCGCGCGAGCTGCACGACGGCATCAGCCAGTTGCTGGTGTCGGTCAAGCTGGTGCTGGAAACCGCCACCAACCGGCTGAGACTGGCCCCGACCGAAGGCGCCGCGGTGGCGCCGGTGCTGGGCATGGCGTTGAACCGGCTCGACACGGTTTTCAATGAAGTGCGGCGCGTGGCGCGCAACCTGCGCCCGGCGCTGCTGGATGACCTGGGTCTTTTTGCCGCGCTCCAGCACCTCGCGCGCGAGATGCAAGGCGGCAGCCGGCTACAGATCACCGTGGCGCAGTCAGGCACCCCGCGCGAACTGCCCGACGAGCAGGCCACCGCGCTGTTCCGCATCGCCCAGGAGGCGCTGACCAACGTGGAGCGCCATGCGAACGCCCGGCACGTGAGCGTGTCGCTGGCATTCGATGCCGACGCCACGCGGCTGACCGTGCGCGACGATGGCAGTGGTTTCGACGTGGCCCGCATGCAGGTCGATCCGCAGCGCGGCATCGGGCTGCGCAATTTGCGCGAGCGCATTGCCGCGCTGTGTGGAGAGTTCGGCATTGTTTCCGGCATTGGCGGCACGGAGCTGGTGGCAGCCTTGCCGCTGGCGAAGCCGCTGCCCCGGCCAGCCGCCGTTTCAGAACACCCTGTTTCCGCTGGACCTTCGCAGACATGAACCTTTCGTTTGAACCAACCCTCGCCGATGCGCCTGCGCGCGTGCTGCTGATCGACGACCACGCGCTGGTGCGCGACGGCATGCGCATGCACCTGGCGTTGCAGCCGGGTTTGCGGGTCGTTGGGGAAGCCGACGATGGCGAGGCGGCGCTCACCTGGCTGGGGCGTGCCGGTGAGGTGGACATGCCTGATCTGGTGATTACCGATATTGGCATGCGCGGCATGGGAGGGATTGCGCTGGCGGCGGCGCTGCATGACCGCTATCCGGAACTGGCGGTGTTGATCGTGTCGATGCACGACAACCTGGAATATGTGCGACAGGCGGTTCGTGCCGGGGCGCGGGGTTATGTCCTGAAGGATGCGCCGGCGGATGAACTGATGGCGGCGATTCAGGCGGTGCTGGCTGGGCGGGTGTTTTATAGTGCGCGGATTGCCCGGGGCATGGCGGAGCAGAACCCGGGGCCGCTGGATGCGCTGACGCGGCGTGAGCGGGATATTCTCGGGGGTATCGGGCGGGGGATGGCGAACAAGGAAATCGCGGCGCAGCTGGGGGTGTCTGTGCGGACGGTCGAGACGCATCGGCTTAATCTCAAGCGCAAGCTTGGGATTGAGGGGCGGGCTGGGCTGGTGAAGTATGCGGTCGAGGTATTGGGGGAGATTGAAGGCGGGTAAGGGTTTGATTTTGATATTTATCGTTCAATAAAAAAAGCCCGCCTCAATCAAGAGGCGAGCTTTTTAAATTAAAAGCAATAACACCAACTATTATCCAATAGCAGTGCGCCGCTAGAAGCCAAAATCACCCCTCAAGCCGCTTGCCCAGCGCCGCGCGAGTTTCCGCCAGCGCCTGCGGCAGGTTGTGCTTCAGCTGCGTGAACAGCTCATCATGCAGCGCCAGCTCCTTGATCCAGGCATCACGGTCGATCGAGGTCACCTGCTCGAACTGCGCCGGCGAGAACTCGACGCCGTTCCAGTTGAGGTCCGCGTAGCGCGGCGTGGTGCCGAACACGTGCTCGGCGCCCTGCCCCTTGCCTTCGACACGGTCGATCATCCACGACAGCACGCGCATGTTCTCGCCGAAGCCCGGCCACACGAAGCTGCCGTCGGCGTCCTTGCGGAACCAGTTGACGCAATAGATCTTCGGCAGTTTCGCGCCCGAGGCCTCCAGCTTCTTGCCCAGTTCCAGCCAGTGGCCAAAGTAGTCGCTCATGTTGTAGCCGCAGAACGGCAGCATGGCGAACGGGTCGCGGCGCACCACGCCTTGCTGGCCGGCGGCCGCGGCGGTGGTTTCCGAGCCCATGGTGGCAGCCATGTACACGCCCTCGGTCCAGTTGCGCGCCTCGGTCACCAGCGGCACGGTGGTCGAGCGGCGGCCGCCGAAGATGAACGCATCAATGGGTACGCCAGCCGGGTTGTCCCAGTTCTCGTCGATCGACGGGCACTGCGACGCCGGCGCCGTGAAGCGCGCATTCGGGTGCGCCGCCTTGGCACCGGTAGCCCTGGCGATCTCCGGAGTCCAGTCCTTGCCCTGCCAGTCGACCAGGTGCGCCGGCGCTTCCCTGGTCATGCCCTCCCACCACACGTCGCCGTCGTCGGTCAGCGCCACGTTGGTGAAGATGACGTTTTCCTTCAGCGTCGCCATCGCGTTGTAGTTGGTCTTCTCGCTGGTGCCCGGGGCCACGCCGAAGTAGCCGGCTTCCGGGTTGATCGCGTACAGGCGGCCATCCTTGCCCGGCTTGATCCAGGCAATGTCGTCACCGATGGTGGTGACCTGCCAGCCCTCGAAGCCCTTGGGTGGGATCAGCATGGCGAAGTTGGTCTTGCCGCAGGCCGACGGGAACGCGGCGGCAACGTGGTACTTCTTGCCGGCCGGCGAGGTCACGCCCAGGATCAGCATGTGCTCGGCCAGCCAGCCTTCGTCGCGGCCCATGGTCGATGCGATACGCAGTGCGAAGCACTTCTTGCCGAGCAGCGCATTGCCGCCGTAGCCCGAGCCAAACGACCAGATCTCACGCGTTTCCGGGAAATGGACGATGTACTTGGTCGGATTGCACGGCCACGGCACGTCCTTCTCGCCGGCGAAGAGAGGCTTGCCGACGGTGTGCACGCACGGCACGAATTCGCCGTTGGTGCCTAGCACGTCATACACAGCCTTGCCCATGCGCGTCATGATGCGCATGTTGACCGCAACGTATGGCGAATCGGACAGTTCCACGCCGATATGCGCGATCGGCGAGCCCAGCGGGCCCATCGAGAACGGCACCACGTACAGCGTGCGGCCGCGCATGCAGCCGTCGAACAGGCCGTTCAGCGTCTGGCGCATCTCGGCCGGGGCGGTCCAGTTGTTGGTGGGGCCGGCGTCTTCCTGCTTGTCGGAGCAGATAAAGGTGCGGTCTTCAACACGGGCCACGTCCGACGGATCGGACAGCGCCAGGAAGGAGTTCTTGCGCTTGGCCGGGTTCAGCCGCTTCATTGTGCCGGCGGCGACCATCTGCTCGCACAGGCGGTCGTATTCTTCCTGCGAACCGTCGCACCAGTAGATATTGTCGGGCTTGGTCAGCGCGGCGATTCCGGCGACCCAGGCCACCAGCTTGGGGTGCTTGACCCAGGCCGGGGCATTCACTGGCGCCGTGCCTTGCATTGTGGGGTGGTTCATGCTGCAACTCCAGGTTTATAAGGGAAGAAGGGAAGGGAAACCTTGCAAAGCCTGGCCGGCGGGCGGTTTTTCCGCAGCTCGCGCGGTGGACGGAATCGCGGCATCGCGCCATGGGGTCGTCATGTCCCGATCGTCACATCCCGTTACAACTCCGCGGCGGCCCGTGTTGTGCAAAAGGTCGCGGCGGTCCCTGCGGCTGCGCTAAAGTTGCGCTTCGCCCGCGCAGGGGTAGCTGCGCGCGCCGGGCGGGCTTTGTCCGGCGGCGTCCGCTTGCCGGGAGCATGGCTCGACCGACAATCCACGGCGGCACCGGAGCGGGCAAGGATACCACTGGCGCACCCCCCTGTTTTTTGCTGCGCAACAATTGACACCATTGTTTCGCAAGAGTTATTCCACCTCGCGGCGGTCGGACATGCTGGCCCGACGCTGGGTTATCCACAATACTGTTGGCCGGCGCGCGGCTCGGTTGCCGCGCGCACCAACCGGCACAAGCGCCGGAAGACAAACCAGAGTTGCCGATGAAGATTGCCGTACTCGACGATTACCAGGACGCCGTGCGCAAGCTGCCGTGCTTCAGCCTGCTGGAGGGACACGACGTCAAGGTGTTCAACAACACCGTCAAGGGCGTGGGCCAGCTGGCCGCGCGCCTGTCGGACGTGGAAGCCGTGGTGCTCATCCGCGAACGCACCCGCATCACCCGGCAACTGCTGGAAAAACTGCCCAAACTGAAGCTGATCAGCCAGACGGGCAAGGTCGGCGCCGGCCCCGGCAGCCATATCGACCTGGATGGCGCCACTGACCGCGGCGTGGCCGTGCTGGAAGGCGTCGGTTCGCCGGTGGCTCCGGCCGAGCTGACCTGGGCGCTGATCATGGCGGCGCAGCGACGCATTCCGCAGTACGTGGCCAGCCTCAAGCACGGCGCGTGGCAGCAATCGGGGCTGAAATCGACCACCATGCCGCCCAACTTCGGTCTGGGCCAGGTGCTGCGCGGCCAGACGCTCGGCATCTGGGGCTACGGCAAGATCGGCCGTCTGCTGGCCGGTTATGGCAAGGCCTTCGGCATGCGGGTGATGGTGTGGGGCCGCGAGGCGTCACTGGACGCGGCGCGTGCCGACGGGCTGGACGTCGCGACCTCGAAGGACCAGTTTTTTGCCGACAGCGACGTTTTGTCGCTGCACCTGCGCCTGAACGACGACACCCGCGGCATCGTCAAGCTGACCGACCTGACGCGCATGAAGCCCACCGCCCTGTTCGTCAACACCAGCCGCGCCGAGCTGCTGGAAGAGAACGCGCTGGTCACCGCGCTCAACCGCGGCCGGCCCGGCATGGCGGCGGTCGACGTGTTCGAATCCGAGCCGATCCTGCAGGGGCACGCGCTGCTGCGCATGGAAAACTGCATCTGCACGCCGCACCTGGGCTATGTCGAGCGCGACAGCTATGAGCTGTACTTCCGCACGGCGTTCCAGAACATCCTGGATGTGCTGGGCGGCAATCACGACTGCATCGTCAATCCCAAGGCGTTGACGCCGGCGCTGTCGCGCTGAGGCGTTTCAGTTCCTGCCGGTTTGCACCCTTCTCCCGCGTTTTCCCGCGCTCTCCCGCGCGCGGGAGAAGAGGTGTCCAGTTCGCAAGGTGTTGACTGGCGCGATTGCGTCGTCAACGCGAATCCCCCAATCCCGCTACACTCGGGACTTCCCTAACCGCCGGCCGCAACGGCCCTGGCGGCAGCCCGAGAACAACAAGCGCCCGCGCGCACCCCTCTTCCCAAGGCCGGCATGGATCCCAGGCTTGTGACGCTCTGCGTCGGCAACTTCGTCATCGGCACCGGCGCGATGATCGTGACCGGCATGTTGAACGACATTGCCGGCGATTTCGGGCTGGGCGCCGCCAGTGCCGGGCAGCTGATTTCGGTATTTGCCCTGGCCACCTGCGTGGGCGCGCCGCTGTTCGCCACGCTGGGTTCGCGCATCGACCGCCGCCTGCTGCTGGCGGGATCGCTGCTGGTCTATGCCGTGATGCACCTGGCGGCCGCCTTTGCGCCCAGCTTCGCGGCGCTGATGGCCATCCGCTTCCTGACCGCGATCGGCGCCGCCATCTACACGCCGCAGACCGCGGCGACGCTGCCGCTGCTGGTCAACGCGCAGACGCGCGGCCGTGCCATCAGCTTCGTCTTCCTGGGCTGGAGCGTCGCCAGCGTGGTGGGGGTGCCGCTGGGCACGTGGATCTCGACCACGCTGGGCTGGCGCGTCAGCATGGGGCTGGTGGGAGGGCTGGCGCTGCTGGTGTCGGCCGCGGTATGGCGGGCGCTGCCGCGCGGGCTGTACGTGGAGCCGGTCGGGCGCGAGGCCTGGGCCGCGGTGCTGCGCCACAAGCCGATCATGCTGGTGGTGCTGACCACCATGGTGTCGTCGGCCGGCATGTTCACCATGTTTACCTATGTCGCGCCGCTGATGCGCGATGTCTATGGCATCAGCGGCGGCGCGCTCAGCCTGATGTTCCTGGCCTACGGCGCCTGCGGCGTGTTCGGCAATGCGCTGGCCGCGTCGCGCATGGACCGCGTCACGCCCAGCCGGATCGTGCAGGTCGCCCTGCTGAGCTCGGTGACCGCCATGGTGCTGTGGCCGCTGGCGGGGCTGGGCGGCGTGGCGCTGGTGCTGCTGTTCATGCTGTGGGGGCTCGGCGGGTTTGCCACCAACAGCGCGCAGCAGGCGCGGCTGGTGCTGCTGGCGCCGGAGCGTGCCTCGGCCTCGATCTCGCTGAACTCTTCGTCGATCTACCTGGGGCAGGCCGCGGGCGCGATGGCCGGCGCCGGCATCTATACCCTGGCCGGGGTCGATTCGCTGCACTGGGGTGCCGCGGCGCTGATGCTGGCGGCGCTGGTGGTGTCGCAGCGCGCCCGCTCGCTGGGCTGCCAGTGGCAGCGCCCGCAAGCCCCGCAGCAGGCGCCCAACGCCGGCTGAAGCCCCGCCCCGGGGCATCATGTCCCCGGGCGCGCGCCCCGCCTTGCGCCGCCAACGGCGTCTTGTGAGGCACCGCACCAAGCACTTGTCCACAGCGTTATCCGCCCCTTTATCCTCAGGGATATCCGCAGCTTATCCACATCTCTTTCCACAACCACCGAGCGGGGGCGCATGTGAGCGATTCCAGACGCTGGCAAGGCAATGCACGCGTGCTGGCCGTGAGCCTTGGCAAGGCGATCCCGCTGGTCGTGGCCGGCGCCGGCACCGAGGCTGTGGTCCTGTCCGGCATCCGCAAGCATCCCGTCAGCACCCTGCTGCACCCGCTCTCCGTGCAGGTCCGCCCGCTGGGCCTAACCGGCGACGAGCAGGCCGACCTGACCGTCCATGGCGGCCGTGACAAGGCGGTCTATGCCTACCCGTCCGAGCACTACCCCTGGTGGAATGCGCGGCGGCGTGCCTGCGGGCAGCCCGAGTCGGGGCAGCCGCTGCCGTTCGGCGCGCTGGGCGAGAACCTGAGCCTGGAAGGCCTGCTGGAGTCCGACCTGTGGATCGGCGACCTGGTGCGCGTCGGGACGGCGCTGCTGCGGGTGGAGGCGCCGCGCCGGCCCTGCTACAAGTTCAATGCCGCGCTCGGCTACCGCCATGCGGTGCGGGACATGGTGCAGAGCGGGTATTCGGGCGTCTACCTGAGCGTGCTGGTGACCGGCCAGGTCCGCGCCGGTGACCCGGTCATTGTGCAGCCAGGGCCACGCGAACTGTCGATCGACAGCGTCAATCAGTGGCGTCGCGACAGCCGGCGGCAGCTTTTCTGATAATGTTTGTCTAACGATACAAGCGCCCCGCCAATCTCATATCCGGTTTTCTCCGTGGTCCGGAGGGCGCTTGCCGGCGCCCGCCCGTCCCCACACCGCATTGCACCCCTGTAACGGACTGTAATACGCGACGCTGGCTCCGGCGGGCGAAGCGCGGTACTAGTAGAGTCTTTGCGCGACACGCGCCGGCGACATTCGATCACAACAAGCCGGGGCGGATCACGGGGAGTGGCGCAAAAGACGCGGTGCAGAGGGTCCACAGAACATGAAAACTGACAGGATCGACCAGCCCAAGGGCTTCGTCGACAGCAATTGGAGTGCGGCGGCCGGAACCGGGCGCGGCCGGGTATCGCCGTGGGTATTGGTCACGGCCGTGCTAGTGCTGGCCGGGCTGGGCTGGTTTGCCTGGCGCACGTGGCTGGCGCCCAAGCCGGCGCCCAAGCCGCCCGCCGCGGTGGTGGTGACCACCGCGCTGGTGCAGCAGGGCGACGTGCCGCTGCAGGTCACGGCCAACGGCAACGTCACCGCGTTATCCACGGTCGAGGTGCGGCCGCAGGTGTCGAGCACGGTGCGCACGGTCCATATCAAGGAAGGCCAGACGGTCAAGCCGGGCGAGCTGCTGTTCTCGCTCGACACGCGCATGGACGAAGCCAACCTGGCCAAGGCCCAGGCGCAACTGCTGAAGGACCAGGCCGATCTTGCCGACGCCCGCCGCACGCTGGCGCGCAGCAAGGAACTGCTCGAGCGCAACTTCATTTCCAAGAGCGCGGTCGATACCGCCCAGGCCAAGGCCGATGGCTTCGAGGCCACCGTGCGCGCCGACCAGGCCACTATCGAGGCCAGCCGTGTCGCGATCAGCTATGGCTCGATCCGCGCCACCATCAGCGGCCGCACCGGCGTGATCAACGCCTTCCCCGGCTCGCTGGTGCTGCCCACCGGCGCCGTGCCGATGGTCACCATCGCGCAGGTGCAGCCGATCGCCGTGACCTTCAGCCTGCCCGAGCGCCAGCTGGCGGCGCTGCGCGAGGCGCTGCAGGCCGGCCCGGTGCAGGTCACCGCCCAGCCCAACGATGGCAGCAAGACCCCGGTGACCGGCAAGATCACCTTTGTGGACAACACGGTCGACCCGCAGTACGGCACCATCCGCGTCAAGGCCCAGTTCGACAACGACGAGCAGCGGCTGTGGCCGGGCACCTACGCCAACGTCAACGCCGTGGTGCAGACGCTCAAGGGGGCGCTGTCGGTGCCGCCGCAGGCGGTGGTGACCGGCCCCGAAGGCCGCTTCGTCTATGTGGTGCAGCCCGACAGCAAGGTCGCGCGCGTGCCGGTGCAGGTGATCACCACCACTGCCGCCGCGGCCGTGGTGGAAGGCGTGCAGCCCGGCGCCCGGGTGGTGGTGGAAGGCACGCAGAACCTGCGCCCGGGCGCGCTGGTGCGCGAGGCGCCGGCGGGCGCCGCCTCCGGTGCGGCCGCCGCACGGCCCGCCGGTTCCGCCACCGCCGCCAACGCCGCCGCGGGGCACTGAGCCATGACGCTGTCCGAACTCTGCATCCGCCGTCCGGTGATGACGGTGCTGCTGTGCCTGGCCGTGATCGTGACGGGCATCGTGCTGTATCCGACCATCCCGATCGCCGCGCTGCCCAGCTTCAACTCGCCGGTGATCCAGGTCACCGCGACGCTGCCGGGCGCGAGCCCGGAAACCATGGCGGCGTCGGTGGCGACGCAGCTGGAAAAGCAGTTCGCCACCATCCCCGGCGTGTCGGTGATCAGTTCGTCGAATACGCTCGGCAACTCCAGCATCACCATCGAATTCAACAGCGACCGCGATATCGACGACGCGGCCGTGGACGTGCAGGCGGCGCTGTTCCGCGCCCAGCGTTCGCTGCCGATCGAGATGACGACGCCGCCTTCGTACCGAAAGGTCAACCCGGCGGACGCGCCGGTGCTGCTGCTGGCGATCAATTCGCCGGCGATGAGCCTGGCGGACCTGAATGCCTTCGGTGACAACCTGATTTCGCCCACGCTGGCGACGCTGCC
Organism: Cupriavidus sp. P-10; assembly: GCF_003402535.2. NCBI lineage: Bacteria > Pseudomonadati > Pseudomonadota > Betaproteobacteria > Burkholderiales > Burkholderiaceae > Cupriavidus > Cupriavidus sp. P-10. The sequence goes on from NZ_AP025170.1 coordinate 3,688,103, forward strand.
GGGCGTGGCGCAGGTGCAGATCTTCGGGCAGAAGCGCTTTGCGGTGCGCGTGCGCGCGCACCCGGATGCGCTGGCCGCGCGCGGCCTGACGCTGGACGAGCTGGCCACCGCGCTGAACCGCGCCAACGCCAACACCCCGGTGGGTACGCTGGACAGCGCACGCCAGACGCTGACGATCCAGGCCAACCGGCAGATGACCAACGCCGACGCCTTCCGCAACATCATCGTCGCCAGCCAGCCCAACGGCGCGCTGGTGCGGCTGTCCGACGTGGCCGAGGTCGAGGACAGCGTCGAGACCATCAAGACCGGCAGCTGGCTCAACAATGAACGTTCGATCGTGCTGGCCGTGCTGCGCCAGCCCGATGCCAATACCGTGGCGGTGGTCGATGCGATCAAGGCCGCCCTGCCCCGCCTGATCGCGCAGATGCCGGGCTCGGTCAATGTGGCGGTGGTCAACGACCGCTCCAATTCGATCCGCGAGTCGATCCACGACGTGCAGTTCACGCTGGCGCTGACGGTGGCGCTGGTGGTGATGGTGATCTTCCTGTTCCTGCGCCGCGCCGCCGCCACGCTGATCCCCACCGTGTCGCTGCCGATCTCGCTGATCGGCACGGTGGCGCTGATGAAGGCGTTCGGCTACAGCCTGGATAACGTCTCGCTGCTGGCCATCACGCTGGCGGTGGGGCTGGTGGTGGACGATGCCATCGTGATGCTCGAGAACATCGTGCGCCATATCGAGGAAGGCGTGCCGCCGCTGAAGGCCGCGCTGGTGGGATCGCGCGAGATGGGCTTCACCATCCTGTCCATCTCGATCTCGCTGGTGGCGGTGTTCATCCCGATCTTCTTCATGCCGGGCGTGATCGGCCTGCTCTTCCATGAGTTCGCCGCGGTGGTGTCGCTGTCGATCCTGGTGTCGGCGGTGGTGTCGCTGACGCTGATCCCGATGCTGTGCGCGCGCTTCCTGTCGGCCGAGAACGTGCCGGTGGATGAGTCGCACCATGCCTATGGCGACCATGCGGTGGCGCAGCCTGCCGCGCCGCAGAAGCAGACCCTGGGCATGCGCTCCACGCAGTGGTTCGAGAACCTGTTCGAGTTCACGCTGCACCGCTATGCGCGCGGGCTGGACTGGTGCCTGGCGCACCGGCGCACCGTGCTGGCGGTTGCCGGCCTGACCTTCGTGCTGACCGCCGTGCTGTTCGTCACGATCCCCAAGGGCTTCTTCCCCGAGGAAGACATCGGCCAGATCCGCGTCAACGCCGAAGGCCCGCAGGATATTTCCTTCGACGCCATGGCCGAGCGCCTGCGCGACGCGGCCGAGCGCATGCGCGCCAACCCCGCGGTCAAGAGCATCGTGGTGGCCATCGGCGGCGGCCCGTCGCCGGCGATCAACACCGGCCGCATGTTCGTCGAGCTCAAGCCGCGCGGCGAGCGTAATGCCATGCCCAAGGTGATCGAGTCCCTGCGCCGCGATGTGGCCGGCGTGCCCGGGCTGGCGGTGTATTTCGCGCCGGTGCAGAACCTGCAGCTCGGCGGGCGCCAGAGCAAGAGCCGCTACCAGTACACGCTGCAGAGCGTGAAGGCCGGCCAGCTGCAGGACTACTCCGACAAGCTGATGGCAAAGATGCGCGCCGACAGCCTGTTCCGCGATGTCACCAGCGACTCGCAGCAGTCGGGCCTGGAGGCGCACCTGTCGATCGACCGCGACAAGGCCAATGCGCTCGGCGTGCAGATGCAGGACGTGCGCACCGCGCTGTATTCGGCATTCGGCGAGCGGCAGGTATCGACCATCTACACCCCGATCGACAACTACTACGTGATCCTGCAGGCGGCCGACCTCGACCGCGTCGACGAGACCGCGTTCGCCAAGCTCTACGTGCGCAGCAAGACCGGCCAGATGGTGCCGCTGTCGGCGTTCGCCACCACCGAGCGCCGCGTCGGCCCGATCGCGGTCAACCACCAGGGGCAGCTGCCGTCGGTGACGGTGTCGTTCAACCTGGCACCGGGCGCGGCACTGGGCGACGCGTCGGCGCGCATCGACCGCTACAAGCAGGAGATCGCGATGCCGACGTCGATCTTCACCAGCTGGGGCGGCGACGCGGCGGTGTTCCAGTCATCGCAGGCCACGCAGATCGTGCTGCTGGTGGCCGCCATCGCGGTGATCTACACGCTGCTGGGCGTGCTGTACGAAAGCTATATCCACCCGCTGACCATCCTGGCGGGCCTGCCCTCGGCGGCGGTCGGGGCCTTGCTGACGCTGTTTATCTTCAATGTCGAGCTGTCGCTGATCGCGGTGATCGGCGTGCTGATGCTGATCGGCATCGTCAAGAAGAACGCGATCATGATGATCGACTTCGCGCTGGCGGCGCAGCGCGAGCAAGGCATGCTTCCGGCCAAGGCAATCCGGCAGGCATGCCTGCTGCGCTTCCGTCCGATCATGATGACCACCTTCGCCGCGGTGATGGGGGCGCTGCCGCTGGCGCTGGGCCTCGGCGCCGGCGCCGAGCTGCGCCAGCCGCTGGGCCTGGCGGTGGTCGGTGGCCTGCTGTTCTCGCAGGTGATCACGCTGTTCATCACGCCGGTGATCTACCTGGCGCTGGACAAGTTCTCGGGCACGGGGCCGCTGCAGATCGACTCGGAAGGCAACAAGCTGCCGGAGAAGGTCCCTGGGGAGACGGTGCGGCAGCACTGAGGGCGATGGCTGGCCAGACCAGCTATTCGCTCTCTTCGCCCAGCATGTCGCAGGGCACGCCCAGTGCTTGCGCCAGCCTGCGAAGCGCATCGGGGCTGCCGGCGCGCGAACGGTTTTCGATCTGGCTGAGATATGGCTTGCTCAGGCCCGCGGCCCGGGCAAGCGCGTCCTGCGTCAGCCGGCGATAGTTGCGCCATGCCTTGACCGGATGGTCGCCGGCCAGTTCGGCATCGAGCACGGCGGCCGGCACGCGGAAGCCGTCGTCCTTGGCCCTGGCGGCGTCGAACAGGGCGACGTCGCCCGCGTCTTCAATCAGGTATTTGACGCGCTCCCACATCTCGATGGGGATCACCGCATATTCGCGGCGGCCGTCTCGTTCAATAAACTGGATTCCAGTCATTTGTAAGCTCCTCCACGTGGGCTGACGGCCAGTACGAGAATCACCAGCCGTCCGTCCTCGATTTCGTACAACACTCGCCAATCCCCTACCCGGAGCCGATAGCCGTTTCGTCCCGCAAGCTTTCTTGCGTTCGGGTTCGGTGCGTAAGGATCCACGGCAAGGCCATTGACCTTCGCGACGATCGTTGCGGCAAGGTTTCTGGGCATGGCCTTCAGGGTCTGTGCAGCTTGCCGGGTGAACTCAATGGCGTACATGCAGCATGTCAGTGCTGCGCTAACACGTTAGCAAACAAAGTTAGCACGACACGTAGAGTTGTTCAAGCAGTCGAACATTGCATACATGTGGCATGCACGCCACGCCCTTTGATGTAAGTCATTTACCTATCTGCTGTAAATGATAATAATTCTCGTTAACTAAAAACGGCGTCACCCGCGGCCATGCGCCGGACGGGCAGCGCCTCTACGCGAGCCAGCCACCCTGTCACGGTTTTCCGCCAGCCAGCGTTCGATTTCTTCTGGGGAGAATCCATGAAACGTCGCTGCCTGGCGCGCCTGCGCGCCTCCGTCCGGGTCACGCCTGTTGCCGCCGTCTGCGCGGCGCTGGGCTCGCCAGCCTTCGCCGCCGAGGGCGATAGCCAGACCACCGCGCTTGCCTCGCTCAATGAAGTGGTGGTCACCGCCACGCGCACCGAGGAGCGTGCCGATGCGGTCGCCTCCACCATCACCACGCGCGAGGCGCGCCAGATCGAGCGCGCGCAGCCGGTCGACGAGACTGGCCTGTTCGCCGACGAGCCCGATATCGACGTGCCGCGCGACCGCCGCCGCTTTGGCGCGGGCAGCATCAATATCCGCGGCATCGAAGACAACCGCGTGCTGCAGATGGTCGACGGCGTGCGCCTGCCAGACTTCTTCAATGGCGGCGGCCCGTCGAACATCTCCAGCTCGACGCGCGATGCGCCGGAGTTTTCGTTCCTGAAGCGCGTGGAAGTGCTGCGCGGGCCGGCGTCGAGCCTGTATGGCTCGGATGCGATCGGCGGCGTGGTGGCCTATGCGACCAAGGACCCCGTCGACCTGACGCAGGGCCGCAAGGTCGGCGGCGAGGTCGGGCTGAACTGGAACGGCATCGACAATGGCTTCGGGCAGACCGCGGGCGTGGCCGGCGGCAGCGACACCATCCAGGGCCTCTTCATGGTCGCGAACCGCAATGCGCACGAAATGAAGAACATGGGCACCGACGGCTCCAACTCGGTCAACCGCACCAGGCCCAATCCGCAGGACGTGCGCACGCAGGCATGGCTGGGCAAGATCCTGCTCAACGCCACGCCCGAGCACAAGTTCAAGTTCACCTACGAGCATCGCGACGGCAATACCGACACCGACCTGCTGCGGTTATCCACAGCCCTGCCGCGTGTGACCGCCGCCAGCGGCAATGAAGACCTGAGCCGCGACCGCGTCAGCCTGGACTACGAGTGGAAGCCCGCCAGCGGCCTGCTGGATCGCCTGGCGGCGCAGGTCTACTACCAGGAATCGGAGACCTCCACGCTGACCAACCAGGTGCGCAGCAACACCAGCACCGGCTGCTCGGCCACCACGCGCGGCACCAGCCTGTGCAACGTCGCGCTGGGCTTTGCCTTCAGGCAGGAGCAGACCGGCTTCAACGTGCAGGGCGACAAGTCCTTCGTCACCGGCAGCGTCGGGCACCGGCTGATCGGCGGCGTCGATTTCATGCGCACGCGCACGTCCGAGTCGCGCGATGCCACGGTGGTCAACCTGACCACCGGCACCACCACCAAGTCCCTCGCCGGCGAGAACTTCCCGGTGCACGACTTCCCCACCGGCGAGACGCGCCAGACCGGCGTGTTCGCGCAGGACGAGATGCGCTTCTTCGATGGCCGCTTCACGCTGACGCCGGGGCTGCGCTTCGACCACTACTCGCTGTCGCCGGATGGCGACGACCTGGTCTACAGCAGTGCCGGCGGCCGCCCGGCGGTCAGCAAGAGCGATTCGCACGTGTCGCCCAAGCTGTCGGCACTGTGGCAGGCGACCGACCACGTCAACCTGTGGGCGCAATATGTGTTTGGCTACCGCGCGCCCAACTACCAGGAGGTCAACGGCAGCTTCCGCAATCCGGTGCAGGGCTACGGCGCCGCGCCTAACGCGGACCTGAACCCGGAGAAGAGCCGCTCGTTCGAGGTCGGCGCGCGCTATACCAGCGACAACGTGCAGACCAGCGTGGCGCTGTTCGATAACCGCTATCGCGACTTTATCGAACAGGTGCAGCTGACCTGCCCGTCCGACCCCGCCTGCCTGCCCGGCCTGCGCGCGACCTACCAGTACCGCAACCAGACCAGCGTGCGCATCTACGGCGCCGAGTGGCGCGGCGTGTGGCGCTTCCTGCCGCAATGGCGCATCGACGGCGCGGTCGCGTATGCGCACGGCACCAATGAGCAGACCGACCAGCCGCTTAACAGCGTGTCGCCGCTGCGCGCGAGCGCGGGGCTGACCTGGGAGCGCGTGCAGGGCCAGGGTGCCGCAATCCGCTGGCGCGGCGCGCGTCCGGTCACGCGTACCGATGACACGTCGTTCACCTACTTCAAGCCCGCCGGCTACGGCGTGGTCGACCTGCAGGCGTGGTGGCGCTTCAACCGCTTCGTCAGCCTGGCGCTGTCGGTGAACAACCTGTTCGACAAGAAGTACTGGCTGTGGGGCGACGTGCGCCAGACCGGCGTATCGGCCACCGAGCCCGGCGTGGACTTCTACACGCAGCCGGGCCGTACCTTCGCCGCCAGCCTGAAGCTGTCGTTCTGAGCCACATCGGCTCAAGGAGGTATCGCATGTCCCCACAAAACATAACCGGTCGCTGCCTCTGGGCGCTGCTGTGCCTGCTGGTGTGGATGGGCGCGGCGCAGGCTGCCACGCCGCGCATCGCCATCCTGACCAGTTCGCCGGTGCCGGCCGGCAAGTTCGGCCCGCTGCGCGAGATGGCGCAGGCGCAGGGCATGACGCTCGATGCGCAGTACCTGGAGCGCATGGCGGCGCAGGACATCGCGCCGTTCATCAACAACGCAGACCTGCTGATCGTCGATGCGCCGCGCGACCACATCGTCACCGCGACGCTGCAACGCCTCGGACCTTTGTGGACCGAAGCGCGCGTACCGCGCGTACTGATCGCCACCGACCGCTACGAAGCACACGGCGTCGACGACAAGCTCGCGGTGCAACTGCATGCGTACTACGTCAACGGCGGCCGCGGCAACTTCGGCGCGATGATGCGCACGCTCGCGGCACAGCAGTTCCGCCTGCGCGGTGACGACGGCATTCCGGCACCCGTGGTGTTTCCCAAGGCCGCCTATTACCACCCGAAGCTGGCAGGCGTGATCACCACGTCGCCGCAGGACGCGCTGGCCGCATCGGGCAGCAGCGGTCCGGTGATCGGCATTGCCATCCACCAGGCCTATGTGTCCGGTCTCGACAGCGCCTTTATCGACGACCTGATTGGTCGCCTCGAAGCACGCCATGCGCGCGTGCTCACGTTTTACGGCCCGGTGATGGATGCCGACGGCATCACGCGCATGGCGATGCCCGGCGGCAAGCGCCTGGTCGATGTGCTGATCAACGGCCAGATCATGCTGAACCCGCACGGCCGCAAGGCCGAATTCGAGAAGCTCGACGTACCAGTGACGCAGGTCATGCCCTATCGCAGGGGAGATGCGCAGGCGTGGCAGGACGACCCGCACGGCATCAGCCTGACCGACACGCCGTTCTACCTGGTGCAGCCCGAACTGGCCGGCGTGATCGATCCCATCCTGGCCGCTGCCACGGCCAGGGGCGACGGCGCCATCGTCAGCCTGCCCGCGCAGCTCGATACGGTGGCCGACAAGGCGTTGGCACTGGCACGGCTGCGCCACCTGCCCAACGCCGACAAGCGCGTGGCGATCCTCTACTACAACTACCCGGCCGGCGAGAAGAACCTGTCGGCGTCGTTCCTGAACCTGCCCAGGAGCCTGGCCAGCACGCTCGCCGCGCTGCGCGCCGCGGGCTATACCACCGAGGCCGCAGACGAAGCGCGCTTGCAGCGCGACCTCGGCGCATTGCTCGCACCGTTCTATCGCAGCGGCAAGCTGGAGCCTTTGCTCGATGCCGGCCTCGCGGTGTGGATGCCGATGGCGCAATACCGCCGCTGGTACGACGCGCAGCCGGCACCGTTCCGTGCGGCGGTGGCGCAGCGCTGGGGCAACCCCGAGCAATCGGCGATGGCGGCCACGCACAACGGTGAGGCCGGCTTTGTGATCCCGCGCCTCCAGCTCGGCAACGTGGTGCTGACGCCGGTGCCGCCGCGCGGCGAGCGCAATGAATCGGACGAGAAGGCGCTGTACCACTCCACCACCACGCCGCTGAACCACTTCTACATGGCGGCCTACCTGTGGGCGCGTACCGGAGATGGGGGTCGAGAGGCGCTGGTGCACTACGGCACGCATGGCACGCAGGAATGGACGCCGGGCAAGGAGCGCGGCCTGTCTGTCACCGACCAGCCCTACCTCGTGCTGGGCAGCGTGCCGGTGATCTATCCGTACATCGTCGACGACGTTGGTGAAGCGATCCAGGCCAAGCGTCGCGGCCGCGCGGCAATCGTCAGCCACCAGACGCCGCCGTTCCGGCCGGCGGGCCTGCATACCGACATGGTATCGCTGCACGATCAGTTGCATGCGTACCTGCAGCAGGACGAAGGCGCGGTGAAGGACACCATCCGCCGGCAGATCCTGTCGCGCAGCGCGTCGATGCACCTGTACGAGGACATGGGCTGGACCGCCGCGCGTGCGCGCTCGGACTTCACTGGCTACCTGGATGCGCTGCATATCCACCTGCATGAACTTGGCGGGGCGCTGCAGCCTTATGGCCTGCACACGTTCGGGCAATCGCAGGACGACGGGCTGCGGCTTTATACGACCATGGCGATGCTCGGCAAGGACTGGCTCAGGCGCGTCTTCCCCGAGGAGCCCGAGGAGCTGTTCGCGGTCGACTACGCGCAACTTGCGCAGACGCCGCCTTATGCGATGGTGCGGCGCTACGTGGCCGAAGGCGCATCGCTCGATGAACTGGGCGACGCGCGCCAGCGCGAAGACATGCAGCGTGCGCGGCAGCTCTATGCCAGCCTCGATGCATCGCCGGAAAATGCCGGCTTGCTGACCGCGCTGGCCGGCCGCCACCTGCAATCGGGAACGGGCGGCGATCCGGTGCGCAATCCCGACACGCTGCCGACCGGCCGCAACCTGTACGGCTTCGATCCCTCCAGGGTGCCCAGCCGCGAAGCGTGGAAAGCGGGCCAGGCCGCCGCCGAGGCGATGATCGCCGACTGGCGCAAGCGCCATGGCCGCTATCCCGACAAGCTGGCGTTCTCGCTGTGGAGCGTGGAGACCATGCGCCACCAGGGCATGCTCGAAGCGCAGGCGATGGCGGTTCTGGGCGTGCGGCCGAAATGGGATGACGGTGGCCGCGTGGTTGGCGTCGAACCGATTCCCGCAGCTGAATTGGGACGCCCGCGCGTGGACGTGGTGCTGTCCGCGACCGGACTCTATCGCGACCACTTCCCTAACCTGATGAAGTGGCTGGCCGAGGCGGTGAAGCTCGCCGCTGCGCAGCCGGAGGCGGACAACGTCGTCGCCGCGAACACCCGCGCGGTGCGCGAACGGCTGGCGAAGCTGAACGTTCCCGCCGACAGCCTCGATGCGCTGGCGGTGACGCGCATCTTCGCCAGCGAATCGGGCAACTACGGCACCGGCCTGAACGATGCGGCGATGGCCACCGACACGTTTGGCAGCGGCCGCGAGGCCGACGCCAGGCTGGCCAGGCTGTACCTCGCGCGCATGCAGTACGCCTACGGTCCCGATGAGCAGCACTGGGGCGAGGCGCTGCCGCAGGTCAACCTCTATGCCGAGAACCTGAAAGGCGTCGACGGTGCGCTGCTGGCGCGCAGCTCCAACCTGTACGGCATGCTGACCACCGACGACCCGTTCCAGTACCTTGGTGGCATCGGGCTCGCCGTGCGGCACCTGACCGGCAAGGCGCCAGAGTTGCTGATCTCGAACCTGCGCGATGCCAGCAACGCGCGCACCGAGACCGCCGCGAGCTTCCTCGCCAGCGAGCTGCGCACGCGCTACTTCCATCCGGGCTGGATCGAGGGCATGAAGGCCGAGGGCTACAGCGGCGCGCTGAACGTTCTCGACACCGTCAACAACTTCTGGGGCTGGACCGCGGTCTCGCCCGAGATCGTGCGTGACGACCAGTGGACCGAGTTCGCCGAGGTCTATGTCAACGACAAGCACAAGCTCGGCCTGAACGAGTGGTTCGAGAAGAACGCGCCGCAGGCCCAGGCCCAGGTGATCGAACGCATGCTCGAAGCCGCGCGCAAGGGCTACTGGAAGGCCGACGACAGGCTGCTGAAGACGCTGGCGCAGCGCTACGAAGCCCTGGCGCAGCGCCACGACATCGTCAGCAACAACCGCGCCTTCAACCAGTACCTGAAGCAGCAGGTGCCGGCGCAGACGCAGGCGCCGGGCTATGGCATGCGGCCGCCCGCTGCGGCGCCACGTCCTGCGCCCGCGGCAACGCCTCCAAAGCCTGCCCCCGCGGCACCAACGCCAGAGCCGCCGCCCGGGCCCGCCCCGAACCAGCCGCAGCCGGTGCACGGCATGCAGCTGGTCGAACGCAAGCCGCCCGCGGCCGAGATCGTGCCGGTGCTGTCGTGGCTGGCAGGCGGCATCGCGCTGGCGGCCGCTATCGCAGGCGGCGCGCTCAGCGCGCGGCGGCGCCAGGCCGATGCCGGCGGCAGCTGGCTGCCCGGACGGCGCTGAGGCACCGAAGATATCCATCGCATCCAAAGAGACGAGACATGACACCCACCCTGCTTGAAACCCTGATGTACGACGTCGGCCAACTGTTCCTGATCCCGACGCTCGCGCTGATCGCGCTGCTGTTCCTGTACGCTTTCTGGGCGCTGGGCGAATTCGCGATGCAGGCCTGGCTGCGCGCGCGCCATCCCATTGCCAGCGGCCGCGGCTACGTGCTGGTGGCGTGGGCGCGGCGCAACAAGGTGGCCGATGCCGATGCGCTCGACGTCGCCGCGCACCGCTTGCTGGAGCGCCCGCGCATCGCCACGCGCGTGGCGCCGATGCTGGGGCTGGTGGCCACCATGATCCCGATGGGCCCGGCGCTGAAGGGCCTGTCCGGTGGCAACCTGGCCAATGTGGGCGAGAATCTCACCATCGCCTTCTCCGCGGTGATCCTGGCGCTGATCGCGGCCAGCATTACTTTCTGGGTGGTCAACGTGCGCCGCCGCTGGCTGGCCGAAGAACTGGTGTGGCTGGGCAAGTCCCACCCGCAATGGGAGGTCGACGCATGAAATTCCTGGAAGATAGCGAAGCCGACGATCCGATCCTGTCGGTGGTGAACCTGATCGACGTGTTCCTGGTGGTGATCGCCGCGCTGCTGGTGGCGATCGCGCAGAACCCGGCGAATCCGTTCACGCATGACGACGTGACGGTTATCACCAACCCCGGCAAGCCGAACATGGAGATCGTGTCGCGCCAGGGAGAGAAAGTGGTGCGCTACCAGGCCAGCGGCCAGGTCGGCAGCGGCGACGGCATCAAGGCCGGCGTGGCGTACCGGATGAAGGACGGGTCGATGGTGTACGTGCCGGAGCAGCCCGCGCAGGCGGGCGGCGAACAGGCATCGGCGCCGGGGACCACAACCAGATAAAGGAACCATGGCGTGATCTCATTCCGCTTGTGCGCGGCCGGCATGCTGGCTGCAAGCTTTGCCGTGCTGAGCGCCGGCTGTGCGACCCCGGGCCCTTCGCCAGCAGCAGTCAGCGCCACCTTTGCCGGCAAGCCCTACGTGCTGCTGGGCGAGGTCCACGACAACGCCGACGGCCAGCAGCAGCGGCTCGGCGCGCTCACGCGCGCGGTCGAGCAAGGCTGGCGCCCGGCCATCGCCATGGAGCAGTTCGACCGGGAACGGCAGGCCGATATCGACCGCGCCCGCCGGGAGCGGCCCAGGGATGCCGATTACCTGATCGCGCAGGCCGGCGGCGGCGCCTGGCAGTGGCCGCTGTACCGGCCGGTGGTGGCGCTGGCGCTGCAGTACGACCTGCCGCTGGTGGCGGCCAACCTGTCGCGCGCGGATGCGGGCAAGATCGTGCGCGGCGGGCTGGACGGGCTGTTCCCGGCGGACGAGCGGCAGAAGCTTGGCCTGACCGGAGAGTTGCCGCCTGACCTGGTGGCGGCGCAGACCGCGGTGCTCGACCGCGGCCACTGCGGCAATTTCCCCAAGGCGATGCTGCCCGGCATGCTGGCCGCACAGGCGGCGCGCGACGCGGTGATGGCGCAGGCGTTGCGGCCCTACGCGCAGCGTGGGGCGGTGCTGATTGCCGGCAACGGGCATGTGCGGCGCGATGTCGGGGTGCCGCGCTGGCTTGCTGGCGAGGCCGGCAAGGTTGTCAGCGTGGGCTACGTGGAGAGCGCGCCGGCGGACGGCGAGTTCGACATGGCAGTGGTGGTGCCGGCGGTGGCGCGCAAGGATCCTTGCCTGCAGGCGAAGCCGGCGGGGTGAGCGCTGTTTGGCTGTTGCGGGGCCAGAGCCACCACGAAGTCCCGCCCCCCCACATGCCAATCCCACGCCATCCACGTAAACCCCGACCCCGTCCCGCCCCTTTTGACAGCCTTTTGACAGTTTCCCCCGCCTAGAATCCGCCCCATGGTCGCTAATCCCGGCCTGATGTTCACCAATAATCCAAGAACAGTCCCGGCCACGCCCCGCCGCGCCCGGACAGGAGACAACCCCGGCAGCGCCCCGCGCGCCGCCGGCAGGCCGTGTCCCCGTCCCCGGCAACGCTCAGGCTGCCGCCGGAACCCCGGGTCGGATCGCGGTCGCCAGTGACTGGCAAGCGATCACCGGTACAACCAAGGAGACCGCTATGCGCCGTTCGATTTCCCGTTTCGCCCATGCCGCGCTGGCATCGGCCGCCGTTGCCGCCACCGTCGTTGCCGCGCCCGCCTATGCGCTGGACAGCGTCAAGGTCATGATCGGCGCCAACCCCGGCGGCGGCTACGACCAGACCGGCCGCTCGCTGGGCGCCGCGATGATCGCCGCGGGCCAGGCCAAGACCGCTTCGTACGACAACAAGGGCGGCGCAGGCGGCACCATCGCACTGACGCAGTTCGTCAACACCGACAAGGGCAACCCCAACGCGCTGATGGTGGTGGGTGCGGTGATGGTCGGCGCGATCGAGACCAACAAGCCGCCGGTCACGCTGAAGAACGCCACGCCGATCGCGCGCCTGTTTGCCGACACCATGGTCATCACCGTGCCGGCCAGCTCGCCGATCAAGTCGATCAAGGACCTGACCACGCAACTCAAGGCCAACCCGGGCAGCGTCAGCTGGGGCGGCGGCTCCAAGGGTTCGATCGACCATATCCTGGCCGGCCTGGTCGCCAAGGAAAGCGGCGTCGATCCCAAGAAGATCAACTACGTGCCGTTCCAGGGCGGCGGCGAAGCCTCGGCCTCGATCATGGGCGGCCACGTGACGGTGGGCATCGCCGGCGTGTCTGAGTTCCTGCCCTTCATCAAGAGCGGCAAGATGCGCGCGCTGGCGGTGACCTCCAAGGACCGCACCGCCGACATCCCGACGCTGAAGGAGCAAGGCGTCAACGTCGAGATCTACAACTGGCGCGGCGTGTATGGCGCGCCCGGCACCACGCCGGAGCAGCGCAAGGCCATGATCGACGCGGTGGTCAAGGCCACCGAGAGCAAGGCCTGGAAGGACACGCTGCAGAAGAACGACTGGACGCCGTTCCTGCTGACCGGCGACGAGTTCGGCAAGTTTGTCGACAGCGAATCGACCCGCCTGGGCGGCACGCTGCGCGAGCTGGGCGTCGCCAAGTAAAGCCCGCTGCCGCGCGAACCCGGCGCGGCCCGAAACACCCCGCATTTCCGCATCAGAACCGCTTTACCTGTCGTGCCTGCCAACACCGCCGGAGATCCCGGCGGCAGGAAAACGGCATGGGGCCCGGTGTCCACCTGCGATACCGAAGACAACAACCATATGTCGCCGGGCCCCATTGCCGCGCGGGCCTTGACGTCAGACGGCTAAGCCAGCGTCGCGGACGCCAGCCCCCCTTGCTGGCGACAAAGGCCAAGGAGTCTCCATGAAACCCTCGCACGTTGCCATCGGCGTTGCCGTCCTGGCGCTTTCGCTGTTTTTCTTTGTGGGCCTGTCGGGCATTACCGGCGAAGAGGGCTATGCCGGCCTGTCGCCGCGCTTCGTGCCCACGCTGGTGGCCGTCGGGCTGGCCGTGTGCGGCGCGCTGCTGACGTGGCAGGGCGTGCGCGGCGGCTTCCGCAACATGCCGGAGGAAGATGCCGAGCTGCCCAACGCGCCGCACAACTTCAAAGGCTTCCTGTGGGTGGCGGCCGGCCTGGTGCTGAACATGGCACTGATCGGCACGCTCGGCTTCGTGTTTTCTTCCACGCTGCTGATGGTGTGCGTGGCGCGCGGCTACGGCAGCCGCCGCATCGTGCGCGACGTGATCGTGGGCCTCTGCATCACGGTGCCGATGTGGGCGCTGTTTGAATTCCTGCTCGGCATCAACCTGCCGCTGCTCCCCATCGCCGGCTTCTGAGCCCGCCCGTCCAGCAAGGAGTCTTCGAATGGAAACCCTGAACATGCTGATGCACGGCTTTGCCGTCGCGATCACGCCGATCAACCTGATGTGGGCCCTGGTGGGCTGCTTCCTCGGCACCGCCATCGGCGTGCTGCCCGGCATCGGCCCCGCGCTGACGGTGGCGATGCTGCTGCCGCTGACCGCCAAGGTCGAACCCACTGCTGCGCTGATCATGTTCGCCGGCATCTACTACGGCGCGATGTACGGCGGCTCGACCACGTCGATCCTGATGAACACGCCGGGCGAGTCTTCCACCATGGTCACGGCCATGGAAGGCAACCTGATGGCCAAGAACGGCCGCGCCGGCCCGGCGCTGGCGACCGCGGCAATTGGCTCGTTCGTGGCGGGCACCATCGCCACCGTGATGCTGTCGCTGTTCGCGCCGGTGGCGGCCGACGTGGCGCTGCAGTTCGGCCCGGGCGAATACTTCATGATCATGCTGCTGGCCTTCACCACGGTCTCCGCGGTGCTGGGCTCGTCGCTGCTGCGCGGCATGACGGCGCTGTTCCTGGGCCTGGGCATCGGCCTGATCGGCATGGATTCGCTGTCGGGCCAGACGCGCTACTCGATGAACGTGCAGGAGTTGTACGACGGCATCGACATCGTGGTGGTTGCCGTTGGCCTGTTCGCCGTGGGCGAGGCGCTGTTCAATGCGTTCTTCCCGCAACCGGACGGCACCTTCAACAAGCTCGGCTCGGTCCACATGAACAAGTCGGACTGGAAGCGTTCGTTGCCGGCGTGGCTGCGCGGCACCTTCATCGGCTTCCCGTTCGGCCTGATCCCCGCGGGCGGCGCCGAGATCCCGACCTTCCTGTCGTACGCGACCGAGAAGAAGCTGTCGGACCACAAGGAAGAGTTCGGCAAGGTCGGCGCGATCGAAGGCGTGGCCGGCCCGGAAGCCGCCAACAACTCGGCCGTGACCGCGACGCTGGCTCCGCTGCTGACGCTGGGCATCCCCACCTCGAACACCACCGCGATCCTGCTGGCCGCGTTCCAGAACTACAACCTGCAGCCGGGCCCGATGCTGTTCCAGACCTCGGGCGACCTGGTGTGGGGCCTGCTGGCGTCGCTGTATATCGGCAACGTCATGCTGCTGGTGCTGAACCTGCCGGCGATCGGCCTGTGGGTGCGCATGCTGCGCGTGCCGACGCCGCTGCTGTACGGCGGCATCCTGATCTTCGCCGGCCTGGGCGCGTACGGCATCCGCCAGTCGTGGTTCGACCTGCTGCTGCTGTTCGTGGTCGGCCTGCTCGGCATGGTGATGCGCCGCTTCGACTTCCCGACCGCGCCGGTGATCGTCGGCATGATCCTGGGGCCGATGGCGGAGAAGCAGCTGCGCAATGCGCTGTCGATCGGCCAGGGCGACTGGACCCTGTTCGTGCGCCAGCCGATCTCGGCCACCATCCTGGCTCTGACGGTGGCGGTGGTGGTGATCCCGCGCCTGCTGCGCTGGCATGCCGCGCGCGGCTCGGCACACGCGCAGGCTGACAACGCGGCGTGATGCGCGTTAGCATGCGGTAGTGTCTCCGGGGCCCGGCGCCATGGCGTGCGGGCCCTTTGCATTTCCACCCTTGGAAAACAACAAGCGCCGGCGCCCCCGCGCCAGGCCGCTGACCGATGAGTCTTGCCGCCAACCGCTGGCTGTCCGCGGTGCCCACGCTGGCACTCGGGCTGGCCGCCGCCCTGCTCTGTACTGTCCTGCATACGCCGTTGCCCTGGATGATCGGACCGCTGCTGGCCGTCGCCACGGCGCGCATGTGGGGCGCCGACCTGCGCGCGCCGTCGCAGGCGCGCAATGCCGGACAGTGGGTGATCGGCGCGTCGCTCGGCCTGTATTTCACGCCGGACGTGGTGGCGCGGCTGGTGGAGTTCCTCCCCTATATCGTTGCCGGCTCGCTGTTCGCACTGGCGATGGGCGCGGGCGGCGCGCTGATGCTGCGCCGGACCACCGGCGTCGCGTTCAAGACCGCCTACTTTTCCACAGCCATCGGCGGCGCTTCCGAGATGGCCAACCTTGCCGAGCGCAATGGCGCACGCATCGACCAGGTCGCGGCGGCGCATTCGCTGCGCGTGCTGATGGTGGTGGTGACGGTGCCGGCGATCTTCCAGTACGGCGGCATCCATGGGCTCGACACGTATATCCCCGGCCCGCGCGTGGTCAGCGCGCCGGGCCTGCTCGCGCTGGTGGCGATCACGCTGAGCGTGGCGCTGCTGGTCAGGCGCCTGAACATGCCCAACCCGTTCGTGATCGGCACGCTGCTGGCGGCAGCGGTGCTGACGGCATCGGGCATCGAGCTGTCGGCGATCCCGACCTGGATGAGCCGTGCCGGCCAGCTGCTGATCGGCGTGTCGCTGGGCGTGCGCTTCTCGCGTGAGTTCCTGCACACCGCGCCGCGCTTCCTGTCGGGTGTGGCGCTGTACACCGTGCTGGCGCTGGTGGTGTCGGCGCTGTTCGGCTGGGCGCTGTCCGCGCTGTCGGGCGCCCACCCGGCCACGATGATCCTGGCCACCACGCCCGGCGGCATTGCCGAGATGTGCATCACCGCCAAGGTGCTGGAGCTGGGCGTGCCACTGGTGACGGCCTTCCATGTGATCCGGATGGCCTTCGTGGTGCTTGCCACCGGCCCCCTGTATCATTGCCTGAAGCATCGCGTCGCGCCGGGGGAGACAGCGTAAGGTCGGCCACGGGTCCGCCACGGGCCGGCCACGGGCGCGGCTAAGGAACATGGATACAAGAACGAGGACCGCCATGTCTGAAGCATCACCGCAACTTGCCCTTGCCGACATCGACGCCACGCTGGAGCGCGTGCTGGCGCCGTGGGTGCGCCAGCTCGGCCTGCGTGCCGAAGCCGTCGATGCAAAAGGCGTAACGCTGCGCCTGCCTTTCAACGAATCATTTCGCCACGCGGGTGGCGTGGTGTGTGGCCAGGTGCTGATGTCGGCGGCCGACACCGCCATGATCGTCGCCGTCGCGAGTGCGCTCGGCGGCTTCCGCCCGATGACCACGGTCTCGCTCACCACCAACTTCATGCGTCCCGTGATCGACGGCGACGTGCTGGTGCGCGCCAACGTGCTGCGCCTGGGCAAGACCGTGGTGTTCGGCGAGATCGAGCTGACCGGCACCGACGGCAAGCTGGCGGTGCAGGCCACCACCACCTACGCGCTGCTCTGATGCCGGTGAGCGCGGGCGCCAATCCCGCCAACCCCTTCGACCAGGTCGTCTTTGCCGGCGGCGGCAACCGCTGCTGGTGGCAGGCGGGCTGGTGGGACACGGTCGCGCCCGAGCTGCAGCTGCGGCCGCGCGTGATCGCGGCCATCTCCGCCGGCGCGGCTACCGCGTGCATGGTCTATGCGCATGATTCGCACCAGACCATGGATTACTACCGCGAGGTGCTGTCCAGGAACCGCCGCAATGCCTACTGGGGCAACCTGCTGCGCAACGAGCGCGTGTTCCCCCACTACGGCATCTACCGCACCGCCCTGCTGACGATCTTTGCCGACGGCCGCCTGGCGCACCTGCAGCAGGCGCCCGAGATCCGCATCGGCGTGGCGCATATCCCGCGCTGGAGCGGCCCGCGGCTGGCGGTGGCGGCGGGGCTGCTGGCCTACAACATCGACAAGCATGTGCTCAAGACGCTGCACCCGCGGCTGGGGCGCAAGCTGGGCTTCCGGCCGGAGTTCGTGCGCGCGCAGGACTGCGCCTCGCCCGAGCAGCTGGCCGACCTGCTGCTGCAGTCGGCGTCGACGCCGCCCTTCACACCCGTGCTGCGCCGCCAGGGCCGGCCGGTGCTGGACGGCGGGCTTGTGGATAACGTCCCGGTCGATGCGCTCGACGCCGCGCCGGGCAATGTGCTGGTGCTGGTGACGCGGCTCTATCCGCGCCCGCGCCGGTTTGTGCTGGAACACGTTCTCGAACAAGGCGGCCAGCGCCGCCTGTACTTGCAGCCCTCGGAACGCGTGCCGATCTCGAGCTGGGACTACACCCGGCCCGATGCCATGACGCACGCCTACGAACTCGGCCGCCGCGACGGGGAAACTTTCCTGCGCGAGTGGCCGTCGATCCTGAATACCGAACTGCGGCCGGCCGCCTAGCTTCGCGGCGAGGCACCGGCCAGATCGATTGTCGATGCGGCCCGCGGGCCGCGACAGGAGGCATGGATGACCGAGCGCAAGACAACCCCCACCGCAACGCAGGGGACCAACGAACCGCGGCGTGCCCGCCAGGTCAGCGCGGCGCCGCCCGTGGAGCGCGTCCCGCGCGCCCGCGGCCAGGGCGGCAAGCGCCGCAACGGCAAGGCGCGCGACGCCGACCTGGTGGTGATCGGCGGCGGCTCCGGCGGCGTGGCCTGCGCGCGGCGCGCGGCGGCGCACGGGGCCCGCGTGATCCTGGTCGAGCGCGATGCCATCGGCGGCACCTGCGTCAACCGCGGCTGCGTACCCAAGAAGATGCTGTCGTATGGCGCCTCGTGGGCGGCGATCCTGTCGGGCTGCCTGTCGCACACCGGCGGGCACGAGGACTGGCGCGACTCCATCGTGCGCGTCAATGCCGAAGTGGCGCGGCTGAACGCGGGCTACACCCAGCGCCTGCATGAATCCGGCGTGGAAATCCTGCGTGGCGACGCGCGCGTTACCGCGCCCGATGAAGTCCGCGTCGGCGATGAAACCATCCACGCGCGCCGCATCCTGATCGCCACCGGCGCGCGCCCGCGCACGCTGGACGTGCCCGGCGGCGAGCTGGCCGCCAGCTCCGACGATGTCTTTACCTGGCAGACGGTGCCCGCCTCGGTCGCCGTGATCGGCGGCGGCTATATCGGCGTGGAGCAGGCATCGATCCTGTCGCGCTACGGCGTCAAGGTCGACCTGATCGTTTCCGGCGACCGGCTGCTGCGCCACTTCGACCATGACATCGGCGCTGCGCTGGCCGATGCGCTGACGGCACGCGGCGTGCGCGTGCACCTGAACGCCGAAGTCAACCTGTTGAGCCAGGCCAACGGCGCGGTGGAAGTCTGCTACCGCCCCACCGACCGCCCCGGCCAGACCGAGGCCGTACGCGCGCAGGCCGCGCTGGCGGCGATCGGGCGCATCTCCAATGTGCAGGGGCTGGGGCTGGAAGAACTCGGCGTGGCGTTTGGCGACAAGGGCGGCATCCATGTCGACAAGCAGTACCGCAGCAGCGTGCGCAAGGTCTACGCGATCGGCGATGCCACTGACGGCTTGCAGCTGACGCCGGTGGCGACGGCACAGGGCCGCTGGCTGGCCGACCGGCTCTATGGCCAGCGCGGCGAGCGCGCGGACTTCGATTTCGTGCCCACCGCGGTGTTCTCCGAACCTGCCATCGGCGCGGTGGGCATGACCGAGGCGCAGGCGATCGCCGATGCCGGCAAGCCCGAGCGCATCCGCACCGTGGTCAAGCGCTTTGTCTCGCTGGAAAACCGCTTCGGCGGCACGCAGCACCAGAGCGTGTTCAAGCTGGTGCTGAACGCGCGCAGCGGACGCGTGCTTGGGGCCCACCTGATGGACAACGCCGCGCCGGAGATCGTGCAGGCGCTGGCGGTGGCGCTGCGCCTGGGCGTGCGTGAGTCGCACTTGCAGACCACGGTGCAATTGCATCCGACGGTGGCGGAGGAACTGTTCAGCTAGCTGCTTGCCGCCGGTTTGCTCCCCTCTCCCGCTTGCGGGAGAGGGAGACCAGAGTCGGTCGCGATGCGTTCTTGGCCGGGTTATTCGCCGACAGGCAGCTTCAGCACCGCCCGCACCCCGGTGCCCTGCAGCCCTTCGCCCAGCTCCACCGTGCCGCCGAAGCGCGACGCCATTTCGCGCGAGATTGCCAGCCCGAGCCCCGAGCCGGGCTCGGCGTTGCCCACGCGGCGGTAGAAGCGCGCAAAGACCTTCTCGCGCTCCTCGGCCGGGATGCCCGGCCCGTCGTCTTCCACGATCAGGCAGGCCGCTTCGTCGTTGCGCCTTGCCGACAGGGTGATCCGGCTGCCGCGTGGCGAGTACTGGATCGCGTTGTGCACCAGGTTCGCCAGCGCCTCGCGCAGCAGCGCGGGATCGGCGCGCACCGGCAGCTTCAGCCCAGGCACCGGCTCCCAGCCGAAGTCCTGCTGCTTGCCGCGCGCCAGCGGCAGGTAGTCCAGCGCCACCTGCTCGGCCACGGCGACGGCGTCGATGATGTCGATGGCATCGGCTTCCTGAGCGTTCTCGCCGTGGTGCTGGCGTACCCGCGCCAGCGCCAGCAACTGGTTGGTCAGGCGCGCGGCCTGCTCCAGCTGCGTGACGATGCCGCCCACGGCCTCGCCCGCGGCGCGGCGCGCGGCTTCCGGATCGGGATCGCGCAACTGGCGCTGGGCGTATTCCGCCTGCGTCTTCAGGATCGCCAGGGGCGTGCGCAACTGGTGCGCGGCATCGGCAATGAACTGCGCCTGCGACTGCGCCATCGCCGCCGAGCGCGACACGTGCAGGTTGACCGCGTCGACCAGCGGCCGCACCTCGGATGGCACGCGCTCGAAAGCCAGCGGCGCGAGGTCGTCGGGCGAGCGCGCCTCCACGTCGTCGCGCACGCGCCTGAGCGGGCGCAGCACGTAAGTGACGCCGCCCACCAGGATGGCCGCGCTCAGCAGGATCAGCAGCAGGTCGCGCGCCAGCGCGCTGCGCCATACCGTGGCGATCAGCGCGCTGCGCGGCTCGGCGGTCTCGGCGACCTGGATGATCACGCGCATGCGCGCGTCGGGCCGGTACACGGGGCGCGCCATCACGCCAATGCGCACCGCCTCGCCCAGGTACTCGGTATCGTAGAAACGCGGCTGGTTGTTGACGAGGTTGCCGGCGGGCAGCGGCAGGTCGTCATAGCCGGTAATGGTTTCCACCTTGCCGGCGCGTTCCAGCGACACGCGGTAGTACACATGGGTCTGCGCCGCGCTCTCGAACATTTCCATGGCGGCGTCGGGCAGCGTGAGCTGGATGCTCTCGCCGGCCATGCCGATGGCGTTGTCGATGGTGCGGATCGAGCCGTACAGCGAGCGGTCGTAGGCGCGGTTGGCGGCATCGCGCAGCGTGCCGTAGGTAAGCCAGGTGTCGATCGCCATCATCGCCGCCAGCGCCGGCACCAGCAGCAACAGCAGCTGGCGGCGCAGGCTGCCGCGCCGCCACAGCAGTATGGGATGGCGCGGCCCGAGGCGAAGGCGCATGTCAGCGGCCGGCCTCGGGCTCCAGCAGGTAGCCGAAGCCGCGCAGCGTGACGATGGTGACGCCGTGTCCGGCCAGCTTCTTGCGCAGGCGGTAGACCAGCACTTCGATGGCGTCCGGCGAGACATCGGCATCGAGCGAGAACACCTTGTCGAGCAACTGCGCCTTGGTCAGCGGCTGGCCGCTGCGCGCCAGCAGCGCGCCGAGGAGCGTCGATTCGCGCGGCGTCAGCGCCAGCGGCTGGCCATCGAGCGTAAAGCTGCGGGTCTCGCCGTCGAACACCAGCGTGCCGCACTGCAGGCGCGGGTGCGCGCGGCCGCGGCTGCGGCGGATCAGCGCCAGCAGGCGCGCTTCCAGCTCGGCGATGGCGAAGGGCTTGGGCAGGTAGTCGTCGGCGCCGAGGTTGAGGCCGCGCACGCGCTCGTCGAGCGTGTCCTGCGCGGTCAGGATCAGTACCGGGGTGCGGTCGTCGCGCCCGCGCATCGACTTGAGCACCGCCAGCCCGTCCTTGCCGGGCAGGCGCAGGTCGAGCACGACCGCGTCGTATTCCTCCGCCTGCAGCCGTGCCTCGGCCTGCAGGCCGTCGGTGACGTGTTCGATCACGAAGCCGCCCTGCTCCAGTGCGCGGGCGACCCAGCGTGCCAGTTCGACTTCATCCTCTACCAGCAGGATGCGCATGCCGGTCCTCCTCCTCTGCCGGTTCTTGATGGCGGCCCCGGCGCTATGGCGCGCCTGCCGCGGGCGCCTATAATAACCCCGCCCCGCCTGTCCCGGCGTGCCCGCTGCAGGGCCGCCTTCCAGTTCCCGACCACCGTGCCAAAGCGTCCGCCCCAGCAGTCCGCTTCCATGCCGCCCGCGGCGCATGGGTCGCCCGCCCTTCCTGCATCACATCACGCATCACCTGCCTCGCCGCAGCGCCGCCGGCTGGTCGGCGCCTCGCTGCTGGCCGCGGCTTCGCCGTCGCTGCCGCTGCATGCCCAGTCCATGCTGCCGTCGCCGCCGCCGGGCTACCCGTCGGGGTATGACGCCACCATTGGCCGCGCGCTGCGCGAAGGCGAGGTGGTGGTCTATGGCTCGACCGACCTGGAAGTGGCGCGGCCGCTGATCACGGCGTTCGAGACGCGCTATCCCGGCATCCGGGTGCGCTACGAGGACCTGAACACCGTCGACCTGAACCAGCGCTTCCTGGCGGAAACCGCCGCGCTTGGCAGCAGCCGCCCGGCGCCGGGCGCACGTTATGCCGACGTGCTGTGGAGTACCGCCATGGACCTGCAGATCAAGCTGGTCAACGACGGCAACGCCCAGCGCTACGCCTCGCCGGAGCGCGCCGGGCTGCCCGGCTGGGCGGTGTGGCGCGACGAGGCCTGGGGCACCACCTTCGAGCCCGCGGTGATCGTCTACAACCGCCACCACTTCGCCGGCATGAGCGCGCCGCGCAGCCGCACCGGGCTGGCGCGGCTGCTGCAGGAGAATGCGCCGCGCTGGCGCGGCAAGGTAGTGACATATGACGTGGAACGCTCTGGCGTCGGCTACCTGCTGGCGCAGCAGGACGCACGCATGGGCAGCGAATTCTGGTACCTGGCGCAGGCGCTGGGGCGCGCCGGGGTGCAGTTGTCGTCGTCGACCGCCGAGATGGTCGAGTGCATCGCCAGCGGCGAGCTGGTGATGGGGTACAACCTGCTTGGCTCTTATGCGCTGTCGCTGATGGAGCGCGGCGCCGCGATCGACGTGATCGCGCCGCGCGACTACACGCTGGTGATGTCGCGCGTGGCTTTTATCGCCCGGCGCGCACCGCGGCCCAATGCCGCGCGGTTGTGGCTGGATTTCCTGCTGTCGAGAGAAGGGCAGGCGCTGCTGGCCAAGTCGACCACGCAGCTCTACACCATTCGCACGGATACCGACAGCGTGCATACCGCCGCGGCGCTGTCGGAGCGCCTGGGCTATGCGCTCAAGCCGATCAGCGTGGGGCCGGGCCTGCTGGCCGCGCAGGACACCCTGCGCAAGCGCGCCTTCCTGGCGCGCTGGCACGAAGCGGTACGCGGCTAGCCCAGGCGGCTGTCAGGGAGATCAGGGAGGTCAGGGGATCAGGGCACCAGGTCGCTGGTGTCCAGGCCCGCGGCCTTCTCGGCCTGGATGCAGGCCTGCTCGCACAGCGTCGACAGTTCGTCGTCGAGTTGCGCCATCGGGCGCGGCATGTAGCCGAGCCGCAGCGCGGGGGAAAGTCTCAGGGTATCGATGAAAGCGTCCGCCATGCGCTCGGCATTGGCGTCGAGGTCGAAGTCCTCGGGCGAGAACAGCCAGTGCGCCAGCACGCCGCCGATGCTGGCATGGAAGGCGTTGACGGCCAGGTCCAGGTCGAGGTCCTCCGGCAGCTGGCCGCGCTCGCGCGCCAGGCGCAGGTGCTCGCGGATCTTCACCAGGCCTTCCTTGTGCGACTGGCGCTGGCGCTCGAAGATGGCGCCGTTGTCCTGCACCATCTCGCACTTGTGGAAGATGATCTCGAAGACGCGGCGCAGGCGCGGGTTCACCACGGTCTGGCGCATCACGTAGGCGCAGATGTCGCGCACGCCGCCAAGCGGGTCCTCCTGGCGCGCGATCCGCTCCGGATCGCACAGCGCTTCCACCGGCAGGTGCACGCGGTCGCACATGGCGGCAAACACGTCGCTCTTGTTCTTGAAGTGCCAGTAGATCGCGCCGCGGGTGACCCCCGCCGCTTCGGCGATGTCGGCCAGCGACGGCCGTGCCACGCCGCGGGCGTGGAACACGGTTTCGGCCGCGTCGAGAATCCGGTGGCGCGTTTCCAGCGCCTCTTCCTTGGTGCGTCTGACCATTTCTGTCTCATATGCCGGCGGTGCATGGCCACGGTGGCCACGGTCCGGCGTGTTGAATCTACCCGGTGCAGCGCAAGGCGCGCGACGGGTCGTTGTCGTCACATGGCGATGTTGTCGCAAGCCCTGGGTCCGACAGGACGGCGCGCATCCTAACCCGAGTCGGCGGTTTGCGCCGGATCTGGATCAGGTTTGCCGGCTTTTCGTTGGAATCTGATGGTTCTCACCGGATTAGCCCCGACGGGATGTGCGTCCGAAAGCCCCTGTCGATGAATCGACTTAACATACATGCTTGAATGTATATATAATACGCGCTCGCCCGGCTTTCGGCCAGCCGCCCTTTGTGACATAGCCAGCACCTTGGGCGACTCCTTGCGCAGGCCAGCCGGTCGGCGATCCAGTCGTCATATAAAAGCCACCGTTCGTCGCATTCGTCACCGCGTCGACGCGATTTGTGGCTAGCATCACGCTTTTATCCGCTGCAAAAATTGCGGCGGGCTGCGTCGTTTCCGCTTTCCTGAGAAGGCAGGTCGGGGCGATGCGGCAGATCTCAAATTGCCATCATGGGGTTATCGATGAGGAAGTCCCAACGTATCAGCCGCGTTGCCACCTTTGCAGCCGCGGCGCTGTCGGCGCTGGCGCTCACTGCCTGCGGCGACAAGAAGGCCGAGGGCGGTGCCCCGCCGCCGCCGGAAGTCGGCGTGGTCACCGTGACGCCGTCGCCGGTCGCCGTCGTCAATGAACTGCCGGGCCGCCTCGAAGGCGTGCGCACGGCCGAAGTGCGCGCTCGCGTCGAAGGCATCGTGCTGTCGCGCAACTACACCGAGGGCGGCGAAGTGAAGGCCGGCCAGGTGATGTTCCGCATCGACCCGGCGTCCTACCAGGCCGAGCTGTCCTCGGCCCAGGCCGCGCTGCAGCGCGCCGAGGCCAATGCCGTGTCGGCGCGCCTGAAGGCCGAGCGTTACAAGCCGCTGGTGGCCGTCAACGCGGTCAGCAAGCAGGAATACGACGACGCCGTGGCCGCCGCCGGCCAGGCCAATGCCGACGTGGCATCGGCCAGGGCCGCCGTGCGCACCGCCCAGATCAACCTGGGCTACACCACCGTGACCGCGCCGATCAGCGGCCGCGCCGGACGTGCGCTGGTGACCGAGGGCGCGCTGGTGGGCAAGGGTGAGGCGACCAAGCTGGCGCTGGTGGAACAGGTCGACCCGATGTGGGTCACCTTCACCCAGCCGGCTTCGGAAGTCACGCGCCTGCGCCGCGCCATCGAGTCGGGCGCCGTCAAGGGCGTCAACGGCGGCGCCAACGTGCACCTGTACGTGGAAGACGGACGCGAGTACGAGCACACCGGCAAGCTGCTGTTCTCGGACATGACGGTCGACCCGACCACCGGCGCGATCACGCTGCGCGCGCAGTTCCCCAACCCGAAGCGCGAGCTGCTGTCGGGCACCTTCGTGCGCGTGAAGATCGAGCAGGGCGTGGATGAGAACGCGCTGACCGTGCCGCAGCGGGCGCTGATCCGCGGCGCGCAGGGCGCCACCGTGCTGGTGGTCGGCAACGACGGCAAGGTCGCCGCGGTGCCGGTCAAGGCGCCGCAGGCCATCGGCGACCGCTGGATCGTGACCGAAGGCCTGAAGGGCGGCGAGATGGTGATCGTCGAGGGCCTGCAGAAGGTCAAGGTCGGCGCGCCGGCCAAGGCGGTGCCATTCGTGCAGGCGGGTGCCTCGGCACCGGCCGCCACGCCGGCTTCGGCTTCCGCTGCCCCCGCCTCGGCCCCCAAGGCCGAAGCCGCGCAGCAAGCCAAGGCCGAGGGCAAGCAAGGCTGAACACCGCCGCGCCGCAGCAGCTGAAGCCAGCCGCCGCGGCACACAGGGCTAGACAAAGAGGGAGCCAGTCTTATGGCCAAGTTTTTTATCGACCGGCCGGTGTTCGCGTGGGTGCTCGCGCTGATCATCGTGCTGGGCGGGATGTTGTCGATCATGCAGTTGCCGATCGCGCAATACCCGAACATCGCGCCCCCCACGATCTCGGTCACCGCCACCTACCCGGGTGCGTCGGCCAAGACGCTGGAGGATTCCGTCACTTCGGTGATCGAGCAGGAGCTTAACGGCGCCCCCAACCTGCTCTATTACAACTCGACCAGCGAATCGACCGGCCTGGCGACGATCACCATCGCGTTCGCGCCGGGTTCCAACGTCGACCTGAACTCGGTCGAAGTGCAGAACCGCCTCAAGCGCGTGGAAGCTCGCCTGCCGGCCGAAGTGCGCCAGCAGGGCGTGCGCGTGGACAAGGCCGGGAACAACTACATGATGTTCCTGACCGTGTCGTCCAAGTCCGGCACGGCCAGCGCGATCCAGCTCGGCAACTATGTCTCGGCGCAGGTGATCGACTCGATCCGGCGCGTGCCGGGCGTGGGCCAGGCCGACCTGTTCGGCACCGAGTACGCCATGCGTATCTGGCTGGACCCGTCCAAGCTGACCGGCTACAACCTGACGCCGCTGGACGTGACCGCCGCGGTGAGCGAGCAGAACGTGCAGGTCGCCGTGGGCGAACTGGGCGGCACGCCCTCGCCCAAGGGCACCGAGCTGAACGCCACCGTCACCACCGAAAGCCGGCTGTCCACGCCTGAGCAGTTCGGCAACATCCTGCTGCGCACCAACCCCGACGGTTCGTCGGTGCGCATCAAGGACGTGGGCCGCGTGGAGCTGGGCGGCGCCGACTACTCGACGCTGGCCCGCACCAACGGCAAGCCCTCGGCGGCCATCGCCATCAAGCTGGCCCCGACCGGCAACGCGCTGGCCACGGCCACCGCGGTGCGCGCCAAGATGGAAGAGCTGTCGAAGAACTTCCCGGGGGACTACCAGTACTCGGTGCCTTACGACACCTCGGCCTTCGTCAAGATCTCGATCGAGGAAGTGATCAAGACGCTGCTGGAAGCCGTGGTGCTGGTGTTCCTGGTGATGTACCTGTTCCTGCAGAACTTCCGCGCCACGCTGATCCCGACGCTGGTGGTGCCGATCGCGCTGCTGGGTACGTTTGGCGCGCTGCTGGCCTTCGGCTTCTCGATCAACGTGCTGACCATGTTCGGCATGGTGCTGGCGATCGGTATCCTGGTGGACGATGCCATCGTGGTGGTCGAGAACGTCGAGCGGATCATGAGCGAGGAAGGACTCTCGCCACGTGAAGCCACGCGCAAGGCCATGGGCCAGATCACCGGCGCCATCGTCGGCATCACGCTGGTGCTGACCGCGGTGTTCATCCCGATGGCATTCTTCTCGGGCTCGGTGGGCAACATCTACCGCCAGTTCTCGCTGTCGCTGATCGCCTCGATGGCATTCTCGGCGCTGCTGGCGCTGACGCTGACCCCGGCGCTGTGCGCGACGCTGCTCAAGCCCGTGGAAGCCGGCCATCACCATGAGAAGAAGGGTTTCTTTGGCTGGTTCAACCGCACCTTCGCGCGCGCTTCGACCAGCTACCAGGGCGTGGTGGCGCGCATCCTCAAGCGCACCGGCCGCTACCTGATCATCTACGCGCTGATCATCCTCGGCGTGGTGGTGCTGTTCAAGCGCCTGCCGTCGTCGTTCCTGCCCGATGAAGACCAGGGCTACATGATCACCGTGGTGCAGCTGCCCAACGGCGCGACCCAGGACCGTACCATCGGCGTGCTCAAGCAGATCGAGGACTATTACCTGCAGAAGGAAAGCAAGGTGGTGGACCAGATGATCACGGTGGCGGGCTTCTCCTTCTTCGGCCGCGGCCAGAACGGCGGTATCGCGTTCGTGCGCCTGAAGGACTGGAAGGAGCGCACCGGCGAGGGCGAGAACGCGCAGGCGCTGGTCGGCCGTGCCTTCGGCGCGCTGTCGTTCATCAAGGACGCGATCATCTTCCCGCTCAACCCGCCGGCGATTTCCGAGCTGGGCAACTCCTCGGGCTTTGACTTCCGCCTGCAGGACCGCACCGGCCAGGGCCACGCCAAGCTGATGGAAGCGCGCAACATGATGCTCGGCATGGCCGCACAGAACCCGGTGCTGATGGGCGTGCGCCCCGAAGGCCAGGAAGACGCGCCGCAGCTGCAGATCGACATCGACCGCGAGAAGGCGCGTGCGCTGGGCGTGTCGGTGGCCGAGATCAACTCGACGCTGTCGATCGCGTTCGGCTCCAGCTACGTCAACGACTTCATCTATGAAGGCCGGGTGCGCAAGGTGATCGTGCAGGCCGACGGCGCCGACCGCCGCCTGCCGGACGACCTGACCAAGCTGCGCGTGAAGAACAGCAACGGCGACATGGTGGCATTTGCCGCGTTCGCGACCTCCAAATGGATCATGGGTTCGCCGCGCCTGGAGCGCTACAACGGCATGCCGGCGGTGAAGATCGCGGGCCAGGCCGCACCGGGACGCAGTACCGGTGAAGCCATGCGCGTGATGGAAGAGAACTTCGCCAAGCTGCCGCCGGGCTTCGGCTTCGAGTGGTCGGGCCAGTCGTATGAAGAGCGCCTGGCCGGCTCGCAGGAACCGATCCTGTACACGCTGTCGCTGATCATCGTGTTCCTGTGCCTGGCCGCGTTGTACGAGAGCTGGTCGATCCCGTTCTCGGTGCTGCTGGTGGTGCCGCTGGGCGTGCTCGGCGCGCTGCTCGGCGTGACGCTGCGCGGCATGCCCAACGATGTGTACTTCAAGGTGGGCCTGATCGCCACGATCGGCTTGTCGGCGAAGAACGCCATCCTGATCGTGGAATTCGCCAAGGACCTGCAGGCGCAAGGCAAGGGCCTGGTCGAAGCCACGCTGGAAGCGGTGCACCTGCGGTTCCGCCCGATCCTGATGACGTCGATGGCATTTATCCTGGGCGTGCTGCCGCTGGCGATCGCCACTGGCGCGGGCTCGGGCAGCCAGCGCGCCATCGGTACCGGCGTGATGGGCGGGATGATCACGGCCACGGTGCTGGCGATCTTCCTGGTGCCGGTCTTCTTCGTCGTGGTGCGCAAGCGCTTCAAGGGCAGCGAGCGCCAGCGCATGCTGGACAAGAAGTGGCATGACCCGCAAGAGGAAATCTGACATGACCAAGACCCTGACCACACTGCTGCTGGTGGCCGGCGTTCTGACGGGGTGCACGCTGGCACCCCACTATGACCGCCCCGCCCCGCCGGTGGCAGACAGCTTCCCGGTGGCACCGGAGGGCTATGCCACGGCCGAGGTGAAGAGCGGCGAGACCCGCCGCGCAACCGACATCGGCTGGCGCGAGTTCTTCCGCGACCCGCGCCTGCAGGCGCTGATCGCCACCTCGCTGGATAACAACCGCGACCTGCGCCAGGCCGCGCTGCGCATCGAGGAAGCGCGCGCCACCTACCAGGTGCAGCGTGCCGATCTGCTGCCCACGGTGAACGTGGAAGGCGGCTACACCCGGGCCCGCACCACCCCGGCCGAGGCCGCCACCGCGCTGGGCCAGCCCGGGGTGACCGAGGTCTACCGGGTCGGCCTGGGCATCTCGTCGTACGAGCTCGATTTCTTCGGGCGCGTGCGCAGCCTGTCCAACGCCGCGCTGGCGCAGTACTTCGCCACGGAAGAGGCACACCGCTCGGCGTATATCTCGCTGGTATCGGAAGTCGCCAAGGCGTACCTGGCCGAGCGTTCCTTCGCCGAGCAGTACGAGCTGGCGCGCAACACGCTGCAGGCGCGCGAAAGCACCTACGGGCTGGCCAAGAAGCGCTTCGATGCCGGCGCCACCTCGGCGCTGGACCTGCGCGACAACGAATCGCTGGTGGCGCAGGCGCGCGTCGCCGCGGCGCAGCTGGCACGCCAGCGCGCGCAGGCGCAGAACGCGCTCGAAGTGCTGGTGGGCAAGCCCATCGGCACCATCGAGAACCTGCCCGAGCCGATGCGGCTGTCGGACGAGCGCATCGTCAGCGATATCCCGGCGGGCCTGCCGTCGGAGTTGCTGGAGCAGCGTCCCGATATCCGCCAGGCCGAGCAGCAGCTGCTGTCGGCCAACGCCAATATCGGCGCGGCGCGCGCGGCGTTCTTCCCGCGCATCTCGCTGACCACCAGCGTCGGCACCATCAGCCCGACGTTCTCGGGACTGTTCGATGCCGGCACGCGCGCATGGTCGTTCGCGCCGCAGCTGACGCTGCCGATCTTCGACTATGGCCGCAACAGGTCGAACCTGGATCTGGCCAACGTGCGCAAGAACATCCAGATCGCCAACTACGAGAAGACCATCCAGACGGCCTTCGCGGAAGTGGCGGATGCGCTGGTGGCACGTGGCACGCTGGAAGACCAGGTCACTGGCCAGGAGCAAGTGCGCGACGCGGAAGCCGCTCGATATGAGTTGTCGCGCCTGCGTTTCCGCAGCGGCGTGGCCAGCTACCTGGACGAGCTCGATGCGCAGCGCCAGCTGTTCACCGCGGAGCAGGCGCTGATCCAGGCGCGGCAGCTGCGGCTGAATAACGCGATCGATCTGTATCGCGCGCTGGGCGGCGGCTTGAAGGAGGACAGCGCGGTCGCGCAGCAGGCAGCGCCTGGAGCGCAGCAACCGGTGACGCAGTAACGCGGGGGTTCTCCCCTCTCCCGCTTGCGTCGCTTGCGGGAGAAGGAGCAAACCGTCGGCCGTTCAAGCGAAAAAACCAGTGGCACACCGCCACTGGTTTTTTTTCGCCTGCACCGCAGGAGTGACGCTTTGTCATGCCGTGATGCGTCGGGCCAGTGCATCTGCATTCTGTGCCGTCAGCGCGAACACCGACAACTGGGGATTGGCGCCCACGCTGGTCGGAAACACCGAACCGTCGAACACCGACAGGTTGGCCAGTTGGTGGTGGCGCCCGTGGCTGTCCACCACGCCACGGCGCGGGTCGTCGCTCATGCCGCAGCCGCCCATCAGGTGCGCGGTGAACAGCGCCGTGCGGAACGGCTTGAGCGGCAGCTTCGCGATCGCGTCGCGCGCTTCAGGCCAGCTGCGGTAGTCGGTCGCGTCCAGATGGGCCGGCCGCACCTTGACCGCACCCGCGGCAAACTGTGCCTGCGCCATGCTCAGCCATGCGCGGCGCACGCCGTCCCAGGCGTAGTCGCCCATCTCGTAGTCGAGCAGCGGGCTGCCGTTGGCGGCCAGCCGCACGCGTCCGCCCTCGCTCTGCGGCACGAAGCCGTCGCGCAGCAGCGCCAGCATGGCATTGGTGTTGGGCAGTTGCGCAATATCGCGCCGCAACGCATCGCCCATGCCGTTGAGCACGCCGGCGCTGATGCCGGGGAACAACGGCGGCACCTCCAGCTTGTAGCCCATCGGGCCCGTGGCGCCATTGGCCCACTGGAACTGGTCGGAGGCCACCGACTGTGGCGCACCATAATAAGGATCAATGCGCTCAGGCATCACGGCGATGCTGATATTCACCGGATGGATAAAAGTGCGCACGCCCAGTCGCCCATGCGGGTCCGGTACGCGCGAGCGCAGCAGCAGCGCCGGCGAGTTGATGGCCCCGCCGGCGACCACCACGTGCCGTGCGCGCACGGTCACGCCCAGGCCGGTGGGCGTATAGCCGTCGGCGCCGAGCGCTTCGCCGGTGACCGACCGCACGCGCTGCCCGTCATGTTCGAGCGTGCGCACCCGGACGCGGTGCACCAGCGTCGCGCCGGCGGCCAGCGCCGCCGGGATGGTCGATACCAGCATCGACTGCTTGGCATTGACCGGGCAGCCGAAGCCGCAATAGCCGGAGTTCCAGCAGCCCTTTACGTTGCGCGGGATCACGTGCCACTCCCAGCCCAGCTTCTCGCAGCCGCGGCGCAGCACGTCGTTGTTGGGATTGGGCGCCATGGCCCAGGGCGCGATGCCCAGGCGCGCTTCCACCTGCGCAAACCATGGCGCCATGTCGGCCTCGGCATGGCCGCTGACGGCGTGGTGCCCGGCCCAGTGCGCCAGCGTCTGCGGCGGTGTGCGAAAGCTTGACGACCAGTTGACGGTGGTGCTGCCGCCGACCGCGCGGCCCTGCAGGATGGCGATGGCGCCGTCGGCCGTGGTGCGCGCCGCGGCCTCCTGGTACAGCTCGCGGTAGGCACGGTTCTCGTCCATGTCACGGAAGCTGTCCGAAGTGCGCAGTGCGCCCTCTTCCAGCAGCACCACGCGCAGCCCGGCACGGCTCAGCGCCTCGGCGCTGATGCCGCCGCCCGCGCCGCTGCCGACGATGGCAACGTCCGCATCGATCGTGCGGGAGGTGGTGAAAGTGCCGGCATCCAGCACCTTCCAGCCCGCGGCGATGCCTGCGTCGTAGAGATTGTCGATGGCCATGTCGGTGCTCAGGCGTGCAGCGCCTTGTAGACGGGCGCATTGGGGCCGGGATAGCCGCTGCCCTCCCAGGCGGCAGGCAGCACGTAGTAGCTCACGCTGGCGAGCTTGACCAGCACCACCGCGCCGGCATTGAGCGTGGCCAGCCGGCTGGCGCGCCAGCGTTCCAGGAAGGCTTGTACCTGTGCCGGCGTGGTCGCGTTCCAAGGCTGGCCGACGCCAGCCAGCGCCCAGCGCAGCGGCGTGCTGGCGAGCAGGCCGAACAGCTTGCGCAGCTCGGCCTGCGCGCCCGCGTTCATCGCCGAGCAGGTGGTGTCGATATTGCGCAGCGTCTCCTGCACCAGGGTCTCGCGCCGCGGCGGCGGTGCCTCGGCGAGTTCGGTGACGACGGCCGGCAGCAGCGCGCGGAACATGGCCACGTCGTCTGGCCGCAGCCACGCCATGCCGGCCTGCGGCGCGGCATCCGCGGCGCTGCAGCCAGCCAGCGACGGCACCAGCGCGGTACACGCCAGCGCGGCCGAGAAGCCGAGTCCGACCTTGAGGAAGCCGCGGCGCGACAGCGCGTGCAGCGCCTCGGTGTCGGCGTCCGCGCGCGGCTGCGGCGCACGTTGGGTATGCGGGAGCATGTGGCCTCCTGTGCGTCGGTATTCTTGTCCGGGCCGGGCGGACCGGCATTGACGCTATCTCTAGTATGGTTGGCAAACATTCCAACCGATGCATGGCGGCATGCAAGATGGCCGCCGGTTTTGCCGATAATGTGGGCAGACCAACGCTACTCGTCCCGCCTTCCATGCACATCCGCTGGCTTGAAGACTTCGTCTGCCTGGCGCAGGCCGGCAGCCTGGCGCGCGCCGCCGAGCTGCGCAACGTGACCCCGCCCGCGTTCGGCCGGCGCATGCAGGCCGTGGAAGTGTGGGCCGGCGCACCGCTGATCGACCGCAGCGTGTTCCCGGTGCGCCTCACCGCCGAGGGCCGCCAGTTCCTGGAAGCCGCGCAGAGCGCGCTGCGCACGCTGGATGAAACGCGGCTGGCACTGCGCGCCGCGCATCGGGCCGACGCCAGCACCGTCACCATCGCCACCGGCAAGACGCTGGCGCGCTCGATGGTGCCGGCGTGGCTGTCCGGCCTGCGCGAAGCGCTGCGCGGCGATCCCGCCGCGGCAGGCTTCCGCACACGGCTGTCGACCTTCCCCATGCATGACGCGCTGGCGATGTTCGCCGAAGGCGACGCCGACTTCCTGCTGTGCTACAGCCCGCCTGACCTGCCGGTGATGCTGGACGACGCGCGCTACCAGTTCCACCAGGCCGGCGTGGAACGGCTGGTCTGCGTCAGCGCCGCCGACGCGCAGGGTGCGCCGCTGCACCGGCTGCGCACCGGCAAGGCCACGAAAGAAAAGCCGGTGCCGATGATCGCTTATGCCGAGACCCTGACGCTCGGGCGCATGGTCAACCAGGAGATTGCGCGCCGCAAGCTGGCGCCGCGGCTGGACGTGATCGCGGTCAGCGACTTTGCCGAGTCGGTGCACGAGATGGTGCGCCAGCGCATGGGGCTGGCGTGGCTGCCCGCGCGGCTGATCGCCGACGACCTGCACGCGGGCCGGCTGGTGCGGGCGATCGGTGCCACCGCCGCCGGAGCTGACGATGGCGGCGACCTCGCCCTCGATATCCGCCTGTACCGCCCACGCGCGCCGATGCGGCCGCTGGCCGAGGCGTTCTGGCGCGCGGCGGTGGCGGCCCCACGGTGAGCAGTGATCGCCACCATTGCCGAATCGGCAACCCCCCTTGCCAAAGCCGCATGCCGACCGGGCCGGCCGCTCTCTAATATCGGGTCACAACATCGATTCCGGGGACCCCCAGCCAAGACCATGAAGACCATCCTGCGCGCGGCCGCTGCCGCACTCTGCCTTGCCACCGCTACCGGCGGCGCCTTCGCCAGCACCTGGCCCGCCAAGCCGATCACGCTGGTGGTGGGCTACACCGCGGGCGGCAGCGTCGACCTCGTCGCCCGCACCATCGCGCCGGAGCTGGGCAAGCGCCTCGGCCAGAGCGTGGTCATCGAAAACCTGGGCGGTGCCGGCGGCACCATCGGCGCGTCCAAGGTAGTCAAGGCCGAGGCCGACGGCTACACGCTGCTGATGGGCTCGGGCAGTGAAGTGTCGATCGCGCGCCTGACCAACCCCGCGGTGCGCTACGACGGCGAGAAGGACCTGGCGCCGGTGACTTTTGTCGGCACCCAGCCGATGGTGCTGGTCGGCAAGCCCGGCCTGCCGGCGAAGAACGCCGCCGAGCTGATCGCGCTGGCCAAGGCCCAGCCGGGCAAGCTGGCCTATGCGTCGTCGGGCGTGGGCACGCCGCTGAACCTGGCTGGCGAGCTGATCAAGCAGCAGGGCAACGTCAATATCACCCACGTGCCGTACAAGGGCGCATCGGCCATGGCCACCGACCTGCTCGGCGGCCAGATCGACCTGGCGGTGATGGTGCTGTCGTCGGCGCTGCCGCATATCCAGGCAGGCCGCGTGCAGGCCTACGGCGTGACCGGCGCCAAGCGCGCCGCGGTGGCGCCGAACGTGCCGGCACTGGCCGAGACGCCGGCGCTCAAGGGCGTCGACATGGGCGTGTGGTTCGGCCTGATGGGGCCGGCCAACCTGCCCAAGCCGGTGGTCGACCGGCTCAACACCGAGATGCAGGCCGTGCTGGCGATGCCGGACGTGAAGAAGAAGCTGGCCGAGGCCGGCGTGGAAGTGACGCCGGGCAATCCTGCGCAGTTCGGCAGCTTTATCAAGCGCGAGACGGGGCGCTATCGGACCATTGTGCAGACGGCCGGGATTCGTGAGTGAGGGATGGGATGTCGGTGCTGCCAGCGCCGGCCCTCTCCCCCGCCCCTCTCCCGCACGCGGGAGAGGGGAGACCACAGCGAGCATGAGCAAGGCCTGACGCCCTCTCCCAAGCCGCCGGTTTCCTTTCCCTCTCCAGCTTGCTGGAGAGGGAAGACCACAGCGCGCGTGGGCAAGGTCCGACGCCCTCTCCCAACCCACCGGTTTGCTCCCCTCTCCCGCTTGCGGGAGAGGGGCCGGGGGAGAGGGCCGGCGCCTGCCAGTACCAACGACGTCCCAATCCATACGACCCGCCAGGCACCGACCCACCGGGCACCCCTGAGAGCACCGATTCCCATGACCCAACCCACCCACCTCGACGCCTACCCCGTCGACGTCACCTTTCCCGATATCGGCCCCTACGCCCCCGGCAACACCGGCATCCCCTACCTGTACACCTTCGACAGCGGCGAGCCCGGCCCCCACGTGATGGTCAACGCGCTGACCCACGGCAACGAGGTCTGCGGCGCCATCGCCGTCAAGGCATTGCTAGACCACGGCCTGCGTCCGCGCCGCGGCCGCCTGACGCTGGCCTTTGCCAACGTCGACGCCTACCGCAGCTTCGACCCGGCCAGGCCAGACGCGTCGCGCTTCGTCGACCAGGATTTCAACCGCGTGTGGACCGCCGCCACGCTGGACGACACCAGCCGCGATTCCTCCGAGTTGCGCCGCGCGCGCGCCATGCGCCCCGTGATCGACACCGTCGACCTGTTGCTCGACCTGCACTCGATGCATGAGAAAAGCCGCCCGCTGATCGTCTCCGGCCCGCTAGAGAAGGGCATCGCCCTGTCGCGCGCGCTGGGCGCGCCGGCCGACGTGATCGTCGACGAAGGCCACCCCGAGGGCCGCCGCATGCGTGACTACGACGGCTTCGGCGATCCCGCCAGCCCGCGCAATGCGCTGCTGATCGAATGCGGCCAGCACTGGGAGCCGGCAGCCGTGACGGTGGCGCAGGACAGCACCGCGCGCTTTCTGCTGCACGCCGGCGTGGTCGACGCCGCCGACCTGCCCGCCGGCTGGCTGCAGCCGCTGCCCGCCACGCAGCGGGTGGTACGGGTGACCGAGCCGGTGGTCGCCGCCAGCATGGATTTCCGCTTTGCCGGCCCCTATACCGGCCTGGAGACCTTTGCCGATGCCGGCACGGTCATCGGCTGGCGCGACGGCGAGCCGGTGGTGACGCCCTACCCCGACTGCGTGCTGGTGATGCCTTCGCTGCGCCAGTTGCGCCCCGGCGTGACCGTGGTGCGGCTGGGCAAGCTCGAGCGCTGAGCCGGGTTTGCCGACGGGCGTGGAAAGGTAAGGCCTCGCCTGATCAGGCCCCCGCCGTCGGCGCCGGCGGCGTGCCGGCCGACGGCGCTGGCGGCGGCAGCATGCCGGGGAACAGTTGCTCCACCATCTCGTCCAGCTTGGACGCCGGCTGCACCAGGTTGCTCAGGTTGAGCCCGCCCGCGCTGCGGTTGGCGTTGTAGATCGCCTTGCCGACGCGGTCGCCCTGGCGGAAGACGGTGATATCCACGCTGACCAGGTATGACGTCCAGAACCAGGCGCTGCGCGCGGTGTAATACGCCACCATCGGGCACGCCAGCGCCGACGCTGCCTCGGCTTGCAGCATCTTCACCTCGAAGTTGCGGTGCTCCAGCGACGCACGGAAGGCTTCGACATAGTTATTGCCGCCGACCGGGCTCACCACCACGCACAGCAGCATGCCGTTGGCGC
The DNA here is from genome assembly GCF_003402535.2 of Cupriavidus sp. P-10. NCBI lineage: Bacteria > Pseudomonadati > Pseudomonadota > Betaproteobacteria > Burkholderiales > Burkholderiaceae > Cupriavidus > Cupriavidus sp. P-10. Next base: position 3,724,775 of record NZ_AP025170.1, read on the forward strand.
CGTAGTTGCCGCGCGGGCCGCCACCGGCGGGCACCTGGAACGCGGTATTGGGATCGGACTGGTCGAGGCGGTCGACCGGGGTCACGGCCTGGTAGGTCGAGCAGCCGCACAGCAGCAGGCCGACACTGGCGGCCAGCAGGGCTTTGTTCATGGGAATCCTGGATGGCTTGAGACACCGCCGCCGGCGCGCAATCCGGGCAGCGTGCCTTCACACTGTAGGCGCTGCCGGCGCCAGTCAATGCCCGGAACAGAAGTACAAAATCCGCGCTGCTGTGTCGGCGTGGCGCGTCAGCCGCTCGCCCCGCCTTGCGCGAGCCGGCCCACCAGGATCAGGCAGAACGCAGCCAGGCACAGGCCTACCACCGCGACCTGCAGTCGCGTTACGGGCCGGCCGCCCAGCAGGGTCTCGCTGAGCCAGCGCGGCGAAGCCAGGCCGGCGGCGGTCGCCGCCAGGATGATGAGCGCAAGCACGGACAGCAAGGATTGCATCGCAGGTTCTCCCGATCAGGCTAGCGCTCAGTTGGCGCCGCCGCGCAGCAGGCAGTCGCGCAGCAGCGGCACGCCATCGGCCTGGCCCGCGCCGTTGCACTCCACCGCCACCTTCTGGCCGCGCCGAACCATGGTCGCACGGGCCTCCACTTCACAGACCCGCCCCGCCGGGCCGCAGATCTGCCGCTGCAGCAGCAAGGCGCGCACATTGGCGGCCGGGTCGTTGGTGCGGATGTCGACAAAGACCTGCTCGCCCTCGCGGCGCACGCCGCTGGCGACGCCTTCGACGATCACATAGTGGTCGAGGTAGCGCGCATCCGCGGCCTTGGGATCGTTGCGGTAGTCGTCCAGTATGGCGCTGGCCTGATATTGCGGCAGCCGGTCGGCGGGCCGCTGCGGGTCGATGCTGACCGGATCCAGCGTGCCGTCGCGCGGCACGCCGCGCACGTCGCTGGCCGGCACCGCGCTGGCGGCGGCCAGCTCGCCCGGATCGGCGGGGGCCGTGGAGGCATCGTCATGCCGGTCATTGCCGGCAAACCACAACATGCCAAGGACAGCCACGGCGACGATGGCAATGAGGATCTGCTGGGTACGGTTCAACATCTGGGGGTCCTGCCTGGGGGCATGCAAACGGCGAAAGCGCGATTATGCGCCACCCGGAGCGCAGAAGCGCCCGATTGCGGCCACCGCGTGTTCCACCCCTTGCTCCGCGGCCACCGCGCGACCCAGCGCGGCGGCCTTGTCGCGCGTCTCGGAGCGCTCGGCAAAGGCGATCATCGACGCCAGCCGCGCCGCGTCGATCTTGTGTCCCGGCACGTATGCCGGCGCCACGCCCAGCGCCGCCAGCCGGCCCGCCCAGAAGAACTGGTCGCCCGCGAACGGCAGCACGATCGACGGCACGCCCGCCGCCGCCACCGCATGCGTGGTGCCGGCCCCGCCATGGTGGATCGCCGCCGCCACGCGCGGCAGCAGCCAGTCATGCGGCGTGGCGCCGATTACATGGAAATTGGCCGGCAGCGCGGACACATCGATACCGGACCAGCCCGGATAGAACAGCGCCCGCCGGCCGTCAACGGCCTGCACCATGGCATTGACCACCTTCTGCCGGTCAAAGCCCGCCATGCTGCCGAAGCCGATATACAGCGGCGGCGCGCCGGCCGCCAAAAAGTCGCACAGTGCTGCGGTCGGCTGCCAGTCCGGCTGCGCCGGCACGTTCCACGCGCCGGTCACCAGCCAGTCCGCATGCCAGTCGCGCGGGCGCGGCACCAGGTGCGGCGACATCGCATACAGCGACGGGAAATCGCGCCACATCGCCCGGCGCGGCGCCACGCCAAACAACTTTGCGCGCGCCGCGTTGGTGGCATTGCGGAACATCCGCCACAGCACGAAATTGATCACAGCATGGCTGGCCCGGTTGGCCCAGCCGGGCATGCGGAACGGCGGCAGCAAGGCCGAAGGAAAATCCCGCGTCGGCGAGATCGGGAACATGCCAGCACCGATCACAGGCTTGCCCAGCTGCTCACCCACGGACAGCCCCACGTAAGCCGTCAGTCCCGAAAACACGATGCCATCAATGTCGCGCGCCGCCTCCGCCAACTGTGCCATCCACGCCTCGGTGTTCTCCTCCGCAATGCGTCCAAAGGCACGCGTGGCCTCGGCCACGTTGCCGCCCTCGGTCATCAGCTTGTGCAGGGCCCCGCCGGGCTGCAGGGTTTGCTGTATATCGCCGGCCATTGGCGCGAACGGCAGGCCATGCTCGGCGGCAAGCGGCGCGGCGGAGCGTTCGCCGAGCATCAGCACGTCATGTCCTGCGTCACGCAGGCCCAGGCCGAGGGCTACGACGGGGCGGCAGTCGCCTTGGGTGCCGAAGGTGATTAGGGTGAGGCGCATGGGAGAAGAAGGTGGCGCGTTCCGGTAGCGACCGCCTTACTTCCCAATACAAAACCGCGTAAAAATCGTGCCCAACAAATCATCACTGGTGAACTCCCCGGTAATGCTGTTCAGGCACTCCTGCGTCAGCCGCAGTTCTTCGGCGAACAGGTCCAGCGCCTGCGCCTGATGCTCTGCCTGCTCCGCCGCGATATCGAGGTGCGACTGCGCATTGCGCAACGCTGTCAGATGCCGTTCGCGCGCAAGGAAAGTGCCTTCGTTGCCGGATTGCCAGCCCACCAGCCGCAGCAACTCGCGCCGCAGCAATTCAATACCGGCGCCGGTGCGCGCAGAGATCCAGATCTCGGTGGGGTTAGGGCCGTTTGCGGCGACTACGTGCGGGCGGTTGCCGCCGAACATCGTGTCGCCCACTGCCGGCGCCTTGTCGATCTTGTTGACAACGCGCACGATCGGCGAGCCCGGTGGCAGATGGCCGCTGAGCCGGTCGTCGATGGCGTCGTCGATCTCGGACAGGCCGTGGCGCAGGTAGTCGGTGGCGTCGACCAGGTGCAGCACGATGTCGGCGCGGCGGATGGCGTCCCAGGTGCGTTCGATGCCGATACGCTCGACTTCGTCGGTGGCGTTCTCGCGCAGGCCGGCGGTGTCGATGATATGCAGCGGGATGCCGTCGATCTGGATGGTCTCGCGCACGCGGTCGCGCGTGGTGCCGGCGATCGGTGTGACGATCGCAAGTTCGGCGCCGGCCAGTGCATTGAGCAGCGAGGACTTGCCCACGTTGGGCTGGCCCGCCAGCACCACCGACAGGCCTTCGCGCAGCAGCGCGCCCTGCCGCGCCTGCGCCAGCACGCCGCCCAGTTCATTCCGGATGGTCGCGAGCTGGCCGCGCGCGTCGGACTGCTCCAGGAAATCGATCTCTTCCTCGGGGAAATCCAGCGTGGCCTCGACCAGCATGCGCAGGTGGATAACCTTATCCACAAGCTTGCGGATCGCATTGGAGAACTCGCCTTCCATCGAGCGCGCCGCCGAGCGCGCAGCGGCTTCGGTGCTGGCTTCGATCAGGTCGGCCACTGCCTCGGCCTGGGCCAGGTCGAGCTTGTCGTTGAGGAAGGCGCGGCGCGTGAACTCGCCCGGCTCGGCCAGGCGCAGGCCGATGCTGTCGCCGGCCTGCAGGCAGCGCGTCAGCAGCATCTGCATCACCACCGGGCCGCCGTGGCCCTGCAGCTCCAGCACCTCTTCGCCGGTGTATGAATTGGGCGCGGGGAAGTACAGCGCGAGGCCGTGGTCGATGACCTTGCCCTGGCCGTCGAGGAACGGCAGGTAGGTCGCGTGGCGCGGCTTCAGTGCCTGGCCGCAGACGGCGCGCATCACGGGGCCGACATCGGGGCCCGACACGCGCACCACGCCGATGCCGCCGCGTCCGGGCGCGGTGGCGATGGCGGCAATGGGAACCTGGGGAGCAGTCATGGCGGTATTGTCGCAGATCGGTTGCGGTTGGCGTGGCGTGGGTTGCACTTGCAGAAGCGCCGCGCGGCGCGGTAGGTCGGCCGCCATGTCAGGCGGGGCGTCAGCTCGCGCCGGGCGGTGGCGGCGGCACGTCGTCGGGCAACTCCGGCACGTCCAGGCACTCGCCCATCAGCCGGCGCGCGACCATGGCATCGACAAAGCCGCCCAGCCGCGACTGCTGCCTGACCAGCTTGCGGTGCAGCCGCTTGGTAAAGCGCGACGGCAGCACCGGCTCCAGCGCCTCGATCGTGTAGCGCAGCCGCTTGCCCGCGATGCGCTGGTCGTGCACCGCGCGCAGGTCGCCGCCATGGGCTGCCTGTTTCAAACCGCGCAACTGCTTGCGCCCGCGGCGCACGCGCTTGCGGGCGAACTGGCCCAGGCGGTCGCGCTTCCCGGCTTCGCTCCTGGCGGCAACCCTCCCGGCAAGGTGGGCCAGGTGGGCGAGATCACGCTGCACGACAGGCAGCTGCCCGTCGCGATAGCTGACCAGTGCGGCAAGCATGGCCGCGCGCGCCATGTTGCGCCGGGTTGTGGCAGTGTCGGCCACGGCGGCCAGCACGGGATCCTTGCGTTCCTTCTCGCGCGCTGGGGCAACCGTCTCGGCCAGGAAGACATCCCAGTCGCGCACCTCGCTGGTCGCCTGCGCCAGCGTGCGCAGCTCGCGCTTCCAGCGGTCGCGTTCCAGGGTTGGCAGCGCTGGCCCGAGCGCCCACAGCACCGCGCGCGCATGGCGCACCGCCACGCGCAGTGCGTGCAGGTCTTCCGCTTCGTCGCGGTGCAGCAAATTCTGCAGGGATGCGTCGATCCGCGCCAGGCTGGCTTGCGTCAGCGCGGCAAAAGCAACGACCGGCTGCGTCTTGCGGCGCAGCGTGAACGGCTTGGCGTCGGTCATGGCGGTCTTCATGCGGTCAGGCGCGCCGGTGGGGACGCAGATGCCACCAGTGTAGGCGACGGCACGCGCGAATGCGTCCGGGCGGCGTATCCGGCGCTGCCGCGGTTGACAGCGGCCCGCCGTCGCGCTGGAATGCGCACACCGCCTGGTGATGCAGAGACCGTAAGAGGACCCGCCATGACCACCGAACAGGAGCGCTTGCTGCTGCGCGACACCATCGAGGCCGGCTTCCGCCAGGCCGCGTTCGTCAATGACGTCGGCATCGCGCTGGCGGACTGCGGGCCGGGCTGGTGCGAATCGACGCTGGCCATCACGCCGCGCCACCTGCAGCACGGCGGCATCGTCCACGCGGGCGTGCAAGCCACCATGGCCGACCACACCGCGGGCGCCGCGGGCACCACCATCCTCGAAGCGGGCCAGCACGTGGTCACCGCGGAATTCAAGATCAACCTGCTCAGGGCCGTGCGCAGCGACCGGCTGCGCTGCCGTGCCGACGTGCTCAAGTCCGGCCGCTCGATCATCGTGGTCGAGGCGGATGTGTTTGCGGACGTGCACGGCGAATCGGTGCTGGTGAGCCGCTTCAACGCCACCATGAGCGTGCTCGACCTGGCCTGAGCCCAACCCTGCAAGGAGCCAAGCATGATCGACCATACCGGCGCCAGCGTCAGCGATTACGCCAGGAGCCGCGCGTTCTACCTGGCGGCGCTCGGCGCCATCGGCTACGACCTCGTCAAGGAATTCCCGGCCAGTGTCACCGGCAGCACCGACGTGGCGGGATTCGGGCCGCCGGGCAAGCCGGATTTCTGGATCCACCGTGGCGAGCCGAACCGGCCGCCGATCCACGTAGCGTTCCGCGTAGACAGCCGCGAGCTTGTGGATAAGTTTTATCGCGCCGCCATCGAGGCGGGCGGGCGCGACAATGGCGCGCCCGGCATCCGCGCGCACTACCACCCGGACTACTACGGCGCCTTCGTGCTGGACCCGGACGGGCACAACATCGAGGCGGTGTGCCACAAGCCGGCCTGACCTGGCAGATCCGGCAGATCCGGCAAATCCGGCAGATCCGGCAGATCCGGCAGATCCGGCAGATGGCGTTCAGCGCGTTGCCACGATAAACAGGCGCGGGAACGGCAGCAGCACCGATCCGTCCGGCAGCGCGGGGTATGCCCTGGCGATCTCGCTTTCATAGCGCGCCAGGTAAGCGGCGCGCTCGGCCTCGTCCAGCGGCTGCAGGAACGGCCGCAGGCCGCTGCCCTTGAACCACTCCACCACCGCCGCCGGCCCGCCAGCCAGCGGGTGGTGATAGGTGGTCAGCCACACGTCCACGCGCTGGCACAGCGGGCGCAGCAGTTCGTAATACCACCGCGCCGGGGAACGCTCCGCGCGCGCCTTGCTGGCGCCGGCCAGCTTTTCCGCCCACGGGCTTTCCGCCGCCACCTGGCGCATCAGCCGGTGCGCGGGTTCTTCCAGGTTGTCGGGCATCTGCACGGCCAGCGTGCCGCCTTCGGAAAGCCTGGAGACGAGCTTGGGGAACAGGCTGGCGTGGTCCGGCAGCCATTGCAGCACGGCGTTGGCCAGGATCACGTCGTAAGGGCCGGCATCGTCCCACGCGCCGATGTCGGCCACGCCGAACTGCACGTCAGGCAGGCGCTTGCGCGCGGCGTCGACCATGTCGTCGGAACTGTCCAGGCCGGTGATCGACGCGCCGGTGTAGCGGCCCAGCAGCACCTCGGTGGAGTTGCCCGGGCCGCAGCCGATATCCACCGCGTTGCGCACGATCTCGTTGGGGATGGCGGCGACGAGGTCGCGGACGGGACGCGTGCGTTCGTCTTCAAAGGCAACGTATTGCTTGGCGGACCAGCTCATGGGAATTCTCCAGTCAATGAGGCGCAGGCCCGTAGCATACGCCCGCTGCAACATGCCCTGCACAAACAAAAAGCCCGGCTTCCGCCGGGCCTTTTGCTAACTACATCAACGCAACTGGCAATCAGCTCTTGGCCACGACAGCCGTCTTGCCCTTGCCAAGCATCCGGTTGATCTGCCACTGCTGCGCGATCGACAGGATGTTGTTCACCACCCAGTACAGCACCAGGCCGGCCGGGAAGAAGAAGAACATCACCGAGAACACCAGCGGCATGATCGTCATGACCTTGGCCTGCACCGGATCCGGCGGCGTCGGGTTCAGCTTGGTCTGCACAAACATCGACACGGCCATCACGATCGGCAGGATGTAGAAGGGATCCGGCACCGACAGGTCCTTGATCCAGCCCAGCCACGGCGCACCGCGCATTTCCACCGACGACAGCAGCACCCAGTACAGCGCAATGAACACCGGGATCTGGATCACGATCGGCAGGCAGCCGCCGAGCGGGTTGACCTTCTCGGTCTTGTACAGCCCCATCATCTCCTGGTTCATCTTCTGCGGGTCGTTCTTGTAACGCTCGCGGATCGACGTCATGCGCGGCTGCAGGTCCTTCATCTTGCCCATGGACTTGTAGCTCGCCGCCGACAGCGGGAAGAACACCAGCTTGATCAGCACCGTCAGCGCGATGATCGACCAGCCCCAGTTGCCCAGGAAGCCATGCAGCTTCTCCAGCAGCCAGAATAGCGGCTTGGCCAGGATGGTCAGCCAGCCGTAGTCCTTCACCAGTTCCAGGCCCGGGGCGATCTTCTCGAGCATGTGCTCTTCCTGCGGACCGGCGAACAGGCGTGCATCGGTGGTCACCGTGGCGCCCGGGGCCAGCTCGCCCAGCGGCTGCTGGATGCCCACGCGGTACAGGTTCGGATCGATCTGCTGGACGTAGAAGCTGTGCTCCTTGCCGGTCTGCGGGATCCAGGCCGAGGCAAAGTAATGCTGCACCATCGCCACCCAGCCATTGTTGGCGGCGGCCGGCACGCTGGCCTTGCCCTTGGCGATGTCTTCGAAGCTGAGCTTGTGGTACTTGTCGGCGTCGGTGTAGATCGCCGGGCCGGTGAAGGTGCTGTAGAACTGCGACTGCTCCACCTTGCTGCCGTCACGCGCCAGCTCCAGGTACAGCGTCGGCGACACCGGCGCGGTACCCGCGTTGGTCACCGCGAACTTGGTGTCGACCACATAGCTGCCCTTGCGGAAGATGTAAGTCTTCACCAGCTTCACGCCGTTCTTCTCGCCGGTCAGCACCACTTCCAGCTGCTCTGCGCCGTCCAGGTTGCGCTGGCCCGGGGCGGCGGTGAACACCGTGGTGTGGTTGGGCAGGTCGCCGCCGATCAGGCCCGAGCGCGCCATGTAGGTGCGCACGTTGTCACGCTCGAACAGCACCACCGGCTTGCCGTCCTTCTCGAGTTCCTTGAGTAGCTCCAGGCGCGACAAAATGCCGCCGGCGGTATCGATCTCGGCGCGCACCGTGTCGGTGGTCACCACGATCTTCTCGCCGGTGGGCTGGGCGGCGGCCTGCGGCGCGGCGCCAGCGGCCGGTGCGGCTGCGCCCGGCTGGACGTTGGCCTTGGGCACGTCGCCCTGCGCGGCCGCGCCGCTGGCGGCCGGCGCCGAAGCGGCCTGCTGCGTCGTGCTCGGGAAGAACATCGACGCATGGCCTTGGGCGCGTTGCCAGTTGTCGTAGAGCAGCACGAGGGACATCGAGAAGATGACCCAGAGGATGGTGCGTTTGATATCCATGTCTGGCTGTGGTCGGAGAAATCAGGGTCTGGGCAGACGGATCACGGCAGGCGCATGGCCTGCCGCGGCATGGACGGAACAGTCCGCGGCGGTTTGCGGCTTTGAGTCCGGCCTGGCAGTGTCGGCTTCCGTGCCCGGCACGGGATCATACCCGCCTTGGGCGAAGGGGTGGCAACGGCACAGCCGGCAGGCGGCCATCCAGCTGCCGCGCGCGGCGCCGTGATGGACGATTGCGTCGCGGGCGTAGTCGGAACAGGTTGGCAGGAAGCGGCACTGCGAGCCCAGGTACGGACTCAGGGCGATCTTGTAGATACGCAGCAGGGCTATCAGGATTCGCTTCATGGCGGGCGTTGGCTCGCGATCAGGCCGGAAGGCCGGGTGGCTGGCTTTGCGGAGCACCCGCCGGCGGTGGGGCTGGCGGGGCGGAAGGCGTGGCGGACGGCACCGGCGGCGGTGGCAGCGGTTTTGCCGCTACCTCCAGCAGGCTGGCAATTTCCGCCGCGCACGCCCGTCGGACAGCGGCACGCGTGGCAAATTCCGCTCGCGGGAATTTTGTCTGCAAGCGCAACAGCACATCGCGCCCAGACAACTGGTCGCGGCGCTGGCGGAACAGCTCGCGCGCCATGCGCTTCACCAGGTTGCGCTCGGCGGCGCGGGGCGCGAACTTCTTGCCCACGACCACGCCCAGCCGGGCTTCTGCCAGGCCGTTGGCGCGCACATAGAGCACGAAATGCGTACTGCGCCGCCGGGGCCGCAAAGCAAAAACGGATGAAAACTCATCCGTCTTTGTGAGCCTCGCGGCTTTGGGGAAGGCATGGGCTGACACGCTGGGCAAGGCTGGCGAGAGATACTGCTGACTGACTAGCTGGACCCGACGGCAACCCGGCGCAAACTGCGCAGTCCGTCCTGGACCCGAGGCAAGAGGCATTGACGGCGCCGGTGGCGCCGTCAGGCCGGTTGCCCGGGCCTCAGATGGCCAGGCGCTTGCGGCCCTTGGCGCGGCGAGCGTTGATGACGGCACGGCCGCCACGGGTCTTCATGCGCACACGGAAACCATGGGTACGCTTGCGGCGGGTAACGGAAGGTTGGTAGGTACGTTTCATGTTGCACTCTCTGGTTGATCTGGGCGTGCCCGGCTTCGGCCGGTGCCGGGGTGCCGTGGCCGCCGCGTATGGTTCGCATGGGGCTGCCGCTGGCAAGGAACTGCCGCGGTAATGCCGACGATTCTGGTTCTGTCTTGCTGCCGGCCGGCGGCGCGGTGCAGGCGTAGGCCTGCTGGCGCGGACGGCACGAACAGGCCAGACCCGGCGATGCGCATACGTGATCCCCTGCCGCATCGCAGAACCCGGCATTTAACCCAGTTTTGTCGACGGTGTCAAGGTAAACGGCGAGGTGCGCCGACACATATGCCACAAACCGAAGAACCTGTCAGTGCGCCATTGTCCACAGTGGTCAGTGCAAAAACATATGTGCCTGCGGCGCCGCCAACATATAGGACAACTGAGGTCGAAGTCCATGTTTTGCCTGAAGTTTTGCGGCTTTCCACAACCCGCTACCCCGCACTGCAGCACGGGTTGTGCACAGCAATCCACTGAATTTGCACAAGTTGTCCACAGACTTATCCTTTGTGGATAACTTGGGGGCGGGGGTACAATCCGGGTCCAAACACATCACGGGCTGCGTGGCGCAGGCGCAACCCGGGCCCCCCACCGCGAAAAACGCATGAGTTAACGCACGCTCAGTGCGGCGAGCCGATTGCTCGCTGGCTGTCGCATGCCATGCCGCGGGGGTACGCCAACTGGTATTGATTACCAGTTCGGCAGCATGGCCCGGTCGACGCGACGTTTACGCCGCTCGTGACGTGCCCGGACCGCGATCCCGGGTGCGACTACTAAACAACAAACA